>JBBQJC010000025.1:0-43748 GCA_038325515.1 Gemmatimonadales bacterium | reverse complement strand
CGACCTCTCTACAGTTGCCGAGCTGTTGTCCACCTTGGCGCTCTGCGCCCGTTCGAGAGTCGGATCTCAAGACGGTTCTTGCGCCACTCCTCCCACGAGGTGTGTTCGTGAAACGTGCGCTTCGCGCGGGAGAACCGGATGCCGGAGTTTGCGCCGCGTGAGGTGCTTGCGGGGAAGGACGCGCGTCAGCTTGTGCGTGACGAAGCGCAACGCCGGGGGGGTGCTCGCGAACGTGCGTTCCAGGGAGGACGCGGACGTGCTCACGGCGATGCTCCACGGCTCGGAGCCACTCACCACGTGAGGAGCCGCAGCCCGGGGACGTCGGTGAAGTCGCTCCCGTTCAGCGTCACCAGCGTCGCGTGGTGCACGAGTGCCTGCGCGGCGATCATGCGGTCCAGCAGCTTCCGCCCCGAATAGCCCGCATGCGCCACGATGGTGGCGTACGACGCCGCTGCCTGGTCGTCGAACGCCAGCACCGGGATCGCCGCGAGCATCGTGTCGAGCCGAGCTCTCCGAACCGCGGCCTGGGATGGATCTCGATACACGCCGCCTTCGAGCTCAACACGAGTAACGACCGACATCAGCACCGCGTCGCCGAGCGCTGCAACACGTTTCATGGTGACCGTGTCACCGTCCCGAACACGGATCGCGACGTTCGTGTCGATCAGGTACGCCATCTAGAGTCCGGGCGGCTCGGGAAGATCCTCGACGTCGCGCGTTTCCACCTCGTACGGAGCTGGAAGCTCGCGCAGCCGGGCGATCATGTCGGGCACCGCCATCGCTGCGGGGTAGACCGTCAGGACATCCCCGGACCGAACCATCACGACCTCGATGTCATCCCCGAATGCCACGTCCTTCGGCAGGCGAAGCGCTTCACTGTTCCCGCTCCGGAAGGTTCGGCTCCGCGCAACAGACATGAGTATCTCCTTCGGGATATACCTGTAGATACTGTGTACGCTCTTGGTGCGCAAGCCTGAGGAACGGTGCCTTGTCGCATGTTCACCAGCCCGTAACCGCCACATGAGTGGTTGCAGATCATGGGTTGAGCGGGCGCTTCCCAAGTGGGATTTCAAAACGGGTATGCCGGCACATCTCCCAGGAGGTCTGCCCGATGAAGCGGGCCACTCGTTCGGTCGCACGCGGCGTGTACCCTCGAACAGCTCGGCTCAGAGGCGGCAGTAGGGCCGTTGCTGTCGCGAGCTGGAGAGGAGACCGACCCGGGCGTGCTCACGTCCCTGCGCGCCGCCCTCGACCGCGTCGCGGTCTGACCGCACCCGAGCGTCAGGCACGCTCAATAACTCGCGCCACCGCCGCCGCCTGCCGTCGAACCCGACCCGCCGAACGACGATCCGGACCCACCGGATGAGGAGTCCCCGAACGACGAGCTGGAGCTGGAGCCGGAACTCGAGCTCGAGGGAGGCGGCGGGGGTGGCAGGACCGGCGTGACGTGTCGCGTCGCGCGGCTCGTCTTGCAGAAGGCACAGGTCGTCGTGCACTCCTCCAGGCCGGTGCTGGAGGGTGTCGCCGCCGCGAGCGTGACCGTCGACGAGGTCAGTGCGCGCCTGTGACAGTGGGGGCAGTCCGAGTAGCCGGACAGCCAGTTGTTGCGCGGGATGACCAGGCGTTCGGAGCACCCCGCCGCGGGGCATCGCCACACGTCGTAATTCACGCTCTTGATCTGTTCCTCGAACCGCTCGCCTTCACCGATCTCGGTGTCGTCCTCCTCTTCGGACAGGAGTCGCATGTTGCCATGCCCCCTCGGGCAGGGCCGGGGCCGGAAGCGGCGGTAGTGGCCGATCCCCCGCACGATTCCATAGAACGCAAGCACGGCGAGCCCACCCAGGAGCAGGAGGGTGGCCTTCCCATGCGCGCCCAACCACGCGACAGTGCCACGCTGGGGCGGTGCCGCGTCGTCCTGCCGGCTCGCCGGCGCGGCTGGGGCGTGTGCGAGCGCCACCGCCTGGGCCGCGGTCAGGCTATCCAGTCCGACGAGGTAGAGGTGCTCGATCCCGGTGATCGCGCTGTCGACCGCCGCGGCGTACGCCTGTGCCTTCATCGCCGGGATCACCCGGTCGCGACAGATCGTCGCCGCCGCCGCGTCGATCACCGCGCCCTCGCTCCCCCGTCCGGTCGTGATCCAGCACTGGCCCCGGTGGTTCGGCGCCAACTCCCTGGGGACGAGGAGCACCAGCGCGCCCACGTCGCGCCGCGCGTTCCCGATGGGCGCCACCGTTCCGATCTTCCACGCACGGTAGATCGCCGTGCCGACCTCATAGGGCGGGATGTCGCCGATGCCGGAGAGGATCGCGACGCCGATGTCGCCGTGGATGTGCTCCTGAATCGTCGTGATGCGCGAGTTCAGTCGGCCCCGCTGCTCCTTCCCCAGCACGCCAGGCACATCGCGGATGAAGCCCTCGGGATTCGGGCTCGGCGGGACGTATCTCACCACGGACGCTGGCATCGGCGCCTCGGTGGCCTGGGCCTGTGCCAGGGCGGGCAGCAGGGCGACCAGCGCGAGCAGCTGCCGGAGCGTGGAGAAGTGTGTCATGGGGAGAGACTACCGGTGCGCAGCCGGGGCTGTCCAGTGCACACCCACTCCGCTGGCGATCGCCGGGAGTCAGGCTGCCGTCAGCGAAGCGGCAAGCCCGCGATGGGCAATGGCTCGACGGCGCATCTGGCCGACGCACGGACGCTCGCGCACTACCTGCTGGCGATGGCCCACGGGGAGTTCGGCGCGGCGTTCGACGGCTCGCCGATGAAGCGGGCAAGGCTGCAGACGCTCACGCGCAACGCGGCGGTGGTGCTCGGTAACAGCATACCGCGGGGGGCGCGGGCGCATCGCGTCGGGCGCTCGACGATCAGGAGCCGTTGGTGCGCGAGCATGCGGCGTGAGCGCTTGAGCGGCGTCACGGAGTGACCACGCCCGATGTCGCGAGCGACATCCACACGACGGAGACGGAGCACGCGACGGCGCGACACAACGGCTCGGCGTCATGCGCGGTGTCCGCGTTCAGGACGGCATGGGTCCGCCGCGCATGCCCGGCCTCGCGAGCCCGTGCCGCGAATGCAGTGCGGCAACGCGCTCGAAGCACGCGAAGAGGTGCGGATCGAACTGCCGTCCCACGTCGCGCCGCATCACGTGCATCGCGGCGCGGTGCGGCATCGCGCGCTTGTAGCTGCGCTCGGAGGTGAGTGCGTCGTAGACGTCGGCGATTGTCACGATGCGTGAGACGAACGGGATCGCCTCGCCGGACAGGCCGTACGGATAGCCCATCCCGTTCCACCACTCGTGGTGGGCCGACACGGCGGCACGCACCGCGTGCGGCAGCGCGTGCCGGTCGAGCATCGCGTCGCCCAGCGCGGGGTGGCGGCGCATGAGCGTCCACTCGTCGGGGGTCAGTGCGCCGCACTTCGTGAGCATCGCGCCGGGCAGCCGGAGCTTGCCGACGTCGTGCAGGAGCGCCCCGATCTGAACCCAGAAGAGCGCGTCCATGTCGAGGCCACCCTCGGCAGCGATGGCGCAGGCGATCCGCGCAACGCGGCGAGAGTGCCCGTTGATGTACTCGTCGCCGCATTCGACCGTGCGTGCGAGGCGCGTGGCGATCTCGAGCACGCTCTCGGCAGCCCCGGCCGCGCAGGTCCGGGCGAGCAGGTACAGGAGCTTCGAGGCGCCCCTGAGCTCCGCCGTATCCCCTAGCTCGCGCACACCGGCGAGCGCGGTGGACCGAATTCCTGGTCGTTCAGCAGGCGTACAATCGACTGCGAGCTGCTGCATTGTGCGCCATGCCTGCAGAGGTGAACGTGCAATCGCAACGGTTCCCTCCAAGGCAAGGCGTAGGCCCGCGTGCAACTATCGGCGCTATAAGGAGTTACGATATGCTCCCTGTGGAGCCGCCGTGAAATTCTGTCCAGATGGCTGGACGATCGCACCTGCCCATTCCCCCACACGATACGAACGCGGCCATGGGGTCGGGAACGCGTCGACGAAATCAGTCATCGTGGGCGTCGTTCTCGCAGTCGGGTGAGAACGATGATCGCTTCGGGCGAGAAATCGCGGCCACGCACGGCCACGCACACGGCCGTCCCGATCTCTGCCGAGAGAGGGCGTTCGAAGGGGGAAGGCGCGGCTCCGCGCCTCAGCCCGTGCCATTCACGATCGAGAGGGCGCGGCGCTCGTGATCGAACGTGATCACGACCACGCGCCGATCACTGACGAAGATCGTGGTGTCCAGCACGAGCCGGGGCGGCACTGCCGCTCGTGCGCGGCGCGCCCGCTCTGCCACTTCCCGTGTCGCGCGTCCGGCAAAGATGCCCGTGTCCGTCGCGGCCGCCGCTTCCGACGCCGGACTCGCGCCGTCTCCGACGCTCTTCTCGTGGCGCGTGAAGCTCACCTGCAGGTGACGCTTCCCGCTCGGGATGTCCATCTCGCGCAGCAGATACATGGACCGGTCGTGGCGGAAGCCGCCGCCGCGCACGACGCTCTCGCCCACGATCTTCCCGTCGATCGTGACGCGGAGATCGTACGTCGCGAAGCGTCCGTCGCATTCGACGCGCTGGCGCATGTGCTCCTCGCGCTCCTCGAGCTCCTCGCGCGACAGTGCCCGGCACACCTCGATGCGTTCGGGCCGCGCGCTCCACGACAGCCGAAGCAGCGCCGCGCGGCCCGAGTGGTAGGGCACCGGCGCCGCCGAGACGCGGGCCAGCGCGACCAGCGCCAGCGCAGTCGCGACGGTCGCAATGATTCCGTGAAGCGCCTGTTGAGCCGTCGGCGCTCTCATGACGGAGAATCGAGTAGAGCGACCGGATCACACACCGGCTCCGAAGCTTCCCCGACCGCGCGCGCCGGCCTATCCATCGAGGCCACCTCTGCGACGAAGGTCTCGAAGAGGGCGATGGCGTCGCCGCGTGCCCCCGGCGCCAGGGTGCCGACGCGGATGCGCCGCCGGTCGACGCGGGGTTGCAGCTCCGCCTCGCGATCGTTGAAGAGGCGTTCGTGCAGCCATTTCGGCCCCTCGCGGCTCAGGCAGTCCCGCGGTGGGCACCCACCGATGAAGACGCCCGCCGCGCCGTCGCGGATGAAGCGCTCGATCACTGACGTGTGCAGATTCCCGATGCATGACACGGGGTGTATGTGCGCGCCCAGCGCGCGCAGCGCCGCCGCATGGGCGGCGGGCGCCTGCTCGCAACAGATCGCGACGATCGGGAACGGCGCGTCCGGTCCGGGTTCCGTCATGCTCGCGTTGCGGAGGGTCTGGAGCTGGTCGCGTCCCGAGCGGCCGGGCGGTCCCACTCCCATCGGCGCGCACGAGCCCGCGCAGATGCCGCAGCTCACGCACCGCGCCGGATCCACCAGGGCGACGAGCGTCGGCCGGTCGTCGGCCCGCTTCACCATCGTGATCGCTTCCCACGGGCAATCCTGCGGGCACTGGTTGCACCCGGTGCAGTAACGGGGGTCGACGACGCTCGGCGCCCAGCTTCCCTCGCGTCGCCGGCGCACCACGCGTGGCACGAGCAGCAGCGCGACGGCGAGCAGCAGCAGCAGCGCCCAGACCGCAGCCGGCGCGAGTCGCTCCGAGAGCGGGAGCCACCACGCCACCACCAGATCGGTCGGCGTCGTGGAAGCGAGCCGGAAGGCGCTGGCGGGCTCGCCGAGCGCCGCCGGCATGACGACGGATGCGAGGGTGAGCGCGGCCACGAGCGTCCACGAGAGCACCCTGGGCGGGAGCAGCACGGGGCGCGCGAGATGCGACACGTGCAGCCAAAGCACGGCGCCGATGGCGAGCGGCAGGCCGATGTGCACGAAGAGGTTGACGAAGAAGAAGGCGCTGGGCACCGGCCCGTCGCCGGCGAAGATCCGGCTCAGCGGCTCCGAGAAGATCGGCACGACGTCGAGCAGCCGGCCCCCTTCGCGGGCGAGCCGCTCCCCGAACGAGTCCCAGGCCATGACGAAGCCGGTCCACGCGCACACCATCCCGGTACCGAGCAACATCAGCCCCGACACCCAGGCGAGCGTGCGCGGCCCCCAACTCCTGGCCTGCGAGAACATGCGGAGCATGTGGAGCAGCGCGGCGAGGAGGAAGACGTCGGTGGCGTACCGGTGCAGGCTGCGCATCCAGGCGCCTAGCCACGGGTCGGCGGCGAGTCCGGCCACGGATTCCGCGGGGGCGCCGAGCCGGTAGAACAGGACGAGGTACGCCCCCGTGGCGATCAGCACCACGAGCATCGCGACGGCGATCGTCCCGCTCTGGTGCAGCGGATTGTGCGCCATTCCGAAGAGCCGGGTGGCCGCCGCGTCGAGCGCCCTGATCATGCGGCGTGCGCCGCGTTCGAGCAATCGCATCGAGATTCGCCTTGCGCTGGTGTGACACCAGTGTGCATGATAGCGCGCCAGCCGTCCAACCCTGGCGTTGCCGCGTGCCCGCTGTTCCCCTGCTCGCGGCCGGTTGTGCGTTGCCCATCGCTCCCACCGGAGGTCCCTCGATGGATCCGTCCCTGCCCCCTGACGTGGCCGACACGCCAGAGCCGATTCCGATCGGCCAGCGGCTGTTCGACAACATGTACCTGCTCCTCGTGCTCGGCGTGCTGGTCATGCTCGTGGTGTTCACGGCGTGGGGCATGTGGGAGATCATGTCCATGCCGCAAGGCACGCTTCCCTGACAGAGGCCCACATGCTGACGAAAGTTCATACAGGGCTCGACCCGGTGCCCGGCATCTGGTGGAGGCCCGCGCACAAGGCCGAGAAGGTATGGGTATCGATAGCCTTCGCGTGGTGCATCGTGCTGTTCGCGATGATGCCGCTGTGGCACTGGAAGGGCGGGCAGAACCCCTCGGGGGTGCGGACGCGCGTGGACCCCAAGGCGTACTACGCGCGAACGCTGGCCTTCGCGAGTCAATACAAGGTCGGCGAGGACCGCGGCCTGCCCATCGTGGCGCCGCCCCCCGGCGCCGAGGTCTATCTCGTGGGGCTCACCTTCCAGTGGTACCCCATCCTCCAGCTCCAGCAGGGCAAGGAGTACATGCTCCACATGTCCTCGCTCGACGTGAACCACGGCTTCTCCCTGTATCCCATCAACATCAATTTCGCCGTGGTTCCGGGCTTCGACTATGCGCTGCGCGTGACGCCGACGGCCTCGGGCGACTTCCGCATCATTTGCAACGAGTTCTGCGGCATCGGTCACCACACCATGGTGGGACGCGTCATCGTCGTCGACTCGGCTGGCCAGACCGTTGCCGATCATTCCGGCGCGACCGTCGGCCATGGAGGCACACGATGACCGGCGTGTCGACCTCGGGGGCGCTGTACGAGCCGTCGGTCACCGGCTATCGCGTCTGTCCTGCGACCGGCCGTCGCATCGATTTCAAGGCCCAGGCGCTGATCAAGGTCAACGCCGTGGTCGCCGTCGTCGCGCTGCTCGTTGGAGCGACGGCCGCCCTGCTGCTCGCGCTGACGCGCTGGCAGGCCATCCACCTGCTGCCCGCCGTGTGGTACTACCGGATCCTCGGCGTGCACGGGATGAACATGCTCATCTTCTTCATCATCTTCTTCGAGATGGCAGTGCTGTGGTTTGCGAGCACCGTGCTGCTCGATGCACGGCCCGCAGCACCGAAGTACGGGTGGTTCAACTTCGGGCTGATGCTGGTCGGGTCGCTGATGGTGGAGGCGATGCAGTGGAGTGGCCGGGCCGACGTGCTCTACACGTCGTACCCGCCGCTCAAGGCACATCCGCTGTTCTACCTCGGCATCATCCTGTTCGCTGTGGGAGCGTTGGGTGTGGTCGGCCAGTTCTTCGCCACGCTGACGATCGCGAAGCGGGAGAAGACCTACGAAGGGTCGATGCCGCTCGTGGTGTACGGCGCGATGACGGCGGCGATCATTGCCGTGATCACGCTCCTGCACGGCGCGATGATCTACATTCCCACGTTCCTGTGGTCGATCGGCGTGATCCCGAGCATCAACCCGCAGATGTACCGCCTGCTCTGGTGGGCGCTCGGGCACTCGGCGCAGCAGATCAACGTCGCGGCCATGGTGGCCATCTGGTACATGCTCGGCGCGCTCACGGTCGGCGCGGTCGTGCTGAACGAGAAGGTGAGCCGCTCCGCGTTCGTGCTCTACATCCTCTTCATCTCCATGGCGTCGGCGCACCACCTGCTGGTGGATCCGGGCTTCGGACCGGCGTGGAAGATCGTGAACACGTCGTACTTCATGTACATGGCGGTGCTGGCGTCCATGGTGCACGGCTTCACGGTGCCCGCCGGCATCGAGCTCGGCATGCGGCTGCGCGGCTTCACCGATGGCATGTTCGGGTGGCTGCGGAAGGCGCCGTGGGGCGACCCCGGATTCTCCTCGCTGATCCTGTCCGTGGTGGTGTTCGGCTTCTTCGGCGGCATCACCGGCGTCACGATCGGCACGGAGCAGATCAACATCATCGCGCACAACACGCTGCGCATTCCCGGACATTTCCACGCGACCGTGGTCAGCGGCACGGCGATGGCGTTCATGGGTGCCACGTACTACCTGCTCCCCCTCGTCTTCCAGCGCAAGGTGGCGTTCTGGAAGCTGGCGCAGGCGCAGCCGTACCTGTTCTCGATCGGGATGCTGCTCGTGGAGTTCGGGATGACGTTCGCCGGCAGCTTCGGCGTGCCGCGCCGGCACTGGGACATCTCGTTCTCGCAGGCGCCGTTCGACGTCCCGTTCAATCCGGCGGTCGATCTCTTCCTGGCGATGGTCGGCATCGGCGGCATCATCGCGGTCGCCGGGGCGTACTCCTTCATCCTCATCGCGGTGAAGTCGGTGTTCTTCGGCGAGCGCATCACCGAGTTCCCGCGCGGAGTCGCCGTCGCCGGGATTCCGCAGGGCCTCACGCACCCGCCCACGCACTTCGCGAACGCGGACGACATGAACGAGGAGCTGCATGCGCCGGCGCGCGGTATCGGCGGAGCCACGCCGGGCACGCTGGTGCTCGTGGCGGTGTTCTTCCTCGCCTTCATGCTGTACTACTTCACGAACTGGAAGGTGCTCAGCTTCCTGTGGAAGATCGGATAGCGCGACCCGGCGCGTACCGGCCTGGCGCGGCGCTCATGGCGCTGGTGGTGATCCTCGTGGTCACTGCTGCGTGGTGGGCGCTGGCGCTGTGGCCGGTGGGCACCGCCCAGGCGGACTGGGTGGAGCGCACGCGCGCGGCCTGCTTCGGCGCGATGCCCGGCGGGCTTCCCGACGCCGGCGGGTGGATTCTCCTGGTGGGAGAGCCCGCCGGCATGCTCGCCGCGCTCGTTGGTATCTGGGGCCGTTCGCTCAGGCGAGACCTGCAGGCTGTCCGGGGGCACCTCGCGTGGCAGGCCACCGGCATCGCGGGCATCGCCCTGCTGCTCCTCGGTGCCAGCGTCCTCGTCGCGCGCGTCGCGCGCGCCTCGGCCAGTGGACGGGTGGCCGTCAGGCTCGGGCCCGGTGTGCCGCTGACGATGGACGTCGCGGCCCCCGATGTCCCGCTCGTGGACCAGCACGGACGACGGACGTCGCTCGCTGCTCTCCGCGGACACCCGACGCTGCTCACGTTCGCGTTCGGCCACTGCACCACCGTATGCCCTGCCGTCGTTCATGACATCCTGGCCATTCGCCGCAGCGCCGGTCGCGCCGACGTGCCGCTCGTGGTGGTCACCCTCGACCCCTGGCGGGACACCCCCGAGCGTCTGTCCACCATGACGGAGAGCTGGCACCTCGCGTCCACCGACCGTGTGCTTTCCGGCAGTGTCTCCGACGTGCAGCGAGCGCTCGATCTGCTCGGGATCGGGAGGCGGCGGAACGAGACGACCGGCGACATCGAGCACGCACCGACCGCGATGCTCCTGGACGGCCGCGGCCACATCAGGTACCGGTTCGATGGCGGGTTGGGCAACCTCGGGGAGCTTCTGCGCGCGAGTCGGTAGTGGTAGGCCTCGGACACCTGTGTTCAGCGGGATCGCAGAAGGCGCAGACGGGGATGCTCGCCATCCGCCCGCCGGGCAGCGACGACGCGACCATCGTCCAGCAGCGCGGGCTCACCACCTCGGTGGTGGAGCGGTACGCGCACTTCGGCGTCTCCGCGCCGGGCCCGGCAGCCGAGTCGCTGCGGACCGGCCGCGCGGTGTTCGTCGAGTCGCGCGACGGCGACCGGGGGGTTGCTCCGGCGCTACGGCGACATCTCGGATATATGGGAGAGCCTCGGCGCCCATGCCATCGCAACCGTACCGCTGATCGCCGCCGGATCGGTGGTCGGCGTCATGTCGTTCACCTGCACGGCGCCGCGCCAGTTCCCGCCGGAAGACAGGGCCTTCTTCCTCGCCCTCGCGCGGCAGGGCGCGCAGGCGGTGGAGCGGGCGCGCCTGTTCGCCGCCGAGCACCAGGCGCGCCGCGAGGCGGAACAGGCGAACCGTGCGAAGAGCCAGTTTCTCGCTACGATGAGCCACGAGCTGCGCACCCCGCTCAACGCCATCGGCGGCTACGCGCAGCTCCTCGAGCTCGGCGTGCACGGCGCCGTGACCGAGGCGCAGCGCAAGGCGCTGGACCGGGTGCAGCGCAGCCAGCGGCACCTCCTGTCACTCATCAACGAAGTGCTGAACTTCGCGAAGCTCGAGACGGGAACGGTGAAGCATCACCTCACCGCGGTCCGCGTCTGCAACGTGCTGGAGGACGCCGAGTCGCTCGTCGCGCCGCAGGCCCGCGCCCGGACGCTGCGCCTCGAGGTGCAGGAGTGCACGAGCAACCTCACGGTATGCGCCGACGCGGAGAAGCTGCGGCAGGTCATCGTCAACCTGCTGTCGAACGCCGTGAAGTTCACGGAGCCCGGCGGGTCGATCCAGATCCGCTGCGTGGTGCACGGCGATCACGTCCTGATCCAGGTGGTGGACACGGGCATCGGCATTCCCGCCGACAAGCTCGAAGCAGTGTTCGAGCCGTTCGTGCAGGTGCACACGGGATTCACGCGCTCGGCGGAAGAGACGGGACTCGGGCTGGCGATCAGCCGCGATCTCGCGCGTGGCATGGGGGGCGACTTCACGGCCGAGAGCAGGCTGGGCGCGGGCAGCACGTTCACGCGCGAGTTGCCGAAGGCCGCGGAGGCGGGCGCCGAGGCGTCTTCGACCTCCTCGGCTCCGGCGAACCCTGCGACGCCCGCGGGATAGAGGTGTTTCGATCAGGCGTGGATCGCGTCCATCACACGCCCGAGGGCCGCGCCCGACGGCAATCGCGGATGGCTGCGGCGCGAAGTGGCGGCCGGATGAGGCGCTGCCTCACCGGCCGCCGTCGTTCGCGCCGATCATAGCGCGCCCCGCCCGTGGCGCACTTGCTGAACACGTAGGGGGCCTCGGCGAATGCGCCGGTGCTGTTGAAGGTGGTGCCGTCCGCCCGATGATCCGTGCCGCGCTGGAGTCCCGCCTGCGGGAAGAAGGTCTTGCCGATGGGATAGGAGCCGTACAGCCCCACCCGATGGAAGTTGTCGCGGAAGGCCGTGGCGTCGGTGAAGTCGACGTCGGTGTTCCCCGCCGCGATGTTGCAGTGATAGTACAAGCGGGCAAGGCCGCCTCCCATCTCACTGAGCGCATACGTCACGTTGGCCGAGAAGTCGGGCGTATTGTGCGACACGTAATCGAACGGTCTGCCCAGGCCGGGCACCGCCTGGTTGGCGCCCTTCCATGGTCCGGACTCGCCGCCGACCTCGAGGCCCACTTCATCGCGTCCCCACGGCTGGTCAGAGTACGGAACCGCTCGGCCGCCCGCCGAGATACCCGAGGTCTGAAAGAGTGTCCGCGCATTCGAGAAGGGCCGGTCCGAGGCGCCGATACCTTCCCACGGATGAAACACGCCGACCCGGCTGGTGAAGAAGGCGATCTCGCTCCCGGCCACGAAGCGGATGTACGCGTTCTCCACCTCGAAGAAGTCTTGCCGCGACACGGAGAGCTCGCTGAGAGAGCCGAAATACTTTCCCCAGGAGCCGGTGAGCGGGTAAATCGTCGCTTCCTGGAAGCTCGGTGATGGTCGTCGTGCGGGCACCTGGTGCGCCATTCACGAGGTTGGCCACGGGCGCCCCGTTGGGCTGATTTGTCGCCTGCGCATCGAAGCGGGCCTGGAACGTGACGGCATTGCCCGCCGCGCGGGCCGGCGCCGTCGCCGGGAAGAGCGGGCCGATTCGGACGGTGCGGTGAACCAGTCGCCCGGACCCTTCGCCGACGGCTGTGTGCCGCTTCGTATGATCCTCTTGTCGTGACCTTCGTCTTCCGGTCGTGAGGCCCGCAGTCGCCCCCTCGCGCTCACTTTGACCAGAGCACGATGGCTCCACACCCCTTGAGCGGCTCGGTGAACTCGGCCGGCACGCTCGACTCGGTGTAGACCTCCACGCCGGCCAGCCTCGTGGGGACGATGAGCCCGTCCAGCTCGGCCGCCGAGATGCCGGGCAGGGGATGGCGGTCGAGGAAGATCATTGGCGAACACATCGCAGTGCCGCCGTTGAAGCCGCCGAACGCGCTGCGCATCGTGATGCTCATCGAGTCGTCGACGGTGCGGTCGAGGCGCACGCCGGGCATCATCTTGAAGAGGTCGGCGGTGTTGAACGCACCCGTCCGCGCGATGTCGTCCGCGGTGAGATACCTGCCCATCCCCGAGCGGTGCCGCTCGGCGAAGCCGCTGGCGACCCGCGCGTTGTAGCGGGTGGCGGTGACGCGAACGGTGTCCAGCACCGCCTTGAACGTGGAGAGCGCGACGCGGATGGGAGGAGCGCCAGCCACGACGTCCACGCGACGCCGCGCGGGATAGTAGCCGACCGCTCGCACCTCGAGCATCCGCGTGCCCGCCGGCGCGTCCACGAGGACCCATTCGCCCTGCGCGTTCGCCTGCGCCTGCGGGCCGTCGACGACGCTCACCTGCGCGCCGGCGAGTGGTTGTCCCCCGGCCGCCGCCGTCACGGTGCCGCTGAGCCGGCCCGTGCCGACGTGCACGCGCCGCGGGGGGAGCACGGCCGAGCCGGCGCGACGGGCGCTGTCGCCGACGACGACCGTCCGCGCGCTGCCGAGCCAGAGCTCGTGGCGCAGGAACCCCTCGGAGGGGACCAGCACCTCGATGCGATCGGTGCTGTCGGCGCCGCGGCTCGCCTGCAGGAACATCGTGCCGCCACGAGGCACGTTGCACAGCGCGAACCAGCCGTTGTCGCCGGTGTTCGCGACGAGACGCGGCGCGCGACGCGCGGCTCCGTGCGTCGTGAAGGTCATCTCGAGCCATTCCGCCGTGACCTCGACGCGAGCCGCCGGCGACCCGTCGCGCGCGTCGTGCACGGTCCCGATCACGACGGCACCCGAGTCGCGCGAGCGCGCGCCGCAGATGGCGGTCCGGAGCGAGGCGGGCGCCGGGGTGGACAGGTCGACGCGTGCCGAGAGCTGCGCGGCCACGACGACCTCGCGCACGGGAGCGGCAACCCCGAGCGAGTCGAGCAGCGGGTGGAAGAAGCCGAGCATGTAGCGACCGTCCGGCACGCTGTCGAAGGCGAAGCGGCCGGTGGCATCGGCGACCGCGATGCGTCCCGCCCGCGCCGAACCTCCGGCGCCGACGAGCTGCACCTGCGCCTCCGGGAGGGGCGCGTGCGCGATGCTGTCGCGGACGACGCCGACGATGCTCGCCCCGGTTGCGCGATGCGCCGAGTCGGGCTGCTGGGCGGCGGCGCCACCGCCGCATGCCGCGACGAGCGCGAGAAGCAGAAGGATACGGATACGGGAACGCATGCGAAGGGCTCCTGCACGGTTGTCCTCCGCCAACCTAGGGGCGCCGCTCCTCCTGCGCGAGATCCCCGGCCGGCCGGAGGCCGCGGTCAGCCCTCCGCGCGCGTCGTCGCCCGAACCATCACCGTGGCGGAGGCGGGGCAGGCGCTCCTGAATTCGATGGACTCCCGCACCGCCGGCGCGGCATCCTCGCGCGCGATCGTGCGGAACCCGAAGGCCGGGAACCAGCCGCCGGCCGTGGTGGTGAGCAGGTACAGCGCGCGGACGCCCCGCGATTCGGCGTCGGCGACGAGCCGGGTCACGAGGGCGCGGCCCACCCCGGACGACCGCCAGTCGGCGGCGACGGAGCGGAGGAGGGCGTCGCCGCCGTACGGCTCGACCCCGGCGACGCCGATCACGGAGTCGCCCGACGTGGCGACGAGGAAACCGGGCAGCGCCTCGCGCACGCCGTCGAGGGGCAGTCCGCTCGTGACGAGCAGCCGCTCGACCGCCTCCAGATCCCTCGCCGTCGCCGGACGGAGGCGCGGCGCGTCCTTCGTCTTCTCACCGTCGCTCATCGTCGCGAGCGCGCCTCAAGTGCAGCAGCCGTCGTCGCAGCCGCAGGCCCGCGACGCGCCGGTGCCGGCGCCGAGCGTCGCGAGCTGGACGACCGGCTTCGTCGCGCGTGCCGGCGTCGTGCCGCCCGGCTTCGTGGCGCGGACGAAGCCGCTGATGATCTTCCCCTCCACCTGGTCGGCGAGCGAGGCGTCCAGCCCCGTGCCGGCGAGCAGCGCCGCGGCGTCGTCGCGCGTGTAGACGCGCGTCGGCTCGATGCTCGGCCCCTCGAATCCGACCTCGCGCAACAGGCCGAGGAACTCCGACTCCTCGAGGGCGCCGGCGACGCACCCCGTCCAGAGCGCCATGTTCTCCTTCACCGCGTCGGGCAGCCCCTCGCGCACGATCACGTCGCTCACGGCGAAGCGGCCACCGGGCTTGAGCACGCGGAACGCCTCGGCGAGCACGGCGCGCTTGTCACCCGACAGGTTGATCACGCAGTTGGAGATGATCACGTCCACGACGTTGGACGGAAGGGGGATCGCCTCGATGTGGCCCTTGAGGAACTCGACGTTCGTGGCACCGGCGCGCGCCTTGTTCTCCAGCGCGAGCGCGAGCATCTCGTCGGTCATGTCGAGGCCGTAGGCCTTGCCGGTGGGGCCGACGCGCTTCGCCGAGAGGAGGACGTCGATGCCTCCGCCCGAGCCGAGGTCGAGGACCGTCTCCCCCTCGCGCAGCTCGGCGAGGGCGGTGGGGTTGCCGCAGCCGAGCGAGGCGAGGAGCGCCTCGGCGGGGAGGCCCGCGGTCTCGCCCGCCTCGTAGAGGTCGGCGGTGATGGGGTCCCACGACTCGCTCGTGGAGCCGCAGCAGCCGCTCGACCCGTCGGCGGGGGCGCAGCAGCTCGCCCCCGTCGTGGCGCCGTCGGCGACGCGTTGGGCCGCCGCGCCGTAGCGGGCCTGCACCGTCGCGCGGATCCCTTCCAGCGTCGCCGGCACCCTTCCCTGGTCCTGGCCCGTCTCGGTCGTCATGGTCGTCATGGTCGTCTCCGGGTTATCAAGAAATGTTGATATGTAGCGCAAAATGAAGAGCGTTCAGCGGCAGCAGGAGTCCGTTGCCGAGCGGAGGACGCGAAGGGGACGCCCCTTCGGCTGGAGGGCGACCGAGAGGTCGTGCACCTCGGCCAGCGCGCCGGGAACGATCGTGTAGTAGGACCAGCGTCCCTCGCGGCGGTCGTCGACGAGCCCGGCGTCCTTGAGCACGCGGAGATGGAAGGAGAGCCGCGACTGCGCGGCGCCGAGCTCCTCCTGCAGGTCGCAGACGCAGCGCTCGCCGGCCCGCAGCATCTCGAGGATCGAGAGCCGGGTCTCGTCGGACAGCGCGTGAAAGAGGGATACGGCGCGGTCGAGGCGGGCGGAGGTGCGGGAGAGCGTGGGCACGCCTGAATCATACATCAAGTTTTCTTGCTGAGTCAAGGGTCGATGATTCGATTGGCCGCGCCGCCGCGCTAGAGGAACCGCTGCACGAGCAGCATCGCGACCATCGTCAGCGAGGTCACCACGGCGATCCCCCTGGCCATCGCCTGCTCGTACGCCTCGGGGAGCAGCTCGACGAGCACCATGAACACCATCGCCCCGGCAGCGAAGCCGAGCCCGTAGGGAAGGGCGGCCGAGACGCGCGACACGAAGAGGAAGGCAGGCACTGCGGCGAGGGGCTGCGGCACCGAGGACACGAAGCTCCACCAGGCGCAGGACAGGACGCTCGCCCCCTGCGGCCGCATCACGGCGCTGATCGCGAGCCCCTCCGGGATGTTGTGCACGGCGATGGCGAGGGTGATCGCCGTCGCGAGCGCCGCACCGCCGCCGAACGACACTCCCACCGCTGCCCCTTCCGCGAATGAATGCACCGTCATGATCACGATGACGAGCAGCATCCGGCGCGCCCCTGCTCCGCGCGCGCCGAGGAACTCCGTCTCGTGGCCGTGGTCACCGAGCAGCTTCTGCGTGAGGAGGATGAAGGCCACGCCGGCGATGGCGCCGAGGAAGGTGGCGGCACCGTCGTGCTGCGTCCCTTCGACGATGAGCCCGAAGCTCGCGCCGAGCATGAGGCCGGCGGCGATGGCGTTCGCGTAGGCGGCGGCCCGCTGCGAGAGGTTGCGGATGAAGACGAAGGGAAGCGCACCGAACGACGTCGCGACCGCGGTGAGGAGGGCGTAGAGAAAGACCTGCACCACCGGCTGCTGGATGAACGCCCTCACCACACCCTCCCGCTCGCGAGGGCGACGACACCGGCGGCGACCGTGACGACGAGGGCGATGCTCGTGCGGCCCGTGAGCTCATAGCTGTCGGGCAGCAGCTCGGCGAGGCAGAGGTAGGTGAGCGCGCCGAACGCGGCGCCAAGGAGGGGGGCGACCAGCGCGGGCGCCCAGCCGGCGAGGGCGAGCGCGAGCACGGCGATCACTACCTGCGGCGCGTTGCTCAGCACGACCAGCAGGGAGATGCGCGCGCGCCCCCCGGCGCCGCGAGGGAGATGCGCCGCGAGCACCGCCCCCTCGGAGACGTTGTGGACGGCGAGGGTGGCGGCGAGGACGATCGCCAGCCGCGGATCGAATGCCGCCGCGGCGCCGAGGGCGAGTCCTTCGGGGGCGGCATGCACCGCGGAGGCGGCGAGCGAATGGACGCTGGAGCCCGGCGCGCCGCCGATGTCGAGCCGCCAGTGCACGAGGTAGGTGGCGACGATCCCGGCGGCGGCGCCGAGCGCGGCGCCGACGGAGGCGCGCGCCAGCGCGGCGCTCATCAGGGGATAGGCGATGCCCAGCATCATGCCCGCGGCGAGCGCGTCGGCGACGCCGAGCACGTGGCGCTTCGGCGTATCGGCCCATTCGATCAGGAAGGGGCCGAGCAGCGCAGCGATGGCGGCGGCCGACGCGAGCAGGGCGACCTGGAGCAGGGACATTGCCCCTCAGTCTAGCGCGCGCCCGCCGAGTACGCCGTCAGGAGCTCCCCGATTCCGGGGAGCCGCGGTCGGCAAGCACCCCAACATGGTGCTGAACCGGCTCGTCGCATCGGTGCGCGCGACGGGGGCGCTCGGCGTCGTCGGCGTCTATCCGAAGGAAGACAAGAAGAGCCCCGACAAGCTGATGAAGGAAGGCCAGATCGCCTTCGATTACGGCGCCTTCTTCACCAAGGGGCTGCGGATGGGCACCGGTCAGGCGGACGTGAAGCGCTACAACCGCCACCTGCGCGACCTGATCCACAACGGAAGTGCCACGCCGTCGTTCATCGTGTCGCACCATCCGCCACTGGCCGAGGCGCCCGACGCGTACAAGCATCTCGACGCGCGGGAGCGGGGGTGGACGAAGGTGATCCTGCGGCCGGCCGGCGAGCGCCGGCCGCAGGCGCTACATCCCCGTCCTCCAGTAGCGTTGCGCCGTGAAGCGCTTGTCCAGCGAGCAGTCCTCTCGCTGCTCGGGCGTCATCTGACGCCAGAGGTAGCAGGCCGGTCCCAGCCCGCAGTAGCATTCCTCGACCGCCTGGCGCAGCGCCGCGATCTGCTGTGCCTTCGGGAGCGTCGGATCGATCGCGCTCGTTCCGTGTTCCAGCATTCGGCCTCCCTGGCTCGCATGGAGCCGCCGTCCTACACCTGTAGACTGGTGCGCCGGCAGGAGGATGCAAGTCGGCAGAGTTGCGTAGTGCCTTCTCCCCTCACTCGCCGCGCGAGCTGCTCGCACGGGGCAGCGTGAGAGTGAAGGTGCTGCCCGCCCCGACGTCGCTGCGCACCGTGACGTCGCCGTCCATCGCGTGGGCGAGCTGCCGGCTGATGGCGAGACCGAGCCCGAAGCCCTGCTTGCGATGTCCATTGGCGTCCAGGGAACGGCTCTGCACGAAGGGCTCGAAGATGCGCTCCTGCAGCTCGGGCGCCACGCCGATGCCGGTGTCGGTCACCGAGATCGCCACGCGGTCCCCGTGCGCCGCGGCCCGCAGTGTGATGCGCCCCCCGTCCGGCGTGAACTTGATGGCGTTCGCGAGCAGGTTCACGAGGATCTGCTTGGCCTTCAGCGGGTCGGCGCGCACCGTGAGCGGGGAATCGCACGCGGGACAGTCGAACTCCAGCCCCGCGTCCTGGAGCTGTGGCGCGACGACCGGCTCCACCGCGGCGAGCAGCGCGTCCACGTCGAGCGTCTCGAGCTCGACGGCCGCGCGGCCGGAGCTGCTGCGGGCGAAGTCGAGCAGGCTGTCCATCAGCGCGAGCAGGTGCTGGTGGTTGGCGATCATGCGCAGCACGTAGGCGTGGTGCGTGGGATGCAGCGGCACGGGAAGCCCATCGCGCATCAGGCTCTCGTAGCCGATGTTGGCGGCGACCGGGCTGCGGAGATCGTGGGTGACCTGCGCGAGCACCGTCTCGCGGGCATGCAGCGCCAGCTCGGCCATCGTGCGGGCGGTGCGCGCCTCCTCGAGGAGCCGGTCGCGCTCCGACTCGGCGTGCTTCCGCTCGGAGAGGTCGAGGGCGAAGGCGATCCACTTGAGCGGCTCGCGCTCGAGGCGGGCGGCGCCGACGAGGATGGGGACACGCGTCCCGTCCGGCCACAGGTATTCCTTCTCGAACGGGATGCAGGCGCCTCGGTCGGCGACCTGCCGGAGTCCCTCCTCTTCGCGCGCGCCGTACTCGGGCGGGGTGATCGCCCGCCAGTCGACCCCGTGCGACTCGAACGCCTCGCGCGTCGCGCCGGCGAGCCGGAGGAACTCGTCGTTGGCCTCGGTGATCCCGTCGGTGGTGGCGACGGCGACGCCGATGATGTTCGCGTCGACGAGCGTGCGGTAGCGGGCATTCGCTTCCTCGAGCCGGGCGGCGAGGGCGCGCTTCGCGCTGAGGTCGCGGATGGTCACGAGGTGGTGGCTCGGCGCGCCGTCCGCGCCGTACGCTGCCACGATCGTGACGCGAGCCCACACTGCAGATCCGTCGTCGAGCAGGTAGCGCGTGTCGACCTCGATGTGCGAGCGGCGCCGGTCGCTGAGCTGCCGAAGCAGAGCCGCCGCCGCCTCCCGACCCTCGGGGTGGGTGAGCTCGAGGGCGCCGCGCCCCACCAGTCGCTCCGCACTGCTGTGGAGAAGCGACGCGAGCGCGCGGTTCGCGCGGATGATCCGCCCGTCCGGCGAGCAGAGCGCCAGGCCCACCGCGGCCGATTCGAACAGCGCGTCGAGCAGCCCTTCGCGCTCCTCCGGCGTGGCGGGGAGCAGCGGGGGCGCATCGGCGGGGCGGCCAGCGGGCAGTTCCATGGCATCCTCGAGCTCACTCGGCGGGCGCTGCTTCCCTCCGGCGGCGGAGTGGTCCTTTCGTACGATGGCTGCACCAATGAGAACGCGCAACAGGAAGTTCAGCGCCGCAGTGCCGCTCACCCGAAGCGTGGCTCCTACCGCATCGCGTCCACCACGGCATCCGACTGCGCGTCCGACCGTCCCATGGCGATGAGAGCGAACTGCGCGAGACTGAGGGCCACCTCGCGCTCGGCGAACACGGCGCGGCCGGCGATGCCGCGCGCGCGCACGAGGTCCTCGAAGAACGACTGCTCCGTGGCGCTGTGGGTGCGCACCGCGAGGGCGATCGAGGGATTGAGGCCCCGGGCCACCTCGACGATGAGCCGCGCCCGGATCGGCTCGGGGGCGGTGACGACGACGAGGCGCGCGCCGGCAATACCGGCCCGCGCCAGCACGTCGGCCCGCGTCGCGTCGCCCGAGACCGCTCGCGCGGCGCGCGCGCGAAGGGCGGCGGCGATGCGCTCCTGCTCCTCGACGACGACGCAGGGCACGCCGGCTCGGTCGAGCGCGTCCAGCACGGTGCCCCCGACGCGGCCATGTCCGATGAGCACGACATGGCCGGCGAGGGTACCGAAGTCGAATGGGTCCGCCGGCGCCGCCGCGTCGCCCGAAGACGAGGCCGCCGCGCTCTCGGCGCGACGCCGCAGCCACCAGGAGAGGGGCTGGTTCACGGTGATCGAGAGCATCGCCCCCGCCACGACCAGCGCCTGCGTCTCGCGGCCGATCAGGCCGAGCGAGACGCCGAGCGCGGCGAGGATGAAGGAGAACTCCCCGATCTGGGCGACTCCCCCACCGAGGGCGAGCGCAGTGCGGGGGGATTGGTGCAGCGCGCGAAGGATCGTGTACGAAACGAGGGGCTTGCCGACGACGATCACCGCCAGCACGGCGACGAGCTGCCCCGGGTGCTCGAGCAGGACGCGGGGATCGAACAGCATGCCGACGGAGACGAAGAAGAGCACGGCGAAGGCGTCCTGCAGCGGGAGCGCGTCGGCGGCGGCGCGGCGGCTCAGCTCCGATTCGCTCACCACCGCCCCCGCGACGAACGCCCCGAGCGCGAACGAGACGCCGAACAGCTGCGAGGCGAGGGTGCCCACCCCGAGCGCGATCGAGAGCACGGTGAGGGTGAACAGCTCGCGCGAGCCGAGCCGCGCGACGTGCTCCAGCAGCCAGGGCACCGCGCGCGTGCCGCCGGCGAACATGAGGAGGCCGAACGCCAGCACCTTGCCGATGGCGAGCGCGGTGGAGAGGGCGAGCGCCGCCGCCGTCGTGCCGCCCGCGCCCGAGGCGGCGCCGCCGAGCATGGGCGCCACGGCGGGGAGGAGGACGAGGACGACGATCATCGCGAGGTCCTCGACCACCAGCCAGCCGACGGCCAGCCGCCCTTCGGGGGAGTCGAGCCGGTCGCGGACCTCGAGCCCCTTGAGCATGACGACGGTGCTGGCGACGGCGAGCGAGACGCCGAGCACCAGCGCCCCGCCGGCACCGAGCCCCCAGAGCCTGCCGAGCAGGGTGGCGATGCCGCCCGTGACGAAGATCTGCAGCAGCGCGCCGGGAACCACCACCGAGCGCACGGCGATCAGGTCGCTCAGGGAGAAGTGGAGACCGACGCCGAACATGAGGAGCACGACACCCAGCTCGGCGGCCGGCGCGCCGATACCGCCGCTGGCCACGAAGCCGGGGGTGAAGGGGCCGACGACGATCCCGGCGGCGAGGTAGCCGACGATGGGGGGAAGGCGGAGCCGCACCGCGAGGAGGCCGAGCAGGAGGGCGATGCCGAGGCCGACGGCGATCGTCGCGATGAGGGCGGTGTCGTGCGGCAGCCGAGTCGCCATCGGTTCCCTCGCCTCACCTGTTGCGGGAGCAGCGGGCCTCGCTGCAAGATAGCACGGCGACCACGCGCGGGAGCGCTTCATGCACAGGCGCGCACCGCGGCAGTCACTCCATCACGTGCACACGTACTCCAGACAGGGACGACATGGGCTTCGACCAATACCACGAGCCGGCCAGCGAGCTTTCCAGCGAGGTGCGGACCTTCGCGCGCATGATCACCGGTCTCACCGAGGAAGCGGAGGCGATCGGCTGGTACGAGCAGCGCATCTCCATCGAGACCGACGCGCAGGCGAAGGCGATCATGGAGAACTCGCAGCAGGAGGAGATGAAGCACTTCGGGATGGACCTGGAGTTCCTGCTGCGACAGAAGCCGAAGTGGCGGGAGATCCTCAAGAAGATCCTCTTCACGAGCGGCGACATCGTGAAGGCGGGGGAGGCGGGGGAGAAGGCGGCCAGCTAGTACCGCACCGCGCAATCGGTTGCGCGGTGCGCAGGGAATTGCGCGTGCAACGCGCGATTCCCTGCGCGATGACGAGCTCACAACGCCTGATGCCGCAATGAGTTGAGCCGGCGGCACGCGTGGCAGCGGCAGTGCATGGTGGTGAGGTGGGGGCCGAATCCCGCGGTCTCCCGAAACCCTCACGAACGGCGCCGACCCATGCTGCTTCACGCTCTCGCCGCGCTCCTCCTGGCCGCGCGCCCCGCCCCGGCCCGCGCAGACACGACGCATCTCGACTCGCCCTGGCGACAGGACGAGACGCTGCTCCCGCCCGTCGGCACTGGCCGCGATGCGGCGCCAGCGCCGGCGGACACCGTGCGCCGGCGCCGCGTGGTGGTGGAGTACAGCGACTGGTACGCGCGGCGACTCGCCGTCCACCGCTGGGCGAGCTACTCCATGCTGCCGCTCTTCGCCGCCCAGTACGCCGCGGGACAGCAGCTCCTCGACCACGGGATCGACGCGCCGCTGTGGGCGCGCCGCTCGCACGGCCCGATGGCCACCGGTGTGGCGGCACTCTTCACCGTCAACACCGCCACCGGACTGTGGAACCTGTGGGACTCGCGGCAGGATCCCGCTGGCCGCCGCTCGCGCCTCGCGCACTCGCTGCTCCTGCTCGCGAGCGATGCGGGCTTCACCGCCACGGGCCTGCTCGCGAGCCGCGCCAGCAACAGCGGCAGCGCGCGCCAGCTCCACCGCAACATCGCCTTCGCCTCGATGGGCACGGCGGTGCTCGGCTACGCCATCATGCTTCCCCCCTTCCGCAAGGACTGAGATGGACACCACACAGCCCGATGATTCCTCGTGCACGCGCTGCCCTCTCGTTCAGCGGCGGCGCACCTTCCTCGTCGATTCGGCGCGCGCCGTCGCGGCCCTCGTGCTGGCCATGGGCGCGACGCCGGCGCAGGCGCGCGCGCTCGCCAGGGGCCTGGGACGATTGACGACGCCGGCGGACGGCGACGTCGCCGCTTATCCCGTCCCGGAGCGCGACGGGGCGGCGATCGATCGCGACAAGGAGCTCATTCTCGTGCGCTACGACGGCGCCGTGTACGCGTTCGCGTTGTCGTGCCCGCACCAGAACACGGCGCTGCGCTGGGAGGAGGGAGAGCACCGCTTCCAGTGCCCCAAGCACCATTCCAAGTACCGTCCCGACGGCACGTTCATCGAAGGACGGGCGACGCGGGGCATGGACCGCTACGCGATCCGGCGCGACGGGGAGCGCATCGTCGTGGACCTCGCCGCGCTGCTGCAGGAAGCTGAAGACGGCGCCGCGTGGCGCGCCGCCGTCGTCCGCGTCGCCTGACGAACGACACCGAATCCAACCGATCCTCTCATTGACGGAGCATACGATGCCGAAGCGCACCGATCCAACCGCCGTGTCCCCGACGTCCGCCTGCGCCGGCCGCGGTTGCCAGTTGGCCGGAGCCGAGCCGCGCCAGGTGACCCGACGCGATTTTGTCGCGCGCTCCACGCTCGCCGCGGTTGCAGCGCTGCTCGTCAGCGCCTGCGGCGACGGCGTGATCGGGGGAGTGACTGGCCTCGCCGGCGGGCTCGGTACCGGTGGCACCACCCCTGGTGCCGGATCCACCTTCCGGCTGAGCGACTATCCGGCGCTCGCAAACGTCGGCGGCATCGCACGCGCGAACGCCGGCGGCTCCCCGATCGCGCTGGTGCGCAACAGCACCACGACGGTGTCGGCCTTCTCGCTCGTCTGCCCGCATCAGGGCACGACGGTGGATATCACGGGCGGCAGCTTCAAGTGCCCCAACCATGGCGCCACCTTCAACGCCGCCGGGACCTGGACCGGGGGCCAGCAGACCGGCAATCTCGTCTCGCTGGGGGCGACGCTGGACGCGGCGCTCGGCATCATCACGCTCGGGGCCGCGCCCTCGCCGGCCCCGTCGCAGCCGGGGAGTCCTTCGCAGCCGGCCCCGGGTGCGCCGGGCAATGTCGCGCTGTCGATCCGGGTCGCGAGCTATCCGGCGCTGGCGAGCGTAGGCGGCGTGGCGCGCGTTGACGGAGGCACCGGCATCCCCATCGGCGTGGCGCGCACGGGCGCGGCGACGTTCGTCGCATACACGCTCGCCTGCACTCACCAGGGGACGACCGTTCAGCTGCTCGGCGCCGGGTGGCGCTGCCCGAATCACGGCGCGACGTTCGACGGCGCGGGGCGGGTGACGAGCGGTCCGGCGACGACCAACCTCGCCCAGCTCACCGCGACCTTCGACGCGGCAACCGGGACACTCGGGATCAGCGGCAGCGCGCCGGCGGGACGGACCGGTGGCGGCGACGACGACGACGATCGCGACGGATGACTCACGCAGCGGGACTGTCGTCCGCGTCGCTCTCGTCGGCACCGGCACCGGCGATACCGAGCCGTCGCAGCTTGTACCAGAGCGTGCGCACGCTCACGCCGAGCCGGTCGGCGGCGTGCGTCTTGTTGTCATGCGTGACTCGCAGCGCATGAACGATCGCCGCGCGCTCCGCTGCCGCGACCACCTCGACGAGCGTGGCGGCCGGGTCGACGTCTGGCGGCGCCGAGCTATCGGGCGTCGAGCGTGCCGGGAGATCGGCAAAATCGCCGTCGCCGAGCGCCGACCCGCTCGCCAGGAGCACGGCGCGCTCGAGGATGTTGTGCAACTCGCGAACGTTGCCGGGCCAATCATAGAGCTCCAGACGCGCGATCGCCGCGGCGGACAGCGTCAGCTGGCGGCCCGACCGCGCGGCGAGCCGCGCCACGGCAGCGCGCGCGATGGGTGCGATGTCGTCACGGCGGTCGCGCAGCGGCGGCAGCTCGATGGGAATGACCGCGAGGCGGTACATGAGATCCTCGCGGAACCGCCCCGCGCGCACTTGCGCGGCGAGGTCGCGGTGCGTGGCGGCGATCACCCGCACGTCCACCGGCCGCTCCACACCCGATCCGAGCCGTTCGACGACGCGCTCCTGCAGGACGCGCAGCAGCTTGGCCTGCATCTCGAGGGGCATGTCGCCGACCTCGTCGAGAAAGAGCGTGCCACCGTCGGCCAGTTCGAACTTGCCGGCGCGGTCACGGGTGGCGCCGGTGAAGGCGCCGCGCAGCACGCCGAACAGTTCGGCCTCCAGGAGCTCGCCGGGAATGGCCGCGCAGTTGACCGCGACGAACAGCCGGCTTGCGCGCGGCGAACGGGCATGGATGGCGCGCGCCACGAGCTCCTTCCCGGTCCCCGTCTCGCCGGTGACGAGCACCGTGGAGGTGGAGGGCGCCACGCGGCCGATCAGCGTGAAGACGCGCCGCATGGATGCGCTCTCCCCCACGAGCCCCTCGAACGGCGCCGCCGCGACCTCCTTGAGGTAGGCGTTCTCGCGCTGAGCATCCCGCAACGCGAGCGCGTGCCCCACGATGGCCTCGATCTCCTCGATGCGGAACGGCTTCACGAGGTAGTCGTAGGCACCCGCCTTGATCGCCTGCACCGCGCTCTCGATGGTGGCATAGGCGGTCATCAGCACGACCGTGACGTCCGGCCAGCCCTTGCGTACGAGTGGAAGCAGGTCGAGCCCGGACATCGCCCCGAGCTGCAGGTCGGTGAACACGAGGTCCACGTGCTCCCGGCCCAGCACGCCCAGCGCCTCCTCGGCGCCGCTCACGGAGAGCGCCCGGTGGCCGAAGCCGTCGAGCATCATCTCCAGCACGCGCCGCATGTGCGGCTCGTCGTCCACGATCAGGATCGTCGCTCGTGTCATCGGGGGTCACGCATCGCTCGTCCGGTCGCTGGAGGAGGCTGCTCGAACCGGCACTGCCACCCGCAGCGTGGTACCGGCAGCCGGTATGCTCGTCGCGTCGATCGTCCCCCCGTGCCGCTCGACGATCTGGCGGGCGATGGAGAGACCGAGGCCCGTGCCGCCGCGGCGCGTCGTGTGGAAGGGCTTCCAGATCTCGGGCAACCGGTCGCTTGGGATGCCCGGCCCGCTGTCCATCACGGTGAGCAGCGCCCGATCCCCCGAGCTTCCGGTGACGATGCGCACGGTGGCGCCGCGCGGAGAGAACTGTATCGCGTTGCTCGCCAGATTCAGCACGACCTGCTGGAACTGTTCTTCGTCGAGATCCACGGCCGCTGGCTCCAGCGCGAGCTCCAGCGTGACGCCTCGCTCGCTCGCCAGCGGCGCGAGCAGCTCGGCCGCCCGGCGCACGACCGCCCGCAGATCGGCTGGCCGCCGATCGGGGGGACGGGGGCGGGCGAAGGTGAGCAGATCGCCGACCAGACGGTCGAGCCGCTGCACCTCTGCGATCACGAGGGCGCCGAGCTCCTCGCGCCGCGTCTCGCGCATCTCGCGCTCGAGCAACTGGGTCGACGACTGGACGACGGCGAGCGGCGTTCGAATCTCGTGCGCGAGCGCGGCGGCCATCGTCCCGAGGGCCACGAGTGCCTCGCGCTCCGACATGGCCCGGCGGGACTGGTCGAGACGTCGCAGCATCGACTCCAGCGCCGCGTGCAGGACGCGCACCTCACGGGGCGCATCACCGGACGGCGTCGCGAGGCCGGCGCCTCCATCGTCGCGCAGCGCGAGCGCCGACTCGGTGAGCGCGCGCAACGGCTGCGTCGTGCTTCGCGCGACGATGAACGCGGCCGGGAGCGATACGGCCATGACGGCGATGGCGAGGAGCAGCGCCGAGAGCCCGCGCTCGCGCACGGGGGCGAGTGCGTCGCGGCGCGATTGCGCGACGTTCACGCCGAGATCGACTCCGGCGGCGGAGAGGGTGGCGAGGCCCGTGACGAGCGGCTCACCGCTCGAGAACAGCGCACCGCTCCAGAGCACCGTCGTCTCGTGTCGGACCGCGACGCGGTCCAGCGCGGTGCGCGGCACGGCCGCTCGCACGAGCGCGCTCCATGGGGTGACCAGCAGCAGGCATCCGACGGGGCGGCCGTCGCCACGCGCGCGGATGACGCTGGCGACGGCGAGCAGCGGCCCAGAGGCCGCCGGCACCAGCTGCACGCCGCCGCCCGCCGCGCGGGCACCAGCGCAGCGGCGCGCCGCGAGCGCGATCGCGGGTGGAAGCGCCGACATCAGCGACGGACTCGAGGCGGCGATGAGGCGGCCCGAGTCGTTCATCGCCAGCCCCACGTCTTCGGGGCCGAGACTCCTGACGAGCCGCTCGAGCGTGACGGCGAGCCGCTTGTCGATGTCGTCGGTGACCACATCCTGCGCGGTCTCGAGCTGCGACCAGACGGCAGCGGATCGGACGCGCTCCCGCACGTCGCGCGCGACCCGCTGAGCGACGAGATCGGCATCGCCCGCCAGCCGTTGGCCCGTTTCCCTCGTGATCTGGGCGCGCCCCTCGCCGAACTGGACGCCGACGACGGAGACGGTGACCAGCGAGATGAAGAGGGCCAGCACGACGACGAGCCGTCCGCCGAGGGTGGAAGGCCTGACAGCGCGCGCGCGGAATGCTGCTACACTCGGTGACGTGAGACTCGCGATGGACGTGGGGCCCTCGAGGGTGAGCCGACCGTGACAGTGCCAGCCGCACGGCAGGGGCGATACGGCTGGTGGTTCGGGCGCCTGGCGCTGACGCCGATGCTGCTCGCCGGGCCGATCGGTGCGGCGGCGCAGCTTCCGGCGCCCGCGTCCAGCGCTCCCGTCGCGCTCCACGTGGGCGGGTACGGCAGCCTCGTGATCAACACTACGCCCCTGGGCGACTCGGCGCGGATGAGCGAATCCAGCGTTGCGCTGCTCGTGTCGGGCACCCTCTCTCCGCGGCTCGCGTACTTTGCCGAACTGGACGCGGTGCGCAGCACGAACGAGAACTACGCCGGCCGCCAGGACGATCGCGCGCTCGAGGTGGCGCGCCTGTATGGTGAGTACACTATCACCGATGCGGCCCGCATCCGTATCGGGCGTTTCCTGACACCCGTCGGCCAGTGGAACGAGAGCAATGCCGAGCCGGTGACGTGGGCCGCCGTGCGGCCGCTGTCCACGTACAGACCGTTCGCCAAGGAGGCCACGGGCATTCTGCTCGCCGGCTCGCGCGAGCTCCTCGGGCACGACGCGGGGTATGCGCTCTACGCGGCGACCTCGGCGGGCCGGCGCGACACGAACGAAGTGCGGTTCGCGCGGGCCCTGGGGGGCCGTATCGCCGTGGAGCTCGCGCCAGGTCTCTGGCTCGGCGGCAGCGCCGCCGCGGTCGCCGAGGTGCGGCCATTCGCGACGGAGGATGACGAGGGCGAGACAGGTGATGGCGGTGCGCCGCAGGGAGTGCGGTCGTCGCTGCGTGCGCTGCGTGCGGCGGCGGCGGAGAGCGATGGAGAGGTGCGCGATCAGGGCGCGCGCGGCCTGTTCGGCGCGGATCTACGCTGGCGCGGATCGGGAGTGGATCTCCTCGCGGAGGCCGTGTCGCTCTCCTCCGGCAGCGGGGGCGCCGGGCAGCGGGGCGCCTTCGCGCAGGGAGCCATCCCCTCCGGGCTGCGCGACATCTACCTGGTCGCGGGCACCGAGCTGTACTACCCGCCGAACGGCACGTCGCTGCGCACCGGGAGCCTCGGGCTCACGTACCGCGCGCCCGGACGACTGACGCTCAAGCTCGAGCGCCAGGTGACGGCCTCGCCTTCACAACGGGTGGCGCGCGGATGGTTCGCAGCCGTTTCGCTGCTCTTCTGATCGGGGCGTGGCTGCCCGTCGCGATGGCGGCGCGCGCGCCGGCGGGCGAGCGCTTCCGCCCCGTCGCGGCAGCACGCCCCGTCGAGCTCGTGATCATCGTGCAGGCGGACGTCCCGGTGACCGCGCTCACTCACGACGAGGTGAGGCGCATCTTCCTGCTGCGCACACGGTTCTGGCGCACCGGCAGCCGGATCGCGCCAGCCAATCTCTCACCGTCCTCGCCGCTTCGCGACGCGTTCTCCCGCGCGGCGCTGGGCCAGTCGGTGCGGGACATGCGCGACTTCTGGAACGCTCTGTACTTCCACGGCACGCTCCCGCCTCCCTCCGTGGAATCGGAGCCGGCGATGCTGCTTTACGTCTCGCGCACCCCGGGAGCCATCGGTTACGTGTCTCGCGACGCGCTCGTCAACCAGCCGGCGGGCGTTCGCGCGGTGCTGGAACTTGACGCGTCGATTCCATGAGCGACCGCGACACCGTCACCGCTCGACGATCCGCTCCGCTCCCGTGTACACGTTCGCCGAATCGCCGCGCAGCAGCGCGACGAGTGTGAGCCCCGCCGCCTCGGCCATGCGCACGGCCAGGCCGGTGGGGCGCGACACGGCGGCGAGGAGCGGGATGCCAGCGGCCGCCGTCTTCTGCACGAGCTCGTAGCTCGCCCGGCTGGTGACGAGAAGGAAGCCGGCCGACGCGTCCACCTTCGCGCGCACGAGCGCACCGATGACCTTGTCCACCGCGTTGTGGCGGCCGACGTCCTCGCGCACGACGCGCAGCTCGCCGGTGGCCGTCGCCCATGCCGAGGCGTGCACCGCATGCGTCGCCCCGTTGAGTGGCTGGCGCGCCTGCAGCAGCGCCGCCGCGCGGTAGAGCGCGGCGGGCCGGATGACGAAGTCCGACGCCACCGGCGGCACCAGGCGCACCGCGTCGGCGATCTCCTCCACCCCGCAGAGCCCGCACCCCGTGCGTCCCGGCAGGTGGCGCGCGCGGGCCGCGAGACGCTCGGCGGCGGCGGGCGGGATCGTGACCTGCAGCTCGATCCCCCGGCCGAAGCGCACGATGTCCACGCGCTCGATGTCGAGCGTCCGGCCGACGATCTCCTCGCTCAGCGTGAAGCCCACCGCGAAGTCGTCGAGGTCGGCGGGAGTGGCCATCATCACGAGATGCGAGCGTCCGTTGTACACGAGCGCGACTGGCACCTCCTCGGCAACCATCACCTGCTCGTGCGTGACCTGGTCGCCGGCCAGCCGCGCGACGCTGACGGCGCGCGACGGGGTGCCGTAGCCGAGGGTCTCCGGCGTCATCGCACCGCGCGGAGTCGTCGATGCATTGCTCATGCTTCCTCCGCCGGGGGTGCGACGTTCTGCACGAAGCGCCAGCCGAACCGCCCCTTCACGCACAGGTTGCCGAGGGTGACCGAATGGTCGAGCGGCGACGTGGCCTTGAGGATCTCGCCGTCCTGGACGTGGAGCGTCAACGTGCAGCCGACGCCGCAGTAGGGGCAGATGGTGTCGGTACGCGTCTGCCGCGATTCATCCCAGCTCCCGTCGGCGCGGCGGTCGTGCTCGGTGACCGGCATCAGCGCGCCGGTGGGGCACACGGCGATGCAGTTGCCGCAGAAGACGCACGCCGAGTCGGGGAGCGACACCGCCCACTCGGTGGAGATGCGCGCGTCGAAGCCGCGGCCGGCGACGGCGATCGCGAAGCTGTTCTGGTGATCGGCGCCGCACGCCTCGACGCACTTGTAGCAGAGGATGCACTTGGCGTAGTCGCGGACGTAGAGCTCGTTGTCCACCGTGACGGGGCGCGCGACCGTCGCGGCGAACGCGGGATCGGGAGGCGCATGATGTCCCGCCACCGCCTGATCGCGCGCGTCGGCGCGCGCGGGCGCGGGAGCGGGGGGACCGTAGCGCCCCGGGTCGCAGCCGTACTCCTCCATCCATCCGGCGACCTTCGGGGTGCAGGAGAGGTCCACCGACGACGCGAGGAGCTCGAGCACCATCTTCCGCGCGTGGCGCACGCGCGGGCTCTGCGTCTGCACCACCATCCCCGGCTCGACGACGCGGGAGCACGAGGGCGCCAGGACGCGCGCGCCCTTCACCTCGACGACGCAGATGCGGCAGGCGTTCACCGGATGCAGCGTCTCGAGGAAGCAGAGGGTGGGGAGATCGAGCCCGATCGATCGGCAGGCGGCGAGGATCGTGGTGCCTTCCGGCACCTCCACGACGCGGTCGTCGATGGTGAGCGGGACCGTGGGCACGGGTGGCGGCGCGTATCCGGCGCGCTGGAGCTGCACGAAGGTGCTCATGACGCGTCTCCTCGCGCGGCCGCGGGCTGGAAGACGCCGAGGCGGTGGATCGCCGACTCGACGGCACTGTAGGCGGTCTGTCCGAGACCGCAGATGGAGGCATCGCGCATCGCGGCGCCGAGCTCGTCGAGCAACGCCACCTCGGTGGCGAGACCGTCGCGCTCGCGGCCGGCACAGATGCGGTGCAGTGCCTCCTCCTGGCGCACGGTGCCGACTCGGCAGGGGACGCACTGGCCGCAGCTCTCGTCGCGGAAGAAGGACGCGATGCGCGCGAGGATGTGCGCGAGATCGACGCTGTCGTCGAACACCATCACGACGCCCGAGCCGAGAGTGGCATTCGCGGCGCGCGCGCCCTCGAGGGTGAGGGGGAGGTCCAGCTCGTCGGCGCGGACGAAGACGCCGGCCGCCCCGCCCAGAAGCACCGCGGTGAGCCGACGCCCGTCGCGCACACCCCCCGCGAGCTCGATGAGCTCGCGCAGCGTGCCGCCGAAGGGGATCTCGTACGCCCCTGGCCGCCGCACGCAGCCGCTCAGGCAGAAGAGCTTCGTCCCGGTGGACTGCGCGGTGCCCGTCGCGGCGAAGCGCTCGCCGCCGTGCAGCACGATGGGGAGCACGTTGACGAGGGTCTCCACGTTGTTCACGAGGGTCGGCTTGCCGAAGAGGCCCGCTTCCACTGGGAACGGGGGCTTGTTGCGCGGCTCGCCGCGGAACCCCTCGATGGAGTTGAAGATCGCCGTCTCCTCGCCGCAGATGTACGCGCCGCCACCGGTGCGCACCTCGACGTCGAAGCGCCGGCCGCTCGACATGACGTCGGCGCCGAGGAGCCCGGCGGCCCGCGCCTGCGCGACGGCGTTGGCGATGCGGGCGCGCGCCAGCGGATACTCCCCCCGCACGTACAGGTAGCCGTGCTCGCACCCGCAGGCGAGGGCGGCGACGGTCATCGCCTCGATCACTGCGAAGGGATCGCCCTCCAGAAGCACGCGGTCCTTGAAGGTGCCCGGCTCCGATTCGTCGGCGTTGCAGACGAGGTAGTGCGGCAGCGCGGGCTGCTTCGCGACGGCGTCCCACTTGCGCCCCATCGGGAAGGCGGCGCCGCCGCGCCCGACGATCCCCGACGCCGTCACTTCGCGGATCACGCTCGCCGCTCCCGTCCCGATCGCGCGGCGCAACGCCTCGTATCCCCCCGACGCGACATAGGCGCTCAGGCTTTCCGGATCCACCACCCCGACCCGAGCCAGCAGGGGCCCCGCGTGCAGGGCGGGCTCGACGGAGGCATTCGATGCTTCGAAGAATTCACCGCGCATGGCCGCCAGCGCACTCTCCAGCGAGAGCGCGCCCAGCGTGCGCTCCACGGGATGCTCGCCAGCCTCGACGTACAGCGCGGCGGGAGCCGCGTCGCAGCGGCCGAGGCAGGGGCTGCGCATCCAGACCACGTCGTCGCTCAGCGCGAGCGGCGCTCCGTCGGGGAGCGCCCGCGCGTGCCACTCGGGGCCCGCTTCGCGCTCCAGGCCGGCGATCAGCTCGTCCGCCCCGCGGCAGCGGCAGGCGATGTCGTCGCAGACGTGCAGCACGCGCCGCGGCCGCGGCGCCGTGGCAAGGAGGGCATAGAATGTCGCCACTCCCCACGTCTCGGCCGGGGGCACGGTCAATCGTGCGCTCACATAGTTGAGCGCTCCTTCGGTGAGCCATCCCACGCGCGACTGGACGGCCAGCAGCGCCGGGAGGAGCTGGTGCCGGCGCGCGCGCGACGCGTGCCCCCCGATCGCCACGCGGAGGTCGCGCTCCACGTCGCGCGCTCCCCCTTCCCACGACGACGCGGGCGCTCCCAGCAGCGCGTCCACGGCGGCGCGCTCCTCCGCCGTCGGCTCGGCATCGTGCAGACGCAGATCCATCAGTCTCCCGCAACCAGGGCGCGTTCATCCATCTCGAGGCGCGCATGCGGCACGCTTGCCGGACGCACCGGCTCCACGCGCACCGCGCACGCCTTGAACTCGGCGGTGCCCGAGCGCGGATCCGCCGCGTCGATCGTGAGGCGGTTGGTGTCCACCTCGTCGGGGAAGTGCATCGTCATGAAGACGAGGCCAGGGCGCATCGCCGGCTCGATGCACGCGGGCGCGACCACGCTGCCGCGTCGCGACGACACGCGGACGGCGTCGCCGTCGCGGACGCCAAGGCGCGACGCGTCCTCCGGCGAGAGGTCGACCGTCTCCTCGCGCCGGCGCGGCGAAGCGTAGCCCGACGACTGCACCCCTGTATTGTACGATTCCAGCCGGCGACCGGTGGTCAGCAGCAGTGGGTATTCCTCGTTCGGCATCTCGACGGGACCTTCGTCACGCACCACCGAGAAGGGCGCCGGTGCGCGCACCGGCGACTCCTCCCAGAGGCGGCCGTGCAGGAAGGGCGCGCCGGGATCGCGCTCGTTGGCGCAGGGCCACTGGATCCCGCCCAATTCCTCCAGCCTCGCGTAGCTCATCCCGGCGAAGTTGGGCGCCAGGGCGCGCACCTCGTTCCAGAGCTGTTCCGCCGTCGGTGCGCCCCAGTCGCAGCCGAGCCGACGCGCCAGCTCGCTGATGATCCAGAGCTCGTCGCGGGCGTCGCCGGGGGGGGAGAGCGCCTTGCGCACGCGCTGCACCCGCCGCTCGCTGTTCGTCACGGTTCCTTCGGCCTCGCACCAGCTCGACGTGGCGGGGAGGACGACGTGCGCGAGCTGCGCGGTGCGCGTGAGGAAGATCTCCTGCACGACGAGGTGGTCGAGCCCCTCGAGCAGCTGCGTGACGCGCTCGCCGTCGGCGTCCGACTGCGCCGGGTTCTCGCCGAGCACGTAGAGCGCGCGGAGCGCGCCGCGGTCCATGGCGTGCAGCATCTCGGTGAGATTCCAACCGGCGCGTGGCGGGACCGGAGCGCCCCAGAGGCGCTCGAAGGGAGCGCGGACGGCGGCGTCGGTGAGATCCTGGAATCCCGGCAAGCGGTTGGGGAGGGCGCCCATGTCACCGCCCCCCTGCACGTTGTTCTGCCCGCGCAGCGGATTGAGCCCCGAGCCCCAGCGCCCGACGTGGCCGGTGAGGAGCGCGAGGTTGATGAGCGACACCACGTTGTCCACCGCGTTGTGGTGCTCGGTGATGCCGAGCGTCCAGCAGATCATCGCGCGGGGGGCGGCGGCATACGCGTGCGCTGCCGCGCGGATGACCGCGGCGGGAATCCCCGTCGCCCGCTCGGCGAACTCCAGCGTGTACGACTCCACCGCGTCGCGGTACGCCGCGAACCCCGTCGTGGCGCGAGCGATGAACGCCTCGTCGGCGAGGCCGGCATGGATGATCTCGCGCCCCATCGCGTTGGCGAGGGCGATGTCGCTTCCGACGTTCAGTCCCATCCAGACGTCCGCCCACTGCGCGGTGGAGGTGCGCCGTGGATCCACCACGTAGAGGCGCGCGCCGTTGCGGACGCCCTTGAGGACGTGGTGGAAATAGATCGGGTGCGCCTCGCGCGCGTTCGCGCCCCAGAGGAAGACGACGTCCGTCTCCTCCACCTCCCGGTACGAGCTGGTGCTTCCCCCTGCCCCGAACACTGTCGCCAGACCGACGACGCTAGGAGCGTGTCACGTTCGGTTGCAGCTGTCGATGTTGTTGGTGCCGAAGGCGAGGCGCGACAGCTTCTGCGCCAGGTAGTTCACCTCGTTCGTCGACTTGGAGCAGCTGAAGGTGCCCAGCGCATCGGGGCCGCGCTCCCGCCGGGTGCGGCGGAAGCCCTCCGCGGCGCGGTCGAGCGCCTCGTCCCAGCTCGCGGAGCGCAGCACGCCGTTCTCGCGCACCAGCGGCTGCGTGAGACGGAGATAGCGGCCGTCCGCATCCTTGATCGGGATCATCGTGCGTCTCAGAAGAGGTGACCGACGGTGCCGTCGGGGCGGAGCGACATCCGCCACGCGGCGGGGGCCTTGGAGAGGCCGGGCATCGTCATGATGTCACCGCACTGCGCCACGATGAAGCCGGCGCCGGCGGCGGGATAGATCTCGTTGACCGTGAGCCGGAAGCCGCGCGGGCGGCCAAGCTTCGTCGCGTCGTCGGTGAGGGAGAACTGCGTCTTCGCCATGCACACCGGGGTGCGACCCATCCCGATCGATTCCAGGTACTCCATCGTCCGCTCGGCCTTCGGCGAGAAGTCGGCACCGTCGCCGCCGTACACGCGGCGCACGATCGTGTTCACCTTCTCGCGGATCGGCAGCTCCACGGGATACAGCGGGCGATACTCGGCGCCCTTGCGGTCGAGCACGGCGAGCAGCTCCTTCGCGAGCGCCTCGCCCCCCGCGCCACCCTTGCCCCACACCTCGCTCAACGCGATGGGCGCCTGCAGCCGGGCCGCCTCGTCGAACACGAGCTTGATCTCTTCCTCGGTGTCGGCGCTGTGATGGTTGAGCGCGATGACGACCGGCACGCCGAACTGCCGGAGGTTGTCGACGTGCCGCTCGAGATGCTCGAGGCCGCGCGCGAGCGCGGCCGTGTCCGGGCGCGACAGCTCCTTGAGCGGCACGCCGCCCTGGTACTTGAGCGAGCGCACCGTCGCGACGAGCACCGCGGCCTCCGGCTCAAGCCCGCCCATGCGGCACTTGATGTCGAAGAACTTCTCCGCGCCGAGGTCGGAGCCGAACCCCGCCTCCGTGACGACGATGTCGCCGAGGGCGAGCGCGGTGCGCGTGGCGAGGAGGCTGTTGCAGCCGTGCGCGATGTTCGCGAAGGGGCCCGCGTGCACGAAGGCCGGCCCGCCCTCGAGCGTCTGCACGAGGTTCGGACGGATCGCGTCCTTGAGCAGGACGGACATCCCCCCTACCGCCTCGAGATCGCGGGCGCGCACCGGCTCGCGGGCGCTTCCCGCCGTGGAGCCCACGATGATGCGTCCGAGCCGCTCCTGGAGATCGGGGACGCTCGTGGCCAGGGCGACCACCGCCATCACCTCGCTCGCCGGAACGATCACCCACCGCTCCTCGCGCGGGACGCCGTTGGAGGCGCCGCCGAGCCCGATGATGGCGCTGCGCAGCGCGCGGTCGTTCATGTCGACGGTGCGCGGCCAGGTGATGCGTCGCGGATCGAGGCGCAGCGCGTTCCCCTGCTGCAGGTGGTTGTCGACGAGGGCCGAGAGGAGGGCGTGGGCGCTGGCGATCGCGTGGAAGTCGCCGGTGAAGTGGAGGTTGATGTCCTCCATCGGGAGCACCTGCGAGTAGCCGCCGCCGGCGGCGCCCCCCTTCACGCCGAATACGGGACCGAGGCTCGGCTCGCGGATGCAGAGAATGGCGTTCTTGCCGAGGCGGCGGAGCGCCTGGGAGAGCCCGATCGCGGTAGTGCTCTTCCCCTCGCCGACCGGGGTGGAGTTGATCGAGGTCATCAGCACGAGCTTGCCGCGGGCGGGGCGGCTCGCGAGCTCGAGCGGCACCTTGGCCTTGTAGCGGCCGTACAGCTCGAGGTCGTCGCGATCGAGGCCGAGGTCGGCGGCCACGTCCTCGATGGGACGCAGCCGCACTCGCTGGGCGATCTCGATGTCGCTGGGAAAGGCTGTCACGCTCATGGGTTGTTCCGTTGTTGGTCGAAACACAGGGTTCCGGAGACTCCCGGATGTTGCGTTTCCGGAGCGAAAGCCGCCAGAGTGGAACTCCCCGGGGCTGTCAAGGAATTCCCTGACATGGCGGCTCCGGCCGGCCACTCCGGCGCGGTCCGGTCAGCCCTGCTTCTTCCCGTGCAGGGCGAATCCGGCGCCCTGATTGTCCGTGCACATGGCGATGCGGTCGCCGCCGGGTACCTCGTGGGGACCCATGTCGACGGTTCCACCGCTCGCGCGCACGGCGTCGCAGGAGCGGTCGAGGTCGGGGACCTGCACGTAGCTGTGCCAGTGCGGCGTCTCCTTGCCCACCGCGCATCTGTACACGCCCCCGTACGTGAACTCGTGGCGGCCGAACATCTGGTAGACCCCGTTCGCTCCCATGTCCATCGACTGCGTCTTCTTCCACCCGAAGAGACGCTCGTAGAAGGAGAACGCGGCATCGGGGTCGCTCGCGGCAAGGTCGTGCCACGAGAATTCGCCGGGCTTCGGTGCCGCTTCGGCGCCGTAGGGAGTCGCCGGGGCGAAGAGGGCGAACTGCGCACCCTGCGGATCGGCCAGCACGGCGATGCGCCCGACGGTCGGGATGTCGGTGGGGGGCATCATCACCATGGCGCCGAGCGACGCCGCCTCGCTGGAGGTCGCGTCGACGTCGGGGGTGCCGATGTAGGGGAGCCACGCGGTGGGCTGCCGATCGCCGGCGGCCTCGGGGATGGCCATCACGCCGGCCATCGGTATCTCACCATTCACGAACATGCTGTACGGCGCGACCCCTTCGGCGGGCGACATGGACATGGTCGTCCAGGGGGCGACGGCGGGGTAGAAGGCGAGCGCCTTCTGCGTGTCCCGGCACATGAGCTCGTGCCAGAGGAAGCGGCCGCGCGTCGGTGCGGCGGCGGAGAGCGGCGGCGGCGAGGCGGAGGCAGAGGTTGGGGAAGTCATGACGATGCTCCGAAGAACTGTTGGACGCGCGACGGACCGAACCGCGGGTCCACAGCATGTGCCTCCGGGACGACGGACGCCAGTGGCGGATCCGGCCGAGCCCCGTCAGCCTCCCGGTGAGGCCGCGTGCGGACGCGCCCAGCTCGCGAGGTACAGCGCGCCGACGAGCGCGAGCGGCCCGCCGATGGTGAGGATCCAGAGCGGATGCGCGCGCGCCATATCGGCGTAGAGCACGGCGAGGGCGAGGAAGACCAGCCCGCCCACCCAGGCACGCCGCCAGGCGATCCCCACCACCGCGAGCAGCACGAGGCTCGGCAGCAGGTGAATGGCGAACCGGGGAAGCGCAGACCAGAAGCCGGTCCCTTCCCCGAACGCGTCGAGCGCGAAGACTCCCAGAAAGAGCGCGGTGAGAATACCGAGCGCTCTCGACGACCAGTGCAGCGTCCGGCGCATGCTATATGTCATGGAGACCCTCCGGCTGGCTCATCAGCCGAAAGGTGTGTTAGCCCGCGGCGCGCGCCATCGGGTCAACCCTGACGGGCGCGTGCCACCGCGGCGTCGATCACGTCGAGGAGCTCCGTGACGTTGAACGGCTTCTGCACGACGGGGAAGGGAACGTTGACCAGCCCCTCGCGCACGTCAGTCACCCCGGCGTGGCCGGTCATCAGCACCACCACGAGCCCGGGCCGGCGCGCGGCGAGCCGTTGGGCGAGCCCCCGCCCGCCGAGCTGCGGCATCAGCACGTCGGACAACACGACGTCGGGGGGACGGCCCTCGGCCTCCATCTCGTCGAGGCACCGCAGCGCGCGCTCGCCGTCCGACGCCGCGCGCACCTCGAAGCCGCCATCCTCGAGGATCCGCCGCGTGATGGTGCGGACTGTAGCGTCGTCCTCGACGAGGAGCACGCGGCCGCCCGTCATGTGCGCCCGGCTGTCGTCGTCCACGAGCGACACGTCGAGCGGCATCGGGGCGATCGACGCGGTCGGCCAGAAGATGCTGAACGTCGAGCCGCGGTCCACGGCGCTCTCCACTCGCACGACGCCGCGTGCCTGCCGCACGATGCCGAACACCACGGCGAGCCCCAGCCCCGTCCCCTCTCCCTGGGGCTTGGTGGTGAAGAAGGGCTCGAAGATGCGAGGCAGCGTCGCGTCCTCCATCCCGCAGCCGGTATCCCGGATGCGAAGGAGCACGTACTGCCCGGGGATGGCGTCCTGCCCGACCTGCTCCGCCACCTCGCCCGACGGCGCCTGCAGCAGCTCGGTCGAGATGGTGAGCATCCCGCCATTCGGCATGGCATCCCGCGCGTTGACGGCGAGGTTGAGGAGGATCTGGTCCATCTGCCCCGGGTCGGCGAGCACGGGCAGCGGCTCCGGTGACCGCTCTATCTCGAGCCGCACGATGGGCGGGAGGATGGACTGGAGCATTCCGCGCGCGCGGTCGACGACGTCGCGCGCGTCGACGACGCGCGGCTCGGCCGGCTGGTTCCGGCTGAAGGCGAGCAGCCGCGAGGTGAGCTCGCGGCCCCGTTGCGCGGCGCGCTCGATCTCGTCCACGTCGAGCGGATCGACCGGCGAGTGGGCGGCGAGCGACCCCTTTACGAACTGCGTGTAGGCCAGCACGACGGTGAGCAGGTTGTTGAAGTCGTGCGCGATGCTTCCCGCCATGCGACCCAGCTCCTCGAGGCGCTGCAGCTGCCGCTCCGTGTCGGCCCGCCGCCGCTCGACAGTGATGTCGCGTCCCGACACGAGGAGGTAGGTAACGCCATCGACAATCGCTGGCTGTGCCGACAGCAGCGCATAGCCGCGCTCGACGCCTCCCGGTGCGTGGCGGTTGAAGGCGATCTCGAAGTCCTGCACCGCGCCGTGCTCGCGGATGGCCTCGGCCAGTCGCGCCGAATCGGCGGGGTCGCCCCAGATGCGCAGCTCCTTCTGCGACCGTCCGAGCACATCGGCGCGCTCGTAGCCCGTCGCGCGGCACCACATGTCGTTGACGTCGACGATCTGCTCGTCGGACGCGCGAAAGATGACCATCGCGTCGCGCGACGAACGGAACGCCGTCTCCAGGAGCACCTGCGCCATCTGCCGCTCGGCCTCCGTGCGGCGCGCGGCGGTGATGTCCGTGACGATCGCGACGGAGCCCACCGGCTCGCCGGTGTCCGTACTGCGCACGACGCTGCCATTCACCACCAACTGGGCGACGGACCCGTCGGGACGCCGCGCGCGTACCTCGTAAGTGCTGTCGACGCCCGCCAGGCGCAGGCGCCGCTCCTCCTCCCATCGCGCGCGATCTTCGTCCAAGACGAAGTCACGGATCTCGCGCCCCGCCGCCTCCTCGACGCTCAGGCCGAGGATCTCCGCCATGCGCTCGTTCAGGTAGAGCGTGTTCCCCTCGGCATCCACGCGCCAGATGCCCTCGGACGCGGAGGCGAGCAGATGCCAGTAGCGCGCGGCGCTCTCGGCGGTCTCCGTGCGCGCGGCGCCGAGGAGCAGCGCGACGACGCCGAGCGTGAGCAGCAGCGACTGCACCGCGGGCACCGTGGAGGGAGCCAGTCCCCAGACCAGGGCCATCGCGCCCCAGGCGAGGCCGTACACGAGCGTGACGAGCACCGCGCCGCGCAGCCCCTGCCGGAGCGCGACCCACGCGAGCGGTCCGAGCAGCGCCACGAGGGTCAAGCTCGTGTCGCCATGGGCGTGCAGCCAGAACCCGAGGAGGAGGGCGCCGAGCACCGCCGCGGCCTGCACGACCGGGAGCGCGCCGCCCAGCGGCAGGAGGGCGCCCGCAGCGGAGAGCGGCGCATCGGGCGACCGCGCGCGCGCGCCGGCCCGCGTCCCCTGGTGCCGGCTGCTCGACAGTCCCGCGAGCAGCGGCCGGAGCGCGAAGAGCAGTGCTGGGAGGACGACGAGCGCGCCCGCCGCGTCGCCCGCCGCGAAGGTGGCGAGGTTGGTCCAGAAGGCGGACGCCGGTAGGCCGCGCCACCCGATGAACTCGGCGGAGCTCACCAGGGCGGCGACGGTCGCCGTGGCGCCGATCACCCCCACGAGCCAGGCGGCGTGGCGCGCCCGCCACGATTGAAGGCCGGCGAGCACGCGCTCGCGGATCACGCTGGCCCCGACGGCGTAGGCAGCGGTCTGCAGCGCCGCCTCCAGCGCGGCGACCCAGAGGGGAAGATCGCTCGCGTCGGGCCAGCGATAGAGGAGGAGCCGGGCGGCGAAGAGCACCGGCGCCACCGCCGTTCCCCCGAGCACGAGGAACGCGAGCGCCAGTCCAGCGCCCGGATACCAGGGAATGATCCCGCTGCTCGCCACGGCGATGCGGCGCAGCAGCAGGTCGCTGGCGACGTATCCAGCGACCAGCGCCACGGCGGTCCAGCGCCGGGTGGCGGGCGATGCGGTCGGCGGAAGCTCAGCCCGTGCAGCCGGATTCACAGCGCGCTCTCGTTAGTAGTGCAGGAAGTACTACCCGCCACCGGTGACCGTCGGCTGCCCCGGTCCTGGCGGCCCCGACGAATGTAGCCCCGCAAGGCATCGGCCGTGCCCACATCATGCGATCGAGCGGTCGCGCCCGCTATCGCGCCGGCCATGACCGGGGGGCATATTGGCGTCATTCGCACTCGTCAATGACACGCCGACTCGCTCTTCTCGCGATGGTGCTGGCCCCCGCCTGCCGCCCCGCTCCGGTTTCCTCGGCGGACGGCATCTCCGGCGTGGGCACTGTGGAGCTCGTGGAGGTGGACGTCGCCGCCCTCGCGCCGGCCCGGGTGGTGCGAGTGCTGCGCGACGAGGGGGACGCGGTGCGGATGGGCGACACCCTCGCCCTGCTCTCGCAGGCGACGCTCGCGGCCGATCTCGAGGCGCGGCGCGCCCGCCTCGCCGTTGCGCAGGCTTCGCTCCGCGATCTTTCCGCCGGCCCCCGTCCCCCCGAGCTCAGCCGTGCCGCCGACGAGCTGCGCGGGGCGGAGGCGGAGGCGGCGCGCACCGCGGCCGACCTCCAGCGCTTCGTCTCGCTCGCCGCGCGCGGCACGGCGAGCCAACAGCAGCTCGGCTCCGCCCGCAGCGCGGCGGCATTGGCCGCGAGCCGGCGCGACGCCGCCCTCCGCACGCTGCAGCTCCTGCGCGCCGGTGCGCGCAGCCAGCAGCTCGCCGTGGCTCGGGCTGAAGTGCAATCGGCCGAAGCGGGGCTCGCGGCGGCGCGCGGCACGGCGGCCGACCTCGTGCTCCGTTCCCCGATCGCCGGTGTGGTCACCAGCCGCAACGCCGAGCCGGGCGAGGTGCTCGGCGCCGGCCAGCCGGCGGTCACCGTCGCCGACGTCGCGCGTCCGTTCGTGCGCATCTACGTGAATCAGGGGGCGCTGCCGCTGGTGAAGGTTGGCCAGGCCGCCATCGCAACTCTCGACGTATTTCCGGATCGCCGCTTCGCGGGCCGGGTGAGCGCGATCGCGACGCATGCCGAGTTCACCCCGCGCGTCGCCCTCACCGAGGAGGAGCGCGCCGACCTGCTCTTCGGCGTGAAGGTGGAGCTGACCGACCGGAGCGGGATGCTCAAGGCGGGGCTGCCCGTGACCGTGCGGCTGCAACCGGGCGCGCCGTGAGCGATCCGGCCATCCGCACGTCGGCGCTGCGCAAGGCGTACGGCGCGCTGGTGGCTGTGGAGTCGCTGGATCTCGAGGTGCCGCGCGGCGAGGTGTTCGGGCTCCTCGGCCCCAACGGCTCGGGGAAGACGACGACCATCCGGATGCTGTGCGGGCTGGTGACGCCGACGAGCGGCGAGGCGTCGGTCGTCGGCTTCGACATTCGCACGCAGGCGGAGCAGCTTCGGCGACAGATTGGCTACATGTCGCAGCGGTTCGGGCTGTACGACGAGCTGACCGTGTACGAGAACGCGCGCTTCTACGCGACGGTCTACGGACTGCACGGCGCGGCGCGCGAGGCGCGGCTGGAGACGCTGCTGCGCGAACGCGGCCTCGACGTGCGGCGGGACCAGTACGCGGGTACCCTGTCCGGGGGCTGGAAACAGCGCCTCGCTCTGGCCTGCGCCACCGCGCACGAGCCGCCGCTGCTCTTTCTCGACGAGCCCACCGCGGGCGTCGATCCCGCGTCGCGCAAGCAGTTCTGGGAGATCATCCACCGGATGGCGGCGGGGGGCACGACGGTGCTCGTGACGACGCACTACATGGACGAGGCGGCGCGCTGCGACCGGCTCGCCTTCCTTGCGCGCGGCCGGTTGACCGCGCTGGGCACGCCGGACGAGATCACGCGGCAGTTCGGACGCGACAGCATCGAGGCGGTGTTCATCGAGCTGCAGGAGCGCGACGAGCCCGAGGCGGTGCGCGCATGAGCGCGCTCGCGGCGGCGATGGGGCGCGTGCGCGAGTCGCGCTTCTGGCCGATGCTCCGGAAGGAGTTCATCCAGATGCGCCGCGACCGCCTCACGCTCGCGATGATCGTGGTGATTCCCGCCGTCCAGCTCATGCTCTTCGGCTACGCGATCCGCACGGAGGTCCGCCACCTGCGCGCCGTCGTCCTCGACGAATCGAACAGCACGGAGAGCCGCGCGCTGGTGAGCGTGATGCGCAACACCGGCAACTTCGACATCGTGGGACAGGTGCGAGACCGTGCCGAGCTGGAGGACCGCATCCGTCGTGGCGACGCGCGGGCGGCCGTGGTGATCCCGCGCGGGTACATGCGAGACGTCAAGCGCGGCTTCACCGCACGGGCGCAGGTGATCGTCGACGCCGCCGACCCGATGGCGTCGGCGGCCGCCCTCGCCGCCGCCGCGCAGGCGGGGCAGGCACGGGCCCTCGACATGGCGCGCGGCGCCATCGGGCGCCCGCTCCCCCTCGAGGTTCGCGTGCGCCCCTGGTACAACCCGAGCCTCCGCAGCTCGGCGTACATCGTGCCCGGCATCGTCGGCGTGCTGCTGATGATGACCCTCGTCCCCATTGCCAGCATGGCGGTGGTGCGGGAGCGCGAGCGGGGCACGCTGGAGCAGCTGATCGTGACCCCGATCGGCAAGGCGAGCCTGATGCTCGGCAAGCTCGTCCCCTTCGTGGTCGTGGCGTACGTGCAGATGACGGTCGTCCTGCTGCTCGGCAAGCTGCTGTTCGACATCCCGATGCGCGGCAGCCTCGCCCTGCTGTACGCCATCACCCTCGCCTACGTCGTGGCGAACCTCGCCCTCGGCCTGCTGGTGTCCACCCTCGCGCGGACGCAGGTGCAGGCGATGCAGCTCGGGATGTTCTTCATCCTCCCGAACATCCTGCTGTCGGGGTTCATGTTCCCGCGCGAGGCGATGCCGGCGCCGGCGCAGTGGATCGGGCTGCTCATCCCGCTCACCTATTTCCTCGAGATCGTGCGCGGGATCCTGCTCAAGGGGAACGG
>JBBQJC010000024.1:0-44154 GCA_038325515.1 Gemmatimonadales bacterium | reverse complement strand
AACCCCCTCAACCCCCACCTCCCCCGCGCCGATAACAAGAGGGTAGCCCCGAGCCCGAGCTCCGCGCCCCCCTCCAGCACCACCCGATGCCGTTCCGCCGTCTCCGCTCCGCATGGGGCTCCTCGCTCCTGGCGCTCGCCCTCGCCGCCGCCGGAATCTCCTGCGGCGGCGAGAAGATCACCGCTCCCAGCGGCACCGGCACCGGCACCGGAACGGGCCCCACCCCGACGGCCGAATCCAAGGTCCCCGCCCAGGTCGTCATCGCCCCGGGCTCGGCGACCCTCGTCACCGGCGAAGGAGCAAGCCTCGCCGTCCTCGTCAAGAACGCGGCGGGGACGATCCTCACCGGCCAGGCGATCACCTGGGCCAGCTCCGACGCCACTGTCGCGACGGTCGCGGCAGGGCTGGTCATCGGCAAGGCCCCGGGCACCGCGGTGATCACCGCGAAAGCCGGCGACATCACGGGCACTGCCTCCATCGCCGTCACCCCGCCCAGCGTCGCGAGCATCATCGTCGGCCCGAGCCCCGACACCATCGTCGTCGGCCGCACCGCTCAGCTCACCGCCACCGCCAAGGACGTCACCGGCACCACGCTCGCCGGCCGAACGGCCGTCTGGAGCAGCACCGATTCCACGATCGCCTCGGTCACCTCGGCCGGCATCGTCTTCGCCCGCGCCGCCGGCACCACCACGGTCGGCGCCACCATCGAGGGGAAGCGCGCCACCGCGACGATCGTCGTGCGCGCGGTCCCGGTGGCGACGATCGCCGTGACCCCGGCCACCACCACGATCTATCTCGGCGGCACGTTCTCGCTGAGCGCCGAGACGAAGGACGCCGACGGCGTCGTCGTCGATGGACGGAGCGTGTCGTGGGTCTCGAGCGACACGAGCGTCGCGACGGTCTCGGCCTCTGGCGTCGTGACCGCCAACAAGCTTGGCAGCGCCGTCGTCACCGCCATGAGCGACGGGCGCAGCAGCTCCGCCGCCGTCGTCGTGAAGTCGGTGCCGGTGTCCACCGTCGCGGCGAGCCCGGCGACGATCGACCTCTACCTCAACTCGACGCTGCAGCTCAGCGCGGCGCCGCAGGATTCGGTCGGCAACCAGCTCGCCGGCCGCACCGTCACCTGGTCGGTGGCCGACGTGTCGGTCGCGACGATCAGCGCGACGGGGCTCGTCACGGCGAAGAAGGTTGGCGGGACCACCGTCAAGGCCACCAGCGAAGGGAAGACTGTCAGCGTCCCGGTCAACGTCTCGAACGTCCCGGTCAGCCAGCTCGCCGTGACGAGCACGACGAACAGCATCATCGTCGGCCGCACCATCACGCTCACCGCGGCCGCGAAGGACGCGGCGGGAGCGGCGCTCGTGGGCCGCTCGGTCGCGTGGACCTCCTCCGACTCGTCGCGCGCCTCGGTCTCCGGCGGCGGGGTCGTGACGGGACGCGTCGCCGGCAACGTCACCATCACCGCCACCTCCGAGGGGAAGTCCAGCTCGGCCGACCTCGTCGTCCGCGTCGCGCCGGTGAACGCCATCGCCGCCACGCCGGCGAGCGCGTCGCTCGTCGTCAACTCCACCCTCCAGTACTTCGCGGTCGTCAAGGACTCGCTCGGCGCCACGGTCGCCGACCGCGCCGTGTCGTGGAGCTCGGGCGACCTCTCGGTCGCGACGATCAGCGCGACGGGGCTGCTGACGGCGCGCGCCGTGGGCAAGACGTCGGTCACCGCGACGAGCGAGGGGAAGAGCATCACCGTCCCCGTCGCCGTGTCGGCGATGCCCGTGGCGAGCATCGCCATCAACAACGGTCCGGGCTCGATGCTGCTCGGCGCGACGATGCTGCTCAATGCGGTCACGAGCGACGCGAACGCCACGGTGCTCGACGGTCGCACCATCACCTGGGTCTCGTCCGACGGGACGGTCGCCGCGGTGACGACCATCGGCCAGGTCACCACGAAAAAGGTCGGGATCACGAAGATCACCGCCACCAGCGAGGGGAAGTCGGCCACGGTCACCATCACCGTCCTCCCGCTCCCGGTCTACACGGTCACGCTCAACACCCCGCTCGTCACGGTCGCCGTCGCGACGACGAGCCAGCTCGTCGCCTCGCTGAAGGACTCCACCGGCACGACGGTCACGGGCCGCTTCACCGTGTGGAGCTCGGCAGACAGCTCCATCGCCACCGTGACGAACACCGGGCTCGTGACGGGGAAGTTTCCCGGCGCCACCACCGTCACCGCGACGAGCGAGGGACGCTCCGCGTCGGTCCCCGTCAGCGTCACCGTGCCCGTCGCGGCGGTGGTCGTCACGCCGAATCCGCTCACCCTGATCCTCGGCAACAGCGCGCAGCTCGCCGCCTCACCGAACGACTCGGTGGGCGGGGCGCTCGCCGGCCGCACGGTGACGTGGACCTCCACCGACGCGACGATCGCGACGGTCACGACGCTCGGCCTGGTGACCGCCAAGAAGGTAGGGACGGCGAATCTCACCGTGGCCTGTGAAGGAAAGACGACAGTCGTCCGCGTCACGGTCACCACGATCCCCGTGTATTCGGTGATCGCGTCCCCCACCGCGGTGACGCTGCTGGGCGGCGCGACGGGCCAGATCACCACGACGCTCAAGGACTCGCTCGGCACCGTGCTCACGGGACGCTACGTGGTCTGGAGCTCGGCCGACACGACGATCGCGACCGTGTCGAACGCGGGACTCATCACCGCCAGGAGCCCCGGCGCCGTCGCGGTCACCGCCACGAGCGAGGGCCACTCGGCCACGGTCACCGTCACGGTTCCCCCGCCGGTCGCCGCCGTCGTCGTCACCCCCTCGCCGCTGAGCATGATCGTCGGCGCCACCGCGCAGCTCACCGCGGTCACCAACGACTCCACCGGCAGCACGCTCACCGGGCGCACGGTGACCTGGACCTCGTCCGACCAGACGGTGCTCACGGTGAGCACCATCGGGATCCTGACCGCGAAGAAGGTAGGAAGCTCCGTCGTCACCGCCGCGAGCGAGGGGAAGTCGACGACCGTCGCCGTGACCGTGGTGCCGGTGCCGGTGAGCACCGTCACCCTGACGCCCACGACGCTCGCCGTCGACGTCGGCGCCACGAGCCAGCTCACCGCGGCGCTCAAGGACTCCACCGGTGCCGCGCTCGTGGGCCGGGTGATCGTCTGGTCGGCGAACGACACCTCGATTGCCACGGTCTCCGCGGCAGGGCTCGTGAAGGGGAAAGTCGCCGGCATCACCACGGTGACCGCGACGAGTGAGGGGAAGAGCGGCAGCGTCACGGTGACCGTGAGCGTCCCGCCGGTCGTGACCGCCTGCTCCGCCGCCGGGGCGATCCCCGCCACCCTCGCCGTGGGCGAAGTCGTCACCTTCACCGGCACCTCCAAGTCCTGCCTCTCCGGCACGGCGCTCGGCGCCGAGTTCGCCGTCGTCGCCTTCAACAGCGCGAGCGACGGTAACGTCAGGCTCTCCGGCAGCGTGATGGCGCGCGGCGTCGGCGCGGCGCCGAGCTCGCTGCGCTTCGCGCCCGACGACGTGCTCGGCGCAATGCGCGCCACGCTGCGTGACGAGCCGGTCGCGTCCGGCCCCGTGCTCGACGAGAGCTTCCACGTGCGGCTGCAGGAGCGCGTCCAGCGCGAGACGGCGGGACTCGTCGCCGGCGCGCGGCAGACGATTCGCGGCGCGGTCTCTCCCGCTCCCACCGGCGCGCTCTCGCGCTACACCGGTCCGTTGGCCCGCTCGGTCATCGCCAACACCCTCGTCGCCGGCGACACGCTCACGCTGAACGTGAGCGGATCGGGCGCGCCGTGCACGAACACCCTGATGCGCGGCATGCGCGTCAAGGCGGTGGGCACGCGCTCGATCGTCCTTGCCGACACGCTGAACCCGTTCAGCGGCTTCTCCGACGCCGACTACGCGCGCTTCGCGGCCCGTTTCGACACGCTCGTCTATCCGCTCGACACGGCGGCGTTCGGCCTGCCGAGCGACATGGACGCCAACGGGCGCGTGGCGGTGGTGTTCACGAAGGCTGTCAACGAGCTCACCGCGGGGGGCTCGGCAAAGATGGTCGGCGGCTACTTCAGCAGCCGCGATCTCTTTCCCAAGACGAGCCTCTCCGGCAACTGCCCGGGAAGCAACGAGGGCGAGATGATCTACATGCTCGTCCCCGATCCGACCGGCCTGGTGAACGGCAACGTGCGGACGATCGGCTTCGTGGATTCGCTCACGACGGGGGTGCTCGCGCACGAGCTGCAGCACCTGATCAACGCGTCGCGCCGTCTCTATGTGAACAATGCGCCGAGCGTCTCGGAGAGCGTGTGGCTGAACGAGGGGCTGAGCCACATCGCGGAGGAGCTGCTCTACTACCGCGAGACGGGCCAGCAGCCGAGGCAGAAGTTCGGCGACGCCGCGGTGCGGACGAACACTCCCACGCTGTATCCCGTCTTCCAGCGCGACGCGAGCCCGAATTTCGCGCGGCTGCTCCCCTATCTGCGGGATCCCACGGGGAACAGCCCGATCGCCGACGACGACTCGCTCGCGACCCGCGGCGCGATCTGGAGCTTCCTGCGCTACGTCGCCGACCGCAACGGGGTGGCCGACGGCACGATCTGGTCGCGCTTCGACAACGCGACGACCACCGGCATGGCGACGCTGTCCGCGGTGCTCGGCACCGACCCGATCGCGCTACTGCGCGACTGGACCGTCGCCAACTACATGGACGACACCGGGCTCACCCTGCCGGCGCGGTACCTCCACGCGAGCTGGAACTTCCGCGACATCTATCAGAACACGTACGCGGGGATCCCCTCCTTCCCGATCCAGCTCACGGGGCTTGCCGAGGGCGTGTCCAACAGCGTCGCGGTGCGCGGCGGCTCGGCGGGCTACCTGCGGCTCGCCGTCCCCACCAATGGCGAAGCACTGCTCACCTTCTCGGCGCCGAGCATGCCGACGAGCGGCAACGGCGGGCTGCAGTTCGTGGTGGTGCGCACGCGCTGACGGCGTTCACGCTCGCGCGGGCGCCGGAGGCGCCGGGGCAGGCGTGCCCCGGCGCCTTCTGTTCATGAGGTGAGCGGACGAAGAAACCCCGGAGCGGGTCTGCCCGTAGGCGTTTCCGGGAATTCGCTCCAAACCCTCCGGCGTCTCCCGGTGTCACAGAGACGACCTCACCCCGCCTGCCATGTCAATTCGCTCGCTCCTTCCAGCCTGCCGGCGCGTCGCGCTGCTGCTCGCCGCACCGATCGCGCTCTCGGCACAGTCCTCCTCGCTCGTGCGCCAGTCGCCCACGGCGCCGGCGTCGCAGAACGATCCGCGCCCGTCCGTCACCGCCACGCCGCGGCGCGAGGCGGTGACGATCGATGGCAAGCTTGACGAAGCGGCCTGGGCCTCCGCGACGCCGATCACCGGCTTCCACCAGTCGGTGCCGGATGAGGCGAAGGAGCCGACGCAGCGGACGGAGGTCCGGATCCTCTACGACGCGAACGCGATCTACATCGGCGCGCGGATGTACGACTCGGAGGGGCCGGCCGGCATCCGCAAGCAGCTCGTGCGGCGCGACCAGCTCCTCAACGACAACGCGTCCGACAAGATCGCCTTCGTGCTCGATCCCTACCACGACCGGCAGACGCGCGTCTGGTTCGAGCTCAACCCGCTTGGGGTGAAGGGGGACCATCTCAACGGCGACGCGTCCTACGACCCCGTCTGGGACGGCGCGACGAGCGTGGACTCGGCCGGCTGGACGGCGGAGCTCCGCATCCCGCTGTCGCAGCTCCGCTTCGGGCGCGACTCGGTACAGACATGGGGGATGCAGATCTGGCGCACGATCGCGCGCCGCAACGAGCAGGACATGTGGGCGTTCTGGCGGAACAACGAGAGCGGTGGCCCCGGCTACTTCGGCACCGTGACGGGGCTCGCGCTCGCGGCGCAGCCCCGGCAGCTCGAGCTCATGCCCTACGTCGTGAGCAAGAGCAGCTTCGCCCTCGCCCAGCCGGGCGACCCCTTCCACGCCAATCGCGAGAGCAGCGCGCGCGTCGGCGGCGATCTCAAGTACAACATCACTTCCAACTTCACCCTCGACGCCACGGTGAACCCCGACTTCGGGCAGGTGGAGGTGGATCCGGCCGTCGTGAACCTCTCGGATTTCGAGACGACCTTCCAGGAGAAGCGGCCCTTCTTCGTGGCGAACTCCTCGGCTTTCTCGTTCGGCGGGATGAACTGCTTCTTCTGCAGCAACACCTCGAGCCTGAATGTCTTCTACTCGCGGCGCATCGGGCGCGCCCCGCAGCTCGGCGGGCTCGTGCAGTCGAGCTCGGCCTTCGCCGACATCAGCGACGCGTCGACGATCCTTGGCGCGGCGAAGGTGACGGGCCGCACCGCCGGCGGGCTGCAGGTGGCGATGCTCGAGGCGCTCACCAACAAGGTGACCGCGCGCTACGTCAGCGATCCCACGCCGGGGTCACCGGTGCTGACGCGCGAGGCCGAGCCGATGACGAACTACTTCGTGGGGCGGCTGCGCAAGGATTTGCGGCAGGGGGACACGCGCATCGGGATGATCTCCACGCTCACCAACCGGTTCATGAGCGACTCGGCCGAGCAGAGCCGGCTGCGCGCGCGGGCCGAGCTGGTGGGGACCGACGTCCAGCACTACTGGGACAAGCGGCACTACTCGTTCCTGGGACAGTTCGCCGTGTCGGACGTGAGCGGCGACACCGCAGCCATGCGCCGGACGCAGCTCGCGAGCGCGCACTACTTCCAGCGTCCCGACCGGAAGAGCACGAGCGACGGACTGTTCGACACGCGCTACGATCCCACGCGCACCGCGCTGCGCGGGTACGGCTTCTATGGCCGGGTCGCCAAGGAGAGCGGGGATTGGCGGTGGGAGACGGCGCAGAACTGGCGCAGCCCGGGCTTCGAGGTGAACGATATCGCGACGCTGAGCCGCACCGACTACAAGTGGATGCAGGCGAGCGTGATGCGGCAGTGGACCACGCCGGGGCGGTTCTATCGCGATGCGATGGTGCTGGTGGCCGGCCAGCAGCAGTTCAACTACGATGGCGACCGCACCGACCAGCAGGGGTCGCTGTTCGGGGGCATCACCTTCCCCAACTACATCAGCGTCAACACCTTCGTCATCAAGCATCCCCCGACGATCGACGCGCTGCGCACGCGCGGCGGGGTGGCGGTGAAGAGCTCCGGCTACAACTTCATCAACCTCTCGGTGAATGGCGACTCGCGGCAGCGGATCAGCTGGGACTTCGGTGCCGATCAGGCGCAGGACATCACCGACGAAGGGTGGGCGGGCGACGGCTACGTGGAGCTGATCGTCAAGCCGGCGGAGAACCTGCGGATCAGCTTCGGTCCCTCCTTCTCGCGCAGCATCGAGCCCAAGCAGTTCGTCACCAACGTCACCGACGCGACGGCGACGGCGTTCGGCGGGCAGCGCAACGTCTTCGCGAGCCTCGACCAGCACAGCGTCTCGATGAACACGCGGATCAACGCGACGTTCACCCCGCAGCTCACCCTGGAGCTGTTCGCGCAGCCCTTCCTGGCGAGCGGCAGCTACTCCGACCTGAAGCAGTACGTCGCGCCGCGCAGCGGGGACGCGCTGATCTACGGCCGCGACGTGGGGACGCTCACCGAGCATCGCGACAGCAAGGGAACCCTCGTGTCCTCGACGGTCGATCCCGACGGCGGCGGCCCCGCCGCGTCGTTCGACGTGAGCAACCCGAACTTCAACTTCCGCTCGCTGCGCGGCACCGCGGTGGTGCGGTACGAGTACCGGCCGGGCTCCACCCTGTTCTTCGTCTGGACGCAGGTGCGCTCGGGCGCCGACGCGTACGGGGACTTCGACTTCAACCGCGACCGCGCCGCGCTGTTCCGCGACCGTCCGGTGAACGTGTTCCAGATCAAGGCGTCGTACTGGCTGGGGCTGTAGCTGCGCCGTGTCATGCCGGTTGCGCAGCGTGTCGGATGACAGGGGGGATGCGAGACGAGCACACCGGTACCAGTCCGGTGTGCCCGTACTGCTGATCGCCTTCGCTCCAGCCACTCGCCCCGCACGGCCGGATCCCGACACGCTGCCGCGTGCGGGATGACCGTATAGGTATCAGGTTCTCAGCGACGCCAGCGACACGCGAAGCCGGCCGAGCGCCTTGGCCCTGATCTGCGACACGCGCGACTCGGTGATCCCGAGGATGTCGCCGATCTCCTGCAGCTTGAGCTCCTCGAAGTAGTAGAGCGCCAGCACGGTGCTCTCCTGCTCGTTCAGCGCCATGATCGCGTCGCGCAGCAGTCCGACCTCCTGCTCGCGGCCGATCAGGTCGTCGATGCCGACCTCGTCGGACGAGGTGAGGAAGTCCGCGGGCGCGGGGGAGGTGTCGTTGTCGCTCGCCGTGCGGTCGAGGGGGAGGTGCACGGCCCCCTCGATCTCGCCCTGCCAGCGCCAGAGGGTGCCGAGGTCGACGCCGAGGTGGCCGGCGATCTCGGCGTCTTCGGCGGCGCGGCCCTGCTCGCGCATGATCAGCTCGCGGGCGTGGGAGATGTCCCGGGTCTTCCGGCGGATGGAGCGTGGCACGTGGTCCTGGCGCCGCAGCTCGTCGAGAATCGCGCCGCGAATCCGCGGGATCGCGAAGGTCGAGAAGGCCAGGCCACGCGTCACGTCGAATGCTCCAAGCGCCGCGATGAGCCCGATCGTGCCCGCGCTCACCAGCTCGTCGTAGTCCACCTGGACCGCGATGCGCCGGGAGAGCTGCCGAGCCGTGTGGTGCACCAGGTTCAGGTGCTCCAGGAGCAGCGTGTCGCGCGCCTCGAGGTCGCCGTCCGCCGCTCGTTGCCAGAGCTGGCTCGCGAGTCCCTCGAGCGTATCCGGAGTGGGGGCATCGGTCTTCGCGGTACGGCGGGACTTCGTGGCTGTCGTGCGGGCGACGGTCTGCATGGCGATCCGCGGGAGGGGGGCGGGTGCTGCCGGATGTTGCGGGGGACGGCCCTCCCTAACGCACGGGACAGGCCTGGCACGGCGGTCGGGGCCAGGCGGGTCGTGCCACCGGCGTGGCACGCACGCAAGCTCAATGACGGTAAGGGGTTGGGAGTCTGGGGTTCGGAGTTCGACGGGGCGAGTCGGCGCACCGGAAACCCTCCGGGCGGGCGGCAGAAAGTGTCAGATCGGACACAATTGCCGAGTGGGGCCGGTCTTCGTTGGGGGATGGGGGGAGCGGGTTGCCGACTTTCCGGCAGGCGGCAGGATTGGGCGTGGATCGTGCGCACCGGGGCGGGCGGCGCGGCGAGAACGCCGACGTCCAGTTCATCTCCCCTTCAATACAGAGCAACCGCTCCGATGACTCTCTCCCGACTCCTCGCCGTCGCGTCGGTCGCCGCCCTGGCCACCGGCTGCAGCACCCTGATGCGCTCGTCGTCCCCTGGCGCCACCGCCGTGATGATCGGCGCGTCGGGCCAGCCCGTGGGCATGCTGCGGCTGGAGCAGACCAGCGGCGGGGTGCGCATCACCGGCGCGCTGGCCGGCCTGCCCGCCGGGACGCACGGCATCCACATCCATGCGGTGGGCAAGTGCGACGGGCCCGCCTTCACGACGGCGGGGGGCCACTACGATCTGGCCGGCCACAAGCACGGCCTGGAGAATCCCGCCGGCCCGCACGCCGGTGACATGCCCAACATCGTCGTGGCCGAGGGGGGGAGCGCGGTCGTGGATCTGACGACGCCGCGGGTGAGCCTCGACGGGAGCGCGGGTCCCACCCTGTTCGACGCCGACGGCTCCGCGGTCGTGATCCACGCCGCCGCAGACGACCAGCGCACCGATCCGGCGGGCAATGCCGGCGCGCGCATCGCCTGCGGCGTGATCACGAAGTCCTGACGCGGTGGCCGGCCGGCAGGTGAGCGCGCGCTACTGCGCGCTCACCTGGCCGTGCTCGTCGATCCTGAGCGTGGCCTTCTTCGTCAGGGGAACGGGGTCCATCTCGTCCACCTCCACGCGCATCCGGTCGGGAGCGACGCGGATGGCGGTGACGCGAGCGCCGGGGTGCAGCCCGCGCAGTCCGAGCTTCGCGATCTTCTCGGTGTCCGCGAGGGTGGCGGTGAAGTTGATCCCCACGTCGAACCGGTCGGCGTGCGAGGGGGTGAGCTTCACCCCGAGCTGCTCGGCGATCGAGGCGACGGAGCCCGACCAGCTCTGCGACGACTGCTGGCGAACCGCCTGCGCTCCCGCGGTGGCGCCGAAGAGCGCGAGACCGGTGCAAGCGGCGGTGGCAAGGGCTCGCGCCAGCCTGTGAGTCGAAGTCATTGCGTCCTCCCGTACAGAGACGAGTGTGGAGTGCGACTCTTCGAGCTTCGTCCCTTATCTATGTGGGGGCGCGGAATCAGGGGCAAGGGATTTCTCGGGACGGCTGGTGGGAGTGGGGTGGAGTGGAGTGGGGCTGGATCCCGACACGCTTCGCGTGCGGGATGACACGCAGGAGACAGTCGGATGACAACGAGGAGACCCTCATGAACGCAGCGGAAGAGACGGAGAGAGCTACGCACGCCCCGCGGTTGAACGCGGCGCAGGCCGCCCCGGCGGCGTACCGGGCGATGCTCGCACTCGAGGGGGCGGTGCAGGGGTCGGGGCTGGAGGGCTCGCTGATGGAGCTCGTGAAGCTGCGGGCGTCGTACATCAATGGATGCGCCTACTGCGTGGACATGCACACCAAGGATGCGCGCGCCGCCGGGGAGACGGAGCAGCGCCTGTACGCCGTGCCGGTGTGGCGGGAGAGCCCCTTCTTCACTCCGCGCGAGCGGGCGGGGCTCGTCTGGGCCGAGGAGGTGACGAACGTGGGCGCGACCGGGGTGTCCGATGCGGCGTACGAGGCGGTCCGTCCGCATTTCAGCGAGGAGGAGCTGGTGTGGCTCACTCTTGCCATCGTCGCCATCAACGGGTGGAACCGGCTGGCGGTGAGCTTCCGCACCCCGGTGGGGGACTACGAGCCATAATGGCGGGAGGGGCGCGCCTTCTGCCGCGTGACTGTCATCCCGCGGCCGCGACGCGGCCGTCGGGATCTGCCTTCACTGCCTGTGGCCGGCCTCGGCGCAGGAACCAGTGGATCCCGACACTCGCTCCGCGAGTGCGGGATGACATGGCGGTGGGGCTCGCTCCGCGCGTGCGGGATGACAGGGGGTGCTCCGCGAGTGCGGGATGACAGGGGGGGCTCCGCGCGTGCGGGATGAATGGCGTACCTGGCGTCACGCCAGAGCCCGCCTGTGGGCCACGGCAGAGCTTGCGGCACAAAGCACGCAATAGGAAATCGCAGGGCAGCACGACGAAGCATCCGTCACGGAGCAAGACATGACCGAATCCAGGCCGTCCTTCGACCTGTCCCCGCTCGCCAGCGATTACGAGATCGTCGGCGAGGTAGGGGGGCCGGGTGAGGCGCGCACGTTCTACGGCACCCGCACGGGCGAGGAGTCCAAGCGGAAGGACGACCAGCGGGGAGTGCTGATCACCGTCGTCACCCCGCCGGCGGGGGACGAGGGGAACGCGCTCTCGCATCTGGCGGCCGACACGAAGCTGCTGTCGCAGTCGACGCACCGGCGGCTGGTGCCGGTGCTGGACGGCCGGTGGATCGGCACCGACGCGTTCGCGGTGATCACGCAGCGTCTCTCCGACCCGTCGCTCGCCAAGATGCTGGCGACGGGGGAGACGTTCACGAATCCGCGCATCGCGGCGATCCTGCGCGAGATCAACGGGCTGCTGGAGTGGGCGCGCGAGCAGAAGATCGTGCACCGGAACATCACGGCGGACCGGGTCTACCTGGAGCCGCGGACCGACCGGGTGCGGGTCTCCTTCGCCGTCGCTTCGATCGGGCGCTTCCACCACTCCGACGCGGACGACGACGCACGCACCATCGCGCGGCTGGCGATGGCGATGCTCACCGGGAGTGACGATCCGCGCACGTATGAAGGGGAGTCGCTCGGCGAGCTGCGTCCCGACCTGCCCAAGCGGCTCGGCGAGGCGACGGAGGCGCTGCTGGACGAGAAGAAGCCGGGGACGAGCGCCGACGTCGCGGCGTATCTCGCGCTGATCGGGATGGCCGATCCGCTCGCGGCGGGCGAGTCGGAGCGCGACCGGATCCGTGCCGAGATCCTCGAGGAGCAGCGTGCCGAGCGCGAAAAGCTCGCGAACGAGCGCACCGACTTCGAGGCGGAGATGGCGCGCGAGCGCGCCGCCTTCGCCGGGGAGATGGAGCGCGAGCGCGAGCGGGTGGCGAAGCAGCAGGCGGCCGTTGAGCGGGCGGTGGCGGCGGAGCGTGCCGAGCTGGCGATCGCACTGGCCGACGAGCGTGCCGCGCTGGTGGCGAAGCGCGCGGAGCTCGAAGCGGCCGCGGATGCGCAGCGGGCGGAGGTGGAGCGCGCCGCGGCGGCGGACCGCCAGCAGATCGAGCGGCTGCGCGCGGAGATCAAGCGGGCGGGCGAGCTCGAGGTGGAGAAGAAGCGCGAGACGGCGCTGGAGGACATCGGCGACGAGGAGAGCGTGCTGGATTCGGAAGAGATGCGGGCGTCGCGCTTCGCCCCGCCGCCGATGATCCCGTTCGCGGAGCTGCAGTTCGACGACGACAGCCCGGTGATGAGCGACGAGAAGCTCGACTTCACGCCGGCGCCGGAGGAGGTCGCGGTGCCGGAGCCGGAGCCGGAGGCGGGGTCGGGGTCGGGGTCGGGGACTTCCGAGTCGGAGGGCGCGGTAGCTGGTCCCGCGTCGTCGCGGCGGAAGGTGTGGATGATCTCGGGCGGTGTCGCCGCCGTGGCGGCGCTGGCGGCGGCGCTCGCGATGACGATGGGCCGAGGGCCGGCGCGACCGGCGTCGCCGGCGGCGACGGCGGGGGCGGGGCTGGTCGTGAAGGCGCCAGTGACCGCGCACGCGGCGCCCGTGCCGTCCGTGCCGTCCGTGTCGCCCGTGGCCGTCGCGGCGCCGGCGCGCCTGACCGACTCCGCGATTGCCGCATCGGCACGGTGGCTCGACTCGGTGAAGACGCAGCATCCGCTGGCTTCGTCGGCGTCGGCGGGCAGCGCGGCGAGCGCCGTGGCGCGCGCGGCGCGCGACACGTCGGTAGGGCGCGACACGCGCGCGGCGCGCGACACGTCGGTGCGGCGCGACACGCGCGCGTCGCTCGACAGCCTGTTCGACTTCCGCGGTGGGGCGCCGCGGCGGGATACGGGAGTGCGCCGCGATCCTGTGGTGCGCCGGGATACGGTCGTACGGCCGGATACGGCGAGGCCGTAGGGGCGACCGTCGACCGCGGTGCGGCGAAGCTGTCGCTCGCCAGGCGCCGGCGCGCCGGGTTCCTCGCACCATGCGACCTCGCGTCATTCCTCGGTGCCTACTAACGAGATCTACCGCGCTCCCGGCGAACCCGGGCCGCGGATGTCCGCGCGCCCGGCGCGGTCACCGACGCTCGCCCCGACGGCGGGCCGGCCGCAATCCTCCGCGCCTCGCAGCGAACAGAGCGCTCGGCGGAGCCGGACGCTGGCTCGCGTGACCAACGCCGAGTACTGGTGACGGAGTCGACGGCCTGCGTGAGCGAACCATCTGGAGCACATGGCGGTGACCGATCGTCACCGGCCAGGCGGATCCCCGGGTGCGCCGCCGTCGATGAAGTGCGTCCTCAGCGGTCGCTGAGCCCGCTCCCTCACGAGCGCGATCCATAGCACCAGCGACACGGCGCTCCGGAATGCCATCGCCCGCAGGCTGTCGACCGCCACCGCACGCCCGCTCGAGAAGACGAACAGAAGCGCACCAAGCGCCAGGAGATGGAGGGCCGCGAGCGTGCCCGTCGCATACCTGGTCCAGCGAAGGCCGCGCCAGATCGCGATGCCGGCCGCGACGTAGGCCGCACCCATCACGCTGTTGAAGATCAGCAGCGGTCGGAAGACGACGTAACCGGGGTCCGCACCGCCGAACAGGACGCGACCGCCCGCGACGATCGTCACGAGGCCGAACGCGAGCGCGACAGTGGCCAGGATCATGTGGCGATTGCTCCGTCGGAGCGGCGCTCCGTTCATGGCGTGCTCCTCGATTCCCTGCCGATGGTGAGCGAATCCCCGCCGCCGCCAAGCGCCTGATACAGCGCCACGTTGTCGACCAGGCGCTGCGCGCGGGCCGCGATGAGGTTGCCCCGCATCAGCTGGGATTGATGCTGCAGCGCGAGCACCTGGAGGTAACTGGCCGCTCCCAGGGCGTACTGCCGCTGCACGGATGCCAGCGTGGACTGCACCGCCACGTCGGCACGCGTCAGCGCGGCCAGTGACTGGGCATCGTTCTCCAGTGCGCGCAGCACGTCGGCCATGTTCCGCAGCGATTCCAGCACGACGCCCTGGTAGTTGGCCGCACTCGCCTCGAACGCGGCCAGCGCTCCCCGCCGCTCGGCAGAGAGGCCGGGACTGAACAGCGGCTGCGTCAGTTGCGCGATCAGGCTCCACACTGCCGAGCCACTGCCGAACAGCGCACCGGCCGAGAGCGCCTGCGAACCGAGGTTGCCGCTCAGGTTGATCTGCGGATACAGCTTCGCGACGGCCATCCCGTATTCCGCGTGCGACGCCTGCATCAGGGCTTCCGCGGCCCGGATGTCCGGACGACGTCGCACGAGTTCTGACGGCACGATGAGCGGCAGATCAGTCGGAAGCGAGAACTCGCTCATCGTGAACGACGGCATGCCGGCGTCACTCGGCGCGCGGCCGGCCAGTGTGGCCAACAGATGGCCGCTCTGCTGCAGCAGGGTGCGCTGCAGGGGGATGCCGGCGCGCGTCTGATCGCGCACCATCTGCAGCGCCAGCACATCGTCCTCCGACGCCGCCCCCAGCCGCAGGCGCTCACGGCCAATCATCTCCTGCTCGTCCTCGATCCGCAGCATCGCCTCCATCGCCTCGAGCTGTGCGGCCAGCTGCGCCTGACGCACTGCCGTGCCGGCGATGCTGGCGGCCAGCGTGAGCCGAGCGCCCTCCAACTGGAACCGTTGATGGTCGGCGCGCGCCGAGAGAGCCTCGAGGGCGCGTCGATTGCCGCCGGCCAGGTCGAGGCGGTACCGCACACCGACCGTCGCACTGAACAGGCTGAACTCGCGTGGCCCGGCGTCCTGCCCCAACGCCGACGGATTGAATCGCTGGCGCTGCGCGTCGAGGCCGGCGTCGACCTGCGGATACCGAGTGGAGCCCGCTTGCGCGGAGAACCGCTCCTGGGCCTGTCGAAGGGTGGCTTCCGCCGCGTCCAGCGACGGACTGGCCTCGAACGCCTGAGCGATCAGCGTATCGAGTCTTGCCGAGCGCAGCGCGCGCCACCACGCGACGCCGACGGCAGCCCCCTCAACGAGGCGCTGCGACCCGCCGAGTGCGCCGGACGCCGAGTCGGTGCGGGCGGGCAACGGCGTCGCCGTGTACGCCGTCCCCGCGGGCGCGGCGGGCGGTGTGAAGCGGGGGCCGGCGGCGCAACCGACGAGCATCGTCGTCAGCAGGAGCGCGACCGGCACGCGACCGCTGCGAAGGGTGAAGTCACGCATGGCGTGATCCTGCGAACTCCCGTCCCTCGCCGACTTCCTCATATGTCCTGCCATCGCGGATGTGGTAGATGCGCTTGAACGTCGGGATGATCTTCTCGTCATGCGTGACCACGATGATCGCCGTCTCGTACCGATGCGCCATCTCGTGCAGGATGCGGATGACCGTCAGCGCGCGTTCGCTGTCCAACGGCGCGGTGGGTTCGTCGGCCAGGATCACCGGAGGCCGGTTGACCAGCGCCCTGGCAATGGAGACCCGCTGCTGTTCACCGCCGGAGAGCTGCGACGGCATGCCCTTCGCGCGGTGTGCCACATCGAGCGCCTCGAGCAGTGCCAGCGCGCGCTCGCGCGCGTCGCCATTGGGAACACCGGCCAGCATCGGCAGCAGCGCCACGTTGTCCGTCACATCGAGGAAGGGAATCAGGTATGGTGCCTGGAACACGAAGCCGATCTTGTCGCGCCGGAGCGTCCGCAGCCCGCCGATCTTCCACGCGTCGTCGTAGATCACCTCGTTGCCCAGCGTCATGCGTCCCGAGGTGGGCTCGATGACGGCGCCCAGGCACTTGAGGAGCGTGGACTTGCCGGAGCCGGACGGGCCGATGAGACCGACGACTTCACCGGGCGCGACGTACATGTCCACGCCCTTCAGCGCGTCCACGGCCGTGTCGCCTGCGCCGTAGCGCTTCGTGAGTCCCTCGACCCGGATGCCCTTGCCGGTCATGTCATCCTCCGATGGCTGCGGCCGGATCGACCTTCAGTGCCGCGCGAATGGCGATGAGACTGGCGATGACGCAGATCACCATCACCACGAGGAAGCCGACAAGCGAGTCGCGCGGCAGCAACAGGACGTACTTGGGAAAGATCGGCGCCCAGAACGTCGCGGCGATCTTGCCCACCACGAAGCCGATCAGGCCGAGTGCCAGCGCCTGCTGCATGATCATCGCCGCGATCGTGCGGTTCTTCGTCCCGATCAGCTTGAGGACGGCAATCTCACGGAGCTTGCCGAGCGTCATCGTATAGATGATGAAGGCGACAATCGCCGCGCTCACGATGGCGAGGATGACGAGGAACATCCCGATCTGCTTCGCCGACGTCGCGATCAGCTTGCCGATGAGGATGCCTTCCATCTGCGGTCGCGTGTACACGGTCAGCCGTTTCCATCGCGAGATGGACTCGGCGACGTCGTCGAACGCGTAGCCCGGCTTGAGCCGTACCAGCACGGCGTTCACGTACGGGTTGAGGCTCTGCGAGCTGATCACGGCATCGAGTAGTCCGGGGATCCCGGAGCGATTGAAGGCCGGATTCTCGCCAGAGCGGCGCCGGAGCTGCAGCACGGCATCGTTGTCCTTGAGGAACTGTGCCTCCTGCGCGTCCTTGAGCGGAATGAACACCATCGGATCGCCACCCGATGACACCATACGCCGCGTGAGACCGACCACCGCATACTCGTTGCGACGAATCCGGATGCGATCGCCAAGCGTGAAGCCGGTGGCGATGTCCGCGACGGCCTCGTAGTGGCTGCGGGTGAGCTGGCGTCCGGCCACGAGATACGGGGGCCAGCCTGGCGTGCCGGCCGCGCCGGGCGCAAGGCCGACGACCATGGCGCGCACGTCCTGCGTGGCGTTGCGGACCTGCATGGTGAGATAGGTGACATTGGCGGCCTGGTCCACGCCGGGCACCGTGAGGATGGCGCGGTAGACGTCATCGTAGAGACTGGACGGTTCCGCATAGGGGCCGAGCGTCTCCTTCTGCACCACCCAGAGCTCCGCGCTGCTGTTGTCGAGCAGCGCCTTGCCGTCGTCCACCATGCCGCGGTACACGCCCGCCATGGTCAGCGTCACGCCGATCAACAACCCCAGGCCAACGCCCGTCAAGACGAACTTTCCCCAGGCGTGCAGGATGTCCCGTCCAGCCAGGCTGATCACCGCACGACTCCCTTGATCCGGTCGACGATGGCAATGCGACTGCGTGCACCGATGGAGGTGGCGCTGTAGAGCACGATGCGGTCGCCAACGCGAAGCCCGTCGCGCACCTGCACCTGACCGTCCAGATCGGCGGCGCCGAGCGTGAGCGGCGTGAACCGCTGCGCGCCACCAACGATCTGCCAGACACCGGTCTTGCCATCCACGCGATGCACCGCGGCGTTCGGAACGACCGGCGTGGCCGACATGGCCGGAAGGCTCACCGTGACTTCTGCCAGTTCGCCGATCGATGGCAGGGGATCGGGTGTCGCGCCAAACACGACCTTGGCCAGCAGCTCCTCGGTGACGGCATCGGCGCGCGGCTCGATGCGCCATACGTGTCCCGCCAGCGGCTTCGCGTCGCGCGAGCGCAGCACGACACTCGCCACCAGTCCCGCCTTCAAGCCTCGGGTGTTGCTCTGGTCGAATCGCACGTGCACCCAGAGGCTCCGGGGATCCACGACTTCCACCACCGACTGGCCGGCGACGACCGTGGTGCCGGCATCGACATCGCGCGCGACAACCAGACCGTCCACGGGCGCGACGAGGCGCAGGTTCCGCTTCTGAGCCGTCAGCGCGTCTCGATCGGCGCGGGAGCGAACGAGCTCCTCGTGGGCGGCCGCGAGCGCGGCATCGGCGACCTGCCGCGCCTGTTGCCTGGCGGCAACAACCTCGGCACTGGTTGAACGCGCGGCCAGCAGTTGCTCGTAGCGGCGCTCTTCGGCGAGCGCGTAGCGCTGGCGCGCCTCTGCATCACGCAGCACGGCGTCGATCCGTCGGACCGTCGCCTCCTGGGCGCGAATGCGAGCATCAAGGTCCACCCCATCGATCTCGGCCAACAGTTGTCCGGCCACGACCCGGTCGCCGACGTCGACCAGCACGCGCTTCACACGCCCGGCGGACGTTGGACCGATGCGATATCCGTAGCGCGACTCGACGGTGCCGATGCCGAACAGCGCCGGGGCCACGGAGCGTGATTGCACGGTCGTGACCGTCACGGCAACAGGTGCCAGCGGTCCGGAACGCACCGCGACGAACACGAACAGGGCCAGGAGCATCACGCCGACCGCCGCGAACGTCAGCGTGCGGCCCTTGAATGGGGGCGACTTCATGATGCGCGCGCAATGCCGCGACGATAGATGACGAACACCCGGGGGGCATCCTTCAGGATGTGCTTCACGTCGCCGTGCACGAGCGACTGCATCACGAGCCCCTGGATGGTGCCCATGAACAGCACGGCCGCCGCCTCGGTGTCGATGGCCCCATCGACCTCGCCGCGCGCCTTGGCGTCGCTGACGAGTTGCGACACCCGCTGGCCGTATCGCCGGAGCAGGATGTCGACTACGCGCCTGGGTCCTGACGGTCTGGCGCGCTGCAGCTCCGCGAACACGATGCGTGGCACGCCCGGGTGGGACACCACGAACTGGATGTGGGTCATGAAGAGCGACTCCAGCGCGTGCATGGGTGACGACGCTTCCGCCAGCGCCGCGTCGACCCGCGCCATGAGACTGTCGGCGACCCACTCCATCACCGACTCCAGGATCGCGTCCTTGGAAGGGAAGTGCTTGAAGAGGGCGCCCTGCGTGAGCCCCATCTGCCGGGCGATGGCGGTCGTGGTGATCTCGCTGGGATTGGTGTGCGCGGCGAGTGCGACGACGGCGTCGACGGTCGCCGAGCGCCGCTCGGTGGCGGGCAGGTGCTTCGAGGCTGTGGGCATACTGGATCCGAAGAAGTTAGTGAGTAATTACTAACTGTCCGGAACGTGCTTGACAAGGGATCGTACGCTTGGGCGCCCCATTTGAGAGGCCGTAGGCGGCCGCGGAGACGCGACGTCGCCCGCGGTGGCACCATCCGCACCGCGTCGGTCCGGAACCCGGCGCTGAATGCACGCCGCTCACGCGGTCCTGCCGATCCTGGCCTGTGTCGGTCTTCGGGAAGCAGATCCGCCACGAAGTCAGGGCGAGTGAGGGTCCACGAGCTCGGGCGATCAGCGCACCTTCGAGCGTCTCTCGCATGGCGTCCAACGCTCGATCCAGGCTGCGGGCGAGCTCAACCTTCGCGCGGCGGCGCCCCGCCCGCATCTCGACCGCCGGATTCAGTTCACCTTCGGCAGCGGCGCGAACCCGTTCGATCCGCTCCTTGCGGTTCGGACTGAAAGCGTGAATGCATTGGACAGACTCGCACTGCACAGGGAGACGAGAATGACCGAGAACGATCGCGCCGACGACGAGCGTCGGCGAGTGGCGGAAGAGATCGCGGCGCGCCTGCAGCGGGACGGCATCGCGCTCACGGGGGAGGAGACGGGAGAGGAGCTGGTCCGCATCCTCGAGGAGGTCGAGCGCTTCGAGGCGGCGGTGCAGCGCGCGGGGGGCGACCTGATGATGGACGAGCCGGTGAAGTCAGGCGCGCCGATCGCCCCGGACGACAGCGCGTTCGTCCTCCCGGTGCGCGAAGCGTCGGAGGAGGTGCCGGCGTTCATCGCCCGGATCGCCGAGGCGACCGTGAGAGTCTCGGCGATGCGCGGGCGGAGCTGAGTGCGTCGAGCGCGCCCGCGTCAGGCGGCGCGGGACCCCGCGTACAGCAGCACTGCGAAGAAGTGGCAGGCGCTCCCTGCCGCCACGAAGCCGTGCCATACAGCGTGGCCGTATCTCACCCGTTGGTCGGTGACGTAGAACGCGACGCCGCCGGTGTAGCAGAGCCCTCCGGCCAGCAGCAGCCCGAGTCCCGCCGGCGAGACGTGCGTCATCAGCGGCCGGATGGCGAGGACGATCAGCCAGCCCATGCCGAGATAGAGCGCCGTGGAGAGGCGGGGAAAGCGGAAGCGGAGGGTGATCTTCGCCACGACCCCGAAGAGCGCGAGCGCCCAGATCGTCGCGAGCAGCGTCCATCCGGTCGGCCCGCGCAGCGCCCCGAGCGTGAAGGGGGTGTAGGTGCCGGCGATGAGCAGGTAGATGGCCCCGTGATCGATCACGCGCAGCACGCGCTTGGCGGGGGGGTGGGGGATGGCGTGATAGAGGGTGCTCGCGGCATAGAGGAGCACGAGCGTGCTGCCGAAGACCGCCGCGCCCACCAGCCGCCACACGTCGCTCCGGCCCATCGCCGCGAGGATGAGGATGGGAAGCGCGACGATGCTCGCCAACAGCGCGACGCCATGCGTGACGCTGTTGGCGATCTCCTCCCCGAACGACTGCTCGCGTACATCCATTCGATGAATGATATGCCGAGCCCTCCGCCGGGAACATGGGGCATTCCCCCACACGGCGTGGGGCGACGCGGGCTTTCCCGCCCAGTGCGCCACAGGGCATATTGGCCGCACTGACTATCCAGGGGTCCACCGGTGCACATCCTCGTCCTCAACGTCGGCTCGTCGTCAATCAAGTTCCAGCTCATCGACACGGACGAGGCGGCGATCAACGACGCGCGGGACCGGCGTCTCGCGCGCGGCCAGATCGAGCGCATCGGGGGCGAAGCGATCGTGACGCTCTCGGCCACCGGCAAGCCGGCAACCAAGACGACGGCCGCCGTGCGCGATCACACGGACGCCGTGGAGCGCATCATCGCCTGGCTGATCAGCGACGAGTCTGGGGTCCCGGTGACGACGGTGTCGCAGATCGAGGCGGTCGGGCACCGCTTCGTGCACGGGGGCGAGCGGTTCTCGCAGTCCACGCGCGTGGACGAGGCGGTGCGGCGCGAGCTGGAGGAGCTGATCGAGCTCGCGCCGCTGCACAACCCGCACAACCTGCGCGGCATCGCCGCCGCACGCGCAGTGCTGGGGCCCGACGTGCCGCAGGTCGTGGTGTTCGACACGGCCTTCCATCACAGCCTGCCGGAGGCGGCGTACATCTACGCCCTCCCGTACCAGCTCTACCGGCGCTACAAGGTGCGCCGGTACGGCTTCCACGGCACGTCGCACCGGTACATCGCGTACCGCTACCGCCAGCTCACGAAGAAGACGCGCGAGGAGACGAAGATCATCACCCTCCACCTCGGAAACGGCGCGTCGGCGTGCGCCATCTCCGCGGGGAACTCGGTGGACACCTCGATGGGATTCACCCCGCTCGAAGGGTTGGTGATGGGGACGCGCTCCGGCGACGTGGACCCGGCGATCCTTGAATACGTCGGAATCAAGGAGGGGTTGAGCGCGCACGAGGTGGACGTCATGCTCAACAAGCAGTCGGGGCTGCTCGGCGTCTCGGGCCTCACGGCGGACATGCGCGAGCTGCTCGCCGAGGAGGAGGAGAACGGCGACCGGCGCGCTCGGCTGGCGATCGACCTCTTCTGCTACCGCATCAAGAAGTATCTCGGGTCGTATCTCGCCGCGATGAACGGCGCCGACGCGGTGGTGTTCACGGGCGGCATCGGAGAGAACTCGGCGGCGGTGCGGGCACGCGTCTGCACGGGGATGGACTGGATGGGGATCGACCTCGACGCGCAGAAGAACGACGCGCTGAAGCCCGGCGGCGAAGGCCGCATCGACCACGAGGGCTCGCGCGTGCAGCTCTGGGTGATCCCGACGGACGAGGAGCTGCTGATCGCGCGGGACACCTGGCGCGTGGTGACGGGCGCTGAGGTGCCCTGACGGCGCCGGGATCGTCCCGGCGCCGCGAGCGGGCTGGATCGTCTACCGGCGGCTGATCCGCACGCGCCAGAGCTCCGGCCCTTCCGCCTCGTACTCCCACTCGAACGTGTCGGGACGCTCGGCCAGGAGCTGGTAGCGCAGCGGCTTTGGGTCGTGATCGTTGAGCAGCATGAGCGCCTGCCCGCTCTGGAGCGCGTCGAAGGCGCGAAAGATGGAAGGATGCTTCTCGCGCGGCGGGATGGCGCGTACGTCGAGCTCGATGGGGGGGAGGGTCATGGTGTCTGGTCTCGGTGAGAGGGGAAGGGTGACAGGAAGTTCGTTTGCGGTGCCCCGCCAGATGCGCACGAGCACGCGATCCGCGTGCGACTCATCCACCGTGCACGAGTAGCCTCGCTCGGCAAGCATTGGAAAGAGGAGCTGCGGTGCACGCACGTTGATCTGGACGAGCTGGTGGCCTGCGGGGAGGGTCTCGAGCGCCGCGAGGGTGCGGGTGAGCGGCTCGGGGGGCTCCAGCCCGCGCACGTCGAGCCAGACTGTCGCGTGCTCTTCCCGTCCGGGGACGGCTGACTCGGCCGGTGCGGAAGGAGGCACCGCGGCGGCGGCCGGTGCCGGCGGAGTCGCAGCGCGCCAGAAGCGCACCGACCAGTCGTCGTGAGCGTGCCGCTGGACGTCGTGCGAGAAGCCCTTCTTCGTCAACACTTTCAGCAGGGGCACGGGTTCGAAGATGGCGCGGAGCAGCAGCACCTCGTCGTCCCGCAGCGCGTTCACGGCCGCCATGATGCTCTGAAAGGGCTCGCGGCCGGCGCGCAGCTCGTCACGTACGTCCAGTTCCACCACGGTCGATGCATCGTGCGTCATCAGGAACGTCCTCCGAAGGCGATGCGGGCGATCTGGCTCACGAACACCAGCACCCCCGCGAGAAAGAGTGCGGCACCGCAGCGCGTCACGTGGACCGACGCCGCGCCGATGCCCGCCGTGAGCAGCGTGACGCCGAGGGCCATGAGCGCGAGCTGCAGGTGTGCGATCGGGGAGGAGAACATCTCCGCCACGGTGGGAGCGGTCCCCGTGCCCATCCGGTCGCGATACCGGACGGTCCACGCGAGCAGGGGGACGATCTTGTAGAAGAAGCCGGCGACGTACATCACGATGCCGCCGAGCAGGCCGAGCACCACGTACGCGGTGCCGAGCCGCGGATGCGCGAGGCCGAAGGCGAGCACGAATGGACCGAGCAGCGCGGCGGCGGCGAGGAAGGCCATCGCCGTGAAGGCGAACCGCATTCCGACCTCGGTCTTCCGTCGCACCCGCACGGCGTAGAACGAGTACGCCTGCCTGAGGAAGCACCCCACTCCGGCCACGAGCAGCGCGGTGCCCGCCCACGCGAGCGCATCGAGGCGGAGCGCCAGCCCCGAGCTCAAGGTGAGCACGCCGGCGGTGAGCAGGCCGAGCGACAATCTCGTGAACCGCTTGTCGGCGCCGTGCGCCAGCAGGAACATCGGCAGGAGCCGGTGCGATACACCCACCATCATCACGAGCGCCCACCCCACGAGCGCCACGTGCAGATGGATGGCGAGCACGCGAATGCGCGACCCGGCGAGGAAGCCGGTATGGAGGTTGTGCAGCAGCACGATGCCGAGCACGAGGGTGGAGGCGAGGAAGGTGAGCGCGATGGCCACCGCCGCCCAGGTCACGTCGCGCGACTTCGAGCGCGGGAGGGCGCTGCCGATGTTGCCCACCGTGAGCACGATCCCGATGCCGAGCAGGGCGATCCCGGTGTGATGCAGTGGAGTCGAGCTCGTCGCCACGCCGCAGGCGAAGAAGCCGGCGCCGGGCGCGAAGGCGGCGAAGCTGGCGTGGCCGAGGCGCACCGAGCGGAGCGGCGCGCCGAGGGCGACGGGAAGGAGCTGGTAGAGAGCGCCGAAGATCGTGGTGGTGAGCCAGCCGAGGGTGAAGAGGTGGGTGACGCCGGCCACGTGCGGAGAGGGATAGGCCCCGATCGCGAGGTCGGGGGCGATCCAGACGAGGCCCACGGCGCCGGCGACGAGATAGAAGATCGCGGCGGCGAAGTGCTCTCCGGCGAGCAATGGAACGCGTTCGACCGTTCCCGTGCCCGCGCTCATGGAGCGCTCGCGGGCTCCGCCGCATGCACGTGCTGCCAGCCGAGCGCGCCGGCGACGCCGCGGGCGATCTCATCGAAGGCCGCCGCGGACGGGCTCTCCGGTCGCGCGACCATCGTCGGAGTGCCGCCGTCTCCCTCGACGACGATCTCCTCGTCGAAGGGGATCTCGCCGAGGAAGGGGACCGCGAGCTCCTCGGCGACGACTCGGCCGGCCCCTCGCCCGAAGGGCCCGCTCATGTTCTCCACCACGCCGAGCACCGGCACCTCGAGCGTGCGGAACATCTCACCCGCCTTGCGCGCCTCGGCCGCGGCGACGCGTGGCGGCTGGGTGACGATCACGGCGCCCGAGAGGGAAACCGCCTGCGCGAGGCTCAGCGGGATGTCGCCGGTGCCGGGAGGCAGGTCGACGACGAGCACGTCGAGCTCGGGCCACTCGACCCCGCGCGCGAACTGCTTCACCGCCTTGGACACCATGGGGCCGCGCCAGATCGCGGGCGAGCCTTCGCCGAGGAAGAAGCCGAAGCTGATCATCGGGAGTCCGTGCGCCAGGAGGGGGAGGATGTGCTTGTCGGTGGACATGGTCACCCTCGTGGCGCCATCCTCGATACCGAGGAGGATGGGAATGCTGGGTCCATAGATGTCGGCGTCAAGCAGTCCCGCGCGCAGCCCGCCGCGCGCGAGCGCGAGCGCCAGGTTCACCGCGACGGTGCTCTTGCCGACGCCCCCCTTGCCCGCGCCGACGGCGACGACGTGGCGCACGCTGGCGAGCCGCACCTGTCCCGCCCACGGGTCCGCCGTGCGCTGCGCGGTGGGGAGCGGGGCGCGTGCCGGCGCCGGCGGCACGATCTCCAACTGGACGCTGAGTGCGCCGAGGTCGCGGAGCGCGCCCCCGATGGCATCGTCGAGCGCACGGAGCAGCGCGTCGTCTCGGGTGTGCAGGCCGAGCCGCACCTTCACGCGGCCATCGCACACGGCGACGTGCTCCACCATCCCGAACGAGACGATGTCGCGCGTGAGCCCGGGGTAGGGGACGCGGCGCAGTGCGTCGTGGACGATCTCGCTGGTGAGCTCGCTCGCGTCGCGGGCGTCTTCCGTGTGCATCGGTGGAGCTCCTCGTCTGTGATGAACGAAGAGTCTCCTCCCGCAAACAGCGGGAGCGTGACGGTTGTCTCATTCCCGGCGAGGGGAGGTCGCTGGGTGACCGGGTGGAGGGACGCACACGCTTCCGCCGGCTGGTCGGGTGGAACTGCATCAACCGCGTCCTCCGAGGTTCAAGAAATCACGACGGTGGACATGGAGGCACAGCACACCGCACCGATCGGCTGGCCCTGGCGCAACTACATCACCACGGAGGACGTGGAGGACGCGGAGGAACGCGGAGGAGCGCGGAGAAAGGGCGCACTCGCGCGCCTCCCTACTCGTATCTCGTGCGCTCTCCGGGGCGTCCCAGCGTGCGCAGCTTCGCCACGTCCGGAATGCGCATCCGCTTGCGGGCGAGGGGCTCGATGATCCCCTTCTCGGTGAGCTGCTTGAGCGCGCGCGATACCGACTCGCGCGCCGTGCCCAGCTCGAACGAGAGCTCTTCGCGTGTGCGGTCCAGCACGATCTCCGTGCCTTCGGGAGTGACGACGCCATGATGCTCGGCGTACTCGGCGAGGAAGCTCGCGAGGCGTGAGGCGACGTCGCGAAAGGCGAGGGTCTCGGTGACGTTCACCATGTGGCGGAGCCGCTTGCCCAGCTCGCGGATCACCGCCTGCGCCACGTCGGGGTTGTCGCGGATGAGCGCCTCGAACTCGGCGCGCGGGAGGAAGACGAGGCGCGACTCCACCTCGGTGACGGCCGAGGCGGGATAGGCGCCGCCGTCGATCAGGGGGAGCTCGGCGACGGGGCGCCCCGGCCCCTCCGTGTGGAGCACCTGCTCCCGTCCCGCCGGGCTGGTGCGGTAGATCCTCACGCGGCCCGACTCCACGATGTAGAGCCCGCGGCAGGGGTCGCCGGTGGTGAACAGCAGGTGACCTGCGCCATGGGTGCGCGCGATGCAGCGAGAGGCGAGCCGGGCCAGCGCGTCGTCGCTGAAGCCCGAGAAGAGGGAGATATGACGGAGCAGGGGAGAGATATCCACCGCGCGGCTGATCCTGGTCGGGAGAGAGGGAGCTGACGAAGCGGCGGAGCGGCTGTGACAACCGTCACGCGCCAGACCCCGCACGCCGGCGAGTATTACGGCATCGCCCCGGGCTCGCCGGCACGAGCATGGAACCTACACCTGGCGTCGCCATGAGCGAATCCGATCCGCGTACCGAGCTGCTCTGGCGGGGCCTGACCGCGGTGATCGACCCCGAGATCGGGCTCGACATCGTCACCCTGGGGCTCGTCTACGGCGTGGAGGTGCGCGACGGCGTCGCCTGGATCACGCACACGCTGACGACGCAAGGCTGTCCCATGGAGCGCATCATCACTGACGGGATCCGTGGCGCCGCCATGACCGTGGACGACATCTGTGGTGTGGAGACGGTGCTCGTGTGGGAGCCAGCCTGGCACGCCGGGATGATCGCACCGGGCGCCCTGTGACCGCGCCATTCACCATCCGAGAGAGAGAGGACGAGATGCAGCAGCCCACAATCGACCCGACGGCGACAGTCGACCAGACGATCGCGCGCCATCCGCAGACCATCGCCGTCTTCAACCGCTTCGGGCTCGACACCTGTTGCGGGGGGGGAGCGCCGATCCTCGAGGCCGCCCGCCGCGACGGCGCCGATCCCGTGGCCCTGCTGGAGGCGCTGCGCGACGCGACCGCGGGGGAGAGAAATCCCCACGCCGGCACGGAAAACTCCTGACCCAGGATACGGCGCCCTCCCTACTGCGGGCGAGACCGGTCCGCGCGATTCTCATATAGACAGGAGAAACTCGTGACATCCGTCTCCCACCGCTTCGCCACATCTCCATGAATCCAACAATCGGTACGGCCGGCGCTGCCACGCCCCCTTCCATCATCCAGGGCGGCATGGGCATCGGCGTCTCCAACTGGACGCTGGCGCGCGCCGTCTCGCGGCTCGGGCAACTGGGCGTGGTCTCGGGCACCGCGGTGGACACGGTGCTCGTGCGCCGCCTGCAGGACGGCGACATCGGCGGCCATGTGCGGCGCGCCATGGCGCACTTTCCGATCAGCGGGGTGAGCGAGGGCGTGCTGCATCGCTACTTCCTCCCCGAGGGGAGGCCGAGCGGCACGCCATACAAGATGCTCCCGATGTACAAGCAGGTGGTGAGCGCGGCGCGCCAGCAGGTGACGATGCTCGCGAACTTCGTCGAGGTCTGGCTGGCCAAGGAAGGACACGACGGCGTCGTGGGGATCAACCTGCTGACGAAGGTGCAGATGCCCAACCTCGCCTCGTTGTACGGGGCGATGCTCGCCGGCGTGGACTACGTACTGATGGGCGCGGGGATCCCGCGCGAGATACCCGGCGCGCTCGACGCCCTCGCGCAGCACCAGCCGGCGCGGATCAAGCTGGATCTCGAGGGCCCGCCCGAGGCGACGCCGGAGTTCCTCGACTTCGATCCGGGCGAGCACTGGACGCCGGGCGCGCCGCTCTTGCGGCCCAGCTTTCTCCCGATCGTCTCGGCCAACTCGCTCGCGGCGACGCTCGCGAAGAAGGCGACAGGGCGCGTGGATGGATTCATCGTGGAAGGGCCGACCGCGGGGGGGCACAACGCCCCGCCGCGCGGCGAGCCGCGCTTCAACGAGGACGGCGAGCCGCTGTACGGCGAGCGCGACGCGGTGGACCTGCAGAAGATGCGTGACCTGGGGCTCCCCTTCTGGCTGGCCGGCGGTACGGGATCGGCTGGCGCGGTGCAGGCGGCGCGCGAGGCCGGCGCGGCGGGCGTTCAGGTGGGGACCCTCTTCGCCTTCTGCGAGGAGTCGGGGCTCGCCCCCGAGCACCGCGATGCAGTGATCGCCGCCGCGCTGGCGGACGACGTCCGGATCAGGACCGATTCGCGCGCGTCGCCCACGGGCTATCCGTTCAAGGTCGTCGAGGTGGAAGGGATGCCTCGGCAGGACGACAGCCGCGAGCGCGTGTGCGACCTGGGCTATCTGCGCGTGGCGTATCGCGCGCCGAATGGCAAGCTCGGCTATCGGTGCGCGGCCGAGCCTGTCGAGACCTACGTTGCGAAGGGTGGAGAGGTCGCGGACACCGTCGGGCGGCGCTGCCTGTGCAACGGGCTGACGTCGAACATCGGCCTGCCGCAGGAGCGCGGCGAGTCGGCGGAGCTGCCCCTGATCACGAGCGGCGACGACATCGCCTCCGTCGCCCAGCTCGCGCGAGACGGGCGCGGTTATGCGGCGACGGACGTCATCGCGCACCTCCTCTCGCCCGCGAGCGTCTCCGCGTGAGCTACTGCTGCAGTACCCCGAGCGCGGCCTCTCCGGCAGCGCTCACGAAGTACCCATGTTCCTCCTGCTCTGCCCCCTCAATCGAGTGGATGCCACGATGACCACCAACGTTCGAAAACTGCTGCTCGGCGTAGCTACCGCCGGCGCCGCAGGGCTGCTGTTCTACGCCTGCGCGACGCCGGGCAAGACCACGGACCTCGCGACGGGCGATGCCGCGTCGAAGGTGTACGTCGCTCCCGGATCGTACGACAAGTACTACGCCTTCCTCTCCGGCGGCTACAACGGCCAGATCGGCGTGTACGGCCTTCCCTCCGGCCGCCTGCTGAAGTTCGTCAGCGTCTTCTCGCAGAACCCCGAGACGGGCTGGGGCTACAACGAGGAGTCGAAGCCGATGCTGCAGACGACGTACGGGATGATCCCGTGGGACGACTCGCACCATCCCGAGCTCTCGCAGACCGACGGCGTGCCCGACGGGCGCTGGCTGTTCATCAACGGCAACAACACGCCGCGAGTCGCGCGCGTCGACCTGACCACCTTCGAGACGACGGAGATCCTCCAGATCCCGAACTCGGCGGGGGGCCACGCGTCGCCGTTCACGACGCCGAACACCAAGTACATCGTCTCGGCGACGCGCTTCAGCGTGCCGATCCCGAACGCCGACGTGCCGATCGCCAGCTACAAGCAGAACTTCAAGGGGACGCTGTCGTTCATCACCGCCGACCAGCCCGGCAAGATGGACATCGCCTTCCAGATCCTGCTGCCGGGCTACAACTACGATCTCGGCCACGCCGGCAAGGGCCCCTCGGACGGGTGGTTCTTCTTCACCTCGTACAACTCCGAGCAGGCGAACGAGAAGCTCGAGCTGAACGCCTCGCAAAACGACAAGGACTTCATCGCGGCCGTGAACTACAAGGCGGCGGAGTCGTGCCTGGCGGCGGGGAAGGCGGTGACGACGCCGTCGCAGTACTACCACAACACGATGGACGAGAAGTCGCACCAGGCCAAGGCCACGCTGATGACCAGCGTGCAGATGCTCACGCCCGCGTCGTGCCCGGGTATGGTGTACTACATGCCGACACCGAAGTCCCCGCACGGCGTGGACATCGATCCGAGCGGCGAATACATCGTGGCCGGCGGCAAGCTCGCGACGGTGATCCCCGTGCACGCCTTCAGCAAGATGCAGAAGGCAATCGCCGACAAGGCGTTCGACGGCAGCGTGGACGGGATCCCGGTGCTCAAGTACGCCTCGACGATCGCCGGTGAGGTGCAGAAGCCGGGCCTCGGCCCCCTCCACACCGAGTTCGACGGCAAGGGGAACGCCTACACCTCCATGTTCATCTCCTCGGAGATCGTGAAGTGGAAGCTGGGCACCTGGGAGGTACTGGACCGGATGCCGGTGTTCTACTCCGTCGGCCACCTGATGATTCCCGGCGGCGACTCGAAGAAGCCCTGGGGCCAGTACGCGCTCTCGCTCAACAAGATCACCAAGGACCGCTATCTGCCGACCGGTCCCGAGCTGTCGCAGTCGGCGCAGCTGATCGACATCAGCGGCGACAAGATGAAGATGCTGCTCGACTTCCCGACGATCGGCGAGCCGCACTACGCTCAGGCGCTGCCGGCCGAGCTGATCCGCGACAAGCAGGTGAAGTTCTACAAGCTGGCCGAGAACACGAACGCCGGCGTCGTGAAGGCGGAGAGCGAAGGGGGGATCACGAGAAATGGCAAGCGGATCGACATCAAGATGGCGGCGATCCGCTCGCACTTCGCCCCGGATAACATCGAAGGAGTGCAGGTGGGTGACACCGTGTACTTCCACGTCACCAACATCGAGCAGGACTGGGACATCGTCCACGGCTTCGCCGTGCTCGGGGCCGAGAACTCGGAGCTGATCATGGCGCCGGGCGCGACCCGCACGCTCAAGTGGATCCCGAAGTCCACGGGGGTCTTTCCCTTCTACTGCACCGACTTCTGCTCGGCGCTGCACCAGGAGATGCAGGGATACGTGCGGGTGTCGGCGGCGGGGTCGAACGTGCCGCTGATGGCCAACACGAGCCCCAAGGCCAAGGCGCAGGTCGCGCGGATGAAGGCGAGCGGCGCGGCGGAGAAGAGCTCCCACGGAATGGCCGGCATGCCGGGCATGTCCGGCGGCTAGCGCTGAGGCCGACATGACAAAGCTCTCCAGACTCCTCGTGGGTGCGGCGGCGCTGCTCCTGCTGGTGCTGTACTTCCTGCCCCTGTGGCAGGTCCGGCTCGTGGCGCCGCAGTACCCCGAGGGGCTGGGGATGCACATCCACATCAACACCGTCACCGGTGCGACGGAGACGGACCTGAACAACATCAACGGTCTGAATCACTACATCGGGATGCAGCGCATCGAGGCCGATGCCATCCCCGAGCTGGCGGTGATGCCGTGGATCGTCGCGGTGCTGGCCGCCAGCGGCGTCGCCGTGGCGGTGGCGGGCCGGCGGCGGCCGCTGTTCGCCTGGGTCACCGCCTTCGCTGCCCTGGCGGTCGCGGGGCTGATCGACTTCTGGCGCTGGGAGTACGATTACGGGCATCATCTCGACATGGAGCATGCGATCATTAAGATTCCGGGGATGTCGTACCAGCCCCCGCTCATCGGCAGCAAGCAGCTGCTGAACTTCACCGCCACCTCGTGGCCGGATCTCGGCGGCGTGGCGGCTGGGGTCGCCTTCGCGCTCGCGGTTGTGGCGCTCGTGATCACGCTCCGGTCGCGCCGCCTGGTCGCGGGCAGGGTGGCGGCGTGACGACCGATCCCCGCTCGGCGGCGCTCGTGGGCCGGCGTTCCGTGTTGCGGGCGGGGATGCTCTGCGTGGCCACGCTCGTCGCCGCGCCCCTGCTGGGCGCGCTGCAGGGGTGCGCGACGGGATCGCCGCGCGCCATCGCCTACGGCCGCGACGAGTGCGCCAACTGCCGAATGATCGTCAGCGATCCGCGGTATGCCGCCGAGCTCGTGACGGCGAAGGGGCGCACGCTCGTGTTCGACTCGATCGAATGCCTGGCGAGCTTCGCGCTGCGCAACGACGACTCGCCGGCGTCGGCGCGCCAGGCAATCGGTTCGCTCTGGGTGGCGGCGCATCTCGCGCCGAACGCGCTGATGCCCGCCGAGCAGGGGTGGTTCCAGCGCGATGAGGGACCGGGGAGCCCGATGGGGAAGGGACTCACCGCGTTCGCGACGGAGAGCGACGCGCGGGCGCACGGCAACGCGGCAGCGCCGCCGCTCCGGTGGGAGGGGGTGCTCGCGCTCGTCGCGAGAGAGGGGCTGCGACAGGGTGACGATCGTGCGGCGCGCGGCTGAGACGCTGCGAGTCGCGGTGGCGGTCGCGCTGCTCGCGGGTGGAAGTGCGACGATGGCGCGGGGGCAGCGAGCCATAGTCGTCTCGCCAACCGGCCCGGTGCGCACGCTCGCCGCGGCCATCAGGGCGGCGGAGCGGGGTGCGACGATCACCGTGACGGCCGGCGTCTACCGAGAGCCGACCATTCTCGTGAACAAGCCTGTCACGATCGAGGGCGATGGGAAGGCGGTGCTGGACGGCGAGGGAGAGCGGCAGATCATGACCGTGACCGCCGACAGCGTGACCATCCGGAACCTCGTCTTTCGCAACGTCGGCACGAGCTACCGCGAGGACCGCGCCGCCATCAAGGTGGAGGAGGCCGACGACTGCGTCATCGAGCACAACGTGCTCGAGCAGGGCTTCTTCGGCATCTACCTGGCGCGCGTCTCTCGCTGCCGCATCGCCCACAACACGATCACCGCCGCCGCCGGCTCCGAGGTGTCGTCGGGCAACGGCATCCACCTCTGGACCGCGACGCAGATCCACATCGTGGGGAACCGGATCAGCGGCCACCGCGACGGGATCTACTTCGAGTTCGTCCACGACAGCGACGTGGAAGGCAACGTGAGCGAGGGGAACCTCCGCTACGGCCTCCACTTCATGTTCTCCGACGACTGCCGCTACCGCGACAACGTCTTTCGCGCCAACGGTTCCGGCGTGGCCGTCATGTATACGCGGAAGGTAGAGATGACCGGCAACCGCTTCCTCGACAATCGGGGGAGCGCCGCCTACGGGCTGCTGCTCAAGGAGATCAGCGACGCGCATCTGGAGCGCAACGAGTTCGCGCACAATACGACGGCGCTCGTCGCCGACGGGACGACGCGGCTCGTGGTGCGGCACAACAGCTTCACCGACAACGGCCGCGCGCTGCGGCTCGACGCGAACGGCCAGGGGGGACGCATCGAGGGGAACGACTTCCGGCGCAACACGTTCGACGTCACTGCCAACGGCCGGAACTCCGATACGGTGCTGGACGGCAACTACTGGGACAGCTACGCGGGCTACGACATGCGGCACGACGGGTTCGGCGACGTGCCGCACCGCCCGGTGCGCCTCTTCTCCCTGCTCGTCGAGCGGAACGAGCCCGCGCTCATCCTGCTCCGCAGCAACTTCGTTGCGCTGCTCGACGCGGCGGAGCGCGTGATCCCGGCCCTCACCCCAGAAGCGCTAATGGACCAGCACCCGGCGATGCGACCGGTGAATGGAGCGGGACGATGATCGAGATCCACGGACTCGCCAAGCGCTACGGCGCGCAGGAGGTGCTGCGCGGCCTGGACCTGCACGTGGCCCGCGGCCGAGTGACGGCGATCGTGGGCCCGAACGGGACCGGCAAGACGACGCTCATCAAGACGATACTCGGCCTCGTGCGTCCCGACGCGGGCGAGGTGCTCGTGAACGGCGTCGCCGTGAGCGACGACTGCGCCTACCGCGCACGCATCGGCTACATGCCGCAGATCGCCCGCTTCCCGCAGAACCTGTCGGGGGCAGAGCTGCTCGCGATGCTGCGCGACCTGCGCGGGGGTGGGGGGGTCGCACCCGCGCCGGTGCTCGACGAGGAGCTGATCGCCAGCTTCCAGCTCGCCGGCCACCTTGGAAAGCGGGTGGGCGCCCTCTCGGGAGGCACGCGACAGAAGCTCAATGCGGTGATGGCCTTCCTCTTCTCCCCAGAGCTGCTCATCCTCGACGAGCCGACCGCCGGCCTCGACCCGGTGGCGAGCGGAGTCTTCAAGGACAAGATCCTCGCCGAGCGCGATGGCGGAAAGACGCTCATCCTGAGCTCGCACTTCATGAACGAGCTGGAGGAGCTCGCCGACGACGTCGTCTTCCTGCTCGATGGCACGGTGCGCTACAGCGGCACCGTGGACGAGCTGATGCGCCGGACGCGCCAGGCGAACCTCGGCCGCGCGATCTCCCATCTCATGGCGCAGGCGGTGGCGGCATGAACGTCCTTCCGGCGGCGACCGCCAAGATCGTCAAGTACGAGCTGCGCGACGTGATGCGCAGCCGCTGGCTCATCGCCTATGCCCTCTTCTTCGGCGTTGCCACCGACGCGCTGCTTCGCTTCGGCGGGTCGGGGAAGGCGCTGGTGAGCCTGACGAGCGTGACGCTGTTCATCGTCCCGCTGGTGGGGCTGGTGTTCGGCACCGTGTATCTGGACAATGCGCGCGAGTTCACCGAGCTGCTCCTCGCGCAGCCGATCACGCGCCGACAGCTGTTCAGCGGCCTCTATCTGGGGCTGACGCTCCCGCTGGCGGGGGCGTTCCTCGCGGGCGTCGGGATCCCCTTCGCGCTGCACGGGGTGGACGATCCGTCGCTGTACGTCCCCCTGCTGACGCTGGCGCTGGTGGGCGTCGCGCTGAGCTTCGTGTTCACCGCGCTCGCCTTCGTCATCGCCGCCTGGTCGGACGACCGGCTGCGGCGCATGGGCGCCGCCATCGCCGTGTGGCTGGTGGTGGCGGTGCTGTACGACGGGCTCGTGCTGGTGCTCGTGATGCTGTTCGGCGACTACCCGATCGAGCGGCCGATGCTCGCGCTCATGGTCGCCAACCCGGTCGACCTCGCGCGGGTCGTCCTGCTCCTCCAGTTCGACATGTCGGCGCTGATGGGATATACTGGCGCCGCCTTCCAGCAGTTCTTCAGTGGTGGCACCGGCACCGCCGTGGCCGCCGCGGCGCTCGCCATCTGGACGGTGGCGCCGCTGATGCTCGGCATGCGGGCATTCGGCAAGCGGGATTTCTGAGCTCCCGCACACTCCTTCAATCTTCAAAAGGAAGCACAGCAATGCAGAGACGACGAGCGCTCGCCATCCTGACCATCACCGCGGCGGGGATCGTCGCGGCGTGCAGCGGCGACAAGAGCAAGACCACCGACACCGCTGCCTCCGCTACACCCGCTACACCCGCTGCGGCGGCGTCCGCGCCGGGCGCGGCCGCCGCTCCGGCGCCGGGCGGGAAGGTCATCGTTGTACAGCTCATCACCGACGGTACGGGGAACCGTTTCGAGCCGAGCAAGATCGAGGCGCATCAGGGGGACGTCATCCGGTACACGCTGCAGGTTGGCGTGCACAACGTCCACTTCCTCCCCGACTCGAACCCCGGAAAGAGCGGGCTGCCCCCCGCGAGCGACATGCTCCAGCTGCCGGGCCAGACCTACGACCTCCCCGTCACCTTCGCGCCTGGCGAGTACTACTTCCAGTGCGACCCCCACGCAGCGCTCGGCATGAAGGGGCACCTCGAGGTGGAGAAGAAGAAGGACTAGGCATAGCGAGCCTATCGCGCCTCGTGTATCCGCCCTTCTGCAGTCCGGCTTTGGCGGACAGACGCCGCGGCGACGCGCACCGCATCGTTTGGGCATGAAGACGGCGATGAGGACGATCGCGCTGCTCGCCCTGCTCGCGACCTCCATCGCCGCGCAGGAGCCGTCGGCCGCCGCGCGCGCGCAGCGCCTGCGGCGCGCCGTCGCCGAGGGAGAGCAGGCCGGCGCCTCGCACGGCGACCTGGCGCGGTACCGCTCCGCGCTCTCTCGCCTCTATCCCGACAGCGCCCCCGCTTTCCTCTGGTGGAGGGGAACGACGCCCACGCGTCAGGCGGTGGCACTGCTTGCGGAGCTCGCCTCGGCGGAGCGACGCGGGCTGCGCGCGCGCGACTACGACGCCGCGCCGCTCGCCGCGGCGTTCGACGGTTCGCGTCGCCCGGGTGCGGAACTCGCCGATGAGGCTGCGCTGATTCGCGCCGACGCGTGGCTCACCCTCTCGGCGATTCGTTACATGGAGCACGTGCATCGCGGCCGTGTCGATCCCGCCGCGTTCCGATTCGCCTTGCCCCCTTCGCATGGGCGCCACGACTTCGCTCCACTCGTGAGGGCGATGCGCAGCACGGCGGACGTTCATGCGATGCTCGACTCGCTCAAGCCGCCGTTCGCCCGCTTTCGCGCGCTGGAGCCGCTCCTCGCGCGCTACCGCGCCCTGGCCGCCGACAGCGCCTTCGGACCGCTGCCGCGGCTGGCGTCGCCGGTGCGGGAGGGCGGCCGATGGAGCGGACTTCCGGAGGTGCGCCGACGGCTCGCGGCGATGGGGGACGTCGCCGCCGCAGCGGCGCGATCGAGCGACGACAGCCTGGAAGCGGCGCTGGTGGCGGGGGTGAAGCGGTTCCAGCGACGGCACGGGCTCGCGCAGGACGGCGTGATCGGACCCGCGACGATGGCGCAGATCGCGGTTCCCTTCGCCGCGCGCGTGGCGCAGATCGAGATCGCGATGGAGCGATGGCGATGGCTTCCGGAGATCGCGTCGGCGCGGCTCGTCGTCGTGAACATCCCGGCCTACCGGCTCTACGCGATCGACCGCACCGCGCAGGGTCCGGCGATCGCGCAGCGCATGGACGTCATCGTCGGCAGCGCATACGCGGGCCGCCACACGCCGGTGTTCACGAGCACGATGCGCGAAGTAGTCTTCCAGCCCTTCTGGGACGTCCCTCCCTCGATCGCGCGCCGAGAGGAGATCCCGCACATCCGTCGCGACCCCGGATACGCCGATCGCCTGGGGCTCGAGATCGTGAGCGGCGGAGACGTCGGCGCCACAGTCTTCGCGATGACCGGCGCCAACCTGAGCCGCGTTGGCGCGGGATCCCTGCGGCTGCGCCAGCGACCGGGCCCGATGAACGCCCTCGGCGCCGTGAAGTTCTCCTTCCCCAACCGGTACAACGTCTACATCCACGGCACCCCGCTGCAGTCGCTGTTCGCGCAGGCGCGGCGCGACTTCAGCCATGGTTGCATCCGGGCCAGCGATCCGGCGCGGCTCGCCGAATGGGTCCTGGCCGGCCAGCCGGGGTGGGACAGTGCGCGGATCGCCGAACGGATGAGCGCCACGGGGAAGCTGCTGCGGGTGCGTCTCGAGGAGCCGATCCCGGTGCTCGTCCTGTACGCCACAGTTGCCACCGACGACGACGGCACGGCGTACTTCTATCCCGATATCTACGGGCACGACGCGGCGCTCGGCCGCGCGCTGGGCCTGCCGGTGATTGCCTGACAGCCGCGGAGGCGCCAGGCCGTCATCGTGGGCGCATGTACTCCCCCTTCTCCAGCGCGATCGCGGGCCCTCGAATGACGCATGCGCTCACGCCGACATCGGACGAGACCGAAGCGCGACGCCTGGTGGAGCGGTTCGAGACCGCCGTCACCTGTCCATCGGGGCAGGCGATGCTCTCGCTGCGCACCAGCACGCGGGCTCTGGCGGCCTCCATGCGCTCGGCGCACCTCCGCCCCGAGCTTGCTGTGGTGACGCTCAAGTCGCTGCTGCGCGGGCACGGCGCGGTGGGCTGGTCGCCATCGCTCGCGCCGGAGCGCTTCGGCGCGTCCGAGCGGTTGGAGACGCCGGTCTATGGAGCGCTCTTCGCCTGGTGGGTGGCGGCGTTCTTCGACGATGGGAGCGGGTGACCGATGTCCGCCACGCTCGCCCCCACACAGCGCGCGGCGGCGGCTGGCACCTCCGCCGGGACCGTCGGTGACGAAGCGCGAGAGGCGGTCTTCGTCGCGCGCGGCCTGACGAAGCGCTACCAGACCGGCGACGTGTCGGTGCTCGCGCTGCGCGATCTCGACCTCGACCTCTTCCGCGGCGAGCTGCTCGTGCTGCTCGGTGCCTCGGGGAGCGGCAAGTCGACCCTGCTCAACATCCTCGGCGGACTGGACACGGCCACCGGCGGCTCGGTGATGTTCGAGGAGCACGACCTGACGAGCATGTCGGAGCGCGCGCTGACGCAGTACCGCCGCGATCACATCGGCTTCGTCTTCCAGTTCTACAACCTCATCCCGAGCCTCACCGCGCGGGAGAACGTCGCCCTCGTCACGGACATCGCGCGCGATCCGATGCGTCCCGAGGAGGCGCTGGCGATGGTCGGTCTCGCCGACCGGATGGATCACTTTCCGGCGCAGCTTTCCGGGGGCGAGCAGCAGCGCGTCGCGATCGCGCGCGCCGTGGCCAAGCGTCCGGACGTGCTGCTCTGCGACGAGCCGACGGGGGCGCTGGACGTGGAGACGGGGCGCCTCGTGCTGCAGACCATCGACGCGGTGAATCGCGAGACCGGCTCGGCGACGGCGCTCATCACGCACAACGTCGCCATCGCCGGGATGGCGGATCGCGTGCTGCGCATGACGAGCGGACGCATCTCGGAGGAATGGCGCAACGCGCGACGGCAGGCGCCGGAGGAGCTCTCGTGGTGAGCCTGCGGGCGGCAGCCGCCGGGAGGAGCGCATGAAGGCGCTGCAGCGGAAGCTGCTGCGCGACCTCTGGCGGACGCGCGCGCAGGTGGCGTCAATCGCCGCGGTACTCGCGGGCGGGGTGATGACGGTCGTCGCGCTGCGCGGGACTTCGAGCTCTCTCGAGCGGGCCCGGACAGAATACTATGCCACCGGGCACTTCGGCGACCTCTTCGCGACGCTGACGCGCGCTCCCGATGCGCTCGCCGAGCGGATCGCGGCGATCCCCGGCGTGGCGCGCGTCGCCACACGCGTCGTGAAGGACGTGCTCATCGACGTGCCGGGGCTCGACCGGCCGGGCGTGGGGCGTCTCATCGCGTTGCCCTCGGCGCGGCGCGGCGGGTTCGCCGGCCAGGAGATCAACGTCGTGCGCGTGCTGCGCGGGCGCAGCGTGGCGCCTGACGCTGAGAGCGAGGTGCTGGTGAGCGGGCGCTTCGCCGAGGCGAACCACCTCGGCCCGGGCGACTCACTGGTGGCGGTGATCAACGAGCGGCGCGCCGTGCTGCACGTCGTCGGCATCGGTTCGGCGCCAGATTATCTGTACGAGGAGGTGGGGGGCGGGATGGCTGTAGACGAGCGGGCCTTCGCGCTCATCTGGGCACCGCACGATCTCGTCGCCGGCGCGACCGGAATGCGCGGCGCGTTCAACGATCTCTCGCTGGAGCTGGCACCGGACGCGCGGCAGGCGGGCGTGCTGGTGGCTGTAGACAGCCTCGTCGCGCGCTACGGCGGCCGCGGCGCGATCGGCCGCAAGGACCAGCTCTCCAACCGCGTCGTGCAGAACGAGATGGAGCAGCTCGCCGTGATGGGCTTCGCCTTTCCCGCCTTCTTCGTGGCGATCTCGGCCTTCCTTGCGGGAACCGTCGTCTCACGCCTCGTGGCGACGGAACGCGGCCAGATCGCCATCATGAAAGCGTTCGGCTACTCCGACCGCACGGTCGCGCTGCACTACCTCGCCTACGCCGCGACCGCCGTCGCGCTCGGAATCGCGCTCGGCATCGGAGTCGGGGTGGTGGTCGGCCGAGCGTACACCGGCGTGTACGGCGTGATACTCCGCATCCCGGGGCTCCGCTTCCGTGCCGACTGGGGCGCAATGTCGATGGCGTTGGGCATTCTCTCGGTGGCCACGCTGGCCGGCGCGGTGCGGGCGGTGCGGGCCGCCGCGACGCTGCATCCGGCCCAGGCGATGCAGGAGCCGGCTCCCGCGCGCTACCGGATGCTGCTGCTCGACCGGCTCGGAATGGGGACGCGGCTCCCCGCGTGGGTGCGCATGGTGCTGCGCGGCATCGAGCGCCGGCCGACGCGATCTTTGCTCGGCGCGGCGGGAGTGGCGGCGGCGCTCGCGATGATGGCGGGAGCGCTCTCGCTGTACGACGCCTCGAACCGGATGATCGGCGTGCAGTTCCGCGTGGGCCACCGCGAGACGCTCGGCATCTCGATGATCTCGGCGGTGCCGGTCTCGGTGCGCGCGACCTTCGCCCGGCTGCCGGGCGTGACGAGCGTCGAGCTGTCGAGGGCGATCCCCGTGCGGCTGCGGCACGACGGGCACGCGCGCACGCTCGCCCTCACCGGCATCGAGAGTGGGGGGCGGCTCTACCGCCTCGTCGACGTGGACGGACGCACCCGCGAGGTACCGCCGGACGGCGTGGTGCTGAGCAGCTCGCTCGCGGAGGCGCTCGATGTGCGCCCGCGCGACACCGTGGAGGTGGAGCTGCTCGAGACGCTCGAGACGCGACGCGTCGTCGTGGCCGACGTGCTCGACGAGCTGATGTCGCCGAACGCGTACATGGAGCTCGGCGCGCAGAGCCGGCTGGCAGGGGAGAAGGCCATGGCCACGACGGCGTACCTGCTGCTCGCCGCGCCGCCTACCGCGCCGCTGTTCGCCGCGCTGCGCGAGATGCCGCGCGTGGCCGGCGTGAGCTCGCGCGGCGAGATGCTCGCCGCCTTCGACCGGATGATGGCCCGCGGCTTCCGCATCACGACGGTGCTCGTCGTCACCTTCGCGTCGATCATCGCGGTGGGCGTCGTCTACAACGGGGCGCGCATCGCCCTCTCGGAGCGCGGGCGCGAGCTCGCCAGCCTCCGCGTGCTCGGCTTCACCACGCGCGAGGTCGGCGCGATACTGCTGGGAGAGCAGGCGCTTCTCGCCCTCGCCGCCGTGCCCCTGGGCTGGCTGCTCGGCTGGCTGTTCGCCGGCTATCTCGCGAAAGGGTTCGAGAGCGAGCAGTTCAAGGTCCCGCTGGTGACGCACGCGGGCACCTATCTCTTCGCGAGCGTCGTCGTGCTGCTCGCCTCGGCGGGGGCCGGAGCGCTGATGTACCGCCGCACGGCGCGGCTCGACCTCGTGGCCGTCCTCAAGACGCGAGAGTGACAATGACGACGAATCCGACCGTCCCGCGCACGGAGGCGGTCACCGGCTTCACGCCGCCGCCTTCGACTTCGCCTTCACCTCCGCTCTCGACGGCGCCGTCACCGGCCTCGCCGCGTCCGCCGTCCGCCGGCCAGCGCGCCGCGCCTTCCGTGCCGACGGGGAAGGGGTGGAGCAGGAGGCGCCGGCGCCTCGTCCTCGGCGGGATCGTGCTGGCGGTCGCCGCGGGGGTGGCGCTCATGCTGCGCCCCACGCCGATCGACGTGGAGACGAGTCTCGCGGCGACGCGGAGCATGCGGGCGACCGTCGAGGCCGACGCGCTGACCCGCGTGACCGATCACTATCTCGTGACGGCCCCGGTCGCGGGGATGCTGCGCCGCATCGCCCTGCGCCAGGGGGACACCATTCGCGCTGGACAGGTCGTCGCCACGATCGCGATGCCGCCGTCGCACGTCACCGACCGGCAGGCCGCGCAGGCCCGGCTCGACGGCGCGCGTGCCGGCCAGCTCCAGGCAGCGGCGCGGGTGCGCCAGGCGGCGAGCGCGCTGGCGCAGTCGGACCGGGACGCGGGACGCGCGCGCCAGCTCCTCGCGGCGGGAGCGATCCCCGATCGCGATGCCGAGACCGCCCAGCTCGCGGTGGCGAATGGACGGTCGGAGCTGGAGGCGGCACGCGCGCAGGTGCGCGTGGCCGCCGCCGAGCTGGCGCAGGCTCGCGCGGCGGCCGACGCCACGGCGGGGAGCGGCGGGGAGACGGCGGTGCGCGCCCCGCAGGCCGGGCGCGTGCTGCGCATCCCCGAGCAGAGCGCGCGCGTGGTGGCCGCGGGAACGCCGCTGCTGGAGATCGGCGACCCCGCCTCGCTGGAGGTCGTCGCCGACGTGCTGAGCAGCGACGCCGCGTCGATCCGTGCGGGACAGGGCGTCGCCCTCCACGGGTGGGGAGGCGCGCCGCTCGCGGGGATCGTGCGCCGCGTCGAACCGTCGGCCATCACCCGCGTGTCGGCCCTCGGCGTGGAGGAGCAGCGGCTGAACGTCGTGATCGACCTGCGCGACATCCCTCCCACGCTGGGTGACGGATTCCGGCTGGATGCGAGCGTGGCGGTCTGGGAGAGAGCGGGAGTCCTCACGATCCCGGCGAGCGCCCTGCTCAGGGCGGGCGACCGCTGGGAGGTCTATCGCGTCATCGATGGGCGCGCGCGACGCCGCCCCGTGCAGATCGGGCACATGGGGGGCGGGCTGGCCGAGGTCACCGGAGGGCTCGCGCCTGGCGATGCGGTGATCGTGTTTCCCCCCGACGCGGTGCGGGATGGCGAGCGGGTGAGGGCGGGCGCGTAGTCCGACGACTGTCAGCCGTTACCCGACTGACTCCCCACTCCCGGAGCGCATACTGACTCGTGCGCTGCGCCGGCGCATGCAGATCATCGTGCCACGGGGAGAGTCGCCATGCCGCAGACCGCCGCCTCACCATCCACCCTGTCGCCGCTCTCCGCGGCGACCGCCCTGACCGGACCCATCGTCGCCGCGGTGGGCGGGAGCGATTGGGCGGGGGTGCTGCGCGCCGCGCGGCTCCTCTCGTCCCACGAGGGAAATGGCGTCCTCGCGCTCTCGGTGCTCGAGCCACTGCCCGTGTATGCGGCGGGGATCGAGCCGGTCTTCATGCCTCCGAACTTCGAGCCAGAGCGGCACGCGTCGCTCGCGAAGCGCATCGAGGAGCTGGTGGAGGAGGTCGCCGGCGACGACGCCACCTGGCGCTCGCGCGTCGTCGACGGGGAGCCGCCCTTCGTGCTCGCGGCGCTCGCCCAGTCGCTGCACGCGCCGCTCATCGTCATGGGGATCGGCCGCCATCGCCCCGTCGATCGCATTCTCGGCGCGGAGACGTCGCTGCGCACGATCCGGCGCGCTCCCTGCCCGGTGCTCGCGGTCCACGGCGATCTGCACGAGCTTCCGCGCCAGGCGGTTCTCGCGACCGACTTCAGCCCCGCCAGCGCGCACGCCGCTCGCAGCGCCATCCCCCTGCTCGCCGAGCACGCGACGCTCCACCTGGTGCACGTGTGGAACCCCGCCGCCACGGAGGACACGCGCCTCGGAGAAGCGGACGCCGCATACGCGAATGCGCTCCCCGACCGGTTCCGCCGCTTCGCCGAGCTGCTGCCAGCGCGCGACGGACTGACGATCAAGACGGCGACCCGCGAGGGAAAGCCGGCCGAGCGCATCCTGGAGTACGCGGAAGCGCACCATGCCGACCTGATCGTCGCCGGACGGCAGGGGCTCAACCCGCTCCGCCGCCTGCTCGTCGGCAGCGTCACGTCGGCCATCGTCCGCGGCGCGACGACGTCGGTGCTCGTGGCGCCGGAGCCGCCCTTCGTGGAGAAGGACAGGTTGCGCCTGCTGTTGAGCGGCGCCACCGAGAGCACCGATCCCGCCGAGTGGGGGGCGCAGCTCGCCGCCTTCACCGAGCGCAACCGCGGACGGCCGGCCATCGTGGAGATCGACGACGTGCGATCGGGCGCGCAGGTCGTGGAATCGGGTTACGTGCTGGCGAGCGTTGCCTACGACGCGAAGGCGCGCCGCGCCGAGCTCTCGGTCGGCGATCCCGACCGTGCGGCACGCCACGTCACGCGCGCGATCGGCGTCGTGGAGTCCGTCGCGATCGCGGCCGACGCGCATGGCCGCGACGTGGGGCTCCGGATCAGCCACGGAGGCGGCCAGACGGTCGTCACCTTCTCCGGCGATGAGCGATGACCTCGCGGCTCATCCTCATCCTCTACGGCTCGCGGTACGGGCAGACCGCCAGGGTCGCCCGGCACATCGGATCCCTCCTCACGGCGTGGGGGCACTCGGTCACGGTGCTCCCCGTCGAGGAGGCGTCGCCCGGACTTCATCTCGCCGAGTACGGCGGGGTGATCATCGGCAGCCCGATCCTGTACGGCCATCATCTGGAGAGCGTGGAGCGCTACATCCGCAAGAACCGGCGGTCGCTCGCGCGGGTGCCGTCGGCGTTCTTCTCGGTCAGCGCGTCGGCGGGGAGCCTCGTCGAGAAGGATCACCTCACGGCGCGCCGGTGCATGAAGGAGTTCCTCGCCGCCGTCGAGTGGCATCCCGCCCTCAGCGAGACCATCGGCGGCGCGTTGAACTTCACCCAGTACAACCTGGTGCTGCGCTTCATGATGCGGCATCTGTCGAAGCGCCACGGCGGCGCGACCGATGTCTCGCGCGACCACGAGCTCACCGACTGGGCCCAGGTTCGCCAGTTCGCCGCGACCTTCTCGGCGATGACGGGGCATCCGGGCGCGGGGCGCGCGGAGCTGCCCCCCTCTCCGCGCGTGGTGAAGCTCCGGGCCACCCCCCTCTAGCCCGGATTTCTCACGAGACTATTGAATAACGGCTGTCCCGAGTGGTATAAGGCGTTTGTCGAGAACGACCTACATACCAACCCGGAGACAGCCGTTATGCAGACAGAGTGTACGGCGGAGACGTTGCAGTTTCAAGAGGTGGCGGGCCGCGCGGTGGTGGGGCGGTTTGACGGCGGGACGCTGACCTCGGACGGGGGCGCGCTGCTGTTGCGCGAGGTCGAGCGGGCCACCGGGATCCTCACGCAGTTCGCCGACTGCTTTCAGGACCA
>JBBQJC010000023.1:0-44218 GCA_038325515.1 Gemmatimonadales bacterium | reverse complement strand
GTCTTCACGCTTTAGTGAGCGAAGAGACTCTAATGGAGGATCCACCTTCGTGGCTGGGGGGCTGGCACCTGCGCAGTGATAGCAGACCCCGGCACGCGCTTGGCGGCCGCGGTGTGTCAGGACTCCTTCTTCCACCCCCACCCCCCACCCCCCACTCCCCACCCCCGACTCCTCACCCCCTCACACCCCGCCCAGCTTCGGGTTCGACTGCACTTCCTGAAGACTGATCGGAATGCACTTCGCCCGCCCATCCAGGAAGGTCACGTGCGCGGGATCGGTCGTCGGCGTCGCGCTCCAGCGACGCAGCTGCCACAGCCGCCGCGCCTCGATCCACACCACGGCTCCGTACTCCGACTGCAGCGTCTTCCACGCCGCGGCAACGGTGGCGGGCGGCACCAGCGCCGCCAGCTTGTTCTGCGCGCGCTGCTGGTTGATCAGCACGAACGATCCCGCGATGTCGCCGGTGCGCAGCGCCGCCTCGGCGCGGAGCATCAGCATCTCCGTCCCCTTGGTGAGCGGGATGTCGGAACCGAGATCGGTGTACTTGGCCTGGCGGAAGAAGTTGGTCTTGCCGTCCTGCCCCTTCTGCACGGTGGTCTTGGCCGAGGTTGTATAGATGGTGTCCCAGGGCACGCGCGGATCGCCGAACACCTTGGCCCACGGCGTGTTGAACACGGTGAACTCGCGGCGCACGTACGTCTCCTGCACGAGCGAGTTGTTCTCGCGGAAGGAGTTCTGCGAGAAGGGCGACACGTACACGAAGCCCGCCGGCACCTGAGCGGCGTCGGACGCGGCGCCGGCCCAGTCGCCGAGCGACGCGCGCACCGAGGCGCGGCCACCATACGCCGCGGTGAGGTACGAGGCGGCCGCGGCGCGCGTGCCGGCGATGCGGATGGCCTCGGTGAAGTATGCCTCGGCGCGCTTGAAGTGGACCGAGTCCGACTGCGCCGGGAAGGTGTCGATGACCGCCTGGCAGTCGTTCTCCCCCTGCAGCCGGTTGGCGAAGCCGGCGAGCAGGTTCGCGCGCGAGGCCAGCGGGTCGGTGTCGTAGGCGAACCCCTGTACGGTCTTCATCCGCTCGATGCCCGACTCGGCGACCCAGCGTGCGCGCTGCATCAGCGCCCACTGGTCGTTGATGTCATCGCGATTGATGATGCCGCGATACCAGAGCCCCTCGCCCGTGTAGCTGCCGCCGTGCGTGAGCTCGTCGGTGGCGATGCCGGTGATGCGCACCAGCTCGTCGAGCGCGTTGGAGAGGTCGCCGGACATGCCGCCGACGAAGCCGGGGATGGCCGCCACCGAGGTGAGGTTGGCGTCCTCGATCGGACCCTGGTTGGTGACCGTCAGCAGGTCGTGGCAACCGACGAGCAGCCCGCCGGCGGCGAGCGCCAGTCCGAGCGGCCGGAGTGATCGTGTGAAGCGTCGCATATGAGTGATGTCCGGGTGGCCGGTCAGAAGAGGACGCGCAGGGAGACGAGATACTGCTGGCTCGGCGGCAGCACGTAGTACTCGCGCCGTCCGAGCTGTGCGCCCTGGTCGGACGCGTCGCGAAGCTCCGGGTCGAGCCCGTCGTAGTTGGTGCTCTTGAACAGGTTGCGTCCCGAGAAGACGAGCGTGGCCGACGACGTGCGCGGGATGAGCCCCTGCGGGATGCGCCAGGCGAGCGACGCCGAGCGGATCTTGAAGAAGTTCGTGGACTGTACCCAGAAGTCGCTGTTGAACTTGGTGGGGTCGATGGCGCACTTGGCACGCTGCAGCGCGGTCACGTCGTTCAGCGCCGCGGGGTTGCCGGCGTTGAAGGCGCGGATCTTCTTCTGCGTGTCGTAGCAGGGATACCAGACGCCGCGGTTCTCGTTCTGGTAGCCGGTGAAGTTGCCGAGCATGCCGCCGCCCTGGTACTCGCCGAGCACGTCGAGCGACACGCTGCGGAAGCGAAGCGTCGTGCTCACCCCCATCAGGTGGTTCGCGTACGCGTTGCCGAGGTAGGCGTTGTCCGCGACGATGGGGTCGGCGAAGTCGTTCGGGTTGGTGACGAGCTTGCCGAAGTACGACGGGATGGGGTAGTCCTTCTGCACGTAGACGGACGAGCCGGTGTTGATGCGCTGTCCGCCGAGATCGACCGCCTTGTTGTCCATGGCGGTGTAGCTCACCCGGCCGCTCCACTCGAATGGCGTGGTGCGGATGATGTCGCCGGAGAGCTGCGCCTCGAGCCCGCGGTTCTCCAGCGTGCCGACGTTCTGGAGCTGGGTGCGGGTGAAGCCGAGCGCCGGCGGGAAGGTCACGCCGATGAGGGCGTCGAGCGTGCGCGACCTGAAGGAGGTGAACTCCAGGCTGATGCGGTCGTCGAAGGCGCCGGCGTCGAAGCCGGCCTCGAACTCACGCGTGCGCTCGGGGCCGAGGTTGGGATTGCCCACCTGCAGCGGCGTGACGGCCGGCTTCCCCTCGTCGGCGGCGATGGGGTCCCAGGTGCGCACGGCATCGAAGGCGCCCGGTGCCTTGCCGGACTCGCCGAGCGCCGTGCGCAGCTTGAAGGTGGAGATGAAGCGACGCGGCCAGAAGTCCTCGTCGGAGAGGACGTAGGCGGCGCTGATCTTCGGATACTTCTGCAGGCCGAAGCCGGATCCGAAGGCGCTGTTGCCGTCCACCCGCAGGCCGCCGGTGACGAACAGCCGGTCGCGCCAGCCGAACATCTGCTGCAGGAAGAATCCGGCGTTCACGACGCGCGGGCGGTTGACGGTGCCGACGGTGACGCGTGCCGCGCTGCCGATGGTGGGCTCGCCCGGGCCGGCGAAGTCGTTGCCGGTGAGGCCGAGCAGCTTGTCGCGGTCGTCGAACAGCTGGCCCCCCCACGAGCTCGTCGACGCCAGGCCGGCCAGCGCGTGCTGGTACGAGCCCGCGTAGTCGAGCGACAGCTTCGTATGGTTCCAGTCGTTCTTGACGATGCTGCCGAGCGGGAGGTTGAGGAAGCCGAGCGGCAGGACGAGCTGGCTGTCCTGGTTGTTGTAGTCGTAGCCGGCGGCGAAGCGGTTGGTCAGCGCCGGCGACGGGCTCCACGTGAGGGTGAGCCCCGTGATGAAGTGGTCGGAGGAGTTGGTCGGCTCGATCTCCAGGATGTAGCCGTTGGTGACGCAGGTCATCGTGATGCCCACGCACTCGCCCTTGCCACCCTTGAAGTTGCCCAGCGCGCCGCGGCCCACGTTGAGCAGGAAGCCCTGCGCGTAGTTGCCGTCGGGGATGAAGTGGAACTCGTTCTTGGCGTAGGCCGAGTTGAAGTTGAACACGAGGCTCGGCCTGGGAGAGAAGCCGAAGTTGCCGCGCACGCCACCGGACTTTGCCGAGCTGTTCTGGATCACGCCCTCCTCGCCGCTGTAGTTGCCGGAGAGGAAGTACGTGGTCTGCTGCAGGCCGCCGCGCACGGAGAGCGAGTGCTGCTGCACGGCGCCGTCGCGCAGCCAGCTGCCGCTCGACGGGCAGGTGGGATCCACCCACGGCACGCCCTGCGCATCCTGCAGCTCGGGGCCGCTGCACTTGTTGAGGAACACGCCGGTGGGATCGGAGGCGGGCCCCACGTGGCCCATGTGGTTGAGGCCGCGTCCGGTGGTGAGCGACCATTCGGGAGCCGACGAGCTCCCCTTCTTGGTGAAGATCTGGATCACGCCGCTCGAGGCCTCGGTGCCGTAGAGCGTGGTGGCCGCGGCCCCCTTCACGATCTCGACGCGCTCGATGTCCTCGGCCTTGATGTCGTTGAAGGTCGTCGTGACCTGGCGCGCGCCGGGCGACACTGGTGCGTTGTCGCTGTAGACGCGGATGCCGTCGACGTAGATGATCGGGTTGTTGCCCTGCGTCACGCTGTTGGTGCCGCGCAGCTTGATGGTGCCGCCCGCGCCGGGCTGTCCGGAGTTGGTGAGCACGGTGATGCCGGGCGCGCGGCCGGCCACGATGTCCTGCGTGTTCTGCACGGGGAGCGCGGCGATCTCCCTCGCGCTCACCGCGGCGGTGGCGTTGCCCACTTCCTTCTTGCGCGACTCGGCCGCCGTGCCGGTCACGACGACGGCGTCGAGCGAGAGCGCGGCCTGCCGCAGCTCGAAGTCGGCGGTCGCGGTATCGGCCGCACCCACGGTGACCTGCTTCGAGGCGGCGCTGTAGCCGAGCTGCTGCGCGCGGATGGTCCAGGTGCCGGCCGGCAGGCCGCCAAGCCGGTACACGCCCCGCGCGTCGGTGCGCACGATCCGGTTGGTGGTGGGGACCATCACCTGCACCGCGTCCAGGGGCCGGCCGCTGGCATCGACGACGCGTCCCCGCACCATGGCCGAGCCGGTGCCCCCGGCCACCTGGGCAGCGGCCTGTCCGGAGAGGAGCAGGAGGAAGGCGATCGTGGATGCCGCAGTCGTGAACGGCCCGTACCTGCGCATAGGTCTCATCGATGCCTCCGAAGGGAAGGAAACCACGAACGAACGAACGAACGAGAGCTTCATGGCGCCGCGCCGTCCTGGCGGGCGCGAAGCACGACGGCGTGGCCCACGCGCACGCCGAGCGAGTCGCCGGCCTCCACGTCGAACCGGTAGTGCACGCCGGCGTACACGCGGGAGACCGATGCTTCCGTCGCGCGATCGCGGTACTTCGTCGCGGCGTCCGGAAAGAGCTCGGCGAACACCTCGGCGGCCGCCGACGAGATGGTAGAGTGCCCCGAGGGATAGCTGGGGAAGGGCGGCGTGGGGAAGACGGGGCGCAGCGAGGCGTCCATGGTGATGGGGCGCGCGAGCCAGTAGGTGAACTTCGCGTCCCAGCAGGCCACGAAGGCGTCGTACATCGCGACGCTGGCGAGGGCCTGCGCGCGCGCCGCGCTCACGGTGCCGAGCTTCCGCGACGCGATCTCCTGCAGCATGTACTTCTCCCAGATCACCGACGGCGCATCGGTCGCCCAGTACCGCGCGACGTTCGTCTGCTCGGCCGAGCGTCCCGCCGAGAGGGTGCGCAGCTCGTTCAGGTCGTGCTGGAAGATTGCCGAGCCGACGGCCGGTGGCGGCGCGGGGCGGTGGACGTCGCCGGTGAGGAGCACCCACGTCCGCCAGCCGCCCGCGCCGGCATCGAACGGCACGCTGACGAACTTGTTGGTCGTCGGCAGCCAGAGCCCCTCGCCGAGCGGAGCGGTGCCGGACCAGGGCTGGCTCGAGCCGTCCGCCGCGGCGCGCGCGATGGCCCGGGCCGCGACGGCGCGGCCGATCGCCGCACCGGCGGCGACGTCGCTCGGATAGGCGACGCCGGCCACGATGCGCGAATCGCCCGCCTCGCGCTCCATGGCGTGCAGCGCGGCGGTGTCGAGCGCCGGGAAGAGCGCGGCGAGCACCGCGGAGGCCGCCGCGGCCACCGCGGCATGCTCGGAGGGATAGCTCGGGATGCCGTGATCGTCGGTGAGCGCGACGATGCGCGAGTCGGACGCCGCGGGAGTGCGGCGGCGATAGAGATACTTGGCGTCCCACGAGGCGACGACGGCGTCGTGCACGGCGGTATGCAGCACCGCCATGGTGCGGGCCGCGCGGACCGGGGTGGCGAGCCTCACCTCCGGCAGGAGCGGGAAGAAGAAGTCCAGCGTCTGCAGCGCGACGGAGTCCCACGGCGCGGTCGCGCTCGCGCTCCAGCGCGCGATGGCGGCGGCATCGGTCGCGGTGCGCCGCTGCTGTCGCGCGACGACCACCGCCAGCTCGGCGGTCGCGGCGGCGCTGCCCTCGGCGGCTGGAGCGGCCGGCCGCAGCTCCGACCCGGACGCGAGCAGCCAGGTGCGCCAGTGGCCAGCGGCCGTCTCGTCGAGCGGCGCGGGCGCGGTCGTCGCGTCATGGCACGACGTCGCGGCCGAGATCACCAGCAGCAGCGCGGCGACGCGGACACCGGAGCGATGCATCATCGCACCACAGCCGAGCCGTGCGGCATGACCGAGAGGCGCGGCGCGGAGATCGTGCGCGGCACGCCGGGCCCCAGGTCGCCGAACGGGTCGGCGTAGGGGCGCATGAAGAATGGTCGTTCCGTGGTGACCGGCTCGCCGCGGTCTCGCGAGGGCTCGATGGTGATGACGTGCGTCCAGTGTCCCGCGCCGGCGGCGTTCTTCTCGCGCAGGTTCAGCGGGAGCGCGAGCCCGTTGGTCCAGGGCAGGGCGAGGGGATTCGAGATCCAGTCGTCGCCCGGAAAGTCCTCGAGGCGGGCGGTCCTGTAGTCCGTCACCCCGGAGAATGGCCCCCACCCCGTGTCATCGGGTTGATTGAGCGCGCCGGTCCAGTCGGGAACGAACTTGCCGTACGAGAGCCAGATCGCCGATGGCTGGTCGATGTCGCGCACCATCCAGCCCTCGTACGTCCAGCCGGGCTGGAGCTGCGCCACGCGGACGTAGTAGTCGCGCTGCGCCGTGGCGCCGGGCAGCATGTTGAACAGCCACACGCCGGATTCCTCGTGCGACGGATAGCCGGCGAAGTCGTTGTCGCTCGGCGTGAACATGGTGAACTGGCCCGGTGCGTCGCGCAGCGGCACGTCGGCGGCGGTGACGGCACCCACGTACGACAGCTCGGCGGCGCCGCCCCGCACCTCGCCGCGCAGCAGCACCTGCGGCGAGGGGACGTCGTCGGCGTCGCCCGGCGGCTCCAGGGTGATCTCGACGCGGGACACATCCGCGCTGGCGAGCGGGATGGTGAGCGTGCCGCCGGCGTCGAAGCGTCCGAGCGCTGTCCGGGCGCCGGTGCCGGCGACGGTCCACGCCTGATAGCGCCCTTCGCGCGCGCGCTCCAGGTGCGGCAGCGCGAGCTCGAGCGTCAGCGTTCTGGCGCTCGACCCGGGCGTCGTCACGCCGGCTCCGTCCACGCCGGCGGCTCCGCCGCACGCGCCGAGCATTACGGCGAGCGCGGCGTGAGCGAATGCGGCGAGGCGCCGCGTCCGTGGAGCGGAGGGGGTGACGATGGCGGGAGGGGCCATTGGAGGATGGGAGCCGAAGCCCGGGCCCACGATACGAGGGGACGCGAACGCCCGCCAGAGGATCGGCGCCTGATTCGCGCGGGGGCCGCCATCCGGCGACCGCCGGCCACGCGTGATGGACGCTGGATCCCGACACTCGCTGTCGCTCGTGCGAGATGACAGTTGCGAGGCGGCCTTTCGGCGGCGCACGAGGGGAGCGCAGCGACGAAAGTGTCGGGATCTCGTGTCCTGACAGCGTGGCCCCGATGCGGCATGATGGCTACCGTTCGAGCGTCACCGCGTCACCCACCGAGTGAGTGTGAAGCAGACCATCCCTTCCCCCTCCCAGCGCGCCGCCATCGAAGCGCCCGCCGGCCCCCTGCTCGTCCTCGCGGGCCCCGGCGCTGGCAAGACGTTCTGCCTGATCGAGCGAATCCGCTTCCTCCTCGATCAGCTTCACGTGAAGCCGGAGCGGATCTGCGCCTTCACATTCACCAACAAGGCCGCCGGAGAAATCGCCGAGCGCCTCGCCGATTCGCTGGGCGACAAGGCGGCCCTCGTGAAGACGGGCACGATCCACGCCTTCTGCGCCGACCTGCTCCGCGAGTTCGGCGCGCAGGCCGGCCTCGCTCCGGGGTTCGGCATCGCCGACGAAAAGTATCAGCACGCCGTCCTCAAGCGGCTCGGCTACAATCCGCGGTTCGCTCGCGCGCTCCTCTCGCGCATCGGCGCGCACCGCTTCCGCGACGAGCCGTTCACTCACCAGAACGACGCCGACGTCTTCGATCGCTACGAGCGCTTCCTCGCACAGCGCAACGTCGTCGACTTCGACATGATCGTCCTCAAGACCGCCGAGCTGCTCGCCAACCCCGACGTCGCTGCGCAGGTGCGCGCGCGGTGGGACTGCATCCTGGTCGACGAGTTCCAGGATCTCAATCCCTTCCAGTACCGGGCGGTCCGCGAGCTGGGGCGCGATCACCGGAACATCTTCGGCGTGGGCGATGAGGAGCAGTCGATCTACTCGTGGGCTGGGGCCGACCCGCGGCTCTTCCAGACGTTCATCAACGACTTCGGGCTCACGACGAACGTGAGCCTCCGCGAGAACCGGCGCTGCTCACGCCAGATCCTCGCCAGCTCGCGGCGGCTCGTGGAGATCAACGAGTCGATGTTCGACGAGAAGAAGATCCTCGCCGCCGAGCGCGACTCACCCTTCGCGGTGTCGGCGCTCACCTTCGACACGGAGGCCGCCGAACTCGATTGGATTCTCGCTGACCTGACGCGCGATCGTGAAGAGCATGGCCTGGCGTGGGGAGACGTCGCCCTTCTCTATCGGGTCCACCGCACGGGCGATGCAGCCGAGGCAGGCCTCCTCGCTGCGGGGCTGCCCTGCCGGCTGGCGCAGGGACGGGCAATCGGCGAGGACTCGGTCGTCGCGTACGCCATCGCCGCCCTGCGAGTCATCGCGAGCCCGGATGACATGCACCCGGACAGCTTCCTCGAGGCCGCGCTCCCGCCCACGCTGCTCGACTTCACCCGCGCCGCGGCCGACGAGGGGAAGCGTAGCCTCCGCGAGCAGCTGGAGAAGATCGCGCGCGAACGGGCGAAGGACGACGCCGAGGGAAAACGGATCCGCCGAGCACTCTATGCGCTCAGGAATCTTCCGGCGCTCGGCCGGCGCCACACGACGCTCGCGCCGCTCGTCGAGGACATTCTCATCGAGCGGGTCGGCACCCACCGCACCATCCTTGAGGAACGCCACGACGAGCTCACCGATCCGGGATCGCACGATGAGGTCGTGCGCCTCGCCGACCGGATGGCGGCGGCGCTCGAGTCGCAACGGAAATTGTGGCTCGGGCGGCACGGTGGCGCCGAACTCGCGCTGAAGGGGATGCTCGAGGCCGCGGGGCTGGCGGTGTCGCTCGACGATTCGCCGCCGAGTGATGCCGAGGTCGTGGCCGCCGGCGACGCCGAATCGCTCGGCCTGCCACTCGCCCTCTTCAAGGCGCTCCAGCTTCTGCGCTCGCGAAGCTTTCCCAACGCGTTTCGCGACTTCACCGCCGTGGACACCGAGACGACCGATCGCGACACCGCGACGGCGGAGCTGGTCGAGGTCGCGGCGGTGCGGGTCAGAGACGGCGTCATCGTCGACCAGTATCACACGCTCGTGCGGCCGATCGGTCGCATCACTCCCGGCGCGATGGCCACGCACCACATCTCGGAAGCCGACGTCGCCGGCGCGCCGTCGTTCGCGGAGCTGTGGCCGGCGCTTCGGGCATTCTGTGGCGACGACGTGCTCGTCGCCCACAACGGCTACGCCTTCGATTTTCCGATCCTGCGGCGCCTCGGCGGAGTCGAGCTGTGCACGTACGACACGCTTCCACTGGCCCGCGAGCTGCACGCCGGCAGCGCGAAGCTCGTCGACCTCGCCCATCACTTCGGCATCGATCCGGGATCGTCGCACCGTGCACTCGACGATACGCTGACGTTGGCGAAGGTCTTTCTCGCCCTCGGCGAGCTCAAGGTCTCCGTCGCGCGCAAGACGGCGCTCGTCAACCTGCTCGATCACCTCGGCATCGCGCTCACACTCTGGACCGGCGAGCGCGATCCGGAGGCGGAGCTCCTGCTAGGTTTCTGCCGCCCGTATTCGTTCGGACGATACAGCGACTGCCTCGAGCTCTACGACGCGGAGCGGACCCGCGTGGGCGACAACTCGCTCCCGACCGTGGACAAGGTGATCGAGTGGCTCGGCGGGGCGCAGGTGATGGAACGGATCCGGGCGGAGAAGACGGCCGACGAGAAATATCCAGATGCGATGCCGCGGATGCGGCGGCTGATCGCGTTGAGCGCCGAAGGCACCCTTCAGGATCAGATGTCGCGCTTCCTCGAACGGGTGGCGCTCTCGCGGGCCGACGGCGCCGAGGCGCAGCGCGACCGGATCAATCTGCTCACGCTGCACTCGACGAAGGGACTTGAGTTCTCTCGCGTGTACATCATGGGGGTCGAGGACAGCTCGCTGCCCGGCAGCTCGCGCAAGGGACCGACGAAGATGGAGGTTGAGGAGGCGCGGCGGCTGCTCTACGTGGGAATGACCCGGGCGAAGGACCGGCTCGTGCTCACGCACGTCGAGACACGGAATGGAACGCCGACGGGCGGGCATCGCTTTCTCGACGAGATGGGGCTCGTACCGGGAGCGCCGGCCTCGTGATGCGCGTAGCGCCTATCGAGCCCACAGGCCTCGATGTCGTTGAAGTCGTCCCGCTGTCCGCCAGGTTCTCAAGTGGCGAGGTCACCCTCGCCTCCGATCACCCAGATCTTCGACTGCTCGAGTACCCGATTCACGAACGAATTGCCCTCGCTCCGGCGCGCACGCAGCTCGCTTGCCGAGTACAGCGTCGGATTGATTGAACGTGCGAGCGTGACGGCGGCTGGTTCGAGGAGAGCGAAGAGCTCACCATATGCGAGCGTGTCGCTCACGACCATGAGATCGACGTCGCTCGTCGCCTTGTCGTCGCCCTTGGCGATCGAGCCGTACACGAAGGCCATCCGGATCTCGTAAAGGCGCGGCGCGAGCGCCGATCGGATGGGATCGGCGATTCCTGAAGTCTTGACCATGAGCGACCGAAGCTCGGCGAACACCGGGGCCGCGGCGTTCGCGCGATAATGCTTCTGCCGTCCAACCTGCTGCACGGTTACCAGGCCAGCCGATTCGAGGCGCTGCAACTCCCGCTGCACGGCGCCGGACCCCGAGGCCGCGAGACGAATCAACTCGCCCCCGAAAAAGGACCGGTCCGGGTTGGTGAAGAGCACCGTCAGGACGCGACGCTGAACGTTCGAGAAGAGCGCCTCGGCAACGCCTCTCGGGCGCTCCGGTGTATCGGGGTAGTTACCCATATTGGGTACGATACTACCCATTATGGGTATGTCAAGCTTCTGAATGGCTGCTATAGTGGCGTATGGCACGCAAGTCCCGGAACTCCGGCTCGCGCGAGGCTGTCGACGCGCACGTCACCATCAGGCGACATTTCCTCCATGCCCCACCCCCTCGCCGACCTCGTCGCCCTCCTCGACCTCGAGCCCCTCGAGGTCAACATCTACCGCGGCCAGAACCGCGACCTCGGCACCGGCCGCGTCTACGGCGGCCAGGTCTTCGCCCAGGCGCTCGTGGCAGCCCGCCGCACAGTCCCCGACGGACGCGAGGCCCACTCCGCCCACGGCTACTTCATCCTCCCGGGCGACCTCGCCGCCCCTATCGTCTACTTCGTCGACAAGCTCCGCGACGGCCGCAGCTTCACCACGCGCCGCGTCACCGCCATCCAGCACGGGGAGGCGATCTTCAACCTCTCGGTCTCCTTCCACATCCCGGAGCAGGGTCCGGAGTTCCAGGCCGAGATGCCCGACGTCCCCCCGCCGGAGTCGATAGTCGGCGAGCTCCAGACGCTGCGCGAACGTGCCGAGTCGATCCCCGAGCCGCTGCGCAGCATCGTGACGCAGGACCGGCCCATCGATATCCGCCCGATCTCCCCATACGGGAACGAGACGCGCGAGCCGGTGCGCCGCGCCTGGTTCCGCGCCGACGGCACCCTGCCGGACGACCTCGCCATCCATCAGGCGATCCTCGCCTACGCATCGGACTACGGGCTGCTCGTCACCGCGCTTCAGCCGCACGGCATCCCCTATCGCACGCCGGGACTGCAGCTCGCGTCGCTCGACCACTCCCTCTGGATGCACCGGCCACTGCGCGTGGACGAGTGGCTCCTCTACTCGACCGACTGCCCGGTCACGAGCGGAGCGCGCGGCTTCGTCCGCGGCACCATCCACTCGCGCGCGGGCGAGCTCGTGGCATCGGTGGCGCAGGAAGGGCTCATCCGGCTCACGGCGCGGTAGGGCATCGCGGTCACCCGCACGAGCGAGCCTGGCACCGCCGCGCATCTTGCGCTCCCCCCGCCGCACGCTGCATCCTGCCGGACCCCCCGCCTCCTCGCCCCGACATCAGGCCCGATGCCCTCCCGCCGCGCCTTCCTCGCCTCGCTCGCCGCCGCGCTGCCCGTCGCGACGCTCGTCAGGCGCGCCCACGCCGCCGCCGTCGCCGACCTCTCCGCCGACACCACCACCCTCGCCGCCCTCGGCGACACAGTGCTTCCCGCCGAGCTCGGACCCGCCAACAGGGCGAGCGTGGTGCGCGACTTCCAGCGCTGGATCGCCGGCTACCGCGAGAACACCGAGCTCCTGCACGGCTACGGCACGTCGCGCCTCGAACGCTCCGGTCCCACCCCGGCCACCAGATGGATGCGCCAGCTCGACGCGCTCGACGTTTCGGCGCGCCGCATGAACGCAGGCGCACGAAACTTCGCCGCGCTCTCGATCGCCGAGCGCCGCACTCTCGTTCAGCGCGAGCTCGACGCCATCCACGCTACAGCCATCCCGCCGACGCGCCCCGCCCCGCACGTCGCCCTCGCCCTCCTCGCCCACTACTACGGCAGCAGCGAAGCGACCGACCGCTGCTACCGCGCCGCCATCGGACGCCAGACCTGCCGCCCCCTCGCGGCGTCCTCGCGGAAGCCGCTACCGATGTACGGAGCCAGAGCGTGACGCCCGCCGCGCGAGCCCGCGTCGTCGAGAGCGACGTCTGCATCATCGGCTCCGGCATCTCCGCCGCGATGGTCGCCGACAGGCTCGCCCGCACGACGACGAAGTCGATAGTCGTCGTCGAGGCGGGCGAGGACGGCCCCCCGCTCGGCCAGCGCTACCCCCTGCGCCAGCGCTTCCTGGACTACGGCGACAATCCCTGGCCGAACGATCACGTGGACGGCTACGAGATGGAGGGGCCGCTCCAGTCCCGCTCGATGATGGTGGGCGGGCTGGCCATGCACTGGGGCGCGGTCACGCCACGCTGGGCGCCGGAGGACTTCCGCACCCGCTCGCTCTTCGGCGTCGGCACCGACTGGCCCATCACCTACAACGATCTCGATCCGTACTACCACGAGGCGGAAGTCCTGATCGGAGTGGCGGGAGAGCAGGGGCCGCCGGCGATGGACCCGCGCGGGCATCCGTATCCCATGCCTCCGCTTCCGCTCACCTGGAACCTCCTGCAGCTCCAGCGCTGGACGACGGACGCCGGCATCACGATGTGGAGCCAGCCCTCGGCCAAGAACTCCCGCCCGTACGATGGCCGCAGCGAGTGCTGCCGCAACGATACCTGCACGCCCATCTGCCCCACCGGCGCGAAGTACACCCCCGACGTCACCTGGAACCGCCTTCGCGCTTCGAAGCGCGTCACCCTCCATCCGCGCACGGTCGTCCGCAGGCTGGCGATGGACGAGCGCTCGTCGCGCATCGCGACGGCGCATGCCGTGCGCTACGCGCCGGGAAGGGAGAGTGGCGGCACGCCTGTGGAGTTCCGCGCGAAGACCTTCGTCCTCGCCGCGGGCTACGTGTGGAGCGCGCACCTGCTCCTCCTCTCCCGCGACGGACGCGCCCCCGAGGGACTGGCGAATCGCTCCGGAACGGTGGGGCGCTACATGTGCGGCCATCGCAACCAGCAGGCATTCATCGAGCTGCCGGTGCGTCTATACCCGGGGATGAACGGCCAGCACTCGCTCGTCACCAAGCAGTTCATGCGCTCGCCGCCGGACGAGCGCTACCTGCGCCACGACCTGCGCGTGTGGGAGTCGGGCCGCGCGCGCGGCCCCCGCCTCCGCGACGACGCGGGACGTCTCCTGCTCGGCGACGACATCATGCGCGATTGGCGCGAGCGCACCGCCACGGGCGTGGCGAGGGTGCGCGCCTACTACGACGTCGTCCCCGACCGCGCGAGCGGCATCGTGCTCGACGCGGCGCGCCGCAATCCGTGGGGCGATCCGCTGCCGAAGCTGGCGATGCGCGACGCGCCGGAGTCCGCCGCGCTCAAGGACTACTCGATCGCGACGATCCGGGCGCTGTTCGACCGGATGGCGAAGACGGGGGGCGGCAGGGTGATCGCGCGGGAGGAGGACGACGCGGACGGCTGGCAGGACCATCCGGCGGGGGGCTGCCGGATGGGGAGTGATCCCGCGACGTCGGTCGTGGACGGATGGGGGCGCGCCCACGATCACGACAATCTGTTCGTCGTCGGCGCGCCGGCCTGCGTGAGCGCGAGCTGCGCGAACTCCACCCTCACCTTCTGCGCGCTCGCCCTCCGTTCGGCTGTCGAGATCGCGCGCTGAGCGGCGCGCGGCTCAGGGAAAGGTCGTCGCCCACCCCGCCGCCCGCGGCGGCTGCCGGTGCACGATCCCTCCCTTCATCACGAACGCCACCCGCATGAACGACTCGGGATCGGTCCGCGGATCTCCGTCGAACGCCACGAGGTCCGCCTGGAATCCCGGCGCGATGCGGCCGATCTCCTTGCCGAGCCCGAGCGACTCCGCCGAGCGCGACGTTGCCGACGTGATCACGTCCACGGCAAGCTCCCCGTTCTCCTTCACGCGGCACACCATGTCGCGCGCGTTCTGCCCGTGCGCCCCGGCCACGGCGTCGGTGCCGTAGATGACCCGCAGTCCCGGCACCTTCCGGTAGCGTGCGACGAGCGCCTTCCGCAGCGTGAGCGCGCGCTCCATCGCCGCGAACCCCTCGTCGTTGTAGTTGCCGATGCCGCGGAACCACTCCTTGTGGTCGAGATAGTTGCGGTTGACGAGCTCGCACTGCGGCTCGAACCAGGTGCCCGCCCGCGCCATCTGCTGCAGCGCCTCGTCGTCCACCAGCACGCCGTGATCCACCTGCGAGCAGCCGGCGCGCACGGCGGCCTTCGCCGCCGAGGCGGCGTGCGCGTGGACGATGGAGCGGAGCCCCAGCCGCCGCGCTTCGCCGCACGCGGCGTCGAGCTGCTCCTGGGTCATCGTCTGCCCGCCTCCCTCGCGAATGCTCTTCGATGCGAAGATCTTGATGACGTCGGCCCCCTGCTCCTTGAAGCGCCGCACCACGGCGCGAATCGAGTCGGGCGAGCCGGTCCGCTCGCTCAGCGACCCGAGCGAGGTGAGGATGCGCGGGCCGGCGATCACCCCGCGCGCCACGGCATCGCGCACGGGGCCGTCCTCGGCGCCGCCCACGCTCTGCACGGTCGTGAAGCCGGCCTGCAGCATCCGCTGCGCGTTGCCGGCGACGTTGAGCGTCGTCGTGCGCGGATCGTCTCCGTCGCCGTCCTGATGCAGCCGCCCCGCCGCGGTGACGTACCAGCCGAGGTGGACGTGGGTGTCGATCAGCCCCGGGGCGAGCACGCGATTGCCGAGGTCCACGTCGGCGCGCCCGGAGCGCGGGCGCACCTCGGCGATGCGTCCGTCGCGCACCACGACGTCCATGCCGCGGCGCACGGTGCCGGTGCCATCGATCAGCGTGCCGGCGCGGACGACGATCGGCGCGCCCGGGGAGGGCCTGCGCCCGGCGTCGCGCTGCGCGACGGCGGAGGATGAGGCGAAGGCGAGCAGGGCGATGCAGCCCAGCAGCTGCGTCGCGCGGAGACGGGGGGATTTCGGCATACGTCGAATAACTGGCGCGGGCGGATGGGCGCAAGGTGCGTGGGGCGAGCGGGCGCCCCAGGGCCGCCTTCGATCCCTCTCGCTCGCCGCACCGCCGCGGGAAACCCGCGCGTTACGCCCTAATGCGGCGTGATCACCCGCCCCTGTCCGGGCGACGCGATCTCCCCACGCCTCGCCGGAAGGCTGTCGCCGAGCAGCCCGATCATGAACCGCTGCGCCTCGGAGATCCGCTCCACCTCGATGGCGATCGCGTCGACCGCGGTCTCGAGCCGCTGCGTCCGCTCGTCGTCGTGCGCCAGATACGGGCCTCCAGGGTTGACTCGGCCTACGTCCCGAGGCCGGCGGAAGTTGCGATGGGGTGACGGGCCGCCAGATCGCTCGTGCATCTTCCTGACGCGAGTCATATTGGCAGGTCACGCTCCGTCGCTGCCTCGACCGCCCTCGACTCGTTCACGGTGACGGCGACGCTCGGCCCCCGCAAGGCGTCCGACACCACAATCGTCGCGCGCCGATAGGAACCCGACACCATGCTGCCTCGTCCACGTCCACATCCAGGTCCGGTCACCGAAGCCAACGCCAGCGCGACGCGCGCATGATCCGATCGCGATCGTTCGCCACGCCATGCCGGCCTTGAGCGTCGTGCCGTGACGGGCTCCACTCCCCCTCGGCCCGATGCGGAGCCGGGGCCCACGACGGTCGGGCGGCAGCTGCGCCGTGTGCTGGCGAACCTCGCCCTCTGCTTCGTGATCATCCCGGGCATGTACGTGCTAACCATCGTGGTGTTCGAGAGACACAGGGATCCCTGGTACGCCTGGCCGCTCTATTACGTATTCACGGTGCCGTCGTGGCCGCTCGTGCTCCTCGCCGTGCCCGGAACCGAGCTCGCGGTGAGAAAGCTCGGCTGGTCGTCGAGGCTGACGCCGCGCGCCGTGGCGGTGATTGCGGCGACCCTGCTCGCCGGCGTGCCCGTGGCGATCATCGCACCCGGGATCGTTGCGTTCTATGCCGCGGCGGGCGCGCTCTACGGCAGGGTATGCCGCCTCGGCGAGGGGACGTCTCGCCGCGCCTCCGCCCCATGGCAGGCGTAGCGAGCGACCCCGCTGTCATCCCGCAGGCGCTACGCTCTGCGGCGCGCCTGCGGTATGACAGTCCCCCTCAGTGCCCGTACGCCCCGACGTCAGTCATCGAGCTGCGTACCTTGGAATGCCCCTGCCCGGCATACTCCAGCGTCGGCAGGTTGCCGGTCTTCACGATCTCCGGATCCAGCGCGCCACCCGCTCCGATCAGCGGCGAGCCACTCACGAGATGGAAGTCGCCGCCGGCGACGTTCGCGTAGCCGGGGTTGAGACTGGCGCTCACCGTATTGACGCCCCAGCCCGTGCCGTCCCACTTCGCTCCCATGTGCAGGATGCTGCCGGGGTTGTGCTGCTGGGGATCCGCCGGGAACCAGCCGGCCGACATCCAGTTGCTCGCGAAATCGCCGGCGCCGTAGTGATAGAACACCGCGAACGGGCGCGCCTTGCCGCCGGACACCGCCGGCAGCGCCAGGAATGAGTTGTTCCGCGCGTACACCGAGAGCTGCGGCGTGCCGCGGAAGGCGAACAGGTAGGTCGTGGGCGTGCCGTAACCGTTGCCGTCCTGCTGGCTCACGACGGTGTTGTTGTAGAAGTACACGGTCCCCTGCCGTCCGCCCACCGCGCGCGCGTCGCCGAGCTCGAGGCCGGTGATCCCCCAGGGCAGTGTCCCCCACGAAGGGTTTCGCATCCGCATCTCGTTGCCGTAGATGTACACGGACCTGATCATCAGGCTCCCCCACGCGTCGCGCTGCACCATCTCCCAGTCGTAGTTGCTCTCGGGGTCCTCGAGGATCAGCAGGTGCGTCGCGCCGTCGATGAAGTTGTAGCGGATCGTCAGTCCCACCGACCGCTCCTTGATGTTGTCGCCGAGCGCGCCGGCCATCAGCGGGCCGAAGTGGTTGTACTGGTAGACGGTGCCCACGCCCTCGGTGTACGCGTTGTGCTCGTGCGCGCTGCCCGGATTGCCATTGTCGTGGAAGTCGTTCCCCTCCACCAGCAGGTCCCGGCTCTGCGCGGCCTCGTCGTACTTGCTGTTCTGGAAGAGACCGTTGCCGTTGTCGTGCAGGTGGCAGTTGCGGATGGTCACGTGCTCGGCCCGTTCTATATAGATGCCGCTGGCGAACGGATCCCACGACACGGTCTGGCCGGCGCGCGAGGTGACCTTGTTGCGCATGCTCGCGTTGCGGATCTCGAGATTGCTGATCTCGATGTAGCCGGGCTTGTAGCCCCACGGCGCGCCGCTGGGCGGCAGCACGAGCACCATCCCGATGATCTCGAAGATGGGGTTGCTGAACGAGAGCGACGCGGGCACGACGGCGTCGTGGCCGTCGAGGATCGGCAGCTCGCCGTTGGGGCCGGCCACTCCCGTCACGCGGATCCACTGGTTCGCCGCGCCGCGCTTGCCGAGCTGCACCACCTCGCGGTACGGCGTGGGCGAATAATGGATGCGCACGTTGTCGCACGGCTTCAGCCCCAACCAGGGAACGTCCGAGAGCTTCGTCATCGCCAGGCCGGGCCCCACGTCGTACGTGGTCCCGAGTCCGCCACACGCGCTCTGGCTGGGATAGGTCGGCTGGTACGCCCATGGCGTGGGCTGCTCGATCGGGAACTGACCACTGCCCGTGTAGACGGGCGGCGTGGCAGTCACCGTTGCCGGATCGGCCACGCCGACCAGCGCGCGCGCGGCGTCCGCCATCGCGCCGGCCTGCGTCGCCACGTCCAGCGCGCCGGACAGATCACCCGCTTCGAGCCTGGGACCGACGCCCGGAACGAGCGAGGCGGCACCTGCCAGATACCCCTTCGCTCTGGCGGCATCGGTGGCCGAGGCGCCGCCCTTCAGCAGCGCCGCGTTCACTCCGGCCATCACGGCCTGCACGTTCTGCATCTCGGTCGCCACGATACCCCCGCCCAGACCATCGAGCACGCACGCCAGATTCACCGCTTTGAGCTCGGCCCGCTTCTGGTCGGCGAGCGGGGTGTTGGACGCCAGCATCGCCGCGCGGATCGCGAGCTTCAACGCGTCCATCTGCCCGCTCCACGCCGCCGCGGCGGCCGCGCCACTGTCGGCGGTGATCTGGGTCAGCGACTTGGCGACGAGTCCGCTCAGGATGATCGTCGGTCCGGTGGCCGCGACCTCGGACGAGAGCCCGCGCGCCGAGCGCAAGCTGGCCGGCTCGCTCGGCACGCCGTCGCAACCGGCGAGCAGCGCCGAGATGCCGATGGCCAGCGCCATCTGGATCGCGGTGGTGTGGAGGGATCGAATGCGCGTCGGTCGCAACAGGGAATGGCATCTCATGAGGGCCTCATTGTCGGTGGGAAGGTCGGGTCGATGCTCGGCACGCCGGCGCCGGCGACGTTGCGGCGGGGGGACGCCGGCGGTATCGTCGCTCACGCCGCCCGGCATCCCCCTCGTGCAGTAACGCGTGCTTCCCTCCGGAATCCGGACATCGCCAGCGGCGGAGCGTCCGGTGGCACCCTCCCGTCCCCCGCCATGCCCACCGATTCCTCCATCACCGACCTGCTGCTGCGTGGCAGGCCCTCCGGGGCGGTCGAGCGGCTGGTGCCGCTGGTCTACGTGGAGCTGCGCGAGATGGCCGACCGGCAGCTCCGCCTCGAGAACCCCGGGCACACGCTGAGCCCCACGGCGCTCGTCCACGAGGCGTACATGCGGCTCGTGGACCAGACGCGGGCGCAGTGGCAGGACCGCGCCCACTTCTTCGCCGTCGCGTCGCAGGCGATGCGCCGCGTGCTGGTGGACCACGCGCGCCGCCATCACGCCGCGCGCCGAGGCGGTGGGTTGCAGCCGCTGGACGTGGACGAGGTGGAGATCCCGGTGCAGGAGCGCGCCGAGGTGCTGGTGGCGCTGGACGAGGCGCTGCAGCGGCTCGCGCAGATCGACGAGCGGATGGCGCAGGTCGTGGAGCTGCGCTACTTCGGCGGCCTCACCGAGCCCGAGACCGCCGAGGTGCTCGGCGTCACCGAGCGCACGGTGCGCCGCGACTGGGTCAAGGCCAAGGGCTGGCTGCTGCGCGAGCTGGAGACCTGCCCGTGAGCGGGACCGCCGACGCGGCGGTCGCCGAGCGCAGGGCGCGATGGCACCGCGTCGACGCGCTGCTGGATGACGCGCTCGACCGGGCGATCGCCGATCGCGACGACTACCTGCGCCATGCATGTGGCGACGACGACGCCCTGCGCCAGGAGGTGACGCAGCTCCTGCGCGCCTGCGAGCAGGCCGCCGGATTCCTCGAGAGTCCCGCGCGCGAGCTTGGCGCCGCGCTGCTCGCCGTGCCGGAGCAGGCGCTGCGCATCGGACCATATGTCACTGCCGGCATCGCCGGCCGCGGCGGCATGGGCGTGGTCTACGTGGCCGAGCGGGACGACGACCAGTTCCGGATGCGGGTCGCCATCAAGGTGCTCCCGCGCGAGATGCAGGGCGGGCAGGCGGTGCGCCGCTTTCTCGAGGAGCGGCAGATCCTCGCTCGGCTGCAGCACCATGGCATCGCGCGACTGCTCGACGGCGGCGTCACCCAGGACGGACTGCCGTACTTCGTCATGGAGCTCGTGGAGGGCACGCCGCTCGACCGCTACTGCGACGCCGCCGCGCTTGGCGTGCGAGCCCGGCTCGCCCTCTTCGGCGACGTGTGCGAGGCGGTGGATTACGCGCATCGCAACCTCGTCGTCCATAGCGACATCAAGCCCGCCAACATCCTCGTGACCTCGGCCGGACAGGTGAAGCTGCTCGACTTCGGCATCGCGCGCCTCGCCGAGCCCGGGCCGGAGAACGGCGAGCTCACCGGCCAGGGACGCCGCTGGATGACGCCGGAGTTCGCCAGCCCCGAACAGGTGCGCGGCGCGCCGGTCACCACGCAGAGCGACGTCTACGCGCTGGGCGTCGTGATGTACCGGCTGCTCACGGGGCGCTCACCTTACGAGCTCACGGGGCGCACGTCCCACGAGGTGGAGCGCGCCATCCTGGAGACCGATCCACCGCGCCCCTCGGAGATGACGACGTCCAGCGACGGGGCCGTCGACGGCCGGCTGCTGCGCGGCGACCTGGACGCGATAGTCCTGTGTGCGATGTGCAAGGAGCCGGAACGGCGCTATCCCTCCGCCGACGCGCTGCGGCAGGACGTGCTCCGCTATCTCGATGGCCAGCCGGTGAAGGCACGCACCGCCACCCGCCGCTACCGTGCCGGCAAGTTCGTCGGGCGTCACCGCGCGCTCGTCGCCGGAGCGAGCGTGATGCTGCTCTCGCTGCTCGCGGGGATGGGCGGCACGCTGTGGCAGGCTCGCGCCGCCGCGCGCGAAGCGGCGCGGGCGGAGCGCATCCAGTCCTTCCTTGCCGACATCTTCGGCCAGGCGGATCCCGAGCGCGTCAATGGCGACAGCATCACCGCGCGCCAGCTGCTCGACGACGGTGCGGCGCGCATCGACGCCCAGCTCCGCGCCGACCCGGAGATGCAGGCGCGGATCTATCTCCTGCTCGGCGGCATCTACCGGAGGCTGGGCGTGGAATCGCGCGCGGACTCGCTTCTCGCCCGCGCGCTCGTGCTGCGCACGCGCCTGCACGGCAGCGACGACCCGCGCACCGCCGACGTGCTGGAGCAGCAGGCGCTCGTCGCGATCGACCAGCAGCGGCTGCCGCGCGCCGATTCGCTCATGCGCGAGGTGCTCGCCATCCGCGACCGGCATCTGGCGCCCGACGACACGCTGGTCGCCGTCGCACATGCCGGCCTGGCGACCGCGATGTACTCGGCCGGCCGCTGGGACGACGCCGAGCGCGCCGTTCGCCGCGCGCTGGAGCTGGACGCGCGGGGAAGGGGCAGCGTCCTGCTCACCGCCGCGCACCTGGAGCAGCTGTCGTCAATCCTCGACAAGCGCGGCCGCGCCGACAGCGCGATCGGCCTGGCGCGCCGCGCGCTCGCGCTGCGCGAGCAGCCCGGCGGGAAGGAGTTGCTCGCGACGCACCGGGCGCGGGTGAACCTGGGCCGGGTGTACGATGCGCACGGCGAGTTCGCGGCGGCGGAATCGCTGTTCAGGCAGGCCGTCGCCTTCGACACGCGGCGGTTCGGCGCCGAAAGTCGCAGCACGCTGGCCGATCAGTCCGAGCTGGGCGTCGTGCTCGACGAGCAGGGGAAGCTCGACGCCGCCGTGCGGCTCGACCGCGCGGTGATCGCCTCGGCCTCGCGAGTGTATTCGGCCATGCACCCCTTTCCGTATGTGGCGCGGAACAATCTGGCGCATGCGCTCGCGTCGCAGGGCAGCTTCGCCGAGGCGGAGTCGACGTACCGTGAGGCGTATGATGGATTCCGCCGCGTGTACGGCGCCGACCATCCCGACGCGGTGGCGGTGGAGGCGTCGTGGGCGGCGACGCTCGCCCTACTCGGGAGACTGCGCGAAGCGGAGCCCGTGTTCGGCGACGCCGTCGCGCGCATTCGCCGCGCCGTGGGCGACGACAACCCTCGCAGCGCGGCGGCGATGCTGGGCTACAGCGAGCTGCTGCTCAAGCTGCACGAGCCGGCACGCGCGCTGCCGATGATGCGCATCGTGGGCGGCGTCGTGGCGCACTCGCTCGCGCCGGAGCACCCGGAACGCTTGCGCGCCGAGAGCGTGCTCGGCGCGTGCCTGTCGCAGACCGGGAGCGTGCGCGAGGGCGGGAAGCTGTTGGAGCGTTCGTACCAGGTGCTCCTGCGCACGCGCGGCAGGGACGACATCTACTCCGAGCGTGCGCGCGGACGGCTGTCCGACCATTACCGGCGCAGCGGGCGGGAGGATCTGGCGGTGGCGCTCGTAGCGGCGGGAGGATAGCCGGAGGCGGTCACCGCCGTGGCTCACGTGATGGCTGTCCAGCCGATCGACGCCGGCCTCCGCCTGGCCAAGGGCGACGGAAGCGCTAACATGTTCCCCATGCTCATCGTCCACGTCCACATCCAGGTCCGCCCCGACGCGATCGACACGTTCATCTCGGCAACCGAGACCAACGCCCGCGCGAGCCTCGAGGAACCGGGGATCACCCGCTTCGACCTGCTGCGTCAGGACGATGACCCGTCGCGCTTCCTCCTCGTGGAGGTCTATCGCACCGACGAGGATGCGGTGCGCCACAAGGAGACCGCCCACTACGCCACCTGGCGCGACACAGTGGCGCCAATGATGGCCGAGCCGCGCCGCGGGGTGAAGTACCGCGCGGTCCCATGACCCGATGTCATCCCGCAGGAGCGAGCGCAGCGAGCGAGTGTCGGGATCCAGCTTGCTTCGCGCCGTGCCCTGCCCTTGCTGCTGGGATGGTAGATCCCGACACTCGCGCCTTCGGCGCTCCTGCGGGATGACAGGTCTGCCTTCGGTGCTCCTGCGGGATGACATTTCTCCAACCCCGGCCCACAATGCGCGCGTCGCCACTCACCGCCGCCTCCGCCCTTCTTCTCGCCATGTCCGCCATACCATCTGACGCCGCCGCGCAGCTCGCGCCGCACGACAATCCGCCCGTCGCCGAGAAGCGCGCCCACACCCTCGCGATCCACGGCCGCACCCTCACCGACGACTACTTCTGGCTGCGCGACCGCACCGACCCGGCCGTGCTGCGCTACCTCGAGGCCGAGAACGTCTTCACCACCGCCGTGATGAAGCCGACGGAGGGGCTCCAGAAGACGCTCTACGACGAGATGCTCGGCCGCATCAAGCAGACCGACGTCAGCGTCCCCTACAAGGAAGGCGAGTACAGCTACTACTCGCGGACGCAGGAGGGGAAGCAGTACCCCGTCTACCTCCGCACGAAGTCGGGCGCCGGGGATGAGCAGCTGCTCCTCGACCAGAACGCGATGGCCGAGGCGGGGGGGCACAAGTTCTACGCGTTCGGCGACATCCGCGTGAGCGACGACGGCAACCTCCTTGCGTACACCGTCGACACGACGGGCTACCGGCAGTACACCCTCCACGTGAAGGACCTGCGCACGGGAGCGACGCTCCCCGACCGCATCGAGCGCACGACGTCCGTGGCCTGGGCGAAGGACGGCCGCACCCTCTTCGTGACGACTGAAGACGCGACGACGAAGCGCTCCGACATCTTCTGGCGGCACGCCGTCGGCACGAACGTCACGACGCCGCTCTACGAGGAGAAGGACGAGCAGTTCGACGTCTTCACCTACCGCTCGAGCGACAAGTCGGCGATCCTCGTCGCGTCGGCAGCGAAGACGTCGTCGGAGGCGCGCTGGCTGCCCGCCGACCAGCCGCTGTCGCCGCTGAAGCTCGTGCAGCCGCGCGCCGCGGGGGTGGAGTACGACGTCGACGTCGACGCGGGGCGCTTCTTCAAGCGCACGAACGAGGGGGCGAAGAACTTCCGGATTGTCTCGGCGCCGCTCGGCGACGCTCCGCGCGAGTGGAAGGAGGTCGTCGCGCCGCAGGAGGGGGTGAAGCTCGACGCGCAGCACTACTTCCGCGGCCATATGGTCCTCGCCGAGCGCGAGAACGGGCTTCCGTATCTGCGCGTCATCGACAAGCAGACGAACGCGTCGCGCCGGGTGCCGACGCCGGAGCCGGTGTTCAGCATGGGCTTCGGCACCAACCGCGAGTACGACGCGCACGCGATCCAGTTCGGCTATACGTCGCTCGTCACGCCGGCCTCCACCTTCTCGTACGACATGCGCACCGGCGAGCGGACGCTGCTCAAGCAGGTGGAGATCCACGGCTACGATCCGTCGCTGTACGAATCGCGCCGAGTGTGGGCGACGGCGCGCGACGGGGTGAAGGTCCCGGTGGCCATGGTGTTCAGGAAGGGGACGAAGCTCGACGGCTCGGCGCCGATGCTCCTCTACGCGTACGGCTCGTACGGCGTCTCGCTCGATCCGGGCTTCTCGGGCAACCGGCTCAGCCTCCTCGACCGCGGCTTCATCTATGCCCAGCCGAGCATCCGCGGCGGAGGGGAGCTCGGCGAGCCCTGGCGCGAGGCGGGGCGGATGATGAACAAGATGAACACCTTCACCGACTTCATCGACGTCGCCCAGTCTCTCGTCAGGGATGGCTACACCTCATCGGACCGGTTGATGATCCAGGGAGGATCGGCGGGCGGGCTGCTGATGGGCGCCGTCGTCAACATGCGTCCGGAGCTGTTCAAGGCGGCGCTCGCGCAGGTGCCCTTCGTGGACGTGATCAACACGATGCTCGACGCCTCGCTCCCGCTCACGACGGCGGAGTACATCGAGTGGGGCAACCCGAACGAGAAGCCGGCGTTCGATTACATGATCCGGTATTCGCCGTACGACAACGTCAAGGCGCAGCGCTATCCGGCGATGCTGGTGGAGGTGTCGTACAACGACAGCCAGGTGCCGTACTGGGAGGGGGCGAAGCTCGTGGCGAAGCTGCGGGCCATGAAGCAGGACGACAACGTGCTGCTCCTCAAGACGAACCTGGGGGCGGGACACGGCGGAGCCTCCGGACGCTACGACAGGCTGCACGAGGTGGCGTTCGATTACGCATTCATGGTGAGCCAGGCGCCGAAGGCTCTCGTGCCATAGAAGGGAAGGGTGCGCGGGGCTCGAGAAGCGCGAGAACTGGCCCTCTCATCCCGAGCCCGCGCCGCCGCTCGCCACTGTAGATTGCCGCACGCAGCATCGTGCGCCTCGGCGCCTCTCCATCATGCGGGTGAGCCATGCGGGTTCTGGTGACGGGAGCGACGGGCTACATCGGCGGACGTCTCGTCCCGCTGCTCCTCGCCCGCGGCCACGACGTGCAAGTCATGGTGCGCGATCCGCGGCGCGCCGTGCGGCGCCCGTGGTCCGAAGGCGTCACGGTGCGCACCGGAGACCTGCTCGAGCCCGGCTCGCTCCAGGGCGCGTTCGACGGGATCGACGTCGCGTACTATCTCGTGCACTCGATGTACTCGGGGGCCGACTTCGCCGAGCGCGACCGCGCTGCCGCCACCAACTTCGCGCGTGCGGCCGCCGCCGTCCCCCTCGTCGTCTACCTCGGCGGCCTGCTGCCGGAGGGAGTGCGCCGTCCGTCGGCCCACCTCGCGAGCCGCGCCGAGACGGGCCGCGTCCTTCGCGACGCCCTCCCGGTGACGGAGTTCCGGGCCGGCCCCATCATCGGATCGGGAAGCGCCTCGTTCGAGATGGTGCGCTACCTCACGGAGCGGCTCCCGATGATGATCGCGCCGCGGTGGATTCTCAACGACGTGCAGCCCATCGGAGTGCGGGACGTGCTCCAGTACCTGCTGCTCGCCTGCGAGAAGCCCCCCCTGGGCGTGGTGGACGTCGGCGCCGACGTGCTCACCTTCCGCGACATGATGCTCCAGTACGCCGAGGCGCGCGGGCTGCGGCGCGTCATCGTGCCCGTGCCCGTGCTGGCGCCCTGGCTGGCGGCACGCTGGGTGGGGGCGGTCACGCCCCTCCCCAACAGCATCGCGGTGCCGCTCATCGAGGGCGTCGTGAATCCCGTCGTCGCCGACACCGCGCGGGCGCGCGAGCACTTCCCGGACGTCGAGCCGGCGCCGTATCGGGTGACGGTGGAGCGTGCCCTGGCGAGGGACAACCTGCAGCAGGTGGAGACGGCGTGGAGCGACGCGCTGAACTCGTGGCCCTCCTACGAGCTGACGGACCGCGAGGGGCTGATCCGCGAGCGCCGCTCGGTGCCGTCGCGCGCCTCCGCCGCCCGGCTCTACGAGACCGTCGCCTCGCTCGGCGGCGACGAGGGCTGGCTGGCATGGGACTGGGCCTGGCGCATCCGTGGCCTGCTGGACCGGCTGGTGGGCGGTCCGGGTCTGCGCCGCGGACGTCGCGATGCGGCGGAGCTTCTCCCCGGTGAAGCGGTGGATTTCTGGCGGGTGGAGGTGAGCGACCCGCCGGAGCGTCTGCGGCTGCGCGCCGAGATGAAGGTGCCGGGCCAGGCCTGGCTGCAGTGGGACATCGCGTCGTCGGAGGCCGGGAGCACGCTCGTCCAGACGGCCACCTTCGCGCCGCGCGGGCTGGCCGGCGTGCTGTACTGGTACCTGCTGTACCCCATCCACAAGCTGATCTTCAGCGCCATGGCCAGGGCCATCGTGCGCAAGGCGGAACAACCGCGCTGACCGGCGCGCCGCCCGGACGCAGTCTTGACAGACGGCTATTTGTTCTACAAAATGACGACTAATGCACACGTCATTCCGCGCGCTCGGTTCGCGCCCCGCCGCGCCCCCGCCTCTCCCCCGCCTCGAGCGTCTTCTCGCGGCGATCGGCGCTCCGCCGGCGTTCGCCGACGCGCTGCTGGGCGACCTGGCCGAGGAGCGCGCGCGCCGGATCGAGGAGAATGGCGCCGTCGCCGCGAGCGTGTGGTACGCCACTGAAGCGCTGCACGCCCTGCCTCACCTGGCCTGGGATGCGGTCCAGCACGGCGGCAGGCGCGGCCGCGCCCGCGTCGCCCTGCTGCTGGCGGCGGTGCTGCTCGTGCCGGCGGCCGCGCTGCTCGTGTCCTCTCTGCGCGATGGTCCCCCCGTGCGGCTCGTTGCCGACGGTCCGGGCGCCGCGGAGGGCATCGTCCTCAACACGCGGCACCCCGTCCAGCTCGCGATGCGCGCCTTCGATGCGAAGGGCAACCGGCTGAAGGTGGACGGAGTCCGCTACCGCTGGATCTCGGGAGCGCCGCTGATGGTGTCGCCGCAGGGGGTCGTCACCTGCAGGCGATCCGGTGACGCGATGGTGCGTACGACGCTCGGCTCGGTCGGCACGAATGTCCTGCTGCGCTGTCGCCCGGTGCGCGAGATCCGCTCGGAGTTCTGGCCCCATCTCGTCGTCGGCGACTCCGCCCGCCCGCTCTTCCTCACCGCGCTCGGGCCCGACAGCCAGCCGGTCGACCTGCTTCGCGGCGAGGTGCGCGTGACGGACAGCACCGTCGCGACGCTCGATCACGGGCGCCTCGTTCCCATCAAGGCGGGCTTCACCTCGCTCACGGTGCGCATCGGCGACGCCGAGTGGGACACGGGCGTCACGGTCTACCAGCCAGTTCCCACCCTCGATGGGCTGCTGCCGGAGCAGCGCGAGGTGATCGCTCCCGTGAGCATCGCGCGCGGCGACACGATCCGCTGGCGGCTCCCCGTCGGAATGCTCTGGCTCGAGTACGGCCGCAAGCGGGCGGGGGAGCCGAGCCCGTCGATCGTCATCTATGGTGAAGTGATGTGCATCCCCGGGTTCTCGGCGGCCGAGGACCGGGCCGGATGCCTGGTGCGACAGGGGGGCGCCACGCTGCGCATCACGCATCCCGGACGAGGACCGTCGCGCTTCACCGGCACGCTCGCGCTCGAGCGTCCACGCTACTGATGAGAAGCGTCAGACGAATGATCCGAATGGGGCGAGAGGAGCCGCATCCATGGAACCATGCAATTCGGCAGTTGTTCGCCCCATTCGAATGATTCGTTCTCCCGCTGTCGAAGTGCTCGGGCTCGAACTCGATCTTGCGCGATCCTGATTTGTTCTACAAACTGGCGACTAATGACGACATCACTCGGTAAGCTCGAGCTCTCCGCCCTCCTCGCCGTCTCCCGGCTGGGTGAGGACGCCTACGGCCTCGCCATCCGCCACGACCTCAGCGAGCGGGCGCGGCGCGACTACTCCGTCGGCGCCATCTACACCACGCTGCAGCGCCTCGAGGACAAGGGGCTCGTCCGCTCGCACGCGACGGAGCCCCTCCCCGTGCGCGGGGGACGCTCGCGCCGCCTGTTCAAGCTGACCGGCGCCGGCGCGCGCGCGATCCGCGACGCCGACCGCCAGTCGGTCGCGATGTGGGCGGGGGTCGGCCATCGCGCTCGCCCGGAGTCGACATGAGCCCGTCCCGCCACACCTTCCAGCTCGACGGGACGATCCGCGAGCGCCGAGCGTCGGCGTCGGAGCTCTCGTGGGTGGTGCGCCTGCTGCGCGGCATCGGCGCGCACCCGGCCTTCGCCGAGTCGGTGCTCGGCGACCTGACCGAAGAGCGCGCGCGGCGCACGGAGGAGCAGGGGGCATACGCGGCTCGGCTCTGGTATCTCCGCGAGGCGCTGCGCTCGGCGCCTCACCTCGCGTGGAACGCCGTCCGCCACGGCGGAGCCCGCGGGCGGATGCGCGTGATGGCGCTGGCCGCCGCCGTCGCGCTCGTGCCCGCCGTCGCACTGCTCGTCCTGACAGGGCGCGACGAGGTGCCCGCCCGCCTGGCGATGGAGCCACAGGGGACGCGCGGCGCCGAAGACGGCATCGTCCTCAACTCGGTGCACGCCGTGCAGCTCTTCATGCACGTCTTCAACGCGAAGGACCAGCCCCTCCCTCCACTCGGCGTGCAGTACCGGTGGGTCTCGGGGACGCCGCTCTACGTGAGCCCGCAGGGGGCCGTCACCTGCCGCGACGAGGGCGACGCGACCATCCGCGCGACCGCTGGACGTGCCGCCACGACGGTGTTCGTCCGCTGCCGCCCGGTGCGCGAAGTGCGCGCCAGGAAGTGGATCCAGCTCGTCGCTGGCGGACCCGGTGAGGGTCTTCTGTTCTTCGCCCTCGCTCCCGACGGCCACGTCGAGGATCGTCTCGCCGGAGAGCTGCGCGTGCGCGACACGAGCATCGCCGTCGTGAACGACGGGCTCGTGATTCCACGCAAGGCGGGACACACGGCGGTGACGATCGACGTCGGCGACGCGCAGGGGGTGACGGAGGTGAGCGTGTACGAGCCGGTGCCCTCGCTCGCCGGCCTGCGCCCCGAGCAGCGGCTTGCCGCGGCACCGGTTCATCTCGCGCGCGGAGACACGATCCGCTGGCCCCTTCCGACAGGGACCTTCTGGCTGCAGTACCTGCCTGCCGGCGAGACGGATCCGCTTCCGTCGTTCATGCTCGAGGGGAACATCCACTGCACTCACCGGCTCGGCGCCGGGACCAACCACGTCAAGTGCCTCGTGCGCCGGCCGGGGGCGAGCGTGCTCGTCACGCATCCGCGCGGCATCGCCGGCGTCATCACCGGCGTCATCACCGGCATGCTGGGCATCGAGATGACGGAGGAGTGACGATGCCTGTCGGGCCACCGAAGAGGCTGTGGGTGATCGCCCTCGCCGCGCTCGCCGTGTCGGCGGCCTCCGGCGCGCAGTCGGCGCCCGGCACCACATCCGCGCCTGTTCCGGCGCCCATCCCGTTCACGTCGATCCCAAGGACCCCCGCCGGTGACGCCCTGCGCGCCTGGCTCGACGCCTTCAACAGCGGCGACTCCACGCGCATCGCCTCGTTTCTCCAGAGCTACGGATCCACGGCCCCGAGCGAGCAGCAGCTCGCCTTCCGCCGCGCGACAGGTGGCTTCGACCTCCTCTCCATCGAGAAGAGCGAGCCGCGGCACATCGAGTTCTACGTCCGCGAGCACGGGGGCACGACCACGGCGCTCGGCGAGCTCGATCTGCCGGTGACGGGGCCGCATCGAATCGATGGACCGACGCTGCAGGCGCTGGGCAAGAACGTGCCCGTGTCGGCGGCGAAGATCGACGGAGCCGCTCGGAGCAGGGTCGTCGCGCGGGCTGCCGCGCTGCTCGACTCGTTCTACGTCTTCCCCGACGTCGCACGCCGCATGGGTGACTCGGCGCGCGCCAGGCTCGCGCGCGGCGAGTACGACGGCTACACCTCCGGTCCCGGCTTCGCGAAGCGGCTCATGAGCGACTTCGCCGCCATCTCGCATGACAAGCACCTGAACGTGCGCTTCCTCGCCTTCGCCAGGCCGGAGCCGCCCCCATCCGCCACGCCGGCGGCGCCGAGCGCAGAGGACGTCGCGCGCTTCAAGCGCGACATGGAGGAGAACAACTGCGATTTCGTGAAGGTGGAGCGGCTGGATGGCAACGTCGGCTATCTGAAGTTCGACGGCTTCGCCGACGCGGACCTCTGCGCGCCGACCGTCGCCGCGGCGATGACCTTCCTCGGCGGGACGCGCGCGCTGGTCATCGACCTGCGGCAGAATGGCGGGGGCTCGCCCGACATGGTGGCGCTCGTCGCGTCGTACCTGTTCGACACGCGCACGCATCTCAACGACCTCTGGACGCGCTCCACCGATTCGACGAAGCAGTTCTTCACGCGCGACACGCTTTCCGGCCGGCGCTACGGCGCGCAGAAGCCGGTCTACCTCCTCACCTCGTCGCGCACCTTCTCCGGCGCCGAGGAGTTCGCGTACGACCTGAAGATGCTGAAGCGCGCGACGCTCATCGGCGAGACGACCGGGGGTGGTGCGCACCCCGTGCGCGGCCGGCGCATCGACGAGCACTTCTTCATCGGCGTCCCCTTCGCGCGGGCGATCAACCCCGTCAGCCACACCAACTGGGAAGGAGTCGGCGTGGAGCCGGACACGAAGGTGCCGGCAGCCGATGCGCTGGCGGTCGCGTTGAAGGCGATCGGGCCGACGCGCTGACGGCGGATGCGCCTGGAGGCGCATCCGCCGCAGCCTGCCGTCACACGTACGTCCAGAGCTTCTCGAGGATCCCCGTCCAGCCCTGGTTGTGGTCGTCGCGGTGCTTCTGTGTCGGCAGGCCCTCGTGACGCAGCACGACTTCGGTGCCGTCGGCGCCGAGGTCGATGAAGTCGACCGCGACGGTCGTGTCGCGCACGTCGGGCTCCTGAACCCAGCTCCAGCTGTAGACAAGCCGCTGCGGCGGATCGATCTCGCGGTACTCGCCGTACGCGTCGTGCGGCGTGCCGTCGGGCGAGCGCATCCCGAGCGTGAACTTGCCCCCGACCCGGAGGTCGATCTCCGACGTGGCGACTTCGGTGCGGCCGGGCGCGCTCCAGCGCTTCACTTCCTCCGGCGTGGTCCACGCGCGGAAGACGCGCTCGCGCGGCGCGTTGATGACGCGGCGGACTTCGAGGATGGCGCCGGTGTCGCTCGGGGAGGGGACGGCTTGCGTGTCGGCGGGCATGTATCGGAATCCTCGGATGAAGGTACTTCCAGGTAGGCGGCCAGCTGGTCGAGCTGATGCTCCCAGAAGCGCTTGTAGAAGGCGATCCACTCCCCGGCCTCGCGCATCGGCGCGGCGACGAGCCGCGTGCGGCGGGTGCGGCCATCGCGCCGCACCGTGGCCAGCCCCGCGCGCTCCAGCACGCGCACGTGTTTCGACACCGCGGGGAGCGACATGTCGAAGCGCGAGGCGAGCTCGCTGATCGACCGCTCGCCGCCGGCGAGGCGGGTGAGGATCTCGCGCCGCGTAGGATCCGACAGGGCCGCGAAGGTGAGGTCGAGGGAGTGTTGGTAAACCATATGGTTTAGTATGAACGACAAGGTACGCAATGTCAAGGGCGGCGATGGACTGCGCCCTACCCCGCTCGTCCGTGGAAAGCGCGCACGGAGACGGTGTTGTGCCGGAGCATTCCCGGATCTATGCTGGCAGTGATGTCAGCTTCTCGTGGCCGATTCCAACTCGCACATCGGCGAGACTCGCTCTCGGAAGACGGCGAACGGAAGCGCCCTGGTGATCCCGCTGCGCGCCTCGTCCCCGACTGGTCGATGTCTCGGTTCTCGAAAGCAAAGGAACGTGATGAGGTCTTCGATCCGCGCGATCGTCCCGCTGGCGCTGTCACCCCTCCTGCTCACGCTCTCGTGCGGCGACGGCACGGGGGTGAAGGGGAGCTCGCTCACCGTCGTCTGGACCGCCCCCCGCCTCTCCGGAGGGGGCGACTGGATCAGCGGCATCCCGGCGGTCGACGGCGGCCGGCTGTTCATCCAGGAGGGCAACACCCTTGCCGGGCTCGATGCCGCAACGGGCAGGCGGCTCTGGACGCGTCCGATCAGGGTCGCCCCCTTCCCCGGGCCGAGCACACTGCGCGCCGGGGGCGGTCAGGTCTACGTCTCCGAGACCGATTCCATCATGGCAGTCGACGCCGCGACCGGTGCGACAATCTGGAACGTGCATCCGGATTCGCAGACCGTCACCGAGACCGCCCTCGACGCCACGACCTTCTACACCGGGCAGCGCGGCATCCCGGTCGTCTACGCGGTGGCGCGGGGCAATGGCGCGGTCCGCTGGAAGAAGAACGTAGGTACGGGGTACACCCTTCCCGCACACGTGCGCGGCGTGACGGTGTCGGGCGATACGGTGTATGCCTCGGTCGAGCGCTACCTCGCCCCCAACGGCACGCCATCCAGCGGTGTGCTCGTCGCGCTGGACCGCACCGATGGTCACGAGCTCTGGCGGTTCGAGACGCCGTCGGGCAAGCACTACTGTCTCGACGCGCCGGTGGTGGCGGGGCCACGAATCCTCGTGAACGACGTGGGGACTGGCGACGCCGTCGCCGTCGACATCGTGACGCACGCGGAGGTCTGGCGCACCAAGGTCGGTGCGGCGATCAAGATCCTGACGAATGGGCAGCTCGCCTACACCGGCGGCAACGACCACGCCTTCGGGCTCGACCTCGCGACCGGCGCGGTGCGCTGGACGTCGGCCACCGGCAGCTCGTCGTTCGGCATCGGGCTGTGCCAGAACTATCTCTTCACGAGTGTGTTCGCCCTTCGCCGCTTCGACGGCGCCACCGGAACTCTGGTCGGAGAGGTGGCGCAGGAGGGCGGCTACGTGTCGCACGTCGCGAGCGATGCTGTGCGCGCGTACGCGACCGGTGCCAAAGGGACCGTCGCCGTGCTCTGCGCTCCGTCGTCATAGGCGGAGCCAACGAATCAGGGCAGGGTCTCCCACCCACCCGCGCGCATCGCCTGCCCTCCTACTGCTCGTCCGCCGGAGTCCCCGCCGACGGATTGTGCACGACGGTGAGCAGGAACACCGCCCCCGATGCCGAACGGGCCGAGTGCTCGACTCCCGCCGCAAGGACGAGAACGTCGCCCGGGACGAGGGAATACTCGGACCCCACCGCCTCGAAGGTGACGTCCCCCTCCAGCAGGTGGATCGAGACGGGGCCGTCCGTCCTGTGCGCCGGCAGCCCGCCGGACGCGCCGAGCGCCAGCAGGGTAAGCCGGAGCGGGCCCTCCTTCACGAGGGTGCGGGCGCTGCGCCCATGCCGGGCGACGAGGTCCTGGTCGATCGTCCGCTGGTCCTGCGTGAGGTGCTGCACGAGAACGTCGCCCTCGATTGTTCGCTGCAGTGAAGACATGGGATGGCTCCCCTTGTGGGTTCGGTACCGCTCAGGCTCTTCCGCCGATCTTCGCCACCCAGCACCGCAGGCCGATGAACAGGTGGCGCCAATCTGGCGCACGTGGCAGCGGCCCGCAAAGACGGGCGGCGCGCCATCGCCCGGCCGAGCGGGCTCGTCCGGACGTACGATTCGCGCTGGCGCGAGCCGGGTGGTATATCTCGGATAATACTCCGTACGCCGCAATTCGCGTTGCGACGCACGCTCACGGCTTCCAGGTCCTGATGAGCGACATGCACGTTGCGGTACGCTGCACCGAAACGCGCGTGCCAAGGCAGCGCTGATGCCGCCCTCGCACGAACCGGGCTCGCCATCGGCGACGGCGCGCGAGCTTGCCCGCCATCTCCTCTCGGCCGAGGCGAATGGCGGCGGCTCCGCGCCCGCGGAGGCCGAGAGTGTCAACGCGGCGGAGCGGCTGTGTCTCGAGGTCACCGGCGGGCTCTCGCGCTGGTTCGGCCCGTTCGGTTCACAGGCGCTCGTGGCCCGCGCGCTCGCCACCGTGCAGGAGCAGCATCCGGTGATGCGGGACGTGCAGGTCACCGGCACCGCCTGCCTGAGCGGATTACCCGATACCGCCCGCAGTCACGGCGCCACCGCGACGACCGACGCCGTCGTCGAGGTGATGGCGGAGCTCGCGGCCCTGATCGGCCGCCTCATCGGCGACGACCTGGCGATCAGTCTCCTGCAACAGAGCATGACGATGTCTTCCACGAGTGGCCGTGCCGCACCTGATGCGGTCGCGAGTGGCGACGTACCCCAGACGGTGAACGAGCCATGAGTGAATCCACGCCTCCGCGCTCGTCGCAGCGCGGTACGCCGAATCCTCGGCGCGTGCTGCGGCAGCTTCCCACCGGAGTGCCCGGCCTCGACGCGATCCTCGGCGGCGGGCTGCCCGAGTTCTCGTTCAACATGCTCGCGGGGGGCCCTGGCGCGGGGAAGACGACGCTGGCGCAGCAGATCCTCTTTGAAAATGCGACGCCGGAGCGGCCGGCGCTGTACTTCACCGTGCTCGGCGAGCCCACGGTGAAGATGCTGCGCTATCAGCGGCAGTTCAGCTTCTTCCGGCCGGAGATGGTGGGCACCTCGGTGCACTACCTCAACCTGAGCGAGGAGGTGCTCACCGGCGACCTGAACGCGGTGCTGGACCGCATGACGGCCGAAGTGGAACGGCTCACGCCGAGCATCGTGGCGGTGGACTCGTTCCGGACGATCCGGCCCGGTAGTGGCGAGCTTGCCATGGATGCGCTCCCCCCGATAGCGCTCGAGCAGTTCGTGCAGCGGCTCGCGCTGCATCTCGCGTCGTGGGAGGTCACCTCCGTGCTGATCGGCGAGTACACCGTGCCGCAGCAGCAGCAGCCGCTGTTCACGATCGCCGACGGGATCCTCTGGCTCAACCAGGTGACCGATCGCAACTCGGTGGTGCGCAAGATCCAGGTGGTGAAGGTGCGCGGGCAGTCGCAGATGCCGGGGCTGCACACCTTCCGTATCACGGACGCCGGCCTGCAAGTGTTCCCGCGCATCCCCGACCAGCAGTGGGGACGTCGTGAGGGGCGGCCGCGCAGCGAGGCGCGGCTCTCCACCGGCGTCCCCGGGCTCGACGTGCTGATGGGAGGCGGCATCCCGGCGGGTGACGCGGTGATGCTCGCCGGCCCGACCGGCACGGGAAAGTCCACCTTCGGCATGCACTTCGCCGCCGAGGGGCTGCGAAGCGGCGAGGCGGTGGTGGTCGCCGCGTTCGAGGAGTATCCGGAAGTCTACCTCGACCGGCTGCGCTCGTTCGACGTGGATCCCGACGCGATGATCGCGGGGGACAAGCTGCGCGTGACCTATCTGCGGCCACTCGATCTCTCGGTGGACGAGACACTCGCCGACATCCTCATCAGCGTGCACGAGACCGGAGCGACACGCGTCGTGATCGACTCATTGACCGGCTTCGAGATGGCGCTCGCCCCGGCGTTCCGGCAGGACTTCCGCGAGTCGCTCTACCGGCTCGTCGGCGCGCTCACCTCCACCGGCGCGACAGTCTTCATGACGCACGAGGCGGTGGCGATGTCACCCGACCTGAGCTTCACCGGAGAGCGGGTGTCGTTCATCACCGACGACATCATCGTCCAGCGTTACGTCGAGCTCGACGGCGTTCTCGAGAAGGTGCTCTCGATCGTGAAAATGCGCCGCAGCGCCCACAGCGCGGAGTTCTGGAAGTACGGCATCTCAGTCGCCGGGGCAACCATCGGGGAAGCGCTGTCGGGCTACAGCAAAATCCTCACCGGCAGCCCGGTCCGCATCCCCGACGCCGCGGCGGGTGGGTGACTGAAGTGGGCAGGGACGAGGCCACGCGGGACGAGCTGCGGCTTCTGACCGAGCGCATGCTGCTGAGTGCCCTGCGCGAGCAGGAAGCGAGCGCGGTGGCCAGCGCTGCGCGCGATCGGTCGGAATTTCTCGCCGAGGCCAGCCTGCGCTTCGGCGCGTCGCTGGACCAGGAGCTCACCTACGCGGCGATCGCGTCCGTGGCGCTGCCGGGGCTGGACGCGTGGTGCATCGTCGACGTCGTCGAGATAAATGGGGCGCTGCGCCGGTTAGCGGTCGTGCACCGCGACGAGGACAAGGCCCTGGTGGCGCGCACCCTCGCCGAAACGTGGATCCCTGACACCGACGATCCGATCGGCATCCCGGCGATCCGCCGCAAGCGCCAGCCGCTGCGCCTCGACCACGGCGCGGACGACGTCCTCTCGGCGGCGTCGCGCGACGCGACGGCGCACCGCATTCTCCAGGAGCTCGGGGTCGGTCCGCTGCTCGTGGTGCCGATCACCTCGCGCGACGAGCTGCTCGGGGCAATCACCTTCGTCGGCCGTCCGGACGCGCTGCCCTACAGCGAGGACGACGTGGAGGTGGCCGAGGCGCTCGCGCTGCGCTGCGCGCAGGCGCTCGAGGGGGCGCGCCTCTACGCCGCGGCGAAGGCCGCATCGGCCGCGGCGGACGCGGCGCGCGCCGAGGCCGAGGCGGCGAACGCGACCAAGACGCAGTTTCTCCGCACCATGTCGCACGAGCTGCGCACGCCGCTCAACGCGATCAGCGGCTACGCCCAGCTCCTCGAGATGGGGCTGCGCGGTCCCGTCACGCCGGAGCAGCGCGCCGACCTCGCGAGCATCCGCCGCAGCCAGGCGCACCTGCTCGGGCTCGTGGAGTCCGTGCTCAACTACGCGCAGATCCAGGCGGGACGCACCGTCTACGGCACGGACGAGCTGTCGCTGACCGAGATCGTGACCGGGATGGAGGAGTTCGTGAAGCCGCAGATGAGCGCGAAGGAGCTCACCTACCGCTGCGATCTCGGCAGCGAACCGATGACGGTGTGCGCCGATGCTGGCAAGGTGCGGCAGATCATGCTGAATCTGCTGGGGAACGCGACGAAGTTCACCCCGCGAGGCGGGAGCATCACCGTCTCGTGCGTTGCCAGTGGGGTGGCGCGGCACGAGCGCGACGGAGCGCCGTTGATGCACGCCATCACCGTCACCGACACGGGCGCCGGCATCCCGGCCGACAAGCAGGCCACGATCTTCGATCCCTTCGTCCAGATCGTCGGCCCCGAGCTCACGTCGTCTAAGGTCGGCGTCGGGCTCGGGCTGGCGATCAGCCGGGATCTGGCGCGGGGTATGGGGGGCGACCTCGTCGTCGAGAGCGTCATGGGGCAGGGGAGCACCTTCACGCTGACGCTGCCGGCGGCCTGACTCGGGGCAGGTCATCCCGCACGCGCGCCGCCTGGGTCAGGCCATGTCATCCCGCACGCGCCGCCGTGGGCGCGCGTGTCGGGATCTGGTGTCACGCCCGCGTGGCCAGCTACCGAGCAGGGACGGTAGCTCCCGACACGCGCTGTCGCTCGTGCGGGATGACGTCAGTTCTTCTGGTACACGGCGGTGTAGCCGCCCGAGATCACCGTGAGCACGCTGCCGCTGACCGATCCCTGATAGGTGATGTTGTCGGTCTGGTCGTTGAAGGTGATTGCGGTGTTGTTCTGCGTGTAGTACCCGTACTCGGTGTACGAGGTACCATCGTCGTAATACGCGACGTCGTCGTAGCTGCCATCCCGGTTGAGCGAGAGCTTCTCCTGCGTGATCCTCCGGTTGTAGCTCACGGAGTAGGGGAGGGTCGAGCCATTGATCGTGCGCAGCGCGTAGCTGCCGCGCACCGAGCTTCCCGGCCCAAGCAGGTCGGTGTTGCACGCCGTCGTCAACGCGACCGCGAGCGTGAGGAGAGGGAGGAAACGTCGCATGAAACCTTCCTGCTGAAGTGTGCCGGCCTGCCGCGGGCGCTGTCATCTCACTGACAGCTGAACGGGGCGTCGCGCTCGTCGTGAGCCGCACCGCCCCGTTCAGATACCGTCAATGCGGAGCACTGTTCCGCGTCGCGCCCCGCTACCGCTTCCGCTTCTTCTCCCACTCGGCGCGCCCCACCTCGTCGAGCCGGCGGAAGTCGTCGTCGCCGAGACGGAGCGACGCGGCGGCGACGTTGTCCTCCAGGTGCGTCACCTTGCTCGTGCCGGGGATCGGCAGCATGACGGGGCTGCGGCGCAGCACCCATGCCAGCGCCACTTGCGCCGCGCTCGCGCCCAGCCGCTGGGCCACCTCGCTCAGCACGCTGCCCTCGCGCACGAGTCCCCCCGCCGCGAGCGGATACCAGGGGATGAACGCGATCCCCTCGCGCTCGCAGTAGTCGAGCACCGCCTCGCTCTGGCGCGAGACGAGGTTGTACATGTTCTGCACGCTCACGACCGAAAAGTGCTTGCGCGCCGCCTCGATCTCCTGGACGCTCACCTCGCTCAGCCCGACGTGGCGGATGAGCCCCTCGCGCTGCATGTCGGCGATGACGCCGAACTGCTCGTCGTGGCTCACCTTCGGATCCACGCGATGGAGCTGCCAGAGATCGATCCGCTCCACGCCGAGCCGCCGCAGGCTCATGAGCACGCACTGCCGCAGATATTCGGCGCGGCCGAGCGGGAGCCAGATCTCCGGGCCGTGGCGGGTGAGGCCTCCCTTGGTCGCGACGACGATCCCGTCGTACGGGTGCAGCGCCTCACGGATGAGGTTCTCGCTCACCTCGGGGCCGTACGAATCGGCCGTATCGATGAAGTTCACGCCGAGCTCGGGGAGCCGGCGCAGCACGCGCAGCACCTCGTCGCGGTCTGCCGGCTCTCCCCAGATCCCCTTGCCAGTGATGCGCATCGCGCCGAAGCCGAGACGGTTCACCGTGAGGTCGGAACCGAGGGTGATCGTGCCGCTATCTCTGGCGGAGAGGGTGGTCATCGGCGTCTGAGGTGAGAGGTGAGAAGTGAGAAGTGAGAGGTCACTGCGAAACGTCAGGTTGCGATACGGAGCATCCCGAGGCCCGCCGGGAGCCGAAAAGCCGAAAAGCCGAAAAGCCGACACCCGACACCCGTGAACCGATATCCCGTTCGTCAATGCGCATCCGCCGGCATCTCCATCTGCCCCGTCGGGCGGCGGAGCAGCAGGATGGCGGGCGAGACCACGACGAACACGATCAGCACGAAGAGCCACGCGTCGTTGAAGCTCAGCATCGCCGACTGCTGCATTACCTGGCCATTGAGGGCCTGGAGCGCGGCGTGCGAGGCGTCCGTCGCGTTCATCCCGCGCCCGATGAAGCCGCGCGTCAGCATCTGGACGCGCGTGTCCGTCAGCAGGTTGCCCGCCGACAGGTTGCTCACCAGATCGGCGCGATGATACTCCGTGTGCTTCGCGACATAGTTGAGCAGCACGGCGATGCCGAACGAGCCGCCGAGCTGGCGCGACAGGTTGATCAGGCCCGCCGCCTGCTGCGCCTCGTGCGGCTCGAGGCTGGCGTAGGCGACGTTGTTGATCGGGGTGAAGAGCATCCCGAGCCCGAAGCCGCGGATGATCAGCGCGGCACGGACGTCGGCCTCGCCGGCGACGGTCGTGAGATGCCCCATCCGCCACATCGAGACGGCGAACAGGAAGACGCCCCCGGCGATGAGGATGCGCGCGTCGACCAGCGGCTTGCGGCCGTTGAGCAGCTTGCCGCACGCCAACGCGCTGACGCCCGTCGCCAGCCCGCCCGGGAGCATCGCGAGGCCGGTCTCCGTCGGGGTGAAGTGCAGGATCCCCTGCGCGAACATCGGGAAGAGGATCACGCCGCCGTAGAGCCCGAAGCCGAGTGCCACGAAGAGAAAGATCGAGGCCGCCAGGGTGCGGTTCTTCAGGACGTGAAAGTCCACGACGGGGTGCTTGTTGCGCGGGCTCAGCTCCCACCAGACCATCGACACCATGCAGACCGTGGCCAGGATCGCCAGCCGCAGTATCGTCGCGTCGGCGAACCAGTCCTTCGAGTTCCCCTCCTCGAGCACGTACTGCAGCCCGCCGACGCCGACGGTCAGCAGTCCGATCCCCGTCCAGTCGACGGGAGTGCGCTTCTTCTCCACGTTCGGCGGGTCGTGCAGGAAGGTCGTCACCAGGAAGGTGGCGACGATGCCGATCGGCACGTTGATGTAGAAGCACCAGCTCCACTGGTAGTTGTCGGTGATCCAGCCGCCGAGGGTGGGGCCGAGCGTCGGTGCGACGATGATGCCGAGCATGAAGATCGCCTGCACCATCCCCTGCTCCTCGCGCGGGAAGATCTGCCGCAGCGTCGCCTGGGCGGTCGAGAGCAGCGCGGCGCCGCCGGCGCCCTGCACGATGCGCCAGAAGACGAGCTCCACGAGCGAGTGCGACGTCCCGCAGAAGAAGGACGCGACGATGAACAGGATGATGGAGAAGGTGAGGTAGTTCCGCCGTCCGAAGCGCGCCGCGAAGAAGGCGGTCATCGGAAGGAAGATCACGTTCGACAGGATGTAGCCTGTCGAGACCCAACCGATCTCTTCCTGTGTGGCGCCGAGGTTGCCCGCCATCTGCGGGAGCGCGACGTTGATGATCGTGGTGTCCAACACCTCCATCACCGCCGCCGTGATGAGGCCGGCGAGGATGAGCCACCGGTGCCGGCGAACGAACGCGTTGGCGGCCCGGATCCGGTGCTCGGCGGTGTCGCTCAACCCGGGAGCACGCGGTCCGCGCGCCCCCGCGCCGGGCTCGGCTGCTGCTATTGTCTCAGTTGCCATGATCTCAAAGGAGGATAATCGCCATGTATCCTCCCTTGGCAACGAGCGTTCCGGGCGGGCGCGACCCGTCCCGCCTCCCGCGCGGCACGACGCTCGCGCTCGAGGCCATCAATACGCCGCGCCAGGGCGTACCGCCGCGGCGACGAGCGCGCCGCAATCGGTCCGCCGCAGTGCTACAGCGACGGGTGCCTGTTCACCACGTCGTCATGCACCTGGAATTGGTGCGCTACCGAGAGGATGACGTCGTCATTGTATAGCGCGCCGGTGATCACGCCACAGATCGGCTGCGCGTTGAGCGGAGCGGGTGCGGGGGCCGGAGCCCCCGCCGCGCGCGGCGCTCCCTGCTGCGGCGGCACGTCGAACTTGTACGGCACCACGACGCAGGGATGTCCGGTCTGCGCGTTCGGTGCGATGTCCGCGGCCCACGAGCCGATGAAGAGGTCGAGGTCCTTCATGAACTCTCCCCACTTCGTCACGAGCACGTAGCGGCGACGCTGGGTGTTGAGAAACTCGAACGCCTTCACCGTGCGTCCCTGGACGAAGCGCGGGTTCCAGTCGGCCGGCGCCATCGGGCTCGCTGGCCCGTCCGGCGCCGGAACGGTGCCAGGGTAGGGCGTTCCCGCCGTCGCCGGCGGAGCGAGCACCGTGTTCAGGTCGAGCCCGATCTCCTTCGCCTTGCGTTGCACGTACTCGTCGAATGCCGATGCATACTCCACGTTCAGGCTCCCCTGGCCGACGCCCGGGACCGTCGGCCGCGGACCGATCACCCTGGGATTCATCCCGAGCTGGCGCAGCTTCGCCACGAGCTCGGCGGGAGCGCCCGCGTCGGCCAGCCCGGGCCGCGCCGGATCGGAGCTCGGCCGGCCGGGATCGATCCCGATGCGCAGCTTCGACAGCTTGATGTTGGGATCGAAGTGGAAGGGAGTGGTCAACGTCGACGGATCCTTCGCATCGGCGCCGTGGATCGCATTGAACACCATCGCGCAGTCCTCGACGGTGCGGCAGAGGGGACCGACGCGGTCCTGCGACCAGGCGAGCACCATCCCGCCCGCGCGGCTCACCCGCCCGAAGGTGGGACGCAGCGCGCTGACGCCGCAGCGCGTTGCCGGCGAGACGATCGACCCCTGCGTCTCGGTGCCGATGCCGAAGGCAACGCACCCCGCCGCGGTGGCCGAGGCGGGGCCGGCCGACGAGCCGCTGGAGCCCTGCGAGAGGTTCCACGGGTTGTTCGTGCGCCCGCCGAACCACTGGTCGTTCTGCGCGAACAGTCCCGACGACAGCTTCGCGATGAGCACCGCGCCGGCGTCGCGCAGCCGCACGACGACCTCCGCGTCGTCGTCGATGATGCGGCTCCTGAAGTCGGCCGCACCCCACGTCGTCGGCACCCCCTTCGTGTTGAAGAGGTCCTTCACCCCGTACGGGATGCCGTGCAGCGGCCCGCGATACTTCCCCGCCGCAAGCTCGGCATCGGCGCGCGCCGCTTCAGCGAGCCCCTGCGTCTCCATGATCGTCACGGCACACAGCAGCGTGGGGTTCAGCCGCTTGAGCCGCTCGAGATAGATGCGCGTGAGCCGCACCGACGTCAGCTTCCGCGCCCTGATCAGCGCCGAGAGACGGTGCGCGGGGAGGAAGGCGATCTCCTCGTCGGTGGAGGGGATCGCTCCCTTCCACTGTGCGATCGGGAAGGCTCCGCGCTCGAAGGCACGCGCACTCTGCTCGCGCATGAGCTTTTCCATCAGCGCGCCGGTGCCGCCGGGATACGGCATGAACTGCTCGGCGGGGGGCTCGCCATTGCCGAGCGGCCAGGGCGGGGTGATGGCCTGCTGCGGCGCGCTGCCTGCCGCCCCCGCCGCGCCCGATGCGCCGGCGCCGCCCGTGCTGGCGCCGCTCGTGCCCGCGCCGCGCTGGGCCTGTACGACGTGACCGGCGAAGGTCGCCGCCGCCGCCGCCATCAGCGACATGAACACGAACTCGCGCCGGCCAACGCCGGTCAGCTCTTCGTTCTGCTCCGCCGCCAGCTCGATCTCCGGCTGGATCGACTCGAGGTAGTCTTCGGGTGAGGTCAACGTGTGCTCCGAGGTGGTTCAGAGGATAAAGGAATGTCGCAGTCCTCTGCACCTCCGCGCCCTCCGCGGTTCATGCTGTTGCAGAGCATGAACCGCGAAGAACGCGGAGACGCGGAGTGTTCGTCTACGCGAGATGATCTCTTACATCGATGCCACGGCGAGCGCGCGGATCGCCGCCGCCATGGCGCGGACACGCGATGCGTCGGCCGCGCCAGTCACATCGCTATCGACCTGCGCGGCGAGCCCGAGCAGCATCGCGCGCCGATTCGCGCCGCTCATCCTCTCGGCGCCATTCAACTGATCGGCGATGGCCGCGGTGCGCCCGCTCGACAGCCCACCGCCGCGCACGAGCTGGTCGAGATACGACCGCACGACGGGGAAGGCCGCCGGCCAGACGATCTTCGGCTGCATCTGCGGGTTGAACTGCTCGAAGCGCACCAACTTCGCCGCGTCGATCTCGTTCTGCGACAGGTACTCGTTCGGCGTGAGCTCGAAGATGTCGAGGCCGCGCGCGATCTCGGAGCCGATGATGTGGCCGTTGTACCAGTAGGCGGCCCAGAAGCCGGCGGTCACCATCTTCGTGGAATCCACCGGTCCGCGGTCGAAGTAGGCGATCTCGTAGGGATGATTCGCGTCGGTGAAGTCGATCACGTCGAGCCCGCCCTGATACCAGCCCTGCACCATGAGGTCGCGGCCCGGCACGGGGACGAGCGAGCCGTTGTGCGCCACGCAGTTCTCGTTCTTGGTCTGCGCCGCCGGCATCTTGAAGTACGCGCCCTGCGTCAACCGGCCGTTCGACAGGGTGAAGATCGCGTCGCCACCCCAGTCGATGGGATCGTCGAAGCGACACTTCGCCTGCGTGCCACCGCCCCACTCATCCGTGAACAGCACCTTGGTGCCGTCGTTGTTGAAGGTCGCCGAGTGCCAGAAGGCGAAGTTCGTGTCGCCCACCGCCTGCAGCCGCTTCGGGTTGACCGGGTCGTGGATGTCGATCAGCAGGCCGTAACCGCCGCACGCGCCGCTGGCGAGCCCGATCGCCGGATAGGCGGTGATGTCGTGGCACTGGTTCGGACCGCCGAGCGGAGCGGGGGCCGCGCCAGGCGCGACGGGGCGCGGTGCGCGCACCGGAGCGCCGGCGTCGCCCGGTGCCATACCGTGCGCCGACGGAGCCGCGAGGTCGCTGAACAGCCGGGCGTAGCTCACCACCTTCGCCTGCTCGGGATGCGCGAGCGGCACGCGGATCACCTCGACGCGGAAGCGCGACGTGTTCGTCGAATCGATCGGCGCGTCCACGCAGCCGGGCAGCTCCTCCGCCGAGCGCACGCCGGCCGAGCCGGAGACGTACACGTAGACGATGCCCGGATCGGAGGGATCCGGCACGAGGGTGTGCGTGTGCGAGCCGCGGCAGGTCTGCACGTCGATCACCTTG
>JBBQJC010000022.1:0-44244 GCA_038325515.1 Gemmatimonadales bacterium | reverse complement strand
GGTGGAGCAATGCCTGGCTCTCCACTCGCCACTCGCCACCCGGAGCTTCCGGGGACGGGCGCGCGTTCGCAGACGAAGTCGAAGGGCGCCTCCCGAGCGCCGCGCTTGCACAGCGCGACGCCACGGCCGGCGCCCTTCGTGCGTTCGGCGACGGTGGCCGGCATCGCCCCACGCATCGGAATCGTCTCATGACCTGACGAGGCACACGCATGCGAGAATATCGGGGTTCGGAGATCCGCAACATCGCGGTAGTCGGACACGGAGGGAGCGGCAAGACCAGCCTGGTCGACGCACTCGCCTTCGTGTCCGGATCAAGTAAGCGCCACGGCAGCATCGCCGAGGGCAGCACCCTCACCGACACCGCGCCCGAGGAGATCGAGCGCAGGTACTCCATCAACCTCGGCTGCGCGCACGCCGAGTGGGAGGAGAACAAGATCAACCTGCTCGACACGCCGGGCTTCCTGGACTTTCAGGGCGAGGCGATCGCCGGCCTCGCCGCGGCGGACGGGGCGCTCTGCGTCATCTCCGCCACATCGGGCGTGGAGGTGGGGACGGAGCGCATGTTCCGCGAGGCGGTGTCGCGCGGCGACCCGGTGCTGTTCGTCGTCACGATGATGGACAAGGAGCACGCCGACTTCGACGCCATCTACGAGCAGATCAAGTCGCGCCTCACCACGAAGGTGATCCCGATCGAGGTGCCGGTGGGAGAGGGGGCGTCCTTCCACGGCATCGTCAACCTCTTCGACAAGAAGGCGCACGTCTACGCCCGCGGCGCGGCAGCGAAGAGCGGAGCGTACGAGGAGACCGAGGTCCCGGCGGAGGTGAAGCCGCTGTTCGACCGCTACTACGCGGAGCTGATCGAGACGATCGCCGCTACCGACGACTCCCTGCTGGAGCGCTACCTCGACGGGGGGGAGATCAGCCGCGACGAGGCGATCGGCGCGATGAAGGACGCGATGAAGCGGATGGAGCTCTTCCCCCTCTTCTGCGTCTCCTCCACCCTCAACTACGGCACGCGCGCGGTGCTCTCCACGATCGTCGACCTCATGCCGAGCGCCTACGAGATGGAGGAGATCCACGCCTTCAAGGGGGCGGAGGGGGACCACACGGTCGAGATCCACGCCCTGGACGACGCCCCGCTCGCCGCGATCGTGTTCAAGACGCAGAGCGAGCCGCACGTCGGCGAGGTGAGCGTCTTCCGCATCCTCTCGGGGAGTGTCACCACGGGCGACGAGGTCTACAACGCGACGCGCGACGTGGCCGAGAAGCTGAACCATCTGGCCGTCTCGCAGGGACGCGACCGGCAGGAGGTGTCGGTGCTGCACGCCGGCGACATCGGCTGCGTGGCGAAGCTGCGCAACACGCACACGAACGACACGCTCTCCACGCGCGCGCACCCGGTGCGGCTGCCGCAGATCCAGTTCCCCGAGGCGCTCGTCCAGATGGCGATCCACGCCACGAACCGCGCCGACGAGGAGAAGCTGCAGTCGGGACTGCACCGGCTGCACGACGAGGACCCGAGCTTCGAGACGCACTGGAACGCCGAGACGCACGAGACGATCGTCTCGGGGATGGGGGAGCGGCACCTCGAGGTGGCGCTCGCGAAGCTGAAGCGGAAGTTCGGCGTGGGGGCGGAGCTGCGGAAGCCGAAGATCGCCTACCGCGAGACGATCCGGGCGCGCGCCGAGGGGCAGGGGCGCCACAAGAAGCAGTCGGGGGGACGCGGGCAGTTCGGCGACTGCTGGGTGCGCATCGCGCCGACGCCGCGCGGCGACGGGATCCGCTTCGACGATCAGATCGTCGGCGGGTCGATCCCCAGCAAGTTCATCCCCGCGGTGGAGAAGGGAATCCACGAGGCGGCCGAGCGCGGGGTGCTGGCGGGATTCCCGCTCGTGGACTTCAAGGTGGAGCTGTACGACGGCTCGTACCACTCGGTGGACTCCAACGAGATGTCGTTCAAGATGGCGGGGATCCAGGCCTTCAAGTCCGTCGCGCCGAAGTGCAGGCCGGTGCTGCTGGAGCCGCTGGACGAGGTGGAGATCGTGGCCCCGGACGAGTCGCTCGGCGACGTGCTCGGCGACCTCTCGTCGCGGCGCGGACAGATCCTCGGCACGGAGACGACCACCGATGCGCCGGGCACGAAGGTGCGCGCCGTGGTGCCACAGTCGGAGCTGCATCTCTACGCGAGCGCGCTCCAGTCGATGACGCACGGACGGGCGAGCTTCCGCCGCCAGTTCAAGGGGTACGAGGAGATGCCGAACGAGGCGGCACAGCGCGTGGTGGAGGAGCACAGCAAGGAGATCGCCGTCGAGTAGGCGGGCGGCCGGCGGGTACCCGTGGCGCGCCTCCACGGTATATTCCGTGGAGCGCTGCTCCGGGTTTCCGCCACACGATCTCGACGTGACGCACAACGACACCCAAGACCGCAGCGACGACGCGGCGGCGAGCGACCTCCCCGAGGGGTGGTGCGACATCGTCGGCCGCGGAAGGATGGGGTTGGCGCTCGCCACCGCGCTCGGCGACGCCGGCGTGGCGGTGCGGGGCCCGCTCGGGCGTGGCGCCGACTCCGAGGGAGCGGCAGTCGTGCTGCTGTGCGTGCCCGATCGCGAGATCGCCGCAGCCAGTGCGGCCATCCTGCCCGGACCACTCGTCGGGCACGTGAGCGCCTCGGGGAGCCTCGAGCTCCTCGCGCCGCACGAGCGGTTCGCGCTGCACCCGCTGCTCAGCGTCGTCGGTGCCGGCGCCTCCTTCCATGGGGCGGCGTGCGCGGTGGACGGCAGCACGCCGCGGGCAGTCGGCGCCGCGCGCGCCCTCGCCAGCCGGCTCGGGATGCGGCCGCTCGCCATCGCGCCGGAGCAGCGCGCGCTCTATCACGCCGCGGCGTCGGCGGCCTCGAACTTCCTCGTCACCGTCGAGGGGCTGGCCGAGCAGCTCGCATCGCGCGTCGGGCTCGACCGCGAGGCGCTGCTGCCCCTCGTCCGGGCCACGGTGGACAACTGGGCGGCGCTCGGCGCGCGTCGCGCCCTCACCGGTCCCATCGCGCGCGGCGACGCGGTGACGGCGAGCCGGCAGCGCGAGGCGGTCGCCGCGGCGGCGCCGGAGCTGATCGCCCTCTGGGACGCGCTCGCCACCGGCACACATGCCCTCGCCTCGGACGAGGCCGCGGGCGCGCGATGATCGTCGTGCGTTCCATCGCCGAGCTGCGCAGGACCGTGGCCGAGGCGAAGCGCGAGGGACGACGGGTGGGCCTCGTGCCGACGATGGGCGCGTTCCACGACGGCCACGTCTCGCTGATGCGGCGCGCGGCGGCGGAGTGCGGGCTGGTGATCGTGTCGCTCTTCGTGAACCCCACGCAGTTCAACGAGACGAGCGACCTCGATCGCTATCCGCGCGACGAGATGCGCGACCGCGCGATGGCCGCGGACGCCGGCGTGCACGTGCTCTTCGCCCCGCCGGTGGAGGAGGTGTATCCCGGCGGCTTCGCGACCACCGTCGAAGTGGCGGGGATCTCCGCGCCGCTCGAAGGGGTGGTGCGCGGACCGAAGCACTTCCGCGGGGTGGCGACGGTCGTCGCGAAGCTGCTGGGGATGACCCAGCCAAACACGGCGTACTTCGGCCAGAAGGACGCGCAGCAGGCGCTGCTGATCCGCCGCATGGTGCGCGACCTCGACATCCCCGTGCACATCGTCGTCTGTCCGACGGTCCGCGAGGCCGACGGGCTGGCGATGTCGAGCCGCAACGTGCTGCTCGACCGCGCATCGCGCGACCGCGCGCCGGCGCTTCATGCGTCGCTCGCGGAGGTCGCGCGCGCCGTGGCGCACGGCGCGCGCGACGCGCCGGCCGCGCTCGCCGCCGGGCGCGCGATCCTGTCGCGCGCCGGAATCGAGCCCGAGTACTTCGCCGCGGTGAGCACCAGCACGCTCGCGCCGGTCGCGGCGATCGAGGGCGAGACGCTCATCGCGCTCGCGGCACGCTTCGGCGACGTCCGCCTGATCGACAACATTCTCGTGAGCCCGCCGGAGAGCATCTCGTGACGATCCCCGCCGGCGATACGCCGCTCGGACGAATGGTGGCCACCTACGAGCGCGGCGAGCCGATCGTGATGCTCACCGCGTACGACCATCCGTCGGGGCGCGTCGCCGAGGCGGCCGGCGTGGACGTGGTGCTCGTGGGCGACTCCGCCGCGATGACCGTGCTCGGCTACTCGTCCACCCGCGAGATCTCGCTCGACGAGCTGCTGATGCTCACGCGCGCGGTGCGCCGTGCCGTCAGCAGGGTGCCCCTGGTGGGCGACCTGCCGTTCGGCACGTACGAGCACGACGACGCCCAGGCCGTCGCCACGGCGCGGCGCTTCGTGGACGAAGCGGGCTGCGACGCGGTGAAGCTCGAGGGTGCCGGCGAGATGGTCGCGCGCGCGCGCGCCATCGTGGGCGCGGGGATCCCCGTCGTCGGACACGTGGGGCTGCTGCCGCAGTCGGTGCTCACGGCGGAGGGCTACCGCGCGAAGGGACGCGACGAGGAGCAGGCGCTGGCGATCATCGCCGATGCCGACGCGCTGGCCCAGGCGGGGTGCGTGGCGCTGGTGGTGGAGGCGGTGCCCGCGCGGCTCGGCGCGCTGCTCACGAGCCGCGTGCGCATTCCCGTCATCGGCATCGGCGCGGGTGGCCAGACCGACGGCCAGGTGCTCGTCTATCACGACCTGCTCGGCCTGGGTGAGGGGCGGCTGCCCCGCTTCGTGCGGCAGTACGCGCACGGCCACGACCTGCTCGTGGACGCGGTGCGCCGCTGGGCCAGCGACGTGCGGTCGCGCCGCTTTCCAGTGGAGTCGGAGACGTACGGCATCGCGGCGGAGACGCTGGCCGCGGTGCGGAGCCACCTGACCTAGCGCTGTTCCGTCATCCGCTGGCGCGATTCCGCCGGCGCGCGGCGCGCTTCGTCTTCGCGGACTTGCCGGCCTCGATGGGCACGACGTCGGTGCCCTGCGCCGCGACCGCCGGCACCGCGTCCGGAACGGCGACGCGCGGCTGCTTGTAGACGAACCGCCGTCCCTCGTAGTTCCGGAAGATCACCTCGTCGTCGTTGATCTCCTCCACGTACTCGGGGAGCAGGGGGACCTTGCCCCCGCCTCCCGGCGCGTCGATGACGAATTGCGGCACCGCGAGCCCCGACGTCCAGCCGCGCAGCGCCTGGATGATCTCGAGCCCCTTCTGCACGGTCGTGCGGAAGTGCTCGCCCCCCGCCACCTGGTCGGCCATGTAGATGTAGTACGGCCGCACGCGCGCCTTCAGCAGCGCGTGCATCAGCTCCATCATCGTGCGCGGATCGTCGTTCACTCCCTTGAGCAGCACCGTCTGGCAGCCGAGCGAGATGCCGGCGCGCGAGAGGCGGTCGAGCGCGGCAACCGCCGCCGGGGTGAGCTCGCTCGCATGATTGAAGTGCGTGTTCATGTAGATCGGATGGTACTTCTGCACCATCTCGCAAAGCTCCGGAGTGATGCGCTCGGGCAGGTGCGAGGTGATGCGGCTGCCCAGCCGGATGATCTCGATGTGCGGGATCGCACGCAGCCGCTGCAGGATGTACTCGAGCCGCTCGTCGCTCAGCATCAGCGGATCGCCGCCGGAGAGGATGACGTCCCGAATTTCAGGATGCCCGGCGAGGTATTCGAACGCCGACTCGTACTCCTTGAGGGAGATCTTCTCCGGATCGCCCACCTTCCGCCGCCGCGTGCAGAAGCGGCAGTAGCTGGCGCAGACGGGGCTCACCAGGAAGAGCGCCCGATCGGGGTAGCGATGCGTGATGTTCGGCACCGGGGAGTCGCCGTCCTCATCGAGCGAGTCGATCACGCCGTCGACGATCTCCAGCTCCTGCACGCTGGGGATGAACTGGTTCCAGTTGGCATCGCCGACGGCCTGGATCTGCGAGAGGGACTCGCGGGTGATGCGCATCTGGAAATTGTCGAACGCGGGGCGCAGCGCCTCCACGTCGATCTCGCGCTCGGCCACCTCCTCGCCGAACCGGCTCGCCACCCACGCGCGCAGCTCCTCGAGCGTGTGGATGCCGTCGTGGCGCAGGACCTTCTGCCAGTCACTCATCGCGTGGTCCGGCTCCCGAGGCGTGTGGTGAGCATGATCCGGTCGTCCGCCGGACCGTAGAAGTCGCGCACGCGCGCCGACTCCGCGTATCCGTGCCGCGCGTAGAACTCGCGCGCCGCTGCATAGACATCCCGCGACGAGGTCTCGACGAGCACGAGACGTCCGCCCCGGTCGAACAGCATCGCCTCCACGCGCTCCAGCAGCGCACTGCCCACCCCTCCGCGCTGCGCGCCGGGATGGACGGCGAGCCAGTAGAGATCGAAGGTCCCCTCGGTGGCCGGCGTGGGGCCGCAGCAGGCGTAGCCGAGCAGGCGGCCATCGCGCTCGTCGTACGCGCCGAGGAACTCGTAGTCGCAGGAGGCGTCGTCAACGCTGCAGGCCTCGTCGAACATCGCGAGCGCCACGGCGGACTCCTCGGCGGAGAACTCCGGCTCGGCCCGCAGCAGCTCGGCCAGGCGGTCGCGATCGCGAGGTCCCATGTGGTCCAGCCGAGTCGTGGGCACTACGCCTCCCCCGAGAAGAACAGGTCGGGCTCCCGGTCGGCCGCCGCGAGACCGGAGAGGCGCTGCGCCTGTGTCCAGCGCTCGGCGGCGGATGCGCCGTCGCGGGCGCGCTGCAGCCCGAGCTCGCAGACGCGGCGGACGAGGGCGCCGTAGTCGATGCCGGCGACCCGCGCCATGCGCGCCAGGCCGGCATCGGGGGCGATGTCGGGGTTCGCGTTGACCTCGAGGATCCAGGGACGGCCCCGCTCGTCCAGCCGCAGGTCCACGCGCCCGTAGCCGGCCCCGCCGACGATGCGCCACGAGGCGACGGCGATCCTGCGAAGCTGGGCTGCCACGCCGGCGGGAAGCCGCGCCGGACAGCGCGGCGCCGAGCCGGCGTCCTCGTCGCAGCCCTCCTCCCACTTGGAGCGATAGGTCACGATGCGCCACATCCCCTTCGGCATGCGCCCGAAGTCGATCTCGGCGATGGGGAGCACGGCGTCGCCGAGGATGCCGACGTTCACCTCGCGCCCCTCGACGTAGCGCTGGACGAGCACCTCGTCCCACCGCTCGTGCATCGCGCCCACGCGGTCGGCGAGCGCCGCGCTGGTGCGCACGACGGAGCGCTGCTCCACGCCGATCGACGCATCCTCCGCGGCGGGCTTGCAGATGGCGGGGAAGCCGACCGACGGGATGGCGCCCCCGCGGCGCACGACCGCGAAGCGGGGAACCGGCAGCCCGGCCCGCTCGAGCGCAGCGTTGGTGACGTGCTTGCGCAGGGAGAGCGAGGTGGTCCAGCTGGAGCTCCCCGTGAACGGGATGCCGAGCAGCTCGAGGACGGAGACGACCGCCGGCTCGCAGGCCGCGACGCCGTCGATGGACTCGCACAGGTTGAAGGCGAGGTCGGCGTGGGCACGGCGGAGACGCTCGATCCACCGCGCGTCGGGATGCACGGGGACACGCACGATCTCGTTGCCCTCGGCGGTGAGGCATGCCGCCACCGCATTCACGGTGCCGACGATCGCCTGGTCCGGGGTGGCGGCGAAGGCGCTCGCCCCGTCGAAGAGGAGGGCGATCTTCACCGTGCGGTCCCGCGCAGCAGGACGCCCTGCCGGCGCGCCGCGGCGCGGAGACAGGCGCCGATGAGGGCGTCGTAATCGAGCCCCGCGGCGCGCGCGGCCTTGGGCAGGCAGGAGTTGTCGGCCGGGTCGGGGAGGATGCCCGGCAGCGGATTCACCTCGACCACGTTGGCGCGACCGGTCGCACCGAGGCGCACGTCGATGCGGGCCCAGTCGCGGCAGCCGAGCGCGTCGTACGTGCGCAGCACCGCGCGCTCGATCTCGGCGCGCAGCGCATCGCTCACCGGCGCGGGGCAGGTGAAGATGTCGAGCGGGTGGTCAGCCGTGTCCCACAGCCACTTCGCCTCGTAGCCGTAGATGGGGAGCGCGCCGCCGGGCAGCGCGGAGAAGTCCAGCCCCACGAGCGGGAGGACGCGCGCTCCGCTGCCGTTGCCGATCACGCCGCAGGTGAACTCCGCGCCGGGCAGGTAGGTCTCCACCAGTACTGGCTGGTCGTAGTCGCCGAGCAGCGACATGACGACGACGCGCAGCTGCGTGGCGGAGGTCACGAGGCTCTGCTCGCTGATCCCCTTCGACGATCCCTCGTGCAAGGGCTTGGCGAAGAGCGGATAGGGGGCGAGCGCGAGCGCCGCATCGAGATCCTGGGCCGAGCGCACGACGGTCCAGCGGGCGGTGGGAATGCCGTGGGCGCGGAGCGCTTCCTTCGTGCGCGACTTGTCGAGGCAGAGCGAGAGGGTGAAGGGGTCGCTCCCCGAGTAGGGGATGCCGTAGAACTCGCAGATCGCGGGCACGTGGGCCTCGCGATTCGGGCCGCGCAGCCCCTCGGCGATGTTGAAGACGATGTCGGGTCGCGCTTCGCGCAGGCGCTGAGGGAAGTCGTCGGTGGCCTCCAGGCGGATCACCTCACCGAACTGCGAGAGGGCCGCCGCGACAGCGTTCACGGTGGAAGGCGCGTCCCACTCGGCATACAGGTCGGAATCGGGAGCGGCGCGCGGCACCGCCAGCGCCGCCGAGATGCCGCTGGCGCGAGGAGCCCCCGCGAAGGCGCGAGGTGCGCACGGGGCGGGGGAGTCTGGCCGGTCGGGCTTCTGGTTGTACGCGAAACCGATGCGCGTCATCCCGTTCCAGCTGTGGGTCCCACGTCGCGGCGCGACGCCGCGCGAAGATAGGACGATGGGATTTGCCGCGCAATGAACGGGCGCGGCAGGGCGCCGTCAGACCTTGTGATAGCCGATCCGTGCCGCCTCGCGGCGGTCGTCGGCCATGTAGATCTCGAAGTCGGAGAAGAAGGCGGGGGCCTCGTGCTCCAGCACGCGCAGCACCGCGATCGCCAGCCGGCGGATCTCCAGCTCGGCCGCCTCGCTGGAGCGCAGCTCGAGCATCGTGCGCCAGGCGCGGGCATTCCCCGTGACCACGATCTTCGTCTCGGTGGAGTTGGGCAGCACGCCGCGCGCCGCCTCGCGCGCCATCTTGCGGCGGTGGACCTTGTCGCCCACCCAGCCGTAGCGCTCCATGAGCTGTCCCACGAGCGACACGTAGGCGGCCTGCGCCGCGTCGATCTGCGCGCGCCACGCTCCCTCCAGCAGCTCGTCGCCGGCGATGGCGGGGGGGACGACGAAGCAGGCCGCGCTCTCGTCCACGTAGCGCTGCGAGAGCTGCGAGTAGGCGAAGCCGGCGCGGTGGCGCACCAGCTCGTGCGTCAGGGAGCGGCTCACCCCCTCGAGCAGGAGCGAGTAGTTCGCGTGCTCGAGCACGCTGCCGTGCCCCTGCTTCTTGATGTTCTCGAGATAGTCGCGCGTGGCCCGTCCCGCGGGGTTGTGCTGGCTCATGTAGCAGAGCCGTCCCGCGAACTCGGCCAGGCGCTCGCCGTCGGTGCTCTCCCCCATCCACTGCACGTCCAGATGCTCCGGCGTGGTGAAGGCAGGCCGCGAGAGCACGGTCACCCGCGGCTCGTAGAAGAGACGCTGATGCGCAGAAGCCGGGGCGGATACGGAGGGGGAGGAGGCAGCGGTCATGAGTGCTGGCGGGCGGTGGTCGCGAAAGGGGCGGGACGTCCAGTAAAGCTAGGCGCCGCCCGCGGGGGAGTCGAGGAGATCGAGCCGGAAGCGGGCATAGGCGCGCTCGCGCTCCACGGAGGCCAGCGCGCGGCGCGACTCGGGAGGGAGCGCGGGAAGCGCGGGGTCGTACTTCACGCGGTCCACGGCGCGCGCGCCGTGCGTGGCGACCTTGGCCCCCGGATTCATGATCCCCGCGGGGTCGAACGCGTGCTTCACGGCGGCGAAGCGCTCGAGAGTGCCCGCACTCCAGACGCTGCCGAGCAGCGGGGCGCGCAGCCGGCCGTCGCCGTGCTCGCCGGCCACGGTGCCCCCGAGCCGCGCGACGAGCGCGGTGACTTCGCCGAGCAGCGCGTCCACCTTGTCGCGCCACATCGGGTCGCTGACATCGATGAGGGGATTCACGTGCATGTGCGCATCCCCCGCGTGTCCGAAGATGACGCCGCGAATCTCCTGCCGCGCCAGCGCATCGCGCACTCCGCGCACGTACTCGGCGAGCCGGTCCGGGGGAACGCAGCCGTCCTCGATGAACTGCATGGACTTGAGCGACGGATCGAGGCGGGAGAGGATCGGGCTCGCCGCGTGGCGCAGCGCCCACATCTCGTGCTCGGTGGCGTGGTCGAGCGCGAGCACCACCTCGGTGGCGCCGGTCTCGCGGAAGTGCGCCGCGAGCTCGCCGGCGAGCTGCCGGCAGGCGGCGTCGTCCTCCCCTTCCACCTCGGCGAGGAGCACTGCCTCGGTGCGCTCGTTCACCGGCACGCGCGCGCCGCCGCGGCGGGCGACGTCGAGGAAGGTGCGGTCGAGCAGCTCGCAGGCGCTGGCTCCCCCCTGGACGGCGCGCCCCGCGCCCTCCACCGCGCGCTCCAGTGTGTCGAACGCTCCGAGCACGCTCGCCGTGGCGGGAAGCAGTGGCGCGAGGCGGAGCTCCAGACCCACGATCAGCACGAGCGTCCCCTCGGAGCCGACGAGCAGGTCGACGAGCTCGCCCGATGCCGCGTAGGCGGCGAGCCCGTAGCCCGAGCTCTCCTTGCGCACGCCGGCGTGGAGCGAGGGATGCCCGCGCTCCGCCGCGACGAGCGGGACGGCGGCGGCGAGCAGCCGCCGCACCGCGTCGACGCCCGGCGGCGGCGCTCCGCGGCGCACCTCGGCGCGCGTGCCGTCGGAGAAGATGCAGTCGATCGCCTGCACCCACGGGCGCGTCGCGCCGTAGCGCATCGTGTGCGCGCCCGCCGCGTTGGTGGAGGCCATCCCCCCGGCCGTGCAGTAGGCGCCGCTGGAAGGATCGACCGGAAACCGCAGGCCGGCGGCGCGCGCCGCGGCGTCCACGTCGTCGCGGAGCGCACCGGGGCCGCAGCGAACGGTGCGCGCCGCGACGTCCACCCGCCCGATGCCGGCGAGACGGCTGAGATCCACGACGAGGCCGTCGCCGATCGCGCCCCCCGCCATGCTGCTCCCCGACCCGCGCGGCACGAGCGGCGTTCCCGTCCCGGCGGCCCAGCGCACCAGGAGGGCGCAGTCGTCGGCGTCGGCCGGCACGGCCACTCCGCGCGGGACGATCTGCCCGATCCCGGCGGCCTCGCTGTAGACCGCTCGCGCCGCCTCGTCCTGGCGAACGATGCCGCGGAATCCGTCCGGGAGGGGGGGCAGGAGCGTGGCCATTACTGGACCGGAGGGCGCGGGGGTATCTTGTATCCGTGCAGAGAAGTCTAATGCCGGTCGCCGGCGAGCCAATGGAGCGCGCCGCGCAGGACGACGTGCGGCTCGCCGAGGCGACGCGGTTCGCGAACGCGATCCTCCCCGGCGTGTCCCGCACCTTCGCGCTGAGCATCCGCATGCTGCCCGGAGCGCTGGGCCGCGCGGTGCACGCCGCGTACCTGCTCTGCCGCATCGCCGACACGCTCGAAGACGAGCCGGTCCTCCCGGCCGAATCCAAGGCTGCGCTGCTCGACGAGCTGCTGCACTGCTTCGAGGATCCGCGCGCCGCCGACGACCTTCCGTCGCGCCTGGCGACGCTGAACGGGGATGCGGCGCACGTGCGGCTCGCGCAGCACGCCGACCTCGTCTTCGTGCTCTACCGCGCGTTGCCCACCGGAACGCGGATCCACGTGCGCCGCTGGGTCGGCGAGATGATCGTCGGGATGCGCAAGTTCGTCCTGCTGTATCCGCACGGCATCCGGATCCAGAGCCTCGAGGAGTACAGGGAGTACTGCTACTACGTGGCGGGTACGGTCGGCTACCTGCTCACCGACCTCTGGCACGAGCACGCGCCGAGCATCGGCGACCGGCAGCACCGCGTCCTGCGCGAGAAGTGCCGCGCCTTCGCCGAGGCGCTGCAGACGGTGAACATCCTGAAGGACGTCGCGACCGACGCCGAGCAGGAGAACTCGATCTACGTGCCCGAGGAGCTGCTGCGGCAGCACGGGAGCAGCCACGCGACGATCCTCGCCCCCGAACGGCTGCGCGGCACGCGGGACGCCCTCGCGACGCTCGTGAACCTCGCCTGGCAGGACCTCGAGGGAGCGCGCGCCTACCTGCTGCTCATCCCGCGCCGTGCCGTGCCGATCCGGCTCTTCTGCGTGCTGCCCCTGCTCTTCGCCTACGCGACGCTGCGCGATCTCACCGGCACGCCCCACGCCCTGGCGCGACGCGACGTCGTGAAGATCTCACGCCGCGAGGTGAAGGCGCTCACCCTGTTCGGCGTGCTGGTGATCATGAGCAACCGCGGGCTCGGATGGCTGGCCGACCGGGCGATGCGCCGGCCGTTCGTGCTGGCGGGGGTGCGCTGAACTGGAGACTCAGGCCTGAGGCCTCGTTGTGATGACGACAAGCCCTGAGGCCCGAGCCCGCTCGTCCCTCTACCGCCGCGCCGCGGCCGCGAGCATGCTGAGCAGCGACGGCGGCCGTCCCGCCTCCCCTCGCTCCAACCGGTCCAGCACCTGCTCCAGCGCGATCTGCGCGCGCTGCACGGTGCTCTGGTGCGACGCGCGCGTCGCGGCGATCACCGCCGGCACCACGACCACCGCGGGCGCGATGACGGCGAGCACGGGAAAGCTCAGCACGGCGAGCACGCCCCCGGCCACGACTCCCGCCGTGCCGAAGGCGGCGCTCTCCCTGGCCATCAGCGCGCGATACCCCTCGTGGCGCGCGTCGAGACGCACGAGCACCCGGGCGCTGTCCACCGCGATCGCCGTCGCCGACACGTCGGAGGCGCGCAGCAGCGCGTAGCCGCGGCCGCTCACCGTGCGACGCACCGCGCTCACCACGCCGCGCTGCGCCTCCCACACGATCCGCTCCGCGGCGAAGTAGCGCTGCGGCGCGAGGCACTCCTGCCGCTGCATCCAGTCGTCGAGCGCCTTCAGCACCTGCGGCGGCGTGCCGCGCACCGTGCGCTGCGCGCTGGCGACCGAGGCGCCGTACATGCTGGCCAGCAGCCCGCTCTCCTCGGGCATCGCGATCCGCGTCCGCTCCTCGGCCAGCGCCTGCCGCAGGTGCAGCGGGTCCAGCCCGACCTCCTTCGCCAGCGCCATGAGCTGCGCCTCGGAGAGCTGCCCCTCGGCATCGGAGCCGCCTGACGACTGCAGCTCCAGCGCGCGCGCCAGGATGCGGTCCACGGCGGCCCGTTGCAGGCCGGTCGGCTCGGGAGGCGGGGTGGGGACGGGGACGTCGGGCATGAGGGGAAAGATAGCGAACTGCTGTTTTCGGTTCTTGGTTATCGGTCTTCGGCCAGCCCCGGGACGCTCCTCCGTCCCGAGGCTGGCCGAGAACCGAAAACCGGCAACCGAAAACCGTCTCCCCTCAAATCCCCCCCAGCACCACCTCGAACTGCCGCGCCAGCGCCTCGGCCACGCCGGCCGGCAGCGAGAACGCCGTCGTGAATGCGGCGCGCGCATCGGTGGGCGCGGTGCGTCCCGCCGCCTGCAGGTAGTACCGCATGTAGCCGGGGACGGCCGACGGGATGGTGCGCTCCAGCAGCAGCGCGCCGGCGCGCACCGCGGCCGACTGCTCGTACCTGGACGTCGCGCCGCTCCGGCGCTCCGCCGGCGTCGTGTTGTCGTCGATCGCCGTCGACGCGATGCCGCCCGCGATCTCGTGCGCCATCACGTAGAGCGCCTGCTCGGCATCCCCCGTCGCGTCGGGAAGGGTCACCGCGACGGCATTCTGCGCCTTGCCGAAGTGGATGGTGCGCCCCTCGCCGCCGAGTGGGAGGGAGAAGTACAGCTCGCCGTTCTGCTGCTGCGTGTTGTTGAGGAAGCGCTGCAGCGCGGGACGCCACTGCCGCTGCCAGAGCGAGTCGGTGTGGGCGATCGCCGCGCTGCGGGTGCGCACCTCGCCCGTCCAGAAGTCATGGTAGAAGCGCGTGCGCTCGTCGTCGAGCGACTCGGCGAAGAGCCGCAGCCACTCGCGGTCCGCGGCCGACTGCGCCACGCTGGCGAGCACGCCGAACACCGCCCGCACCGCCGGATCGTTCGTCGCCCCGGGGTTGCCGCCGGCGCGCGCGAACAGATCGATCGCCTGGTGCATCTGCTCCCACGACTCGAAGTAGAGCGGCAGGAACTGCGCGCTCGTCGCCAGCGAGGGCTCGAGCGCGAGACGCTCGGCAAGCCGCGCGCGGTTGGCGTCGAGCCCGGAGTTGATCCCCCGCGTGCGCCGCACGGTGAGGAGACGGTCGCGGTAGCCGCGCCGGAAGTACGGCACGAGCGTGGTGTCGGCGCTGATCAGCGCGTAGCCGTGCAGCCAGAGGTCGACGTGCTCGCGCGTCCGGGTGGGCCAGGTGGCCGAGGCGAGCGGCTCCGGGCCCGCGCGCTGGCCGGCCGGCACCCCGGTGGACGCGGTGGATCCCGGCGTGGGCGTCGGCGCGGGCGCGGGTGTCGGCGCGCCGCCGGCGCAGGCGGCGAGCCCGCAGGCGGCGAGCCCGCAGGCGAGCAGTGCGCGCAGGGACGGGCGGATCGGAGCGAGAGAGCGCATTTCGGTGAGAGCCAGAGGAACGGAGCGGGTTGGCGCTCCAACCCGTAGCAAGCGCTGCGCCTTCGGCGGGACGTCAGCGCTTCTCCGCCGAACGGCCGCAGGTGACGCAGAACTTCCAGCCGTGCTCCAGCTCGCTGCCGCACGCCGGGCAGTGCACCACCGTCAGGTCCTGGCCGCAGTGCGGGCAGAAGCTGATCTGCCGGCCGGCGGGAAGATCCCCACGGCAGTAGGGGCAGTCCTCGCCGGTGGGGGCGATCGTGATGGGCCGCGCGACGCGCCGCGCCCCCGGCTCCGTCGCGGAGGCCGTCGCGGGCGACGCCGGCATCGCGGCGGAGCTTCCCGTGGGCCGCGCGGCGGGAGCGGCGGGAGCGGCGGGAGCGGCGGGAACGGCGGGAGCCTGGGGGCGCGCCGGCGCCGCCGCGGCGGTCACCGTGGCCAGAACCGGTGCGGCCACGGCGGGCGGCTCGCGCTGCGGCAGCGCCGATGGCACCACCGGCTGCGTCCCCGTCGGGCGTCCCTCGGACTCCAGCAGCCGCAGCGCCTCCGGCGCGAGCGCCACCTGCGACGCCGCGAACTCGCGGATCACCGCGGGATCGGGATTCTTCGACGACACCTCGGCCTGCAGGCGGTCGCGCATCCGGTCGTCCACGACGAGCAGGTCGCGCGCGCCGGAGAGCAGCTCCAGCAGCGCCATCTCGTAATCCTGGTTCGTCTCGAGCCCCAGCTCGCGCCGGTGCAGCCGGTACGGCAGCACCGTCTGATAGAGCTCGGCGACCTGGAAGGGCTGCGTGAGGAAGGGGGCGAAGTTCGCCCGGATCGTCCGCACCAGGTGGCGATACATGCGCTCGACGTCGTCCATTGCTGCTCCCCCTCGCCGCGCTCGCGCGGCATGCTCGGCCCGTGGATGATCGCCGGCTCGGGAGAGCCGGCGCGCTGCTCGATCGTTCGGTGGCGCTCTGCGCGCTCAGGCGGGGGACGTCCTCGTTTGGGGCAGCGCCCGGGCCGGCGTGAATGGCCGCCCGGAGGGGAAGGGCATCGGCTCCACCTTCACCCGCTTCTTCTCGCGTTGAATGGACATCCATGCATCGAACTCGCTCGTCCGCGCCCCGTCCGACGACGTCTGCTCGCGCGCCGCGGCCACGGCCAGGTCGTTGGCGTACTCGTTCTGCGGATGGCCGGCGTGTCCCTTGACCCACTGCCACTGCACGCGGTGCGGCGACGCCGCCTCCACGAGCTCCTTCCAGAGCTCCAGGTTCTCGATCGCCCCGCCGGTGCGGCGCCAGCCCCGCCCCGCCCAGCCGTGCACCCACTCCGTCATCCCCTTCACGAGATACTGCGAGTCGCTCGTGAACAGCACGCGGAAGCGGCCCCCCTTCCGCGAGATCACGCGGAAGGCCTCGCTCGCGCTGCGCAGCGCCATGCGGTTGTTCGTCGTCCCGGGCTCGGAGATCCAGAAGTCCCACCGGGTGAGGCGCTCGGTCGCGCTGTTCATGTGCTCGATCACGCCGGCGGCGCCCCCGGGGTTGTCCCCCTCGCGGCCATTGCCCAGGCACGACTCGTCGGCATAGATGGCGACGAGCGGGAGCTCGCCCGGCTCCGGCAGATCGGAAAGCTCCTCCGTCATCCCACCACCTCGATCCCCTCGAGCTCGTCGATGTAGAGCGTGAGCTTGTCGCCCGTGGTGGGGTGGTGCGCCTCGAGCGCCTCCCGTCCTCCGGTGACGCGAAGCCGGTCCACGATGACCATGAACTCGGTGCCGCGGCGCCACACGGAGAGGCGGCGGCGGTCCATGATCGCGCGTTCCAGCGCGTCGTACTGCGCGGCGTTCAGTTGAGTGACCTTCGGGCGGCGTGGCATGAGACGACGAGGAGGTGCTGATACGGAGGCGCGGCTCAGCCGCACCAGCTCCGGGCGAAAGCGGTCAGGACCGCCGTCGCGCGGTCGATCTGATCGAGAGGAATGTACTCCTCGGCGGCGTGCGCGAGCGAGATGTCGCCGGGCCCGAAGCAGACCGCGGGGATTCCCGCCTCGTTGAGCAGCGCCGCGTCGGTCCAGGCCGACATCCCCTCGATCGTCGCCGCCTCGCCCGCGCCGCGGAGCGCCTCGCCGAGCCCCACCACGAGTGGCGCGTCCACTGCCACGTCGCTCGGCCCCTGCGTCACGAGCAGCCGCACGGTGCTCGTGAAGGTGGGGCGCCGCGCCCGCACCGCGGCGCAGGCGCGCTCCACCTCCTCCACGGCATCGGCGGCGCTCTCGCCGGGAATCGTGCGCCGCTCGAGCTTGAGCAGGCAGCGGTCGGGATACGTCGACATCCCGATCCCTCCCTCGATCAGCGACGCGTGCAGCGAGCCGCGGCCGAGCAGCGGATGCGTGTGCAGCGGCAGCACCTCGGCATCGATGCGGTCGAGCTCCGCGAGCAGGAGTCCCGCATGACGGATCGCATCGACGCCGATGTCCCACCGGCTCCCGTGCGCCGCGCGGCCGGCGATCTCCACCTCGGTCCAGACGAAGCCGCGATGCGCCGGCATGATCGAGAGCCGCGTCGGCTCGGTCACGACCGCCGCGTCGGCGCGCACGCCGCGCTCGAGCAGGGCGCGCGTGCCGAGCGATTCGTACTCCTCGTCGGCGACGGCGGCCACGACGATCTCGCCGGCGAGCCCGCCCTGCGCGGCGAGGTACGCCGCGGCGCACATCGCCGCGATCCCTCCCTTCATGTCGGCCGAGCCGCGCCCGTACAGGCGGCCGTCGCGCTCCTCGGCGGTGAAGGGGGGGTGGATCATCCCCTCGGTGCCGACGACGTCGAGATGACCGTTGAACATGAGCGAGCGGCCGCCGCCCGCCGGCCCGCCCCCGATGCGCGCGACGAGGTTGGGACGGCCCGGCGCCGCGTCGTGGAGCTCGGTGCGGAAGCCCCACCCCTGCAGCACGTCGCGCAACAGGGTGGCGCACTCCCGCTCGCCCGGCGCGCCGGGCGCCAGCGTCGGGTTGCGCGAGTCGGTCCGCACCAGCGCGCGCGTGAGCGCGCGTGCATCGCCAGCCGCAATGTCGGTCGTCATGCCGGACCCTCCCCTGTCGTGACGCTGCCGTCGTCGCCCATCGCGGCGAGCAGCCCGAAGCCCCCTTCGTCGACGCGATAGGCGAGGCGGTCGCCGCGCGACGCGAGCGCGGCGGCCAGCTCGGCCTCGCGCCCCTCGGCGGCGATGGCGAGGACGCAGCCTCCGCCGGAGGCGCCGAGCGCCTTCACGCCCAGGGCGCCGGCGCGCGCCGCCGACTCGGCGAGCGCATCGATGCGCGGCGTGGTGATGGAGGGATGCAGGGCGCGCTGATGCGTCCAGTGCTCGGCGACGAGCCGGCCGAGCGCATCGATGTCGCCGGCCCGGAGCGCGGCGGCCATGTCCACCGCCAGCGTCTTCATGAAGGCGAGGGCGCCGCAGACGCGCGCGTCGCCCGCGACGTAGGCGTCGAGGACGGCGGTGATCGTGTCGCCCGACATGCGCGACTCGCCCGTGTACACCAGCAGGGCGCGCCGGGCCAGATCGTCGGCCGTGGCGGCGGGGAGGGTGAGCCGCTCGACGTCCACTCCCTTGCCGAAGGTGAGGAGGCGCGCGCCGCCGAAGGCAGCGGCGTAATGGTCCTGCCGTCCGCCGGCGATCCCGAGCTCCTCCACCTCGGTCGCGCGGCTGCGCTCGGCGAGCTCGCCCGGCGTCAACGCCTCGCCGCGCAGCGCGGCCAGGGCGCCGGCGAGAGCGACGCCGGCGGCGGAGGAGCCGCCGAGCCCTGCGCCCACGGGGAAGTCGTTCGAGAGTGAGGCCTCCGCGCCTTCGACGCCGGCACGGCGCAGCGCCGCCAGGACCAGACGGTCGTCAGCGGCACCGAGCGAGCCGAGTGGTGCGGCGGCGTGCGCGCCGCGCGCGACCGTCGCCGTGGCGTAGCGCGTGATGGCCACGTTGCAGACGACGCCCCCCTCACGCTCGGCGTACGGCGGCACGTCGGTCCATCCGCCGCCGAAGTCGAGGCGGGTCGGGGCGCGAGCGACGAATGCGCGGGACACGTGCTGCGGCGCTAACGGAAGCAGCGTCGCGCGGCAGCCGGCCGCACGACGCTACTTCTTCTTCTTGGCGGGCGCCTTCGCGCCCTTGGCGGGCGACGCCTTGACCGACTTGGCGCCGGAGGCCGCCTTGGTCACCGGCTTGGCGGCACTCCCCCTCGTCGCGGGCTTCGCGGCCGGTCTGGCCGCGGCCTTGGCGGGAGGCTTCGGCGCGGGCTTGGCGACCGCCTTCGCGGGCGCCTTGGCCACAGGCTTGGCGGGTGCCTTGGCCACGGGCTTCGCCGGCGCCTTGGCGACAGGCTTGGCGGGTGCCTTGGCGACGGGCTTGGACGAGGAGGCGGCCTTGACCGGAGCGCTCGCCTTGGCCGGCACCGAAGACTTGGCGGGCGCGGCGGGTGCCGGTTCCGCCTTGGCGGCCGGCTTGGGCGCGGCGGCGGGGCGGAGGGAGAAGGCACCGGGGCGCTGCGGCGGGTTGTTCAGCATGGCCGCCGCATTGGCAGCTTCCCGCGCCGCCCTCTCCACCGCGGCCTTCTCGGCAGCGATGCTGGAATGCGTCGGACGCTTGCGCTCGCTCTCCGGCTTCTTCGAGTGCGCGTCTTCGGCCTCGCGGATGAGCTTGTCGGACTCTTCCTGCGTCATCTGGCCGCGGCGGACCATGTACTGGACGAGGTCGCGCGCACTCTCGATGGCGAAGCCGGACAGGCCGGCGGCGGCGCTGATGACGTCCTTCATGGCGGACGAGACCTTGCTCCCGGCTTCCTGGCTGATCAGCTGGGCACGCTCGGCCATCTCGGCGACAGTGTCGCGCATGTCGGCACCGCGATGACCCGGTCCGCGACGTGGCGCGGGTGCGGCGGGAGCCGCCGCCGCCTCCTCCTCGATCGAATCCTTTTCCACCATGCCCGGTCCGTTCCGATGCTCGGGGGAGGGACTCCCCGTTTCATTGAAGGCCGCGCTCCGGCGCGCTAACTTCGCCGCGCCGAGCCGTGAAGCCCGGTTTGTCGCGGCAAGTATATGATTTTCCGACAGCTACGCAAGGTTTCCTGATACGCCGCGCGAACCTTTCTTCGGGCATTTCCCGCGCATTTCCCCGAGTCGCTCCGAAAGTCACCGGTATCCGAAGCGACACTTTCACGACATCACACGAACAAATCATGCTTCAAGGCCTCAAGATTCTGGATCTGAGCCGGGTGTTGGCGGGCCCGCTCTGCACGATGATGCTCGGCGACCTGGGGGCTGACGTGCTCAAGGTGGAGCGTCCGGGGAGTGGTGACGAGACGCGCGGCTGGGGACCTCCCTTCGACGACCGTGGGGAGAGCGCCTACTTCCTGAGCGTGAACCGCAACAAGCTCGGCATTGCGGCAGACCTCGCGGATCCTGGGGAGGCGGCGCTGGTGCGGCGGTTGGCGGAGGGGGCCGACGTCGTCGTCGAGAACTTCAAGCCGGGTGCGCTGGCCCGGGCGGGGCTCGCTGCCGAGCTGGCGCGGAAGACGAACCCGGGGCTCGTCTGGTGCACCATCTCGGGATTCGGGGAGGGCTCGGCGCGTCCCGGCTACGACTTCGTCGCGCAGGCGGAGAGCGGGTGGATGTCGATCACCGGCGAGCCAGGCGGGGCGCCGATGAAGCACGGCGTGGCGCTGGTGGACGTGCTCGTGGGCAAGGACGCGGCGATCGCCGTGCTCGCCGCGCTCGTGGAGCGGGGGCGCACCGGCCGCGGCCGAACCGTGCATGTCTCATTGAAGCAGACCGCCGAGGCGGCGTTGGTGAACGTGGCGCAGAACGCGCTCGTGTCGCAACGCGCGCCGGCGCGATGGGGAAATGCGCATGCGAATCTCGTCCCCTACCAGCTCTTCGAGACCGGGGACCGGCCTGTCGTGATCGCGGTGGGCAACGACGCACAGTGGAGCGCCTGCGCGTCGGCGCTCGGGCTCGACCTGCTCGCCGCCGATCCGGCGCTGCGCACCAACGCCGGTCGTCTGGCCGCGCGCGAGCGGGTCGTGTCGGCGATCGCCGAGCGGCTGCGCGGGGCGCCGGCGGCGCGGTGGCTCGCCGCGCTGGAAGGAGCGGGGGTGCCGTGCGGCGTGGTGCGCTCGGTACCCGAAGTGCTCGCGTCGTCCTCGGGGTCGGCGCTCACCGGGATGCCGCCGAGCGTGCCGGGCGTGGTGCGACGTCCGCCGCCCCGGCTGGGCGAGCATACGGAAGCCGTGCGGGTGTCCGGGTGGGGGGCGTTCGACGATGCTCGATAGAGCGCGTGGGTACGCGGAAGTGCGGTGTTACGGCGCCCGCGCGCGGCTCGTCCTTCCCACGTGGCGACCCGGTTTGCGGTATACGGCGGGACGGCGGGCCTGTTCCGAGCGCGAAATCTGCGTTACTCTATCGTCGTGAGGACGACGGAGCCAGACCTGCTCGTTGATCAGGACGATTCTGATCAGCGCATCATCCAGCGTGTGCTCGCGGGAGACCGCGATGAGTTCACCGTGCTGATCACTCGCTACAGTGATCCGCTCTATCGTCACGCGCTCTGCATGACCGGCAGCCCGGACGTGGCGGAGGACATCCTCCAGCTCTCGTTCATCAAGGCGTACCAGCATCTCGCCGAGGTGCGGGGCCGGTTCGACGCCTGGGTGTTCCGGATCGTCGCGAACGGCTGCAAGGACTGGCTGAAGAACATCCGCCGCTCGCATCTCAGCTACGACGAGGACGACCAGCCTTCCGGATTCGCGACGCCCGACGAGGAGCTGGACCGCACGGAGCTGAGGAGCGACCTGGACGTCGCCCTCTCCACCCTGCCGCCGTCGCTTCGCGAGGCCTTCGTGATGAAGCACGTGGAGGGGCGCTCGTACGAGGAGATGGCCGACCTGCTCGGCACGACCGTGGGGGCGCTCAAGATGCGCGTGCACCGCGCGCGCGAGGCGCTGCAGGCCCTGCTCGAGGAGAAGTACGCGTAACATGTTCAGCGACCTCTTCGACGGTCTCCATCCCGACGAGCCCGAGGGCGAGCGGAATCGCGCGCCGGACCGCGCGGGGCCGCCGGCGGATCGCGAGGTGCCGCTCGCGCCGCACGGCGCCGTGCTCGCCGACGCGATCCACGCGTGGCTGGATGGCGACGTCCCCGAGCGCAACGTGCGCCGTGCCGACTGGTCGCACGACGTGGAATTCTGGAACCGGATCAACGACGACCTGGACTCTCGGCGTCGCATGCGCACGCCGGCGCACGTGCAGGACCGCATCATGCGCTCCATCCCGCAGTACGCGCCGCAGCTGATCACCCCCTGGTGGCGCCGCGAGTTCGTGGTGACGCCGAGCGCCGCGCTGATCGTCGCCGCGGCACTGATGGCGCTGGCGTCGGTGCTGACGATCGCCGGGCTGCGATAAGAGCCGGTCGCGCGCGGCCGATCTTCGGCGTACTGCAACAACAACAGCAACTGCGGCAATCGAATCAAGCGAGTGAAATCGAAAAGGGCCGACTCATCTCAGCGATGATTCGGCCTTTCTCGTGGAATTCGTGGCATTCGCTCCACGCTGTCGGCGCGGCCCAGGAGCAGGGTCTCCACGGCCCGCGTCCGATACTCGAAAATCCGCGCGAGCTGCCGCCGCACCAGCGGGTGCGCCACGTTGCCCAGCCATCCCAGCGGCAGCCGGTAGCGGACCTCGTCGTCGACGATCGTTCCGCCGGCCCCGTCGTCGCGGAAGGCGTGGCGGTGGATCCACTGCGCGTACGGCCCGCGCACCTGCTCGTCCACGAACTCCTCGCCGGGCACCCAGCGCGTGATCAGGGTGCGCCATCGCATCGGGATGCGGTGCAGGCCGATCGAGTAGTCGATCACCGTCCCCTCGCCGATGGTGATCGGCAGGGGGGTGAGGATGTGAAAGGCCATCTCGGGCGGGGTGATGCGCGCCAGATTCTGCGCATCGGCGAAGAAGGCGAACACCTTCGCGCGGGGAACGGGCAGGCGCAGCGTGGCCTGCAGCGAATGTTCGGGCATTCCGGATGAACGAAGGGCGCGCGCTCCACGTTCCAGGAGCGCGCGCCCTTCGTTCACGAGCGGATCAGCGCAGCGCCGCCAGCTGCGCCTCCACCGCGCTCAGCTGCTTGCGCAGCTCGGCGTACCGCTCCACAGCATCGCGGCCCACCCGCTGGTCGGCGCCCAGCTCCATGCTGTACAGATAGGCGATGTGCGCCTGCAGCCCGGGCCTGGAGTAGCGCACCGGCGGGGTGAGCATGATCTGCTCGAGGGCAGCGAGCTGCGGCGACACGCTGCCGCCGGCGCGGGCCCGCAAGGCGCGGAGCTGCTCGACCACGCGATTCGCCTCGCTCACCAGATCGCGGGCGCGGAGGTTGTGCGTCGCCTGCTCCTGGAGCTGGGCCTGCGTCAGTCCGTCGGCGAGCACGCGCGGGTCGGCGCGCAGCACGAGCGGCTGCGTGCTGCTCGCGCCGTTTGCGGTGAGCCGCACCGTGTAGTTGCCGGGTGCCGCCATCGGGCCCGAGCCGCCACGGCCCCCGCGACCGCCGGCCGGGCTCCACGGGCCCGGGTAGCTCATGTCCCAGATGACGCGATTGAGGCCGGCCCGCGTGGTGAGGCGCGGCGATCCGGCGCGCGACGCCGTGGTGTCGCGCAGGCTGTCGCTGGAGAAGCTCCGCACCACGACGCCCTTCGCATCGAGGATCTCGATGGCCAGCGGCGCCGAAGGCGCCGCGTTCAACCAGTAGTCGATCATCGCGCCGCTCGGCACGTACTGCGGCAGGTCGGCGCCCCCGCCCCCGCGCGAGCTCTCCTCTCCGCCGAAGCCGGCGCGGTACCGATACCGGACCGCCGGCCGCGGCGCGAACAGGTGCACACGCTCGGCGGCGACCGCGTCGCTCAGCTGGTGCAGCGGGGTCAGGTCGTCGAGGATCCAGAAGGCGCGCCCCTGCGTGGAGAGCACCAGGTCGTTGCGGAACAGCTTGATGTCGGTGACCGGCGTCGTCGGCAGGTTGAGCTGCAGCGGGCGCCAGTGCGCGCCGTCGTCGAACGACACGTACATGCCGAACTCGGTGCCGGCGTAGAGGAGGCCGGCGCGGTCGGGATCCTCGCGCACGACGCGCGTCGGCGAATCCATCGGGATGCCGTTCTTCCCGTCGGTGAGGCGCGTCCAGCTCTCGCCGTAGTCCTCCGTCTTGTAGATGTACGGCTGGAAGTCGCCGAGCTGGTAGCGCAGGACGGCGGCGTACGCGGCGCCGGCGCGGCGGGGCGAGGGCTCGATGGTCTGCACGCGGCCGCCGGGAGGAAGCCCCTTCGGCGTGACGGTCTTCCAGCTCCTACCATTGTCGCGCGTGACGCTGATCGGCCCGTCGTTGGCGCCGGCCCAGATGACCCCCGCCTTCACCGGCGACTCGCGGATGGTGTACAGCGTGGCGTACATCTCCTCGCCCGTCGCATCGAGCGTGATCGGCTCGCCGGAATACACGGCGCGATAGCGCGGATCGTTCGCGGTGAGGTCGGGGCTGATCCGCTCCCAGGTGACCCCCTCGTCACGCGTGCGGTGCACGTACTGCGAGCCGTAGTACACGGTGCGCGGATCGTGCGGCGACGTCTCCAGGGGCGAGACGCGCTGGAAGCGGTAGATCAGATCCTTGTTGGCGTTGCCGTAGAGCGACTGCGCCCCCACCCAGTACTGCTTCTCCTGGCCGGTGCGCAGGCTGGTGCGGCTGAACTGTCCCTTGCAGGCGCCGTAGACGGTGTCGGCGTTGGTGATGTGCGGCATCACGGGGCCCGTCTCGCAGCCGGGTCCCTTCTGCCAGCTCTGGATCGGATCGTCGAGGCCGCTGCTCGACACCGGGAGGCTCGGCACGATGAGCGTGCCGCCCTGGTCCTGCTGCGCACCGTAGAGGCGGTACGGATACTGATTGTCCACGGCGACGTTGTAGATCTCCGCGGTGGGCTGGTTGTACTGCGTGCTCCAGGTCTGGCCGCCGTTGACGGTGACGTTGGCGCCGCCGTCGTTGGACTGGATGAAGATCCGCCCGTTCGTCGGGTTGATCCACATGTCGTGGTTGTCGCCGTGCGGCGTGTCGAAGACGCGGAAGGTGGCGCCCCCGTCGGTGGACTTGAAGAAGCTCTCGGCGCCCGCGTAGACGACGTCGGCGTTCGTGGGATCGGCGTCGACGTTGTCGTAGTAGAAGGGGCGCTGGATCATCCCCGGCGTCGTGTTGACGAGCCGCCAGCTCTCGCCCGCGTCGTCGGACCGATAGAGCCCGCTCCCCGGCTTGGCCTCGACGAGCGCGTAGACGCGCTGCGGCGCCGCGGCCGAGACGGCGAGGTCGCTCTTGCCGAACACGCCGGTGGGGAGTCCGCCGCCGAGCTTCGTCCAGTGCTCGCCGCCGTCCTTGCTGCGATAGATGCCGTCCTCGGCACCGCCGCTGATGATCGTCCACGGCCTGCGCTGGCCGTGCCACATCGACGCGTAGACGACATCGGGATTGCCCGGCTGGAGCTCGAGGTCCACGGCGCCGGTGCTGTCGGAGAGGAAGAGGATGCGCTGCCAGGTGGCGCCCCCGTCCCTGGTGCGGTAGACGCCCCGCGTGCTGCTGCTGGCGAAGGGGTTGCCCACCACCGCGGCGAACACGACGTCGGGGTTGGTGGGGTGGATCACGACGGCGCCGATCTGGCCGGCGTCGCGCAGGCCGACGAAGCGCCAGCTCTTCCCCGCGTCGGTGGACTTGTAGATGCCCCGGCCGACGGAGACGTTGCTGCGGATGGCCTCGGAGCCCGTGCCCACGTAGATGACGTTCGGGTCGGAGTCGGCGACGTCGAGCGCGCCGATGGAGGCGGACTCGAAGGCATGGTCGCCGGTGCTGCGCCAGCTCGCGCCGGCGTCGGTGGTCTTCCACACGCCGCCGCCCGTGGAGCCGAAGTAGAAGGTCGCCGGCTCCTGGGCCACCCCGGTGACCGCGGTGACGCGGCCGCCGCGCGCCGGCCCGATCATCCGGTAGCGCAGGGCGGCGAGCTTCCCCTGCTCGGCGGCCGCCACATCGGAGAGGTGAGTGCCCTGCGCGGCGAGCGTGCCAGCGGAGAGCAGCAGGGCGGCGGCGGCGGCGAGGACGGGCCGCGCGAGCGAGCTGGAACGAGGACGTCGGTGCATGACGAGAGCGGAGGGGGAGAATGCGCGCTGGGGCCGGCGAGCGACGCCGGCCCCGCGAAGATGGCCCGAAGCACCGCGGATGCCAACCAGGCATCCGGCATACGTCTCAGGGGAGGCGGGCGTTGAGCGAGCCGGCGCTATGAAAGCTCGAGCAGCGTCCGCGCGCTCGTCTCCAGGCGGCTCACGCGCGGGGCGTCCAGCTCGCCCTCCTCCTGGAAGGCGAAGCCCACCACCGCCGCGACGTCGCCGCCGGCCGTGAGCACGGGGATCGCGATCGCCGCCTGCGCGCCCACCAGCTTCGCCATCGGGTTGATGCGGCCGCTGTCGTCGTGCTGCAGGTTGCAGGTCTGCACCGGCTCCCGCCGCGTCTGGGCCAGGCCGGCCATCCCCTTTCCGTGCGGGACGAAGCGGACGCGATCGAGCACCGGTGGCGGGATGTTCACGGAGCCGGCGAGGTGGAGGTCGCCGTCGCGCTGCAGGTGGACGGTTCCCGAGGCGGCGCCGGCGTCCGCGAGAACCTGCTCGAGCCAGCGTTGAAGGGGGGCGGACTGCTCGCTCATCGGCGTGTGCAGGGAGAGGTGGCTGGTGCTAGGCGGAATGGGCGCGGCGTCGTATCTTCGGCACCTCACCCTGGAGCCGAGTTGCTGGAAGAGATTCCCCGCCGCCTGTCGGACGCCCTCGCGGAACGCTACGTCATCGAAGCGCCCGCGGGAAGCGGGGGCATGGCCGTGGTCTATCGCGCGCGCGACCGGCGTCACGGCGGCCGGAACGTCGCCATCAAGGTGCTGCGGCCCGAGATCGGCGCCTCGCTCGGGCCCGACCGCTTCCGCCGCGAGATCGACATCGCCGCGCGGCTGCAGCATCCCAACATCCTCCCGGTGTTCGACTCGGGGGAGTGCGACGGGACGCTCTATTACGTGATGCCCTACGTGGACGGCGACTCCCTGCGCGCGCGGCTGCACGCGCGCGGCACCCTGGGGGCGGAGGAGGCGCTGCACGTCACGCGCGAGGTGGCCGACGCGCTGGCGTGGGCGCACCGCAGCGGGGTGATGCACCGCGACATCAAGCCGGAGAACATCCTGTTCTCCGCCGGGCATGCGCTCGTGGCCGACTTCGGCATCGCGCGCGCCATCGACGAGCGGCACGACGCGACGAGCGGCATGACCGAGGCGGGGTTCGGGCTGGGCACGCCGGTCTACATGAGCCCCGAGCAGGCGTTCGGCGAGCCCACGGTGGATGGCCGCACCGACCTGTACGCGCTCGGCTGCGTGCTGTACGAGATGCTCACCGGCGCGCCCCCCTTCGCCGGGATGCCCGCCACCGCGCTCCTGCTGCAGAAGACGACGCGCGACGCGCCCCCTCCGCGCACCCCCGTCCCGCTCGATCCGCACGTGGAGGCGGCGATGATGCGCGCGCTGGCGCGCGACGTGGACGACCGCTTCGCCACGCTCGACGAGTTTCTCCTCGCCCTGTCGTCGGCCTCGGGCGCGGTGCCGGTGATGCGGCGCGCCGCGCCGCCGGCGGTGCCGTCGATCGCCGTGCTCCCCTTCACGAACTCGGGCGGCGACCCGGACGACCTGTACTTCAGCGACGGGCTCACGGACGAGCTGATCCACGCCCTCGGCGCCACCAAGGGGCTGCGGGTGCTCGGCCGCACGACGTCGTTCGCGCTGCGCAACAGCGCGCTCGACTCGCTCGCGGCGCTCGCGGAGCTCAAGGTGGATACCGTGCTGCGCGGCAGCGTCCGCCGCGGCGGCGCGCGGCTCCGCGTCATGGCGCACCTCGTGGATGCGCGGTCGGGATTCGACATCTGGTCGGAGCGGTTCGACCGCCAGCTCACCGATGTCTTCGAGATCCAGGACGAGATCACGCAGTCCATCGTCTCGGCGCTGCGCGCCGAGCTGCTGCGCGAGCCGGCGGCCGCGGAGGCGGGAGGGGGGCCCGACCTGGGCGCGTACGAGCGGTACCTGGAGGCGCGCTTCCACTGGAACCGCCGCACCGTCACCGGGCTGCAGCGAAGCGTGGGGTTCCTGCAGGAGGCGCTCGCCATCGATTCGGCGTACGCACCGGCCCTCGCGGCGCTCGCCGAGTCGCACGTGATGCTCGCGGTGTACGGCGCGGCGCCCCCGAGGCAGGCGATGGCCGACGCGCGCGCCGCCGCGGAGCGCGCGCTCGAGCTCCATCCCGAGTTCGGCGAGGCGCTGTCCGCGCGGGCCTGCGTTCGCGCCTTCTGGGACTGGGACTGGTCAGACGCCGCGCTCGACTTCAAGCGGGCGATCGCCGCGAGCCCGCAGTATCCGACGGCGCACCAGTGGTACGCCATGCACGTGCTCGTGCCGCGCCGGCAGTTTCCGAACGCCTTCCGCCAGCTCATGGCGGCGCTCGAGCTCGATCCGCTGTCGCCGACGATCGCGGTGAGCATCGGCCTCACGAACTTCTTCGCGCGCGACTATCCGTCGGCGGCCGAGGCGTTCGAGGCGCTGCTCGCGCGCGACTCCGACTTCGCGCCGGCGCACGCCTTCCTCGGGCAGGTGCTGGCCGAGCAGGGAAAGTACGCCGAGAGCGTGGCGCACCTGCAGCGGGCGCTCGACCTGTCGGGCGAGAGCCCGGAGTTCATCGCGGCGATGGGGGTCGCGTACGCCCGCGCCACGAACACGCCGGCGGCCGCCGAGGTCCTCGTCTGGCTCGGGCAATGCGCCGAGAAGGGGTACGTATCGCCGGTGCTGTTCGCGCAGGTGCACGCCGCACTCGGCAACATCGGCGCCGCGCTCGACGCGCTGGAGGAGGGAAGCCGCGTGCGGGCGACCGACCTGGCGTGGATCGGCGTGCGTCCCGCGTTCGATTCCCTTCGCGACGAGCCGCGCTTCAACGGGCTGCTCGCGCGCATCGGGCTCGCCTAGTGGAACGCAACCGAGATGCCGGCGGCATTCGGCGTGGCGCGGCATCCCGTATGTCGCCCACCTCGCACTAGCTCTCCACCTCCTCAGCCTTACCAACCGTGCTCCTCCCGGGATACCGCATGGACGGCGAGCGTTCGCGCGATGCGCGGCTCGCCACGTGGGATGCAGTGCGGATGGCCGACGGCCAGCCCGTGCTCGTCATGATGCCGCGCGCGGAGCACCCGACCCCCGCCGACATCGAGCGCGTGCGGATGGCGCACGACATGCTGCGCCGCGTGAGCCATCCCGGCGTCGTCGAGCCGCTCGAGCTGCTGGCGGGGCAGCAGAGCGCGGTGCTGGTGATGCGGCGGCCGGCCGGCGCGCCGGTGGCGACGCTGCTGGGCGCGGGGCCGCTGCCGCTCGACAACTTCCTGCGCTTCGCCACCGACATGGCAGGCGCGCTCGCCGCCGTGCACGCGGCGGGGATCGTGCACCGGGCAGTCTCCACCGACGCCTTCTCGCTGGCCGACGGACGCAGCTCCGTGGTGCTGGGCGACTTCCGCCGCGCCACGGTGATGCCGCGGCAGACGCAGGGACTCGTCGCACCAACGGCGCTGGAAGGAAACCTCACCTATCTCTCCCCCGAGCAGACGGGGCGGATCAACCGGTCGATCGACTTCCGCACCGATCTCTACTCGCTGGGCGTGGTGCTGTACGAGCTGCTCACCGGACGGCCTCCCTTCGCGGGGACGGAGCCGCTGCAGCTCGTGCACTCGCACATCGCGCGGCACCCGGTCCCTCCCATCGAGCACCGGCCGAACGTGCCCCGCGCGATCTCGGCGATCGTGCTCCGGCTGCTCGCGAAGAACGCCGAGGATCGCTACGCGAGCGCCGCGGGGCTCGAGGCCGACCTGCGCACCTGCCTGAATGCGGTGCTCGCCGGCCGGCCGGTGCCCGATCTGGAGCCCGGGAACGGCGAGGTGTCGAGCCGGTTCCAGATTCCCGAGAAGCTGTACGGCCGCGAGGCGGAGGTCGCGCGGCTCGTCTCGGCGTTCGAGCGGGTGGGCGAGGGACGGCCGGCGCTGCTCCTCGTCGCCGGCTATTCAGGGGTGGGGAAGTCGTCGCTCGTGCGCGAGATCCATCGCCCAGTGGTGGAGCGGCGCGGCTACTTCGCCGACGGCAAGTTCGACCAGTACAAGCGGAACGTCCCCTTCGCGTCGCTGCACTCCGCGCTGCGCAGCCTCGTGCGGCAGATCCTCGCCGAGGACGCCACGCGCATCGCCGCGCACCGCGACCGGCTGCTGGAGGCGGTGGGGCCCAACGGGCAGCTCCTGGTGGACGTCGTGCCGGAGTTCGGCCGGCTGCTCGGGCCGCAGCCGGCGGCGCCCGAGCTGCCCGGGCGCGAGGCGAGGAACCGCTTCCAGCGCCTGCTGCGCGACGTCGTGTCCGCGTTCTGCTCGCCGTCGCACCCGCTCTGCCTCTTCCTCGACGATCTCCAGTGGGTGGACAGCGCCACGCTCGAGTGGCTGGAATCGATGCTCACCGATTCGCGCACCGGGTGGCTCTTCCTCATCGGCGCGTATCGCGACCACGAGGTGGGGCCGGCCCATCCGCTCGCGCTGATGTTCCAGCGGCTCCGCGCGCAGTCGCTGGCCGTGGAGGAGATCGCGCTCGGGCCGCTGGACGCGGCCACCGTGGAGCGCATCACGGCGGACACGCTGCACGCCGACGTGGCGGCGGTGCGGCCGCTCGCGCAGCTCATCTCGGCGAAGACGGGGGGCAATGCCTTCTTCGTGAACCAGCTCCTCGAGTCGCTGCACCGCACAGGCGCCATCACCTTCGATAGCGCGTCAGGCGCTGGGCGCTGGCGGTGGGATCCGGCGCAGGCGGCGGCTGCCGAGGTGAGCGAGAACGTCGTGGAGTTCGTCACGGAGCGGCTGCACCGGATGGACGACGACGCGCAGCGCGTGCTGCACGTGGCCGCCTGTCTGGGCAATCAGTTCAGTCCCGCGCTGCTCGGCATGGTGAGCGGCGACGAGCCCGCTGCCCTTCGCGCCGTGCTGGCGGCGCTGCAGGTGGAGGGGTTCCTCGTGGAGGCGGGGCTCGGGGACGGGAGCGACCACGACGCGGAGCGGCTGCGATTCGTCCACGACCGGGTGCAGCAGGCGGCGTACGGCCTGCGCGACGAGGCGGAGACGCACGCCGTGCGGCTCCGCGTCGGACGTCACCTGCTCGCCGCCACCGCCGACGCCGCGCGCGACGACGCGCTGTTCGACATCCTGCAGCACTTCAACGTGGCCGCCGCGGAGGTGACCGACCGCGACGAGCAGCTCGTGCTCGCGACGCTCAACCTCGCCGCTGCCGCGCGCGCCAGGGCGGCGACGGCGTACGGGCCGGCGCAGGCGCACGTGGCGGCGGCGGAGGAGTTCGCTCGGCGCGCCGGCGTGGATCGCGAGGGGCGGCTGGCGTTCGACCTGGCGCTCGAGCAGGCGGAGTGCGCGCACCTGCTGGGCAGCGAGGCGGAGGCGCGCGCCGGCTACGCGCGCGCGCTGGCGGCGGCGAGCGACGACTTCGAGCGGAGCCGCGTGTACGAGCAGAAGATCCACTTCCATACGAACCGGGCCGAGTTCCGCGACGCCTTCGCCACCGGGCTCGAGGCGGCCGCGCTGTTCGGCATCAAGCTGCCGCGCTCGTTCGTGCCTCCGCTCTTCCTGGCCGAGTACGGCCGCGCGCGCCTGCGGCTCCGCGGCCGCGACATCCCCGGCCTCGTGTCGCATCCGGAGCTCACCGACGAGCGGCGCCGGACCGCCATGCAGTTCATGGGCGCGGTGGCGAAGGCGGGATTCCAGATCCGTCCGGAGCTCTGCGTGCACATCTGCACGCGCATCGTGAACGAGAGCCTCACCTATGGCAACACGCCGGAGACGGTGATCGGCTACCTCGCCTTCGGGGTGATCTTCTCCGGCAGCATCCTCGGCAATGCCGACGCCGGATACCGGTACGGCCAGCTCGTGCTGGGCCTCGTGGACCGCTACGATCCGAGCCCCAAGCGCGCCGAGGTCAACTTCGTGTACGGCTACTTCGCCCACTCCTGGGCCCGGCCCTATGCCACCACGGAGCGCTACTTCCGTGCGGCGTACCAGGCCGGCCTCGACACCGGCGATTATTTCCACGCCGGCCTCGCCTGCGCGGGGGTGGTGCACAACCTCTGGATGCGCGGCGCGCGGCTGGAGGACGTGGAGGACGAGGCGACGCGGCTCGAAGATTTTCTCCTCTCGGTGCAGGGACACGAGCCGCTTGGCGCCCTGCAGTCGATCCGCGCCGCGGTCCGCGCCCTGCGCTCACCGGGCGCCGACGGGCCGGCGCTGAGCGCCGAGGGCTTCGACGAAGCGGCGCTCGTGGCGAGCCTACCCGGTTTCGGGTCGCCGCACGTGGCGCACATCCACCACGTCACGAAGCTGCAGGCGATGGTGCTGCGCCGCGACGCGGCTGGCGCGCTCGCGGCGGCAGCGGAATCCAGGCGCTACCGCAAGGGATCCGCCGGGCTGCAGCAGGTGGCCGAGCACGACTTCTGGAGCGCCTTCGCGCACTCGCTGGCCGGCTCGCCGCGCGCGGCGCGCGTGCTGCGTGCTGCCTCGCGGCGCTTCGCGAAGTGGGCGCGCGACTGTGCCGAGAACTTCGAGAGCCGGCGGCTCCTGCTGGCGGGAGAGGCGGCGCGGCTCGACGGCCGCTCCCACGAGGCGCTGCTGCTGTTCGAGCGGGCGATGGAGACGGCGCACCGCGCCGGCCAGCTGCAGTACGAGGCGATGGCGGGCGAGCGGGCGGGCGAGACCGCGCTCGCGGCGGGCCGGCCGCGCGCCGCGCGGGCCTACCTGGGCGCAGCCGCCGACGGCTGGCGGCGGTGGGGAGCCGAGTCGCTCGCCGCGGCGCTGGAGTCCCGCCATCCCGCGGTGCTCGAGCGCAGCGCCGACGCCGACGCTGGCGCCGGCGCCGGGTCGCAGCTCGACCTCCAGACCGTCGTCAAGTCGACGCAGGCCATCTCGCAGGCGGTGCAGCTCCCCGTGCTCCTCGCCACGCTGCTGGAGACGGTGCGCGAGAACGCGGGCGCCGAGCGCGCCGTCGTCTTTTTGATCGACGAGACAGGGTGCACCGTGCAGGCCGACGGCCGGGTGGGCGAGCCGACGCGCACGCTGCAGCGCATCCCGCTCGACGCCTACGACGGCGCGCCGCGCTCGATGGTGAACTACGTCGTTCACTCGAGCGAGAGCATCGTCATCGGCGATGCCTCGCGCGACGCGGAGTGGGCGACCGACCAGTACGTGCGGCGCGTGCGGCCGCGCTCGGTGCTGTGCGCGCCGATCGTGCGCCAGGGGACGCTCGCCGGCGTGATCTACCTGGAGAACAACGCCATGCCCGGTGCCTTCACCCCGGAGCGGCTCGAGCTCATCTCCGTGCTGTCCGCGCAGATCGCCATCTCGCTCGACAACGCCTACCTCGTGGAGCGGCTGGAGGAGCGCGTCCAGGCGCGCACCCAGCAGCTCGAGGCGCGCAACCAGTTCATCCGCCGCACCTTCGGCCGCTTCCTCTCCGACGACGTCGTCGACAGTCTCCTCGACACCTCGGCGGGCTCGCACCTGGGGGGCGAGAAGCGCAAGGTGACAATCATGATGGCCGACCTGCGCGGCTTCAGCGCGATGGCCGAGGCGCTCCCGCCGGAGACGGTGATGGCGGTGATCAACAACTACCTCGGCGCCATGACCGAGGTGATCATGGCGCACCAGGGGACGATCGACGAGTTCATCGGCGACGCGATCCTGGCGATCTTCGGCGCGCCCGTGCAGCGCGACGACGACGCCGAGCGCGCCGTGGCGTGCGCGCTGGCGATGCAGCAGGCGATGGAGGAGGTGAACGCGCGCAACCGGAGCGACGGGCTCCCCGAGGTGGCGATGGGGATCGGCCTCAACACTGGTGAGGTCGTCGTCGGCAGTATCGGCTCGGAGAAGCGTGCGAAGTACGGCGTGGTGGGTGCGGCGGTGAATCTCGCGTCGCGCATCGAGGGGCACACGCTGCCGGGACAGATCCTCGTGTCGGCGCGCACGCGGGACGAGGTCGCGTCGCCGCTGCGGATCGGGGGGGAGCTGCGCGTGCAGCCCAAGGGGTCGCGCGAGCCGATGTCGCTGTACGACGTGGTGGGGATCGAGGGGAGCTGGAACCTGTCGCTGGCGCGCGACGCGGTGATCACGCGTCCTCTGGCGCGAAGCATCGACGTGGAATACGGCGCGCTGAGCGGCAAGTCGATCGGTGCCGAGCAGCACCGCGGCGCGATCGTCGCGCTGGACGAGGGGATCACCACCTGCGAGCTGCAGGGCGCGCTCCCCCTCTTCGCGCTGGACAACGTGTGGCTGACCATCGCCGGCGCGGCCGGCGTGACGGGAGAAGAGCGAGCATTCGGAAAGGTGACGGCGTCGGACGGGGCGGGGCGCTGTACCGTGCGATTCACCAGCGCCGGCGAATCGACGCTGCGGCGGCTGCGCGAGGGGGTGGCGTCCGCTGGGGCGAGCGCGGCGAGCGACTGACCCGGTCAGGGGGTGCGGGAGCGGGCACGGCGGCGCGGAGGAAGATCCTCCGCGCCGTTTGGCAGTTTGTCGATTCCCACTCCCCGCGCCGCTTTGAGGGCTGGCAGCGCGCGGACGTTCGTCACGATTTCGAGCGCGCGGCGCATTTAAACATCCGCAACCCCCTCCAGCGGGGGATAACGGCGAATTCGGCGGGGACGGCAAAAAGCTCCTCATTGACTTTTGCCGTGCCAAACCAGTGTAGCTCCCCATGAAAGAGCAATACTGGGCTGAATCGAGCTGTCGTGCATCCGCCGCTCCCGGGCGGACCGCTCGCCGATCGGGACGCACCGCCGCGGGGGGGGCGTCCGTTCGGCGAAGGATGGCTCCGCGCCGTGGATCCGGCTGGACGCGCTTGGCGAGCCGCTGGTCCGCACCGGCGAGACGACCGTCCGCTCCGGCGAGACGACCGTCCGCACGCGCGAGGGGACTGCACTCGCGCGCGAGGGGACTGCACTCGCGCGCGAGGGGATCGTCCGCACGGGCGAGACGACCGGCCAGCACGCGCGAGGGGACGGCACCGGCGCGCGAGGGGACCGTCCGCACCGGCGATGCGACAGCCCGCACGCGCGAGGGGACTGCGCGCGCGCGCGAGGCCACCCTCCTCACCGGCGAGACGACCGCGCGAACGCGCGAGGGGACTGCACCGGCGCGCGAGGGGACCCTCCGCACTGGCGAGACGACCACCCGAACGCGCGAGGAGACTGCACCGGCGCGCGAGGGGACCGTCCGGGCCGGCGAGACGACCGGCCGCACGCGCGAGGGGACTGCACCCGCGCGCGAGGGGACCGTCCGCACCGGCGAGACGACCGCCCGCGCGCGCGAGGCGACTGCACCCGGCCGCGCACCCGACCGCCCGATGCGCACACCCCGACTCCCGCACCGCGGCGCGCACTGCCCGCACCGCGAATCGCACTGGACCCCGTTGGCCGCGACGGCGCGCACGGCGAACGGCGCAGCACGCACCGCGCCATCACCAATCTCCACGAGGGTAGCCACATGCAGACCAGACAGAGCACCATGCTGAACTCCCTGCACGCAGTGCAGGGATTCCTCGACGAGCACGCGGAGCAGCTTCGCGGCGTCGCCACCAATGGCGCGCGGAAGAAGCTTGACGACACCGTCGCGCAGCTCGCCGGCTACGTCACCGACCAGACGGGGCAGCACGCCATCGTGCAGGGGGCGACGAAGAAGCAGACGGCGCTTCGCGCGGTGCTGGTGCGCGATCACATGCGCACGATCTTGCGCATCGCCAAGTCGAATCTTCCGGCCGTGCCGGAGCTCAAGGCGCTCCGGCTGCCGCAGTACAAGCTGGGCTCCAACCGGGTCGCGGCGGCCGCGCTGGGCATGGCCAAGGCGGCGGCGCCGCACGCCGGCGTCTTCGTCTCGCTCGGCCTCCCCGCCGACTTCATCGCGCAGCTCGAGGCGGCGGCCCAGGCGCTGCTCGTGTCGGAGAGCGAGCGAACGAAGAGCCGGGGGCGCGCGAAGGGGGCGACGACCGGACTCAAGTCGGCGCTCTCGGAGGGGCGCAGCATCGTTCACATCATGGATGCCTTCGTCCGGAGCGCTGTCAAGGACGACAGCGCGCTGCTCGCCAACTGGACGCACGTGACGCACATGACGGCGCGCACGGGGCGGGGCGGCAGCGCCGTCACCCCCGCGCCGGAATCAGCAACCTCGCCGGCCCCGGCCCCGGCACCTGCGCCCAGTCCGGCGCCGGCCATCGGCGTCGCGGCCTGACGTCGCACCTCACTCCGGAGGAGAGACCATGACGACGCCCACGAGCACCACACCCACCACTCCGCCGCGCGGCCCGAACGTCTGGGTCGTGCATCGCGGCGGCCGGTTCTCCATCAGGGAGGAGGGGAATCCGGCGTACCTCATCGGCGCGATGACGCGGAAGCTGGCGATCCCGATCGCGCGCCTCGTCGCCAGGGCGTACGGTAGCCAGGCATTGCTGGAGCCCGCGCCCGGACGCCGCGGTCGGTAGCACGCACGCGGGGCACTCTGCCCGACGCCGAGGCCGGCGTCGGGCAGACTCCAGTCAACACTTAGGTCTTTACAAAAGTATTTCGCGGCTGTAGAATCCACCGCGCCGATCAGACAACCCGCGAATCCGGAGGGTGACGGAAATGGTTCGAGCCGCAGCCACCGACGCGGTGTTTCACGCCCTGTCCAACTCGACCCGGCGGAAGGTCCTGGAGCGACTGTCGGCCGGGCCGGCGACGGTGAGCGAGCTGGCGGCGCCATTCGACATGCAGCTCCCGTCGTTCGTGCAGCACCTCTCGGTGCTCGAGCGGAGCCGGCTGGTGAGATCGAAGAAGCGCGGACGCGTGCGGACCTACGAGATCGCCCCCGAACGGCTCGAGGTCGTGGAGGACTGGCTGACCGCGCGTCGCCGGTCGTGGGAAGCCCGCCTCGACCGGTTCGACCGATACGTCATACAACTCAAGGAGAGGGAGGAGTCAGGCTGATGACCACGCAATACACCTTCGACCCGAAGCTGGACTTCGCCATCGAGCGGTTCATCGACGCCCCCGCGCGGCTCGTCTGGGAGGCGCTGACCAAGCCCGAGCACATCAAGGAGTGGTACATGCCCAGGGCCTGGGGGCGTGTGGCGCGGACCGAGATGGATGCGCGGCCGGGCGGCACCTTCAGCATCGACATCGCCGTGGGCGACGGCCGGGAGGTTCCCAACCTCGGCTGCGTCCTGGAGGCGGTCCCGATGGAGCGGCTCGTTTGGACGTCAATGCTGTTCCCCGGCTATCGTCCCGCGGTCTTCGACGACATCCCGATCACCGCGGTCATCACGATGCAGGCCGAGGGCACCGGAACGCGGTACGTGTTCACGGCGCTGCACCGGAGCGAGGCGGACCTCGCGACGAACAAGGAGTCGGGCTTCTATCAGGGAACGGAGATCGCCATCGACCAGCTCGTGGAGCACGTGCGGGGGATGAAGTCGTAGCGATGGCGTTTCCTCCACGAGCCCGCTATTCCGAGAGGCGAGGTCCAGCATGAGATGGCTGCGATGGGTCGGGTACGTCGTCCTGGCGCTCGTCGCACTCGGCGTCCCCGCGTACTGGTGGCTCCTCGTGGAGAGCCATCGGGCGTCTCCGGCAGCGTATGTCATCGACATCGCCGAGGTGCGGCGGCTCGCCGACTCGCAGGCCGGGGAGAAGCCGCAGTTCGTTCGCGTCGAGACAGTCGCGCATCTGTCCGCGCCGAGGATGATCGTCGTGGCGGGAGGCGGCTGGGACAAGACCGACCTGCCGGTGTCGTCGTACGAGCTTGTCTACCGCGATCGCGTGGCGATCGTCGACGCGGCGCTCACCGCCGACATCGCGAAGTCGATGAGCGCAGAGTCGTTCGACGGCGCCGCGTATTCGCGGATGAGCGGCGCGTTGGCGCGCGCGTCACTGATCGTCGTCACGCACGAGCATCCGGACCATGTCGGCGGTCTGCTGGCGCAGCCGGACCCGAAGCGGCGGCTGGGCGTCACGCGCCTCACGAAGGAGCAGGTCGCCGAGCTGCGTGCGAACCTGAGCGCGGATCCCTTCGCCGCGCTGCACCTGCCGGCAGATCTCTTCGACGGCTACCGGCCGCTCGACTACGCACGGTACGAGGCTGTCGCGCCCGGGGTCGTGCTGATCAAGGCGCCGGGCCACACGCCGGGCAGCCAGATGGTCTACGTCCGGCGCGCCGACGGGGTGGAGCTGCTGCTCGTGGGCGACGTCGCCTGGCAGATGCCCGGCATCGAGACCGGGCGCGAGAAGGCGCGGGTGGTGACGTACATGGCTGGCGAGGATCGTGGCACGGTGCGGGAGGAGCTGGCCGGGCTCCATCAGCTCCACGTCGCCCATCCGGAGATCCACATGGTGCCCGGTCACGACGCGGCGGCGATCGAGGCGTTCGTGAAGAGCGGACTGTTGGTGAGAGGGTTCTGAAGCCCGTGCGGGTGATGGATGGCCCCGACTTCCCATCATCCCGGCTGCTCACGTGCGAGACCCGATCGTCCGAAATGGACATGCCACCGACGAAGAATCCCGGGAATACGGCACGACCACACAGCGGGCTTCCGGTGGGCGCGTAGCGGCGGCGGGCGCTAGTGCTTCGCAATCCTGGCCAGCTCAGCACAATATCCGTCGCGACCGGCTCCGTCGGGCATGCGCTTGAAGAGCGCGATGATCTCCGATGCCGTCAACTCCTCGGGTGGAGCAGGCCAGCGTTCGCCTTCCTTGTAGCCGATGCGCTGATACTCTCGGGCGATCTCGGCACGCTGGGTATCGGACCAGGTCACAGGCATATGTCGTGGCAGTTTGTGGTACGTGTGACGCCAAAGTTCACCAACAAGGGCATCAGAAACCTGCAGCGGCGAAGCCGTTGCGACCTTGGCATCCTTGACTGGCACTGACGACGACCGGCACGCGGAGCGCCAGGTCCGCCGGCGCGACCTTGAGCGGACGCAGGCGCGGCCGTTCCTCGGCGCGTCGCACGGCGGGGATGATCCCGGTTGGCGCGCGACGGCCGCGTCGTGTGCACCGCGCACAGCCAGTCGGTGAGCTGGGTGCGGAGGCCCTCGGCGTCGGCGAAGCGGCGCTGCTTGAAGCAGCTGCCCTTGACCCAGCCGACCAGGTTTTCCACGGCCCTTTGTGCTGTGGGGCATGGGGCCAACAGACCTCGATCCCGAGGCCCAGGTCGAGGACCACGCCGGCGAACACGGGAGTCCAGTCGGTGACCTCGCCGGCCTTCCCCCACGCGAGCGCGACGGTCTTCGGGCGATCGAAGACGGCCAGCAGCGGAATGCCGCCGAGCGCGGCGAAGTGCTCCACCAGCGCGCGGGCCAGGGTCTCGACCTGCTGATTCGGGACGATCGTGACCTCGACCCAGCGCGAGTACTCGAGACGCGAGGCGAAGAAGTGGATGCGTTTCGTGGTCCCATCCAGAAACCGGACGAGGACTTCACCGCAGTCGTGCTGCGTGAACGCGCCCGGCAGGCCCTCGAAGCGCACGACGGGCCGTGGCGTGATCACCCGGACGGTGCGCACCAGGTCGGACAGCGCGCTCTTCCCGCCCGCGTAGCCGGCCAGGTGCGCACGACGCAGCAGTTCCACGCGCAGCAGATGCGGCTCCTCGGTGAGCCACGCCGCGACCGTGGCGCGATACGCCTCGGTCTTCGACGGCCGGCCGATTCCTCGTGCGGCGCGCGCCACGTCGGGGTCATGCTGGGTGATCATCGGCTCACCGATCACGCGCTGGACGCTTCGCGTGCCGACCGCCACCTGCGCGGCGATCTCGTCCAGCGAGTGCCCCGCGTGCCGCAGGACCTGAATCGCGTGCCGCTTCAACAGGTCGATCACCTCGTGCCTCACGGACAGTTTCCACGAGTATTGGCGCCGTGGAGCCGCTTGGCTCTCGGTGGCCAGACTTTCCGGAATCGAGGTGGTAAGAATTTCCGGAACCCGCACAGATCAGCACGATCAACCGTCGATGCTGCCTCGCACCCACGTCGTACCACGATCACCGCCGTTCACTGATCTTTGACACCAGGCCAGTCAAATCAACGCCACAGCTCAGCTGCAAGGGCGCCCAATAATGGCGAGCGAAACAACCCTCCGAACTGCCTTTGTCGGCTGCAGCGCACGCTATGCCACGGCCACCTACACCTCGAACATCTCCCCAAGGACTTGCAGAGCGGCGTGGATCGTGGCCGGCGCGACGACGCCCAGCCGCTTCCGGAAGCGTTCGTGGTCCACGGTACGCAGCTGATCGAGCACCACGTGCCCGTTCTTCCCCGCGAACCGGCAGGGGATGCGAAAAGGATACGCGTGTCCGCCGGTCGTCATCGGGGCGACGATGCTCGTGCGGAGATGGCGATTGAGCTCATCCGGAGAAACGACGACACAGGGCCGCGTCTTGCGCATCTCGCTCCCGCGCGTGGGATCGAGTTCGACCAGAAAGACGTCGCCGCGGCGGGGCGTCCGCGAAACAGCCTTCACCACGTCCACTCCGTCTCGTCAAACTGGCTCGCCGCCGTGTCGAGGACGCGGTCGTCTCCCGCCGCGTGCGCCAGTTGCGCCGCCTCGGCCCACCCGGCGCGTGTCGTTCGCGGCGCGGCAATGATGATCTGACCCGGCTCGGCCCGCAGCTCGACCTCCTCGGCGAGCCCGGCCTGCTCAATCAGAAGCTTGGGGAGTCGCACACCCTGGGAATTGCCGATCCGGACGATGCGGGAACGCATGAGGGCCTCGCTACGGTGGACTTACAATGTAAGTCCGCAGCCCGATGTGACGCAAGAGGCTGTTGCGGTATGACGCCCAAGTTCAGGTGCGGGCGAGCTCATAAAAGCGAGCGAAGCGAGCCATCCGCTGATCGCCCGACTGCTGCAACGCCCGTTATGCCTCGGCGCGCCGACGCTGTCGGCGGCGCTCGGCCTGAACGCGATCGGTGAGGTACACCTTGAGGAGACTCTGATACGGGACATCGCGTTCATTCGCCAGCAGCTTGAGTTCCGTCAGTAGCGTGTCGGGGAGACGAACGGAGATTGCGGTCGATGAGGGCCGCAGGTTCGGGAAGCGCGTCGGCGTGGCTGCCGACCAGTCCACGTACTCGGTGCTGTCGGCTGTGAGCCAGAACTCACGTTCCGCTGCTTCGGACTTAAACGCCGGGATTGCGTTTTTTTCGCGCTGCGACTTCCGCATAGGACGCTCGCTCCTTTCGATTCAGATCACGTGCAGCCAGGACACGAATCAATTCGCCTCTGACGGTGAAGACGACGAGCAAGCGCCGACCCGCTACCGTTTGACCCAAAGCACGCCATCGATGTTCGCGCGTGGAATGCGCGGCATCAGAGCTGACAAGAAACGGCGCTTGGAAGAAGGCTTGTTCGCATTCTCCGGGGGAGACGCCATGGCGCCCCTCCACTTTGTGAGCGTTGCCTGGATCCCACTGGAAGCCAGTTGCGCCAGCCAGCGGATTGGCGATCTCATCGGCCATGCCGGAGTATATATGTGGTATATACGAAAGACAAGCCTATCCCGGTGGGGTTGGTGTGGCCTAACGCCCTGAGCTCAGTTGGTATGAAGCGGCTGGCCACCCCGGCGACGTGGTGGCAGGGTTTCGCCCGACAGGCGTACACGCGGTCGAGCCGCAACAACCACCCGGGGGGCCAGTCGCATGGATCGCCTAGGGATCGATCTCCATAAGCGCGAGAGCCAGCTGTGCACCATTACGGAGGACGGGGAATTGCTCGAGCAGCGCATCACGACCTCGCGCGAGCGCCTGACCACCGTGCTCGGGTCACGCACACCGGCGCGCATTCTGCTGGAGGCCTCGACCGATGCGCTCGTCCGCACCCGAACGCGCTATGTGGCGATTATCAAGGCGTTCGTCTGGCGCGAGGGGTTGCGGCTCGCCAGCGGGGACGCCGAGCACACGGTGGCCAAGCTGCTCGCGCTTCCGCTCGCGCCGCACGTGCACGCGGAGCTGGCGCCCCTTGTGGCGCTCTGGGCCCCGCTCGATGCGGAGATCACCGCGGCGGACGCGCGCCTCATCGGACTCGCGAAGGACCATCCGGTCGTGACGCGGCTGCGCACGATGCCCGGGATCGGCCCGGTGACGGCCATCGCGTTCGTCGCCGCACTTGACGATGTCACGCGGTTTCAGAGCGCGCATCAGGTGCAAGCGTATCTTGGCCTCGTGCCGAACGAAGACAGCTCGGGCGATCACCGGCTGCGGGGACGCATTACCAAGCGGGGCGACGCGCGCATGCGGTGGCTCCTCGGCGAGACGGCGTGGCGGATCCTCCGCTCGCCGAACGCCGCGCTCGCGGGGCTCAAGGCCTGGGCGCTCGCCATCGCCCAGCGTCGGGGCACGCGGATCGCCACGGTCGCCCTCGCGCGTCGGGTCGCCGGGATCCTGTTCGCGATGTGGCGCGATGACGCGCCCTTTCAGGCGCTTCCGCTTCGCGCGGTGGCGGCCTAACGACACTCCCCCCGCGAACAGACCGCCATCCATCGATCATCGGGGTGACTGACCTGGGGCGTGGTAAGCGCGACGCAGCTGATGGCCGCTCGTGAGACCGAAGCTCAGTTTTGGCGCCGCCCGTCCCTCTCCGCATGGCCACCTGCGCCGACGAGTGTCAGCTCGTCACCGACGAGCGCGAACAGACGCCTGAGCAGCATCTCGAGATCGTGGCGCCACGACGACCATCACCACGTGTCAGCTCCTGCCGAGCTGACGCTTGACACCGCACGCCGCTTCATAGCAGCTGCGGGCGAACCCAATCATCGCGCCGCAGGCGCGCTTCCGCCAATCGCCCGTCGGCTGCAGCGGACGTTATGCAATCCCGCGACGTTTTGCCCGCCCGAGCTTCGCGGCGCGCTCCATATAGGACCGCAGCACCGCATTCATGCGCGATTGATAGCGGGGGCCCGTCTCGCGAAAGAACTCAAGAACGTCCGCATCTACCCGGAGCGAGATTGGCACCTTGGCCGCCGGCAGCACGGGAACAGCCTCATCCCAGAAATCGGCCGGCAGATCGCGGAGCTCATCCGGCGCCGTTCGCGCAATCTCGGCATCCGTCACGCGACGCAACTTCGCGAGATTCGCGCGCCCCTGCCGCGGCGGCTTAGGCAGGCGGGAAGACTTTACGGTACGCTTGGCGCTCACGGCGATTGCTCACTCGGGCCGAAATGATTCGACGCACGACCTCGCCAGCCTCAGCCCGATCGGTGTAGACCACGGTGAGCGGGATGTCCTCGGCCAATCCGAGGGCGATCCGGCGAACCTCACCGTAATCCTGGCGCGTGTCGATGCGCTCCAGCGTTGGGCCCGCAAAGATGGCGGAGGCAAACGCGAAATCGAAGCCTCGTTCAGCGAGGTTTCGCTCACTCTTTTCGCGATCCCAAGTAGAGCGCACCTAGACAGTATACATGATGTATATACAACCGCGCAAGGCCCTGTGGTTGCATAACGCCAAAGTTCACTTGCAAAGGAACACATAAAATGCGAGCGCAGCGAGCTACCGAAGCTCCTTTGCCAAGTGCAACGCCTCGTTAGCTTGCCGGCGCGAGATGCTCAGGGGCCGCGAGCGGTGCCAGTACGCGCTCGACGAGTTGCACGGCGACTCGGAGGCGATCCTGAAACGGTCCGCGCAGTGTTGTATAGGTCCGCCCCGCGTCAGCGAGCTCTCGTTGCAATCGCTCGGTGTGTTCCACGCGGCGGCGTTCAAGGACTCGCGTGCCGTCGTCCACCCACGGTGCGTCATCGCCCAACAACAGTGTAAGCGCATACTGTTGTTTTCTCGCCGCATCGGCAAGCCATTCCGATCGCTTGCCCGTGATCATGTCGCTCCATGTACACGTCGTCAGTAGGTCGGTGTCACACATCAGTCCGCGATTCGACTCGACGGCCGCGGCGTCCTCCGTAAGCACCTGACCGCGTCCGATGGCATCAAAATCCTCGGGAGTCAGACGCAGCGGATCGCGTGTGGCGCAATATTCACGACCATACTCGCGAGCCCAGGTCGTTTGAAACCTCTGTGCGAGATGCGCAGCCAAGTGTGTCTTTCCGGTCGATTCCGCGCCAAGAATGGCGATTCGCCTGACGAAGTACGGCCGAACGATCGATGGAAGAAAATCCCAAGTACTCATCGGATCGCGTCGAATCGCAGTTCCTGAGATAGGAAACGCCCTTCTCTGAATGTCGATTGCAGTATGTGACGCTCCAATTCGCGTGCCGAGTTCATCTCCGTACAGCTCGGAGCTGAATCGGAACCTGTCAACGATGTGAGACACCGGGGGAGCGGAGTTTACTGACCTACGTCCTGTGAGACCGAACCGGCGACGAGGAGTTTAGGGGGATTGATCCACGCGGCAGTGGGCAGCGCGGCGGGAACGGGCGGGCGCCGG
>JBBQJC010000021.1:0-44819 GCA_038325515.1 Gemmatimonadales bacterium | reverse complement strand
GCGCGCCTCATCGCGCGCGACTCCGACGCGGAGCTGGCCGCCGTCGAGCGGAAGCTGAGCGACGGAGAGATGGACGCGGTGCTCGACGACGAGCGGCTCCCCGAGGCACTGCTGCGCGCACGGCAGGGCGCGTGCGCCTCGCTCCCGCTCTTCGCCTACGTGATGGTGCGCCGGGCACTGCGCCGGCTCGGCGAGGACGACCGGATGCTCGCCGACTATCTCGCCGCGCTCATGCTCCACTTCGGCCTGCGCGACCGCGCCCACCGCATCGGGCTCTCTGACGACCAGACCTACGAGACGCTCGTGGATCTGCTGGCCGACGTGGACGACCCCGACGGAAAGCGCAGCTTCCTCGTGCGGACGCACCTCGGCAACTACGCGCTCTGGCTCAGCGGCTTCTTTCCGGACTACATCGCCAACCGTCAGTTCCGTCGCGGCGGGCCCGACCTGGACTACTACGAGGAGATGGGGCGGCGCGGCTTCCAGCTCGCCGCCGGCCACCGCCTGGCCCAGAACCACGGGATGACGATGCTGTACGCGACGGCGGCGGAGCGGTTCGGGCTGCTGCGCGCGGCGCTGAACGACGTCAGCGACACGATGCTCTTTCCCGACCGCGCCTCGCCCGATCGGCTGATGCGTCAGGTCACGAACGAGGCGCGCTGGCGCCGGCTGAACTGAGCTGGCGCCGCCCGGTCTGGGCGGCGAAGGCGGCGAACAGCGCGCGGTCCCACGGCTGCGCCGTGCCCGTGAGCTCTTCCGGGTGCCACTGCACGCCCACCATCCACCAGTCGTCGCCGGTCCACTCGATCCCCTCCACCACCCCGTCCGGCGCGACGGAGACCGTCGCGACGCCAGCGGCCGGCGCCTTCACGGCCTGATGGTGCATGGAGTTGACCGTGAGCGCGTTGGCGCCCAGGGCGGCGGCGAGCCGCGACCCCGCGGTGACCGTGACGGGATGACGCCGGCTGTCGCGCGCCCAGTCGCCGTCGTGCGTCAACGCGCCGCGCCACTCACTCGGGAGATCCTGCACGAGGGTGCCGCCGAGGGCGACATTGGCCACCTGGAGCCCGCGGCAGATCGCGAGCGTCGGCAGGCCGCGCGCACGAGCGGCGCGCACGAGGGCGATCTCGAACGCGTCGCGGGCCTCGTGCACCTCGCCGAGGGCGGGGTGGGGCGGGGAGTCGTAGCGCGAGGGATCCACGTCCTCGCCGCCGGTGAGGATCAGCCCCGCCATCCCCTCGAGCATGGCGTCCGCATCATCGGGCGCGAGGAGAGGGAGGATGTAGGGCCGAAGCCCGGCGGCGCGCGCCGCGCCGGTGTACGCGGCGTTGGCGCGCACCCGGACCACACCGCGGATCGGCTCGGTGGTGGCGGTGACGGCGACGGGGGGAAGACAGGTCACTCGTGTCCAGGTTGCGAGGGCGAGAGGGTGTCCAGTATCCTAAGCGTACGCTGCGGAACCCTCCAGCGACGCGCGCCTTCGTCCGCGCCCACCGGCCGCGCTTCACTCCGCGTCACACACCTCCCGGCGGCATGTTCGACTCCTTTCGCCAGACCTTGAGCGACCTGATGGATCGTGCCACCCCACCCGAGGAGCGGCGCGCCGGCCTGGCGCGCATGAAGCAGACGCTGGTGCAGGCGCGGATGGGGCTCGACGACCTGCGCGGCGCCATCGCCACCACGCGCCAGCGCACCGAATCGGAGCGCCGCGAGCTCGAGACGATGGTGCGCCGCAAGGGGCTCGCCGCGAGGATCGACGACCAGGAGACCGTCGCGCTGGCGGAGAAGTACGAGCTGGTGCACCGCGAGCGGCTGGAGGTGCTGGAGCGGAAGCTCGGCGCGCAGGAGGCCGAGCTGGCGATCGCCGAGCGCGACGTGGCGGAGATGACGCTCGAGCTGAAGAACGCGGTGGCGGGGATCGGCGGCGGCGGGGGGGGCGCCGGTCCCGCGGGGAGCCTCTCGCGCGACGATGCCGCTGCCGCGGAGGCGGACGCCGTGCTGAACGGCGGGACGCGGGTTGCGGAGGAGATCGATTCGCTCGGGCGAGCGGCGTCCCGGTCGGCGCGGGCTGCCGAAGCGGAGCGCCAGCTGGCCGAGCTGAAGCGCCGCATGGGCAAGTAGCGCCGGTGTCCCGGCGAACGATGCTGCGGGCGGCCTGGCTCGCGGCGATTCCCGTCGTGCCGGCGGTCGCGCAGCAGCGCACCGCTCCATCGGAGCGGCCGGTGGTGGCGTGCGCGGGACAGCGCATCGACCAGATCATCGTCTATTCCGAGGCGCCCTCGGTCGCGAACCTGCGGCGCGTGCCGGTGCTCGCGGCAGTCGCGCGGACGCTGCACACCACCACGAAGCCGGAGATCATCGAGCGCTACCTGCTCCTCTCGCCGGGCGACCGATGCGAGGAGATCCGGCGGGCCGAGTCGGAGCGCATCCTCCGCTCGCAGCCGTACATCGCCGACGCCGACATCTTCGTCGTGACGAACGATCAGGGCGGAGTGGACCTCGACGTGCACACGAGCGACGAGGCGTCGATGGTGCTGGGGGGGAGCGTGCGCGCGCGCGCCCCGATGGTCACGTATCTCCTGCTCGGCAATGGCAACCTTGGCGGGCAGGGGGTCCTGGCGTCGGCCTCGTGGCGCAGCGGTGACGGCTTCCGCGACGGGATCGCGGCGCGATTCGTCGACCGGCAGTTCCTCGGCCGCCCCTGGATCATGGCGCTCGAGGGCGAGCGGGCGCCGTACGGTCATACCTGGCGCGTGGAGGCGGTGCATCCCTTCTACACCGACCTGCAGCGCACCGCCTGGCGCGTGCGCACCGGCACGTGGAGCAACTTCGTGGAGCTGCGACAGCCCGACGGGACGCGCCCGCTCGTGGCGCTGCGCCGCAACTTCTTCGACGTGGGCGGCATGGCGCGGGTGGGGCCGGTGGGCCGGCTCAACCTGTTCGGGCTCTCGCTGAGCGGCGACGACGAGCGCCCGGGCGCGCGGCTGATCACGGCGGACACCGGCGCGTTCACCGATCGTGGCGCGGTGCCGAACGTGTCCGAGGCGCACCGCATCGCGCGGATCAACCTGCTCTGGGGAATCCGCAACATCCGCTTCGTGCGCCGCGACGGGATCGATGCGCTCTCGGCCACCCAGGACGTGCCCGTCGGATTCCAGCTCGGCACGCAGCTCGGCCGCAGCATGAACGTGCTGGGCGGCCGCGCGGACGACATCTTCCTCTCGACCGGCCTGTACGCCGGCAGCTCGAGCGAGATGCGAACGCTCCGGCTGCAGATCATGGCGGAGGGACGGCGGGGGCGAGGGGAGGATCACTGGGATGGCGTGCTCGCGACGGGACGGCTGACGCAGCACGTGAAGCTCGGGCCCAACGACCTGAACCAGGTGAACGTGGAGTGGAGCCGTGCCGAGCGCATGCGGACCCCCTTCCAGCTCCTGCTCGGGGTACCGGACGGCGGGATCCGTGGGTGGGAGGAGTCGCCGCTCGTGGGGGGCGAGCGGCTCGTGCTGCGCTTCGAGCAGCGCCACAACTTCGGCCAGGTCTATCGCGCCGCCGAGGCGGGGGTGGCCCTCTTCACCGACATCGGGCAGCAGTGGGCGCGCGACGTCCCGTTCGGGACGACGACCGATCTCCGCGCGTCGCTGGGGATCAGCCTCCTGGCGAACCTTCCCGCCCATTCCCCTCGGACCTGGCGCGCCGATCTTGCCGTTCCCGTGGGCTCCGGGGCCGGCGCGCGCTGGACGATCAAGTTCTCGAACACCGACAGGACGCAGTTCGTGTTCAACGAGCCGCGCGACGTGAGGGAAGGGAGGGAGCTGTCGGTGCCCGCGTCGCTGTTCGCCTGGCCGTGACGGTCAGCTCTCCCGCGCTCGCATCATCTTCCTGATCGGCACGACCAGCAGCGCGAGCAGCGCCGCGGCGATGAACAGCGAGGTGGCCGTGCGCTGGAAGAGCGCGGGCATCTCGTTGAGCTTCTCCGGATCCACGTTGCCGCCGATCAGCCCTGCGACGAGGTTGCCGAGGGCGATGGACATGAACCACACCCCCATCATCTGCCCGACGAAGCGGCGCGGCGCGAGCTTGGTGACCGAGCTGAGACCCACGGGGCTGAGGGCGAGCTCGCCGATGACCTGCAGCAGGTAGGTCACGATGAGCCACCACATGCTGACCCGCACGCCGACGCCGCCGCCGGAGATCACGCGGTTCGTCGCCGCCACCATGATCAGGTACGAGAGGCCGGCGCAGAAGAGGGCGAAGGCGAACTTGGCGGGGCTGGAGAACTCCGTACCGCGCCGCGCCAGCGCGCTCCAGATCGCCGCGAACACCGCGGACAGGGTGACGACGAAGAGCGGCGTCGCCGACTGGAGCCAGACGATCGGCATCTCCCAGCCGCCGATGTGCCGGTCGGTGAAGTCCTTGGCGAACAGGTTGAGCGAGGTGGGCGCCTGTTCGTACGCCGACCAGAAGGCGGCCGAGAAGATGAACAGCACGAGGATCACGACCGTGCGCCGCTTCTCGTCGGCGTCGAGGCCGGCGCCGAAGAACAGGTACGCGAAGTAGGCGAGCGCCATCGCGAGGATGACGATCGTCATGCGCTGCGCGACCGCGAGCGGGTTGACCGGGATGATCCCCACCATCGCGAGGGCGACGATCACGGTGACCACCGCCACCGCGGCGATCGTGTAGTTCCTCACGCTGCGCTGCTGCGCCGGCGTCCCCGAGGGCACCGCGCCGATGGGGCCGAGCGTCTTGGGCGCGCGAATGCGGTACATGATGAGGCCGATGAGCATGCCGACGCCGGCGGCGCCGAAGCCCCAGTGCCACCCGATGCGCTCCCCGAGCGACCCGGTGATGATCGGGGCGAGGAGCGCGCCGCTGTTGATCCCCATGTAGAAGATGGCGAAGCCGGAGTCCTGCCGTGCGCCCCCCGCGGGATAGAGGTCGCCGACGAGCGCCGAGATGTTCGGCTTCAGCAGCCCGGTCCCCATGACGATGAGGATCAGCCCCATGAAGAACGCCTGGTGGGCGAAGATGGCCGACAATCCGATCGCGAGGTGGCCGAGGGCGATCAGCACGCCGCCCCAGAAGATCGAGCGGCGCAGGCCGAGCCACCGGTCGGCGATCCAGCCGCCGGGGAGCGACGACAGGTAGACCGACGACGCGTAGATCCCGACGATCGCCGACGCCTGCTCGCGGTCGAAGCCGAGTCCCCCGCTCGCGAGCGCCGCCGTCATGAAGAGGACGAGCAGCGGCCGGATGCCGTAGTACGAGAAGCGCTCCCAGAACTCGGTGAAGAAGAGCGTGGAGAGCCCGCGCGGGTGGCCCACGAAACTGCGGTCGTCGGTGATCGCCCGCAGCTCGGCGGAGGGCGGCTCGTCGTGCGTCAGCGTCGCGGCCTGCGGCTGCGCGAACACCGGTCGGTCGTCGGAGGTCATGTACGAGGTCAGCGGGAAGCGGAGGGGCGTGGCGCCGGAGTGGCGCCGCGGTGCAGCGCGGCGCGCGGCAGGAAGAACTCGGGAGGATTGGTGCCGCCGGCCGCGCGCTGCGACTCCCACGACACGGCAGTCGGCGTCTGCTTGATGCACGCGGCCCAGTGGCCGGCCCGCTTCTCCTCGAGGGGCGGGACGATCTTCGCGCACGCCGCGTCTCGCGCGGGATGCTGGCAGCGCGGATGGAAGACGCACCCCGAGGGCGGGTTCGCCGGCGAGGGGACGTCGCCGGTCAGGAGGATCCGCTCGCGCTTCACCTCCGGGTCGGGCGCCGGCACCGCGGAGAGCAGCGCCTGCGTGTACGGCATCACCGGCTCCTCGAACAGGTCGTCCACCGCGGCGAGCTCGACGATCCGGCCCAGGTACATCACCGCGACGCGGTCGGCGATGTGCTCCACCACCGAGAGGTCGTGCGCGATGAAGAGGTAGGCGAGCCCGCGGTCGCGCTGGAGATCCTGCAGCAGGTTCACCACCTGCGCCTGCACGCTCACGTCGAGGGCGCTCACCGGCTCGTCGCAGACGATGAACGACGGCTCCACCGACAGGGCGCGCGCGATGCCGACACGCTGCCGCTGGCCGCCGGAGAACTCGTGCGGATAGCGGCTGGCGTACTCGGGGCGCAGCCCGACCTCCTCGAGGAGCTGCTTCACGCGGCGATCGGCGGCCTCGCCTTCGGCCAGCCGATGGATCGTCAGTCCCTCCCGCACGATCGCGCCGATGGACATCCGCGGATTGAGCGACGAGAAGGGATCCTGAAACACGATCTGCATCCGGCGGCGGAGCTGCCGCAGCGCCGAGCCGCCGAGCGCGAGCACGTCCTGTCCGTCGAACTGCACGCTCCCTGCGGTTGGCTCGATGAGGCGGAGGATCGCGCGGCCCGTCGTGGACTTGCCGCACCCCGACTCGCCGACCAGCGCGAGCGTCTCGCCGGCGGCCACCTTGAAGGAGACGCCGTCCACCGCGCGCACGGCGCCCGACGCGCGGCCGAACAGCCCGTGCTTGATGGGGAAGTGCTTCGTGAGATCGCGGACGGAGAGCAGTGGCGTCGTCATGCGGCCCCCGCGCCGGCCTGCGCCGCGATCGGGAGGTGCGGATGCGCGCGGCGCTCGGGCTCCACGGCGAGATGGCAGCGCGAGGTGTGTCCGGCGCCGATCTGGTAGAGGGGCGGATGCTCGGCCGCGCAGCGCTCCCACGCGTACGGGCATCGCTCGCGGAAGCGGCATCCGTCGGGCCAGGCGGTCGGCGGGGGAACCGTCCCCGGGATCGTCGCGAGCCGCTCGGCATGCCCCCCGACGCGCGGCATCGCCCCGAGCAGCCCTTCGGTGTACGGGTGGTGCGCGCGGGCGAACAGGTCGGGCGTCGCTGCCTCCTCGACCACCTCGCCGGCGTACATGACGACCACGCGCGCGCAGTTCTCCGCCACCACGCCAAGGTCGTGCGTGATGAGGAGGATCGACGTGCCGAGCCGCTTCGTGAGATCGGCGAGGAGCTCGAGGATCTGCGCCTGGATGGTGACGTCGAGCGCGGTGGTGGGCTCGTCGGCGATGACCAGCGCGGGGCTCATGACCAGCGCCATGGCGATGACGACGCGCTGCCGCATCCCGCCGGAGAGCTGGTGCGGATACTCGTCGGCGCGCTGCTCGGGCGCCGGGATGCCGACGAGGCGCAGCATCTCCACGGCCTTCGCCGCCGCCTCCTTCCTGGACATGCCGGCGTGGATGCGCGCCACCTCGGCGATCTGGTCGCCGATGGTGAAGACGGGGTTGAGCGCCGTCATCGGCTCCTGGAACACCATCGCGATGCGGTTCCCCCGCACGCGGCGCATCTCCTCCTCCCCGAGCGAGAGGAGATCCCTCCCTTCGAACCGGATCTCGCTTCCCGCCTCGATGCGGCCGGGGGGTCGCACGAGCCGCAGGATGGAGAGCGCGGTGACGCTCTTCCCGCACCCCGACTCGCCCACGACGCCGAGCGTCTCCCCCGCGTTCACGCGGAAGGAGACGCCGTCCACGGAGCGGGCGACGCCGGTGTCCGTGTAGAAGAAGGTGTGCAGATCGTGCAGCTCGAGCAGCGGAGCGGTCATCGCCTCGGGAGTGGAGTTTCGTCGGGCAGCGCGGCCTCAAGCTGCCGTGGGTCGAGTGCATCCCGCAAGGCGTCGCCGAGCGCATTGCACGCGAAGACGGTGGTCAGGATGGCCAGTCCCGGAAAGAGGGTGAGCCACCACAGCTCGGAGACCCGCTCCGCCCCGTCCTGGATGATCGCCCCCCAGCTTGGCGCGGGCGGCCGGACCCCGATGCCCAGGAAGGAGAGCCCCGCCTCGAGCAGGATGACGTTGGCGATCCCGAGCGAGGCCGACACCATGGCGGGCCCGAGCGAGTTCGGCAGGACGTGGCGCCGCAGGATGCGCCAGGGCGTCGCGCCGAGCGACCGGGCGGAGAGCACGAAGTCGCGCTCGCGCACGGCGCGGGCCTCGCCGCGCACCAGACGGCTCACGCCGAACCATCCGGTGACGGCGATGAGCAGGGTGAGCCGCACGACGCCGATGTCCCCCCAGAGCGCGACGATCACGATGAGGAGCAGGATGCGGGGGATCGAGAGGGCGGCGTCCACGAGGCGCATCAGCAGGGCATCGGTCATGCCGCCGGCGTAGCCCGCGACGGCGCCGATCATCACCCCCAGCGTGAGCTGCAGCGCCACCGCGCCGGCGGCGATCCCCAGCGAGACCCGCGCGCCGTAGAGCAGCCGCGAAAGCACGTCCCGGCTGAACGGATCGGTGCCGAGCGGATGCGCCAGCGAGGGAGGCCTGCTCTGCAGGCGGACGATGTCGAGCTGGGCCGACGGATCGAACGGCGCGAGCCAGGGCGCGAGCAGCGCGGCGGCGACGACGAGCGCGAGCACGATCGCGGCGATCCGCGCGCGCGAATCGCGCCGCAGGCGGCGGAGCAGCGCGTTCGATGCGGGCGAGCCGCGGCTCACCGCCGGACCGTCCCGCTCATCCGACCCGCACGCGCGGGTCGGCGACCGAGGCCGCGACGTCGGCGAGCAGCGCGCCGAGCACGACGAGGACGCTCATGACGAGCACCGCCGCGGTGATGAGCGGATAGTCCCGCGCCGCGATCGCGTTCACGGTCACCAGCCCCATCCCCGGCCACGAGAAGACCTTCTCCACGAACACCGCCCCCGCGGCGAGCGTCGCGAGGTACAGTCCGGCGAGCGTGATGGTCGGCAGCAGCGCGTTGCGCAGCGCATGGCGCCGGACCGCGGTGCGCCAGTCGAGTCCCTTGGCGATGGCGCTGCGCATCCAGTCGCTCGGCAGCACCTCGAGCAGGGCATTGCGCTGGTAGCGGGCGATCGCCGCGGTGGACAGCAGCGTGAGCGTGACGACCGGCAGCACGAGGTGCCTGAGCCGGTCGGCGATTCTGGCGCCGGGAGAGAGATAGTCGTACAGCACGGGGTCCACGATCCCCCCCACCGGGAAGATCGGGATGCGGTAGGCGAACAGGATCAGCACGACGAGCGCGAGCCAGAAGTCCGGCAGCGAATAGGTGAAGAGCAGCACGCGGCCGAGCCACCGGTCGCGTGCCCCGCCGAGCCGCTCGGCCTGCAGGACGCCGACCACGATGCCGAGCGAGAAGCTCGCCAGCAGGGAGAGCCCCGCGAGCAGCGCGGTGCGCGGGAGCGCCTCGGCGAGGACCGCGCGGACGGGACGGCGGTGCGAGAAGGAGAAGCCCAGCTCGCCCCGCGCCGCATTCGCCAGCCAGCGGACGTACTGCACCGGGAGGGGCTTGTCGAGGCCGAAGTCGGCCCGCCACTGCGCGCGGACGGAGGCGGGCACGTTCGGGCGCCCGAACGCTTCCCCGAAGGGGTCGCCGGGCGCGAGGTGCACGAGGACGAAGGTGAGCGTCGTGACGAGCAGGATGACGCTCACCGCCTGCAGCAGACGGCCGGCGAGATACCGACGCACGATGCTACTGCGTGGGACGGAGGCCGATCCGGTCGCGCGCCGAGCGCTCGCCGGCCGGGATGTACCAGTCAGCCAGGTGCGCCCAGTAGCCGTCCGCGCGCATCGGCGCCGTGCGGATGCGCTTGTGGACGCCGGCGATGGTCGGCGGCGCGTACAGCCAGATCCCCGCCGCGTCCTGGATGATCATCTCGAAGGCGCGCCGCGCATAATCCTTCTTGCGCGACGGGTCGAAGGTGGTGGTGGCGCTGTCGAGCAGGGCGTCCACCTTCGGGTTGGAGTAGTCGCCGAAGTTGGCCCCGTCCTTCGCCATCCCCGCGGTGCTCCAGGTCTGCTTGAATCCGCTCACGTCGGGGTCCGTCGCGTACAGCGCCATGATCGCGTCGAACTTGTGGTCGTTCTGCTTGGCGCTGAAGGTCGCGAAGTCGCCCTCGTCGATCCTGACAGCGGCGCCGACGAGCTTGAACGCCTCCTGCAGCAGCACGACGTACTGCTTGCGCGCCGCACTCGAGTTGGGCGTGGTGATGGCGAACTCCAGCCGGCGGCCGTTCTTCGAGCGGACGCCATCGGTGCCCGGGATCCAGCCGGCCGAGTCGAGCAGCGCCCGCGCCTTGACCGTGTCGTAGGGGATCTGCGCGAGCGTGGAGTCGGCGACGTCGACCGTGTTCGGGAAGGGACCGTACAGCATCTGCCCCAGCGTGTCGAACACGTTGCGCAGCATGGCGCGGCGGTCCACCGCCATCGTGAGCGCGCGGCGCACGGCGCGGTCGCCGAGGAGGGGGTGCGGCTGGCCGAGCGCGGCCGGATTCGCCTCGTTGAACCAGAGATACGTGTACTGGAAGGTGGGGTAGCGGACGATCCGGCGCGCCGTGTCACCCGCGAGCCTGGCGATCTGCTCCGGCCGGAGCTGGTCGAAGACGTCGGCCTCCCCCGACATGAACCGGGTGACCGCCGCGTTGAAGTCGGGAGCGATCGACCAGATCACCCGGTCGAGCTTGGGACGGCCGCGGTAGTTCGCCGTGTCGGCGACGAGCTCGATGCGCTGGCCCGGCTCCCATTTCGCGAGCCGGAAGCGCCCCGAACCGATCCCCTTGCGTCCGATGTCCGCCGTCTTCATCTGCGACACCGGCGTGCTGGCGAGCACGTGCTGCGGCAGGATCAGCACCTGATAGACCATGTCGTAGAACTGCGTCGGCGTGTGCCGCTTGAAGTGGACCACCGCGGTGAGCGAGTCGCGCACCGATGCGGAGTCGATGTTGGCGATCAGCGGCGTGGCGGAAGTCCCGAGGGCCGGATCCTTGTAGAGCTGCACGCTGTAGCGCACGTCCGCGGCGCGCACCGGCTGGCCGTCGTGCCACTTCGCGCGCGGATTGATGTGGAACGCGATCGAGAGCGAGTCCGCAGACCAGTCCCACCGCTCGGCGAGCTGCGGCTTGAAGGTCTTGTCGCCGGTCGTGTTCATGTCGTCGCTGATGTCGGCGAGCCGGTCGTAGAGCAGGTCGGTGACCGTGCGGTCGATGACGTTGACGATGAGCGGGGGGAGCATCGTCTGCGCGTCGCTCGGCGTGGAGAACACGATGGTGCCGCCGATGTCGCTCGAGCCGCCGCCCGCCGTCTCCGACCCCTTGCAGGCGGACAGCGCGAGCGCGGCGAACAGGAAGACTGCGCGGCCGGTGCGGCGGTGCGGCGAAGCGGGGCGGGCTCGGAGCATGGTCGTGGGCGAAGGAAGAGAAGGTGCGGCCCGGGGACGGACCGGCAGGTCAGGCAAAGTGCGGCGGCGCCGGCTAGCGGCGCCAGGTCCAGGCGGGGTCACGGAAGTGGCCGGCCCGTCGCGCCGCCTCGTGCTGAAGCGGCGCGTCGAGCGAGAGCTCACTGGCGTGAGTATCGGCCAGCGCACGCACGGCCTCGAACAGCGCGCCCGCCACCTCGTCAATCGCGGGACGCCGACCCAGGGCCTCGCGCAACGTCGCCGGAGCGGCGGAGAGGGCGGAGGGGGAGAGCGCGGCCCGCGCCTCCGGACGCAGGAGCGAGGGAATCCGCGCCTGATCGTCCTCCACGAGGATGGAGCCATGCTGCAGCAGGGCGCCGTCGTCGCGCCACTGTGCGCTCCCCGCGAGCTTGCGGCCGGCCACCGTCAGTTCGCCGCGAGACGGCTCGGCGAAGCAGGGCGCCGTGCCCGGTGCGATGGGGGCGCCGGCTCCCGCGAGGGCTGCGGTGACGCCGAGGCGGCCCAGCGCATCGAGTAGGAGCTCATTGACGCGCGCGTACACCACGCCGATCCCCTCGCCGGCGACCACCGGCGCCGTGACGCTGTAGGTGATCTCCCGACAGTGGAGCAGGGCTCGACCACCCGTCGGCCGGCGCACCGCGTCGATCCCCGCGGCGGCGAGGCGGGCCGGATCGTAGTCGCCCCGCGCCCGCTGATTCCGCCCGAAGGAGAGGGTGGGCGCCTCCCACGAGTAGACGCGCAGGACCGTCTCTCCCGTCTCCCGCGCGCGGGCCATCAGCGCCTCGTCGAGCGCCATGTTGAGCGCGCCGTCGAGCGCGGGGGTGAGAAGAAGCCGCCAGGGCATCGGCCGTGTTGCTATAATGAGGGATGGCGCGACGCGTCGCGCTTGTCCCGCAACATAACTTTGTGGGCGCGCTGGACCGAACGTCCACGATACTTACGCATCCACCGGCACCCGCCCGGGCGCCTGAGGCTCGCATGACAACCACCATCCGGACCGCTCCGCCCGCCATCGCGGACAGCTTCGTGCCCCGCCACGTCGGTCCAAGCGACGCGGACCAGCAGGCGATGCTCGCGCTGCTCGGCTATGCCACCCTCGACGAGCTGGTCGCCGCGACGATCCCCGAGTCGATCCGCATCCGCCGGCCGCTCGCGATCCACGCGGGCCGCAGCGAGCACGAGGCGCTCGCGTCGCTCCGCGCCATCGCCCGGAAGAACCGCGTCTTCCGCTCGTACCTCGGCTACGGCTACAGCGACACCCTCACACCGCCGGTGATCCAGCGCAACATCCTGGAGAATCCCGGCTGGTACACGGCGTACACCCCCTACCAGGCCGAGATCGCGCAGGGGCGTCTCGAGGCGCTGCTCAACTTCCAGACGATGGTGATCGATCTCACGGGGCTCGAGATCGCCAACGCCTCGCTGCTCGACGAGGGGACTGCGGCGGCCGAGGCGATGTTCCTCGCCTACCAGGCGCGGGGGAGCGAGACGAAGGGGACCTTCTTGATCGACGCGCGCTGCCATCCGCAGTCCATCCTGGTGGTGGAGACGCGGGCGCACGCGCGCGGCATCGCCACGGTGGTCGGCGACGCCGGCTCGGCGGCCTTCGGCGGGGAGATCTTCGGCGTGCTGCTGCAGTATCCCACCACCGACGGTGCGGTGCTGGACTATCGCGAGACGACGGAACGCGCCCACGCCGCCGGCGCCCTCGTGATCGTGGCGGCGGACCTGATGAGCCTCGCGCTGCTCACCCCGCCGGGGGAGTGGGGCGCGGACGTCGTGGTGGGGAACACGCAGCGCTTCGGCGTGCCGATGGGCTACGGCGGCCCGCACGCCGCCTTCTTCGCCACGCGTGACGAGTTCAAGCGCACGCTGCCCGGCCGCATCATCGGCGTGAGCCGGGACGCGAGTGGGCGGCCCGCGCTGCGCATGGCGCTGCAGACGCGCGAGCAGCACATCCGCCGTGAGAAGGCCACCTCGAACGTGTGCACCGCGCAGGTGCTCCTGGCGGTGATGGCCAGCATGTACGCCGTCTGGCACGGGCCGAAGGGGATCACGGCCATCGCGCGGCGCATCCATCGCCACGCGGTCACGCTCGCCGCCGGCCTCGAGCAGCTCGGCCACACGATCGAGAACGACGTCTACTTCGACACGCTGCACGTGACGCTGCGCGGGCGCACGGCCGGCGAGGTGATCGCCGAGGCCGCCCGCCGCGAGATCAACCTGCGCCGGTCGCCGGCGGGCGGCGTGATCATCGCGCTGGACGAGACGGTGCGCGAGGACGACGTGCAGGAGCTGCTCTCCATCGTGGCCGGTGGCGAGCCCGCGCCGGAGACGTCGGGGCTCGCGGCCGACGTCGACGACCGGTTCGACGAGCGGTTCGCGCGCACCAGCGCCTTCCTCACGCACCCCGTCTTCAACTCGCACCACTCCGAGACCGAGATGCTGCGCTACGTGCGCAGCCTCGAGGCGAAGGACCTGTCGCTGACGCACTCGATGATCCCGCTGGGCAGCTGCACGATGAAGCTGAACGCCACCGCCGAGATGCTCCCCGTCACCTGGCCGGAGTTCGGCAAGCTGCATCCCTTCGTGCCGGTGGACCAGGCGGAGGGCTACCAGGAGCTGTTCCGCAACCTCGAGGGCGCGCTGGCCGAGATCACCGGATTCGCCGCGGTCTCTCTCCAGCCCAACGCCGGCTCGCAGGGGGAGTACGCGGGACTGCTCACGATCGCGGCGTACCATGCGTCGCGAGGCGAGAAGCCCCGCAACGTCTGCCTCATCCCGCAGTCGGCGCACGGCACGAACCCGGCGAGCGCGGTGATGGCGGGCATGAAGGTGATCGTCACGAAGACCGACGCGAAGGGGAACATCGACGTCGCCGACCTGCGGGCCAAGGCGGAGGCGAACCGGGACACGCTCGCCGCCCTGATGGTGACCTACCCGAGCACGCACGGCGTGTTCGAGGAGAGCATCCAGGAGATCTGCCGGATCGTGCACGACAATGGCGGGCAGGTCTACATGGACGGCGCGAACATGAACGCGATGGTCGGCCTCTGCCGGCCGGGCGACATCGGCGCCGACGTGTGCCACCTGAATCTCCACAAGACCTTCTGCATCCCGCACGGCGGTGGCGGCCCGGGAATGGGCCCCATCGGCGTGGCGGCGCAGCTCGTCCCCTTCCTGCCGACGAACGCCGTCGTGCCGACCGGGGGGGCGCAGGCGGCGGGCGCCGTCTCGGCGGCGCCGTGGGGCAGCGCGAGCATCCTCCCGATCTCGATGATGTACATCGACATGATGGGGGGCGAGGGGCTGGCGTACGCCACGAAGGTCGCGATCCTCAACGCGAACTACATCGCGGCGCGGCTCGAGCCGCACTATCCCGTGCTGTACAAGGGGGCGAACGGCCGCGTGGCGCACGAGTGCATCGTCGACCCGCGCGCGCTCAAGGGGAGCGCCGGCATCGAGGTCGAGGACATCACGAAGCGGTTGATGGACTACGGCTTCCACGCGCCCACGGTGAGCTTCCCGGTGGCGGGCACGATGATGATCGAGCCGACGGAGAGCGAGCCGAAGGAGGAGATCGACCGCTTCTGCGACGCGCTCATCGCGATCCGCGAGGAGGTGCGGGCGATCGAGAACGGGACGGCCGACCGCGACGACAACCCGCTGAAGCACGCGCCGCACACGATGCGCGCCGTGGTCAGCGACGCATGGGACCACACGTACGGCCGCGAGCTGGCGGCGTTCCCCACCGAGTGGACGCGCAGCCGCAAGTTCTGGCCGACGGTGTCGCGCATCGAGAGCGCCTACGGAGACCGCCACCTCGTGTGCTCGTGCCTGCCCACGGATGCCTACGTGGAGGAGAACGCCTAGACTCGGTCTGTCGGTTCACGGTTCTTCGGTTCTTCGGTTTTCAGTAACGGCGAATTGTCGAAGGGCACACCGGACCATGTCCGGTGTGCCCTTCGCCGTTACCGAAAAACCGTAGACCGAAAAACCGACAAGCGGTAGATCAGTCTTCAGCCCACCTTCGCCGCGTACGCCGTCGCATCGAGCAGCGCGCCGCGTTCCGACTCGTCGGCGAGCTTCACCTTGATCATCCAGCCGTCACCGTACGGCGCGGTGTTGACGAGCGCAGGCTCGGCGTCCAGGCGCGTGTTCACCTCGAGCACCTCGCCGCTCACCGGCGCGTAGAGCTCCGAGACCGCTTTCACCGCCTCGATCGTGCCGAACACGTCGTGCTTCTTGAACGCCGCGCCGACCTTCGGCAGCTCGATGAAGACGATGTCGCCGAGCTCGCCCTGCGCGAAGTCAGTCACGCCCACGTACACCACGCCGGGCTCGCCGGCCGGCTTGAGGTACTCGTGGTCCTCGGTATACATCAGGTCCTGCGGAATCTCGGACACGGTATGCTCCAGCGGGTCGAAGTATGTGGGAAAGGGAGGCTAGCGGGCACCAGCGCGCTCACGGCACGGTGGCCGCGGAGGCCACCTCCGCCTCCGCCTGCAGCGCCGACCAGACCTCGGTCACCCGCTGGTCGAGCTCCGTGAGCGTTCCTTCATTGTCGATGACGTGATCGGCGCGCGCCCGCTTCAGTTCGGCGGGCATCTGCGCCACGATCATCTCCATCGCCTCCGTCTCGCGCAGCCCGCGCTCCCGCACCAGCCGGTCGAGCCGCACCGGCCGCGGCGCGTCGACGAGCACGATGCGGTCGAAGCCATCGGTCATCCGCCGCTCGAACAGCAGCGGGATGTCGCAGACCACGAGCCGGTCGCCGCGCTGCCGCGCCGCCTCCACGAGCGCCGCCCGCATGCGCTCGACTTCGGGATGAACGATGCCGTTGAGATGCTCGAGCTGCTGCGGATCCGAGAAGACGATGCGGCGGAGCGCCGCGCGGTCCAGGCCGCCGTCGAGGCCGAGGATGGAGGTTCCCCATCGCTCGACGATGTCGCGGTGCGCCGCCGTGCCTGGCTCCACCGCGCGGCGCGCGAGGACGTCGGCGTCGATGATCGTCGCCCCCCGCTCGCTCAGGAGCTGGGCGACGGTGGACTTGCCACTGCCGATGTTGCCGGTGAGGCCGACGAGGAGCATTGTCGTGTCGATCGGGGAAGGCTGCGAGAGAAAGGTAGGCGCCGCTGCCGGGGCCGACAAGCACGAAACGCTCATCCCTCCGGCGCCTCGTCCAGATCGATCCGCGGAAGCGACCGCGCCGGCGTCGGACGCTGCAGCATGGCGCCCACCTCGGCGGCGTCGCCGCGCGCCCCGAGCTCGGTGAAGAGCTCGAGCGCGCGGCGCAGCAGCTTGTGCGAGCTGGCCCGGTCTCGCAGCATCCCGCGCAGCACGCCGAGGTCGCGTGCCGACTCCGCCTCGAGGCGCCGCGCCCCCGCCCGCACCGCGATCTGGAGTGCCTCCGCCGCATCGCGCTCGGCCAGCCGCGGTGAGCCGGCGCGGCCGAGGGCATGCGCGCGCCAGCGAAGCGCCTCGCCGCGCCCCACGTCGTCGCCGACCTCGGCATAGATCGCCATGGCTCGGTCGCAGTGCGCCACCGCCTCCTCGAGCGCTCCCCGCTCCACGAGGACCTGGGACCGGTTCACGAGGATCTTCGCGACCGCCTCGCGGTCGGCGCCATCCATCGCCAACGCCAGCGCGGCGCAGAGCGAGCTGTCCGCCAACGCCCAATCCGAGTTGGCGGCTTCCGCGATCCCGCGATTCAGCAGCGCCAGCGCCGCGCCGCCGACGTCGCCGCCCTGAAGGAAGAGGCCGCGCGCCCGCTCGTAGTGCTCGCGCGCTGCCGCCAGATCGCCCTCAGCGCTGGCGAGCACGCCGAGGTTGAGCACGACGCGGCCGCGCATCGAGTCGTCGCGCGTGAGCGCCCCCGCCGCGGCGTACGCGCGGCGCGCCGATGTGTGGTCGCCACGCGCGTAGTGGACAGCCCCCGTCCCATTCTCGACCCGGGCCAGCAGCTCCACGTCGCCCGTCCGCTCCGCGAGCGCCCGCGCCGACTGAAAGGCCGCGAGCGCCGCGTCGTGCCGCCCATGCCGCCAGGAGACGCGTCCGAGCCGGAACCACCCCTCCGCCGCGTCGGTTTCGTCGCCCTGCTCGGTGACGGCACGATACGCCGCCGCCGCGGCGAGGTAGTCGCCGGATGCCTCGAACCGCGCTCCGGCGGCCAGCTCTTCAGGTCCGATCATCTCACAGCACCAGCGCCGGGGTACGCGCCGGCGACCGTGACTGCGGCTCGCTCGCGCTGGCGACGCGCGCGTGCACCTGCCGCAGGAGGGCGCGAACCACGTAGGCCGCGCCTCCGCGCGAACGGATCTGTCCCGGCGTGGCGTGCAGGTAGCGCTGGCAGCTGTTGCGGAAGGCGCTCCCCGAAGGGAAGTCGAGCGTGGCCGCGACCCGGTCGGCGCTGCGATGCTCGTCCTCCAGCATGTGCGCGGCGGTGACGAGCCGGCCCCAGGTGATCAAGCGTTGCGGCACGGGAAATCCCTCCGCCGCGAGCCGCTGCGTGACCGCCCGCCTCGGCTGCGCCAGGAGTCGGGCGAGTCCGGCCGGCGAGAGCCGTTCGTGGGCGCGCGTGACCGCGAGGAGCACGGCGTCGGCGACGACGGGATCCACCCCGTCAAGCGAGCGGCGCACGAGGCCGGCGAGGCTTCTCGATTCGGCTCGCTCGATCAGGGCGAGCAGGGGCCGCGGCGCGTCGTCCTCACCCGCGAGCACCAGGCCATCCACGCCCGCGCGTCCCGCATCGAACAGGTCGTGGCCACGGTCGGCCGCCATGTCGACGTACGCCACGAGGGTGAGCCGGGGGAGCCGCTGCTTCAGCTCCCGGAGACGCTCGAAGTTCGCCGGCCCCTCCCCGAACAGGTCGATCACCGCCACGCGCACTGGCTCCCGGTCGCAGCTTCGAGCGAGCGCGTTCCAATCGGCGCACTCCCGCAGCTCGTGCCGGTCGCGGACCGCCGACCGCAGGCGCTGGATGTGCAGTCTGGAGGGAAGCAGCGTGGCGATGACGCTCATGTCTCGTCAACAGTGTGATGGGCCGACGCCGCTCCCGCTTCGGCCAGCGTCAGCCGCGCGTCACCGGCGGAGCAGTGAGACTCACTTAGTGATGGTTATGACCTGCAATGTGACAGTAACTCCCCCGCGGGGCAATAGCGTCCCTCTGGAGACTCGGGGGCCCAGCCAGTCCCGCAACCAGACGAGAGGCATCGTGGACACTGCCGGACGGGATCGCGGACGAGGAGCGGGGAGGCCTCGCGACGGCTATACAGTCGTGGAGCTGGTCATCGTGCTCGTCATCCTCGGCGTGATCACCAGCATGGCGCTGCCGCGCTTCAACCTGGGCCGCTACCGGTCCGACGCCGCCGCGGCGCAGGTGAAGTCGGTGCTGCAGACCGCGCAGCGGACCTCGCTCACCCGGCAGTACGACGTCATCGTCAGCATGGACACGGTGAAGGGTGGCCTGCGCATCGCCGAAGACGTGAACAACAACGGGACCATCGAGGTGTCGGAGTGGAAGTTCTGGCGGCCGTTGGGCGAGGGAAACAGGTTCGCCGTCCCCCCCAAGGGGATCTCGGGCACGGTGACCACCTCCGTGGTGGGCTCCGGCCTGAAGAAGGTGGACAACCTCCCGAGCATCATCTTCCATCGCGACGGCTCGGCGGGCACGGACGCCGAGATCTACGTCGCCAGCTCCTTCCGCGGCCGGACCGACTACCGCGGCGTGGCGCTCACCCGCTCCACGGCACGCACGGAGCTGTACCGGCTCTCCGGCACGGGGACCGGGGCCGCGTGGCAGGTGGCGTCGCAATGACCGCGACCCGCCGCCGAGGAGCCGACGTACCGGCCGCGCGCCTGCGCCGCGGCATGACGCTCGTGGAGATCATCGTCGCGATGATGATCCTCACCGGGGTGGTACTGGTGCTCGGCGCCTTCACCGCGCGCTTCACGCAGGCGAGTGGCCAGGCGCAGCTCATCATCACCGCGAACGAGCTCGCGGCGAGCCGTCTCGACGAGGTGCGCACGCAGCCGACCTACGTGGCGCTGGACACGCTCGCCCATTCCGATACCGTCGTGGCGAACCTCTCCAAGTACCTGGTCCGCACCGACGTCAAGCGCGTCGGCGGCGCCGCTGCCGACACCGTCGACTACAAGCTCGTGACCGTGAGCGTCACGCATCCGCAGATGAAGAAGACGATTTCCAAGACCACCGCGGTGGCGGCATTCTGATGCAGAGATCCCGGCAACACAATCGACGGGGCTTCACCCTGCCCGAGCTGCTCATCGGGATGATGCTCCTGCTCGTGATCACGGGCGCCGCCACGCAGTTCATGCGGCGGCAGACGAACCTCATCACGCGCGAGGCCGGGCGGATGGACGCGCTGCAGAACGCGGAGTTCGCGGCGACGCAGATCGAGCGCGAGCTGCGCGAGGCGGGCGCCGGCGTGGTGGACAACCAGCCGATGCTTGTGCAGGTGGACTCGGAGGCGATCACCTTCAACGCCAACATGGTGTCCATCGACACCGGCGACGTGAAGGCGGTCTACCAGTTGAGCGACGCCGACACCAACGGCACGCGCGTGATGCAGAAATCCGAGCGCATCCCGCTGCCGAACAGCAATCCCGCCGTCAGCTATCCCGACACCACGTACAACACGAGCGGCACGCCGAGCTCCGCCGAGACGATCAGCTACTTCCTGCGCAAGGACAGCACGACGACGCTGACGGGGCGGTACCTGCTCTTCCGCCGCGCCAACGCGCTCACCCCCACGCTCGTGGCGCGCGGCATCGTGAAGGACGCGCGCGACACAGTGCCCTTCTTCACCTACTTCATCACCGACACGCTGAATCGCCGCGTCCCCATCTCGCGCTCCAAGCTCCCGCTGTACCACGGCGTGGTCCACGGCGCGGCGAGCGACACGGGGAAGTTCGCCCTGCCGGACAGCATCCGCGTGGTGCGCATCCACTTCCTCGCCATCTCCAAGGATCCGAAGACCGGTGCCGACGGGCTGCGCACCGTGGAGTCGAAGGTCCGCCTGATGAACGCCGGCCTGCTGAACCGCACGAGCTGCGGCCAGCCCCCGTACGCGCCCCCGGCGCCGACGGTGGTTTCCTCGGTGCCGAACGCGCCGATCCCGGCGGTGACGATCACCTGGGCCAAGGCGACCGACGACGGCGGCGGGGAGAAGGACATCGAGCGCTACGCGATCTACCGGCGCCTCACCTCCGTCCTCGCGTTCGGCGACCCGATCACCAGCCTGCCCGCCGGCCTCGCCGGGGGGGTCACCAGCTACAAGTTCGTCGACACCGCCGTGACGCCGGGACTCTCCTACACCTACGGCATCGCGGCGCAGGACTGCACCCCGCTCGTCTCGGCGATCGCCGCGTCACCCAGCGTCACCGTCAACCCGTGAGAGGCTCGACGATGTTCCATCCCAGCTCGACGAGCGCTCCCGCGCCTGTCGCGACGCCGGCCCGCCGGCCGCGGCGCGGCGTCGCGCTCATCTTCGTCATGGTGTTCGTCGTCGCGATGGCCGCCCTCGCGATGGCGTCCATCTTCATGGCCTCCAACTCGAACCTCCTCGCCAAGTCGTACGACCGCGAGCGCGATCTCAAGTACGCGGCCGAAGCGGCGCTGGCCATCGGCAAGAGCCGGGTGAACGCCGATCCCCTCGTGCTGTCGCTGCCGGTGGACACCCTCTACCGGAAGATCCTCGACTCCACGAAGATCGTCGGCGCCGACGGCTCGTACGTGCCGGGGGTGTACGTCCGCGTGTACGTTGGGCCGACCGGCTCCACCAGCGGCCAGGCGGGACGCTTCTCGAGCATCATCGCCGAGGCGCGCGACCAGCGCGGCAACGGCTTCATCCGCCGCCTCGAGCTCACGCAGGAGAGCTTCGCGAAGTTCGCCTACTGGTCTGCCGACGAGTCGAACGGCACCCAGACGATCTTCTTCAACAATGGCGACGAGCTGTGGGGACCCGTCTGGTCCAACGACACCATCCACATCGGTAGTGGCGGCGCCACCTTCCACGACGAGGTCGGGACGGCCGGGATCGTCTCGGGGGCGCAGTACGGCACCTTCTCCAAGGGGAGGAAGGAGAAGCAGAAGCCGATCACCCTGCCGAGCACCACGGTCCTGAACCTCCTGCAGGGCTATGCCGGCAGCTACGCCTTCACCACGGGTGACGCGCTCAGCTCCAACGAGGACAACGTCCGCGACCGCATCGAGTTCATCGCGATCGACCTCGGGGGGACGCCGGACTCCGTGGACGCCAATGAAGGGTTCTTCCGCGTCTACCAGGCGTACGCGGGGCAGGAGAACTGGCTGCGCGGCGACTGGCCGGGCAAGTACTCGGGCGCGCCAGGGATCGCGACGGTGAACGAGTGCGGCGACTGGCACTACATGGTCCCGCGCATCGCCACCGACACGGGCGCCAAGTTCTTCCCCGCCAGCGTGCACAACACCCAATGGTTCCAGGACGCGTACAAGGCCTGGTACCTATGGAAGAATCCCGGCGCCAGCAACACCACGGCGAACAATGCGGCGGTCGCCGAGCGAAACAGGTCGCTGTCCCTGATCATGGCCGGCAACGGCGCGCGCTGCTACCTCGGCGGCGATCCGCACCTCGTCTCCGTGGAGCGGCCCAACACCTACCCCATCGCGGAGTACCAGAAGGGGGGTGACGACACCACCTTCACCGCCGTCGGGATCCACGGCAAGTGGATCCAGTACTCGGCCACGCCGAACGCGCTCGTGACCGCCAAGCGCGGCGGAGTGCAGGCGCAGTACCTCTTCCCCCTCGACCGCGGCCTGAACGGCAACGTCAAGGGCGTGATCTACTCCACCGGCAACATCGGCGTGAGCGGCGTGCTCAATGGCAAGGTCACCCTGTATTCCAAGGGGACGATCGTGCTGCTCGACGATCTCCGCTACTCGAACGATCCGGTGAAGGGGGTCTGTCTCGACATCCTGGGACTCCTCACCGACCGCGACATCGTCGTCGCCGACAACGCGCTCAACATGCCGGCGAACATCTCGTCGTCAACAGATTATCACAACGTCGACGACACGAAGGATGTCACGATCCACGCGGTGATGATGGCGCTCAACACCTCGTTTCGCGTGCAGAACTACGCCTCGGGTCCGTCGAACGTGAACGATTGCGAGACCGTGCAGAACGGCCGCGGCTGCATCTATCTCTCCGGCGGCCTGATCCAACAGGCGCGCGGACCGGTCGGCACGAGCTGGGGCACGAGCGGCACCGGCTTCGCCAAGCGCTACGCCTACGATCACTGCGCCGTCGTCAGTCCGCCTCCGTACTTCCCCACCACCGGCCGCTTCCTCGAGAACCGCTACATCGAGCTCGATCCGGCGGGGTTCAACCCCTTCACCTACTTCAAGTCGGTCACGCCGGGCTGACGAGGCGGTCAGGGGGAGCGGTGCGTACCTCTCACCACGAAGCTCACACCGGAAATCGTCAGAAGTGAGAGGTCCGAAGTGAGAGGTCGTGCCTCGGGACGCCAGGAGCCGCCCGGGGCATGACTGCTCACTTCTCACTGCTCACTTCAAACCTCGACCTTGTGGGTCAGAGCTTCAGGATCGCCTGGTCCTCGTCCCGCCGCGGCACCTTGTGGCAGCTGCGGCACCGCGCCTCGTAGCTCTCGTTGCTCCCCACCATGATCGTCGGCGAGTCGTAGCGCGCCGGCTCGCCGCCGATCAGGCGCTGGTTGCGGCTGGCCGGATTGCCGCACACCACGCAGATCGCGTGCAGCTTGTCCACCTGCTCGGCCACCGCCAGCAGCTGCGGCATGCACCCGAATGGCTCGCCGCGGAAATCCGTGTCGGTGCCGGCGAGGATGACGCGCCGCCCGCTCGCCGCCAGCGCGGTCGCCAGCTCGACGATGCCGGCGGGGAGGAACTGCGCCTCGTCGATCGCCACCACCTGCGTCTCCGCCTTGAGCTGCCGCGCGATCTCCTCGGGATTGTCGATCGGCACCGCCTCCACGGTGCGGCCGTCGTGGCTGGAAACGTGATAGAGGCCGGCATACCGCTCGTCGAGGTGCGACTTGAACACCTGCACCTGCCGCTTGGCGATGAGGGCGCGGCGCACGCGGCGAATGAGCTCCTCGCTCTTGCCGCTGAACATCACGCCGCACACCACCTCGATCCACCCGCCGGCACCGACGGGGTACATGTCGCCGATCATGCGTCGCTGCGCGGCGGACGGGGACGAGTGGGGCGAGCGGTGCCGCCGTCGCGGTCGAACTTCTTGGGAGCGCCGGTGCGCGGACGCTCGGCTTTTTCCCACGGCTTCTGCGGACGGTCCGCGGTCGCGGTGCGCGACGGACGCTCGCCAGGGGCGGGGCGCGCCGGACGGTCGCCGTACGGGCGTGCCGGACGGTCGCCGCGGTCCTTCGGCGGGCCGAAGGTGCGCGCGGGCCGCGCCGAGCCGCGGTCGCGGTCGGCTCCTCCGCGAGAGGGCGGGCCGCTGCGCGCCGGACGGTCGGGACGATCCTCGCGCGGCGAATCGAGGCGCGCCTGCACCTTCCGCCCGCGCACCGACACGCCGCTGATCTTTCCCGCCACCAGCTCGGCGACCGCGGTCGCCACCTCGGCGATGGAGTGCGTATCGCGCACCTCGACCTTGCCCACCTGCGATCCGGGAACGCCGCCTTCGGTGGTGATCATCGTGATGAGCTCGCGCGCCCGCACGCCGTCCTTCTCCCCGAGATTGATGAACAGCTTGCTCATCGGCAGCGACTGCGACGATGCGGCCGCCGCGGGCCGCGCCGGCCGCTGCTGCTCCAGCATGCGCAGCGCCGCCGCGGCGACCTCGATCCCGTCGAACTCGTCGAGCAGCGGCTCGAGGGCGAGCACCTCGCGGCGCACGTCGCCCGAGAGCAGCAGCTCGCGCAGCTCGGCGCGCAGCGCCGCATCCCTGCCGCGCGCCCGCTCCGCCGCCTCCACCAGCGACACGGGCGTGACGGTGCCGCCGCCGAGCAGCCCGCGCAGGCTCGCGAGCTGCGACGGCTGCACGATGGCGTACAGCTTCCGCGCGCCCTTGCCCACCACGGCGCGCAGCTCCTCGCGCGTCGCCGGCAGGTCGAGCAGCACGAGCGGATCGTTGCTCGTCTCGGTCTCGCCCCCCGTGACGCGCACCGCGTCGGCCGGATAGCCGAGGGCTCGCGCGACGGCGGCCGCCTCGCTGCGCGACCCCTCGGTGCGCCCGTAGAGCACGGCGGCCGGAAGGTCCAGCGCGTCGAGCAGGCGCCGCAGCGTCGCCGGCCGCGCGGCCGGCGAGGCCGACACGTACTCGGCGCTCAGCGGAGCGAGCGACTCGTCGGCGGGCGTCTCGACGGCGCGGCGCGCGCGGCGCGCATAGCGCTCGATCAGCGCTTCGTACGCCGGCGTCAGCTCAGCGGCGAGGATGACGCGCGCCCCTTCCTTGGGCAGCTCCGCGAGCAGGTTCTCCAGGGGCTGCGCCTCGGGGGTCTCGAGGATCGGGTCGAGCCAGCCGAACACCACGGCGCGGACGCCCGCCGGCTTGAGCGCGGAGCCTGCCAGCAGTCCCGCCAGCTCTGCCGGCGCGCCGGCGACGACGTGCGCCGCGGAGCCGCGAAGGAGCCGCGCCGCGCGCGGGCCCGATGTGGCGGCGAGCACACGGAGGTCGCGGTCGCCCACGAGCGCCACGAGCGCCGCGGCCGCCGCGGCGGCGCTCTCGGCGTCCGCCGTGACGACGAGGAGCTGCGTCTCGGCGCGGCTGCCGTCGAGCCGGTCAAGGAGGGGGGCGAGCACGCGCTCCGCAGCGCTCCAGTCCAGCGGCATGACGTGCACGGCGTTCTGGCCACGGGTCACACCCGTCGGCTCCTTGGCATCACTTTCCACGGATTCTCTCGCTCCGGTGCTGGCGCGGCTCGCGCGCCGTCGAATTGTCAACGTCTCGAAAGGTAGCCGGCCGCCTCCCGGCACGGTATATCTCTCCCGTCCGAACGGAGACGCGCCGTGAACATCGCCGTGCAGCTCGAGCCCCACGCTGGCTCCCCGCCCGCCGTGCAGTATCGCTGGGATTCCGACACCGACATCCTCACCGCCACCATCGGTGAGCGGCCCGCGGGCGCCGGCTCGTCCGGCTCCGTGGAGCTGGAAGGAGCTGACGGCTCCTGGGTCATCCTCGATGTCGCGGCGGGGCAGGTGAGCGGGGTCGAGATCGCCGTCTGGCCCGACGTCATGAAGAGCCCGCGCCTCGTGCCCCCCGCGCCTGCCTCCGTGACCGACGCCCGCGTGCTGGTGCCGATGCCCGATGGCGCCGCCGGACCGGTCACCCTCGAGATCAACACGCACCTGTCCGCCGAAGCCGACGAGAGCGAGCGGCTGATCCACCTGCGCGTCGGCGACGGCCGCGGCGCGCGAACCGTGCGCGTCGGCCGCGACCTCCTGCTCGACGTCGACGCCCGCAACCGCATCGCCGGCCTCTGGCTGCTCAACGTTCCTCCCTTTCCCTCACCGGATTCCGCCACGTGATCACGACGATCGTCCTCATCCGCGCCGAGCCGCACTCCATCCCGAAGACCGCCGAGTATCTCGCCGGCATCGACGGCGTGACCGACGTCTACAGCGTGAGCGGCGACTGGGACCTCGTCGCGATCGTGAAGGTGCCGGAGTACGACCAGATCGCCAAGGTGGTGACCGAGGAGTTTCCCAAGGTGCCCGGGCTGCAGCGCACCACGACGCTCACCGCCTTCCGCGCGTACTCCAGGAAGGACCTGCAGCAGGCGTGGGACATCGGGGTCGAGTAGCCGCGTTCGGCCTCACGGGCGGTCCGCGCACCAGCTCGCAGCGCCGCGCACGAGCTCGCGCCAGTGGCCGCCGTCGAAGGTCAGCACCACCAGGAAGCTGTCGCCGCCCAGGCGCCACCCTTCCAGGACGATCTCGTCCACACCGTCTCCGGTGAGATCGAGGTGGTCGAGGTAGCGGCGGAACTCCGGCGCCGAGTCCCCGGCCGCGAGCACGTAGGTGGGGACGTAGCCCTGTGCCGCGCGGGTGGAGTCGGCGAGCACGAACAGGTCGCGATGGCGGCCCGGACTCACCCCCTCGGCCTCGGAGTACGCCGCGACGAGGGTGGGGCGTGCCGACGCGCCGGTGGGGATCGCGTGCACGGTGAGCCGAAGTGCCTCCCGCATCGCGCGGTTCATCCCCTCGCGCTCCGCCGCCCGCGCGCCGACGCTGCGCGCGCTGTCGAGGTCGGAAGGTGCCGCCGCACTCCGCGCCAGCTCGGTGCCGAGCGGCTCGCTCGTGGCGAGAAGCTCGGTCATCACCTCGTCGCCCGGCGCGCCGGCCAGGCGCACCGCGGCCATGGGACGCGCGGCGCGGCATCCGGGGAGCGCGTACAGCGCCGCGTCGTCACCACGCCACATCCCGCGGCGAAGCACCGCGGTCGTCGCCGTGTGGCCGTTCTCGTACACAGTCACCGGCGCCCCCTCGCGGAAGTACAGCCCGTCGAAGCCGCGCCAGCCTGCGGAGTCGAGCGTGATCGGCACGACGCGGCCCTCCGCGAGCGTCGCGATGGGGAGGATGCGGGGGTCGGCGCGATCGCCGAACAGCAGGAAGAGCACGTTCGGCTTGCCGGCAAGCAGGGTCTGGGCGGGCTCGGCGGCCGACGGGTCGGCGTGCTTGTCACAGCCGGGAGCGAACATTAGGATGCTCGCCATGGCCGCTCCCCCGAAGATCTCCCGTAGGTGCGGGACGCGGCGGTGTCCTGCGCCGGTCGGCGCGCCGTTGGTGTCTCGCGTCTGGCGGTGTCCGTGAAGCATCACAATCCGTTGTCGGTGTCCGTGTCGTGCTGAGCGTGCGCGCCATGCAGCGCGAGCTGTCGGCGCTGCTTCCCGAGGCGCGGTCGGCGACGGCGGGAGAGCAGGCGTTGGAGCTGATCGCGCCGGCCGCGGATGCACCGCGCCTGATCAGCGCCTCGGTCCTCGAGGGGAGCACCCTGCGTGCGCACCAGCTGCCCGAGCGGCCGATCGTCGCCTTCCGCGGATTCCTCGATGGGACGCAGCGCTCCCGCGTGGTGAGCCACCTGGGCGCCGCTCCGATCATTCTAGGGGACGTCGCCGCCGTTGTCCGTGACCGTCATCACCAGCGCATGCGGACGTGGCGGACTCCGCTGCAGGAGCAGCGCGTCTACGCCCCGCGCGCGGTGATCGCCCCCGAGGCGTGGTCCGTGCTCGCGTCGCGCTTCGGCGCCGCGCTCGAGGACAGTACGGGGGGCGAGGCGGCCGTGGTGCCCCACCCCTTCGCCTTGCGCGACGCCGCCTTCCATCGCGTGCAGGCCCACCGCGAGCAGCTCGAGCAGCGGCTGGCAGAGCGCTGGTGTGCCGAGGAGGGCGAAGCACTGTTGATCGATGGAGGGATCAGCGGCAGCGACACCGTCGCCCGCTCGGCGTGCGCAGTGGGCGTCGTGAAGAGCCACCGCACGCTCTACGCGGAAGGCGAGGCGCTCGCCGTCGTGCTGGGGCTCGGCCACCGCGAGCGGTCGAGCGTGTTCCGCATCACCTCCGCCAAGCGCACGACGGTGGCGAGCTGGTACCTTCGGCTGCGCGATCCCGCCGGGCAGGACCCGATGTGGGGACTCGTGCGCGTGGAGGTTCGCATGCCCGACGTCGCCGCCGCGGCGGGCGGAGTCGGCGAGCGCGCCGACGAGGTCTCGCGGTGGATCCTCGCCGAAGCGTCACCCCTCGCGCTGCCCGACGCGCGGTGGGACAAGATGGTGTACGGGATCCGCGACTGTGAGGAATACCTGAGGGCGGTGACGTGATACCGACTACTCGTTTTCGGTTTCTCGGTTTTCGGTTTTCAGCCGGCCTCGGGACGCAGAGGCTGACCGAGGCCGGCCGAGAACCGAGAACCGACAAACCGTAAACACTTTCCCCGACGAATGACTCTCCCGTTAGGCCGCGTCGTCGCCACCGAGCGGCGTCCCAACACGCCGCACGAGTTCCACTTCTGGACCGCGCTCGATTCCCCCGTGGGGATCGGGACGATCGTGCGCGTGGACGGGCGCGATGCCGTGGGCGGGGTGATCCCGCGCGTGTACGGCATCGTCACCGAAGGGTTCAGCTGGACCGACCTCGCGTCGCCGCTGCACGACGTCATGGGTCACGACGGCAGCCCGGCCAACGACACGATGCAGCAGACGCGGCGCGCCGAGATCCGGCTGTACACGGCAGCCGTGCTGCGCCACGTCCCCGACGAGCCGCTGCAGCCCGTGCCGATGGGGACGGTGTTCCTCGCCGACGAGTCGGACGTGGAGATCGCGCTGCGCATGGACGGCTACCTCAAGACGGGCGCGCGCACCGGGATCCCCGTCGGGGTGTACCGGGCGGGAGGCACCGATGCGCCGATCTTCCTCGACGCCGACTTCCTCATCGGGCCGGAGGCCGCGCACCTGAACATCACCGGGGTATCGGGGCTCGCGACGAAGACGAGCGCCGTGGAGTGGGTGCTGCAGTCCATCTTCACGCACTTCCCCGCACAGAAGGGGAGCGTCGCCGCCGTCTGCTTCAACGTGAAGGGCCCCGACCTCTGCTTCCTCGACCTGCCCGGAGAGATCGGCGACGCCGACCGCGAGCTGTACGAGAAGTGCGGCGTGAGCCCGGAGCCGTTCCAGAAGGTGCAATACTTCGCCCCCTACAAGTCCGACGGCGTGTCGCTCAACACGCTGCGCTCCAACGAGGCGCTGCTGCACAACGTCACCCCGCTCACCTGGGGGCTGCGCGAGGTGCTGCAGTACGCGGAGGTGCTGCTCAACAAGGACGACATCGACGCCAAGGCCGACGCGCTCATCGACTTCATCAAGGAGAACGTCCTCGACAAGCGCTTCACCGACCAGATGCTGGAGCGCCCGCACACGGTGACCTCCTTCGCCGATCTGGACGCCTGGTTCAAGGACGTGCTCCGCGCGCTCGAGAAGAAGGACGACCAGAGCTGGCGGACCCACCACGTGGCGACGATCCGCAAGGTGCGGAACCGGCTCTCCAACATCTCCCTCCGCTGCAAGGGGCTCGTCGCCGACGACGGTGCCACGAGCGACCTCCCCTTCGGCAACTTCGACGACCGCACGGTGTATGTGATCGACGTCGCCGGCCTCGAGGAGGACGCACAGGATCTCATCTTCGCCCGCGTCGTCACGAAGCTGCGCGAGCACCTCGAGAAGCGCGACCTCGGCGTGCAGCACGTGGTGGTGTTCGTGGACGAGCTGAACAAGTACGCCCCGGGCGACGGGCCCGAGACGTACGTGCGCAAGATGCTTCTCGACATCGCCGAGCGTGGACGCTACCTGGGGCTGGTCCTGTTCGCGGCGCAGCAGTTCCGCTCGCAGGTGCACCGCCGGGTGGTGGGAAACTCGGGGACCGCGCTGTATGGGCGCATGGACGGGGACGAGCTGGCGACGCCGGGCTACGCGGTGCTCAGCCCGGCCATCAAGACGAAGCTCGCAACGCTGGAGAAGGGACAGTTGATGGTGAGGCATCCGCATTTCACGCAGCCGATCTTCGTGCGCTTCCCCCGTCCGTCAGTGATGCGCGGGCGCGACGGCGCCGAACGGTATCCGGCCGCGCAGGCCGCGTCGCTCAATGCGGCGGTGCTGCGGACCCTGCGCCAGCTCGACCCCTCCATCACGCTGGGCTGGCTGGAGGACGTCGTGCAGCTCGCCACCGACGAGGAGATCCTGCGCGCGCGTAACGCGATGGTGCGGGAGCGGCCCGCCGACGTCCGCAAGGCGTTCGCGTCGCACTTCCGCGCGGCGGTCGTGCCGCGCACCGCGACGCGACCCGCCGGTCCGGCGCCCCTCCCCTCGGTGCCGTCGGACGATCCGTACGGCTTCTGACGTGATCGCCCGCGCATCCCGCGCCCGCCTCGCCGCCGCGCTCTGCCTCGTCCTCGCGCCCCCGCTCGCCGCGCAGCGCCCCGCCGAACGGTCGGTGCTCCTCCGGCTGAGCCCTCGTGTCGGCGACACGCTGCACACGCGGCTCGAACAGCACACCGAGGTCACCGCGACGCTGGCCAGCGGGGCGAGCCGGTCGATGAGCACGGCGGTGATGCTCGCGTCGCGCACGATCGTGCGGGCGGAGCTGCAGTCGGGCACGCGGGTGCTCACCATCGTGGATTCCGCAAACGTGCACACCTCGGACGCGCGCGGCGCGGCCCTCGTCGCGCAGGCGGTGGCGATGCTCAAGGGCCAGCAGCTCATCCTTCAGCTCGCGTCCGACGGCACGGTGGAGAGCGCCGAGGACGCGCGCGGGGGCGCGGTGTCGCACGACATGGTCGAGGCGATGTCGGCGATGCCGGCGGTCTTCCCCCGGCACCCGGTTGCGGTGGGCGAGCGCTGGACGCGGGAGATGCCGCTCCCCGCGGGCGGGCCGATGGGCGCGCGCGGCTCGGCACACGTGCGCGCCAGCTTCCGCCTCGATTCGCTCACGCGCGGCGGCGAGCTGGCGTACGTCTCGATGAAGGGGGAGATCCTCCCCGACGGCGCGAGCGAGGGGGTGAAGCTGAGCGGGACGGTCGGCGGGTCGATGCTGCTCGACCGGGCGCGCGGTTGGATGACCGACTCGCGCTTCGTGGTGATGGTGCGCTCGCTCATCGCGCCGGCGGCCGGAACCGGCGTGGCCCCCACGCGGTTCGTCACCCGCGTCACGCAGCGGCTGCGCACGATGGACAAGCGCTGATCGCCCGTTAGACTTTGCACTGGCGTGAGTGGGCCAACTTCCGCTCGCGCAACCGGTTAGCACCCTCCCCAACCCGCCGTCCGCCTGCGCCTCGTCCACCTCGCCGACATCCACCTCGGATACCGCCAGTACCAGCGGGTGACCCCGCGCGGCATCAACCAGCGCGAGGCGGACGTCGCGCAGTCGTTCACGCGCGCGCTGGACAAGGTGATCGAGCTGCAGCCCGATCTCGTCCTGATCGCGGGCGACATCTTCCACCAGGTGCGCCCGACCAACACGGCGATCCTCCACGCGTACCTGCAGTTCGCCCGGCTGCGCGCCGCGCTGCCGCGCGCGGAGATCGTGATGGTCGCCGGGAACCACGACACCCCGCGCTCGCTCGACGCCGGGAACATCCTCCGCCTCTTCGCGCCGCTCGGGCTCCGCGTCATCGATGACGAGGCGCAGTCGCTCGAGTTCCCGCACCTCGACCTCTCGGTGCTGGCCGTCGCCGACAACCAGCACCGGCGGCCGAAGCTCGTCCCCCCCGGCACGCAGCGGTGGAACGTGCTCCTGCTGCACGGCGAGGTGGAGGGGATGCTCGGTCCCTTCGCGGCGACGCACGACATGGCGGTGCAGGAGATCCCGCAGGAGGACCTCAACGCCTCGCGCTGGGACTACATCGCCCTCGGCCACTATCACGTGTATCGCCGGCTCGCGCCGAACCAGTTCTACAGCGGCTCGCTGGACTACACGAGCACCAACACCTGGGGCGAGCGCATCGAGGAAGGGCTGGCGGGAGTGCCGGGGAAGGGGATCATCGAGCACGATCTCGAGACCGGCCGCCACACCTTCCATCCGCTCGCGCCATCGCGCGAGTTCGTCGACCTGACCCCGGTCAGCGCGCGCGGGCTCACCACGGAGGAGGTGGACGACCTCATCCGCGCGGCGGTGGAGCGCTGTCCGGGAGGGATCGACGAGAAGGTGGTGCGCCTCGTCGTGCGCGACATGCCGCGCCACATCACGCGGCAGCTCGATCACAAGGCGCTGCGCGAGTACCGCCGGCGCGCGCTGCACTTCCATCTCGACGCGCGCCGCCCCGACCTGATCCGCCGCGCCGACGGCCAGGGATCGCCGGGCCGCCGTCCCTCGCTCGCCGACTTCGTGCGCGACAAGCTGCGCGAGCGGCTCGTCGCGGGCGACGTGGACCGCGATGCGCTCGTCGAGCTCGGGATGCGCTACCTCAAGGAGGCCGAGGAGCGCGAGAGCGCGTCAGCGCCGGCCCCGCAAGGCGTGGACGGCTGATGCGCCTCAACAGCCTCCGCCTCACCAACTTTCGCCAGCACGTCGACTCCTACATCGCCTTCGACGGCGGGCTCACCGGGATCATCGGCGCCAACGGCTCCGGCAAGTCGACGATCCTGGAGGCGATCGCGTGGGCGCTCTACGGGCAGGACGCCGCGCGCGGAAAGAAGGAGACGATCCGCTCGCTGCGCGCCGGACCCGGCGCGCGCGTCAAGGTGGAGCTGGACTTCGAGCTCGGCGGCCACCGCTATCGCGTGGAGCGCGGGCTCACGCAGGCCGAGCTCTATCTCGACGGAAGCGAGTCGCCGATCGCCAACTCCCTCACCGGCGTCACGGAGATGCTGCGCCGCCGGCTGGGAATGAGCCGCGAGGAGTTCTTCAACACCTACTTCACGGGGCAGAAGGAGCTGGACGTGATGGCGGCGATGGCGCCGTCGGAGCGCGCCCAGTTCCTCTCGCGCGTGCTCGGCTACGAGCGGCTCCGGGTGGCGCAGCGGCTCGTGAAGGACCGCTCGCGCATGCTCGCTGCCGAGGCGGCCGGCGTGCGCACCGCGATGCCCGACGCGGCCAGCGTGGAGCGCCAGGAGACCGACGCCCTGGCGCGTCTCGCGCACGCCTCGGCGCGGGCCGCCGATGGCGCCGCGCGGCGCGAGCGCGCGCACGCCGCCCTCGCCGGCGTGGTGCCGCGCTGGCAGGCGGCACAGCGCGAGCGCGAGCAGCTCCAGGAGACGCTCGCCGGCCTGCGCGTCGCCGAGAGCGAGGTCGCCGCCTACGCGCGCGATGCCGAGCGCATCGGCCGCGAGCTCGCCGAGATCGCCACTGCCGAGGCGGAGCTCGAGCGGCTCGCCGAGGAGCTCGCCCCGCTGGCCGCGCTGAGCGGCGAGCTGCAGCTGCTCGAGGAGCTCTCGCGCCAGGAGGGACGACGGCAGGCGCTGCTGGAGTCGGAACGCGCGCTCGAGGAGGAGGTCCGCCGCCTGCGCGAGCGCCGCGCCAGGATAGAGACCGCGCCCGCGCTCGAGGAGGAGGCGACGCTCGAGCTGGAGCAGCGGCGCGCCCTGCTCGAGCTCGTGGAGGGAGAGCTGGAGGCCAAGCGCACCGAGTGGGTGCGCGACCGCCAGGAGGCCGACACCAAGCGCACCGCGCTGCGCCAGCAGTATGCGGAGCTCAAGGATCAGCGCGAGCGGCTCGTCGCCGCGGGGGAGGACGGCACCTGTCCCACCTGCGAGCGGCCGCTGCACGACCACTACCGCTCCGTGCTCGAGCACTTCGACGAGCAGCTCGACAACCTGGTCGCCGATGGCAGGTACTTCAACGCGCGGATCGAGCAGCTCGAGGAGATGCCGGCCGAAGTGCGCGAGCTGGACGAGCGCCGCAGAGCGACCTTCGAGGAGGTGAGCCGGCTCGAACGGAAGCTCGCCAAGGTGCAGCTCGCGGTGCAGGAGCTGGCCGGCCTCGCGCGCGATCTTGCCGCGAAGGAGCAGCGGTTCGCGCAGGTGCGGGCCGGCCGCGAGGCCATCCCGGCAGGCTACGACGCCGCCCGTCATGCCGCGGCGCGGCGCGAGCTCGAGCGGCTGCGGCCGCTCGACGCACGCGCCACCCGGCTCGCCACGCAGCTCGAGCGGCGCGGGGTGCTGGAGGCGGAACGCCACCGCGCCGCGTCCGCGGCCCACGCCGCCCAGGAGCGCGCCAGCACCCTCACCATCCGGCGCGACCTGCTCGCCTTCTCCGAGCAGGGCTATGCCGAGCTGCGCGCGGCGCACGATGCCGCGGCGGCCGAGCTGCGCACCGCCGAGCTGGAGGCCGTCGCCGCCGCGGGCGAGGCGTCGGCCGCGCAGCAGGCGGTGGCGCGCGCCGAGCAGGCGCGCGAGGAGATGGCGCGCGCCCGCGGCAAGCTCGACGCCCTCGACCGCGAGAAACGGCTGCACGACGAGCTCGATCGCGCCTACACCGACCTGCGCACCGATCTCAACGTCCAGCTCCGTCCCGAGATGAGCGAGCTGGCGAGCGCCTTCCTCACCGAGCTCACCGACGCGCGCTACGACGAGCTGGAGCTGGACGACAGCTACAACCTCACCGTGCTGGAGGACGGCGTCCCCAAGCCCGTCATCTCCGGCGGCGAGCAGGACATCGCGAACCTCTGCCTGCGCCTCGCCATCTCGCAGATGATCGCCGAGCGCGCCGGGCAGACCTTCTCGCTCCTCATCCTCGACGAGGTGTTCGGCTCGCTCGACGAGGCGCGCCGGCAGAACGTCGTCGAGCTGCTGCGCGGGCTGCAGGACCGGTTCGAGCAGGTCATCGTCATCACGCACATCGAGGCGGTGCGCGAGGGGCTCGATCGCGTGATCACCGTGCGCTACGACGAGGAGAGCGGGAGCTCGATCGTCGCGCAGCTCGAGCCCGGCGCGCTGGACGAGGGGCTGCTCGCGCTCGCCACGGGGGTCGACGGCTGATGGCGAGCCTCCGCGGCTGGCGCCCCCTCGGCCAGGTGGATGGGCCGTACGTCGCGCGGATCGACGAGATCGGCTCGCTCAATGTCGTGTTCAGCGACGCCTTCACCGAGCGCTATCGCCGCGACGGGATGGTCGGGGTGCGGGTGCCGAACCTCAATCCGCAGGTGTGGCGCTACGCCATCGAGGACGCCGCCGGCGGCGCGATGGTGTGGCGCGACGGGCGCGGCGACATCGTCGCCTTCAACATGGTCCATCGCTCCGGCGTGGAGGGGTGGATGGGCCCTCTCGCCGTGCGCACCGAGTACCAGGGGGGCGGCACGGGGAAGGATGTCGTGGAGACCGGCATCGCCTGGCTGGAGCGCGAGGGGGCAAAGGTGATCGGCCTGGAGACGATGCCGCGCACGATGGACAACATCGGCTTCTATTCCAACATCGGGTTCGCCCCGCAGCGGCTGACCATCACCGTCACGGTGGAGGCGGCGAGCGCCGACCGTCCCCCGGAGCTGCTGGGGCGCCTGAGCCTGCGCGACCGCGACGATCATCTGGCCGCGGCGCGCGCGCTGGTGCAGCGCCTCGCGCCCGGCTACGACTACACGCGCGAGATCGAGCTCACCGATTCGCTCGCCCTCGGCGACACCGTGCTGCTGCACCAGGGCGACACGCTGATCGGGTATGCGCTGTGTCATTCGGCCCCCCTCGTCGAGGGGCGGGTGCGCGAGGAGCTGCGCGTGCTCAAGCTCGTGCTGGCCGACGAGCTGGCGTTCGACGCGATGATCCGGGCGCTGTGCGACTTCGCGAAGCGGAGCGGCACGCGCCGTGTCGCGCTCCGCGTGCAGGGGGAGTATCCCGCGCTGTACAAGCGGTTGATCGGGATGGGGGCGCGGGTGCGGTGGACCGACCTCCGCATGGCGCTGGAGGGGAAGGAGGAGCGGCGGCCGGCGCAGGGGATCGTGCTGTCGAACTGGGAGATCTGAAGGCCCCCCCGTGAGACCCCCCGACCCCGGCGCCCACCCCCACCGCGTCGCCAACGTCCGCCAGCGGCGCGGCCTCGAGGTCATCGCCCTGTTCAAGCTGTTCAAGGGCACCCTCTCGCTGCTCCTCGCCGCCGGCGCCCTCGGCCTCCTGCGCGACAGCTGGGAGTCGGCCCTCGAGGACTGGATGACGCGGCTGGCGCTGCACGAGACCCACCACTACCTCGCCGCCTTCGCCGACCGGGCCCTCGACTTCCTCAACTCCGGCGAGCACCGGTTCGTCGCCGTCGCCCTCGCCGCCCTGCTGTACGCTGTCATCTTCTTCACCGAGGGGATCGCCCTCTGGAAGGAGCGCCGCTGGGCGGAATATCTCACCATCGTCACGACGGCGCTTCCCCTCCCGCTCGAGCTCCGGGCCCTCGCCCACCGGGTATCCCCGGTGTCCCTCGGCGCCCTCGCCCTGAACCTCGCGGTCATCGCCTACCTGGTCTGGCAGCTCGCCGTCACCCGCGAGCACCACCTCCCCGCGGCGGCGCCCGCGCAGACTCCCCCTCCGGGGGGGCAGGGGGCCCGGTGAGCCCCGTCACAGACCCCGCGAGGCCGCTGGACAAGATTGGCCTCCCCTCCAGTTCGCGCCGGGGCGGCCGAGACTAGGAGGGACCACCAGAGCGGGCGACGACGCCCACCGAAGGGTGGACCAATCGCACGAGGAACGTGATCATGCAGCTCGCTCGCACCGATGCCGCCGACCTTCGGGGTGCCTATGGCGCCTGGGTCCCCGGCGAGAACGGCGTGGCTGGCGCCCGCCTCATCCCGGCGGATACGAGCATCCACCGGCTGCAGTACGGCGCACGAATGGCCGTCATTGTCGCAGTCATCGCCGGTGGCCTGCGGCTGGGCTGGGCCTTCGCCCGATAACCGGCCGCGCCGGAGCCCGTTGTCGCGAAGGGAGCCTTGCCACGCGGCGGGGCTCCCTCTTGCTTCCTCCCATGCCGATCTCGCGCCGCCCCTCGATAGCCATCGTCGACGACGATCCGGTCGACGCCCGGCTCACGCGCCACCTGCTCGGCGACGACTACATCGTCCGGGTGTTCGACCGCGCCGTCGATGCGCTCTCGGAGTTCGTCTCCGCCACGCCCGACGTCGTGCTGTGCGACATCATGATGCCCAACTGGAACGGGCCGCACCTCCTCCACGCGATCCGCAACACCCCCGAGTGCTTACCCGTGCCGGTCATCGCCCTCACCGGCCTTCGCACGCCGGGCATCGAGGCGCGCCTGCTGGAGCTCGGATTCGCCGAGGTGCTGTTCAAGCCCGTGGAGCCCGACGTCCTGCTCGCGGCGGTTCGGCGCGCGCTCGGGCTCACCGCAGTCTGAGAGTCTTCTTGGATATCGTCGCTGCTCTAACCAGACGCGACAGCACGGTGCTAGCTTAGAGGCCGCCGTCGAACGACCTCCTGGACCCCGCGCCCCGCATGAGCAGCTACTCCATCCCGTACGTCGCCATCGTGGATGACAGTCCCGAGGACGCCACGCTGCTCCGGCTGCTGCTCGGCGACGGCTTTCGCGTGCGCGTCTTCCACGGCGCGGTGTCGGCACTCGCATCGTTCCACTCGGTGGTGCCGTCGCTGGTGCTGTGCGACGTGCTGATGCCGGGCTACGACGGCCCCACGCTGCTCGCCGCGATGCGCAACGTGCCGGGGTGCGCGACGGTGCCGGTCATCGCCGTGAGCGCGCTGCTCCGCGACGGCATGGTGCAGCGGCTTCAGGAGCTCGGCTTCGCCGGCCTCCTGTGGAAGCCCGTCGACGAGGAGGCGCTGCACCTCGCCGTGAAGAGCGTGCTCAGGCCGCAGGCCGCGAGCCGCTAGCCGATTCGGCGCGGCGAGACACGCTCACGGCTCACGGCTCGCCGTTCACCGCTCACCGTTCGCTGGTTACCGTTCCGCGCGCGTCGTGTCGCGCACGACGATGCGATAGATCAGCAGCGAGACGCCGAGCGTGAGCAGCAAGTGGATCCAGCCGGGTGCCTGCAGCACGAAGGCCCCGACCGCCCAGACGACGAGCATCGCGATCGCGGCGAGCATTCCAACGTCCATCGGCAATACCTCTCGAATTGAATTGACCGGCTCCGTGCCGATACTTAGATTTACCACAGGCGCTGAACGCCACCACACATCGGGACGGAGAGAAACGTTTTTGAGCCGATAAGTCCTTCGAGTGGGTTCGACAATCTATACTGACGGCATGCCCCCAGTGCGGGGGAAGCCGGAAAGTGTGGTGAGGGCCTCATTATTTCGACTGGGCTTCAAAAAACCCTCTCCGTTCCAGTTCGTCCCGGGCCCCGCGCAGTGCGCGGGGCCCGATTGTTTTCCGCCGCCCCGCCGGCATCTTTCCAGGCGGGGGGCGGGAACGGCTGCCGGGCTCGCGGCATTCTTCTCGCGCACCACCACCCGGTCTCCTCGCGCCGCGCCGATGCCCCTCGTGACAGTCACCCGCCGCCTCATGTTCAATGCGGCGCACCGGGTCCACAACCCCGCCCTCTCCGACGCGGAGAACACCGCGCTGTTCGGGAAGTGCAACAATCCGAACTGGCACGGGCACAATTACACGCTCGACGTGTCGGTGCGCGGGCCGATCGACGAGCGCACCGGCTACGTCATCGACCTCGCCCATCTCAAGCGAATCGTCGTGGACCGGGTCGTCGGCAAGGTGGACCACAGGAACTTCAATCTCGACGTGGACTTCATGCAGGGCATCAACCCCACGTCGGAGAACATCATCGTCGCCATGTGGCGTGAGCTGGAGCCGGCGGTCGCGCCGGGCACGCTGATCCGCCTGGTGCTCTGGGAGACGGCCAACAACTATGTCGAGTATTCAGGTGAATAGGGACGCGGACCTCGTCGACCTCGTGCCGGTGGACGGAGGCACCCTCCAGGAAGGGTGCGAGGACGCGACGCGGGAGTACGCCGCGCTCGTCCGGGAGCAGCTCGCCCGCCTCGGCGAGGACCCCGACCGCGAAGGGCTCGTCAAGACGCCGGAGCGCGTCGCCAAGGCGATGGGCTTTCTCACGCGCGGCTATACGATGACGCTCCAGGATGTCGTCGGCGACGCGATCTTCAACGAGGAGCACGAGAACATGGTGATGGTGCGCGACATCGAGCTCTACTCGATGTGCGAGCACCATATGCTCCCCTTCTTCGGCAAGGCGCACGTCGCCTACATCCCGAAGCACCGCATCGTCGGGCTCTCCAAGCTCCCCCGCATCGTCGACATGTTCTCCCGCCGGCTGCAGGTGCAGGAGCGGCTCACCGACCAGATCGCCCACGCCATCGAGGAGGTGCTCGAGCCGCGCGGCGTGGGGGTGGTGATCGAGGCCGACCACATGTGCATGATGATGCGCGGCGTCGAGAAGCAGAACTCCCGCACGATCACCTCGGCGCTGCGCGGCATCTTCCGCGACGACGCGAAGACGCGCGACGAGTTCCTCCGCCTCGCCTACGCCGCCCACCGGTGACCGCCCCCTCGCTCGGCCAGCTCGCGGGGCGCTCCGCCCTCGTCACCGGCGCCTCGCGCGGCATCGGCGCCGCCGTCGCCCGCCGCCTCGCTCGCGAGGGGGCGCGCGTCGCCCTCCTCGCGCGCGGCGAGGAGATGCTGCGCTCCCTCGCCACCGAGATCGGCGGCGATGCGCTCGTGATTCCGTGCGACGTCGGCCGTGCCGAGGAGCTGACGCTCGCCATCGAGACCCTCGTGCGCGAGCTGGATGGGGGGCCCGACATTCTCGTCAACAACGCCGCCGCCTTCCTCATCGCGCGCGCCGACGAGACCCCCGTGGACGTATTCCGCGGCATGCTCGAGGTGAACCTGACCGCGCCCTTCACCCTCGTGCGCGCCTTCCTCCCGGTGATGCGCGAGCGCGGCCGCGGCCACGTCATCACGCTGGGCTCCATCGCCGACCGGCACGCCCTCGGCGGCAACGCCGCCTACGCCGCCAGCAAGTTCGGCCTCCGCGGACTGCACGAGGTGCTGCGCGGCGAGCTGCGCGGCACCGGCGTGCGCGCCTCGCTCGTCTCGCCGGGACCGGTCGACACCGAGCTGTGGGACGCGATCGATCCCGACAACCAGCCCGGCTTCCCCCCGCGCGCCTCCATGCTCACGCCCGAGGCCGTGGCCGACGCCGTGCAGTACGTCGTCACCGCCCCCGAAACGGTGAACGTGGACGAGCTCCGCCTCTCCCACAGCTGACGACGGTGTTCATCGAGCTCGTGGACGCGCTGCGCTGCCCCGTCCCGCACGAGGAGAGCTGGCTCGTCGCCTCCACCGGGACCATGCAGCACCGGCACATCATGGACGGCACCCTTGGCTGCCCCGTGTGCAAGGCGACATATCCCGTCCACCACGGCGTGCTCGACATGCGCGGCGAGGGCGCGGACGTCGCGCCCGTGCCCGCCGGCATCACCCCCGACCCCGACCCCGAGCGGGCGACGCAGCTCGCCGCCTTCCTCGGCCTCACCGGCGCGAACGGGTTCGCCGTGCTGGTCGGCGAGTGGGGGGCGCATGCCGCCCTGGTGTCGGGGATGGTCGAGCTCCCCCTTCTGCTGATCGATCCCCCGGCGGGGGTGCAGGCGCGGCCCGGCATCTCCATCGTGCGGGCGGCGCGCGCCATCCCGCTCGCCGCCGGTGCGGCGCGCGGCATCGCGGTGGACCTCGCCGCGGCCCGCGACGAAGTGCGCGCCGGGTCGGCGGTGCGCGTGCTGGCCCCGAAAGGACGCTTCGTCTGGCCCGCCGTGCTCCCCCTTCCCGCCGGCATCCGCGAGCTCGCGCGCAACGAGGAGCTCGTCGTCGGCGAGCGCGAGCCCGCCGCCTCCCCCATCGTTCGGCTCCACGTGCGCCGCGGCGGCGGACCCGCGTAGTCTCCCCGCTAGTCCGCCGCGGCTCCCGGCTCCTCGGCGTACAGGTCGTCGATCATCGGCTTGTACGTCTTGTCGATGATCCGGCGCCGCACCTTGAGCGTGGGGGTGAGCTCGCCGCGCTCCACCGAGAAGTCGTTCGCCAGCAGGCCGACCTTCTTCGGCATCTCGAAGCGCGCCAGGTCGCGGAGCTGGCCCAGCACCTCGCGCTCCATCAGCGTCTGCACGGCGTGGGAGCGCAGCAGCGCGGCCTGGCTCGAGTACTCGATCGACTCCCCCTTCGCCCAGCGCTCGAGCTGGTCGAAGTTCGGCACGACCAGCACGACGGGGAACTTCCGCTTGTCGCCGATCACCACCGCCTGGCTCACGAACTTGTTGGTCTTGATCAGGTTCTCGATCGGCTGCGGCGCGATGTTCTTCCCCCCAGCCGTGACGATGATGTCCTTCTTGCGGTCGGTGATCGCGAGGAAGCCGTCGCGCATCTCGCCGATGTCGCCGGTGTGGAACCACCCCTCGGCGTCGATCGCCTCGCGCGTCGCATCGGGCTTGTTGTAGTACCCATGCATCACGTGCGGCCCGCGAGTGAGGATCTCGCCGTCGCCCGCGACCGTCACCTCGACGCCGGGGACCGGCCTGCCCACGGTGCCGATGCGGAAGTGCTCCGGGGTGTTCACCGAGATCACCGGCGACGTCTCCGTCAGCCCGTACCCCTCGAGGATGACGAGGCCGGCGGCGTAGAAGAACTTGTTGATCTCCGGCGAGAGGGGCGCGCCTCCCGAAACGAAGTAGCGCAGTCGTCCCCCGGTGCGCTCCTGCAGCGTGGAGAACACCAGCTTCTGGGCGATGCGGTACTGGATCGCGAGCAGCCCTGCCGGGGTGCCTCCCGCCAGCGTCACGTCGGCCCACCGGTCGGCCACGCTGCGCGCCCAGAAGAAGATCCGCTTCTTCGCCGCGCCTCCCGTGAGCGCGCTCTCCATCACCCGCGAGTACATCTTCTCGTACAGCCGTGGCACCGAGAGCACGAGCGTCGGACGCACGACCAGCATGTCCGCCGCGACGGTGTCGATCGACTGCGCGTAGGCGATCGAGCAGCCCACGTGGAACATCAGGTAGTGTCCCGCCATCCGCTCGAAGATGTGCGACAGCGGCAGGAAGCTCAGCCCGGTGTCGGCTCCCTCGAACGGGATCTGCGCCGCCGAGGCCATCACGTTCGACCAGAGATTGTCATGCGTGAGAAGCACACCCTTCGGCTCGCCGGTGGTGCCGGAGGTGTAGATCACCGTCGCCACGTCGCCGGGCTGCGCGGCGAGGGCGGTCTCCCGGTACGACGCACGCCGCTCCGCGGTGTCGACGATCGCGCCGCGCGCCTCCACCTCGGCGAGGGTGTGGTCCACCCCCGCGCCGCGCTCCGCCGCGAAGGTGATCACGAGGCGCAGATCGGGACAGCTCGCGCGCACCGAGGCGATCTTCGCGGCCTGCGCCTCGTCGCTCACGAAGATCGCCACGGCCTTCGCGTCGCGCAGGATGTACGCCGCCTGCTCGGCCGGCAGGTTCGGATACAGGGGGACGTCCGGCATCCGCGCCGTGAGGCAGGCGTAGTCCGCGACCGCCCACTCCGGGCGGTTCTCGGACAGGATGGCGACGTGCTCTCCCGCCTGCACCCCCAGCTCCTGCAGTCCCGCGGCCGCGCGGAACACGCGGTCGGCGAGCGCGCGGCTGGAGATGGGCCGGTAGCTCCCCTCCACCTTGTACTGCAGCGCATCGGGCTTGTCGTGCCGCTCCACCGCGTCGAAGAAGAGGCGGGTGAGGGTACCGGGCAGCGAGATGCGCGGGCCACCGGTCGAGATCATCGCTTCCTCCGAAGGGAAATGGGAACAGCGTGTGACGACGCCTACCGCTTCACCTTCACGATGAACCGGACGGGACTTCCCTTCAACGGCACCCCGCGCAGGTTGGTGGCGCGGGCACGGACTTCCACCGAGTCCACTCCGGTGCGGACGATCGCCAGCAGCACGCGGCCGGCGGTGCCCGCTTCGTTGGTCGTGTCCGCGAGGGTGAGCTGGTTGGACCTGCGCGGCTTCAGGAAGTCGTCGAGCAGGAAGAAGTTGGTCGAGTCGGTGAGGGTGGAATCGATCGCACCCGACGAGCGGTACACCCGCGAGACCGCGTAGCGCACGACGATGCCGCGCACGGGCACGCGGCCGGCGCCGCGCGGCCCCGAGACGATCGCCTGCAGCGCCGCCGACTGGCCGGTGACCGTATCGGTCACCGGCGCCGTGCTCGCCACCACCGGTACGATGGAGTCGGGCTGCGGCACCACGTACAACGTCTCCGGGGTAGTCTGCAGCCGGTCCCCGATGCGCGCAACGATCGCCGTCGGCCGCACCGTGTCCGCCGCGGTGACGATGCCGTCCGCGCTCACCTGCACCCCCGGCCCCAGCGTGATCACCGTGTACTTCGGCGTGAGACCGGTGACGAGCTGCCCGGTGGCGTCGAACGCGGGCACGGCGAGCCGCGCCGCCCGCCCCGTGCTGTCGCGCAGGGTATCGCCCGCCGCCACCGCGGGCGACGGCAGCGCGATGCGCGAGATGTACGAGACCCCGCCGGGCATCGTGGGAACGTCGCCGCAGGCGAGCGCCACGATCACCGCGCAGATGGCAACGAGTCCGGTCCGCTTCACTTCAGCCTCGGGTCGAGGATTTCCGCCAGCCGCGTGTACGCCAGCGCCGCCCCGTCGTCCGGCGCGCGCAGCACCACGGGCTGCCCCGCGGCGAAGGCGTCGATCGACGCCATGGTGCGCGGCACGGCGACGTCGAACAGCAGCTCGGCGGGGAGGTGGTCGCGCACGTAGGCCGCGACCCGCTGCGAGACCGCGTTCCCCTCCTCCAGCATCGTGAGGAGGATTCCGTCCAGCACGAGGGTGTTGTTTGCCGCCGCCGCCTCGCGGACTGCGTGCAGGATCTGCGTCGTCGTCTGCAGTGCGAGCGGCTCGCACTGCAGCGGCACCACCACGTGCTGGCTGTAGGCGAGCACCCGACGCGTCACCGCGCCGAGCCCGGGCGGCGTGTCGACGATCACCACGTAACCGCGGCCGCGCGCCCGCTCGAACAGCTCGCCGAGCTTCGGCGACTCGGCGAGCTGCGACGTGTACGCCTCGTGGCTCGCCAGCCCGCTCACCTTGCCCGCGAGCAACACGCGCAGCCAGGGGAGCGGGGAGGGGAGCACGACGTCCTGCAGCTCGTGCGTCCCGTCCAGCACGTCGGAGAGGCCGGCGGGCTGCGCCGAGCCGGCCAGGCCGATGCCGTGGCGCACCGCGCCCTGCGGATCGACGTCGACGAGGAGCACCTTCCGCCCGCGCCGCGCGAGCCCGCTGGCCAGGTTGATTGCCGTCGTCGTCTTTCCCACCCCACCCTTCTGGCTGACGACCGCGAGGACGGTGCCCACTAGAGCCCGGGCTGTCCGGGGGGGGGCGCGGGAAGCTCGGAGGGGGAGGGCGAGGCGCGCAGCTCCTCGAGCTTCTGCCGGGCGTGCCGCACCCACCGGTCGGCCTCGGCGCCCGACGGGGGCGCCCCGAGGAAGGCCTCCAGATGCGCCGCCGCCTCCGCCTGGTCCCCCTTCTTGAGATACAGGAAGGCCAGGCCGTAGTGCGCGCCGGAGAGCTCCGGATCCAGATCCAGGGCGCGCTTGTAGGCACGCACCGCCTCCTCCATCCGCCCCGTCCGCGAGAAGGCGATGGCCATGTTCTGCAGGATCCGCGGATCGCTCGGATGATCCCGCAACGCCAGCCGGTAGGAGGTGAGGGCCGCGTCGAAATCGCCCTGGCGTTCCAGGGCGAGGGCCTCGTTGAGATAATCGAGGCGTTGCGGCTTCAGGCTACCGCCCGACTTGCCGCCGATCAGGCGGCTCAACCAGGACATGCGATGTTGTGCGCGAGGAGGGGCGAGCGGCGGCTCCGGCCGATCGTTCGGCCGGTGGCGACAAGGGGCAAAGTTAATTCCACGTAGCAGAGGGGAGCAACGGCGATTCTTGCCGGGTTCGAGTGCACGAAAGCGGCCGCGCACGTTAAGTGCTTCCACTGGGGGAGGTGCCGGGCTAACTTGGCCTCGCCGTCCCCCGAAAGGAGCGCGCATGACCCCACGACGGAAGCTGGTCGAGCAGAGCAAGGGCGTCTTCGAGGTCGAGTGGCCGCTGTTCGGAGAGCTGTCCCGCGCCCTCGCCCTCAAGGTCGTGCGCTCGTACGACCCGGAGGTCGTCATCGGGGTCGCCACCGCCGGCGTCGTCCCCGGCGCGGTCATCGCCGCCAT
>JBBQJC010000020.1:0-51793 GCA_038325515.1 Gemmatimonadales bacterium | reverse complement strand
GAGGGGCCTGCCGAACGAATTCGGCAGGCCCCTCCTGTCATTCGGCGCGAGCGGAGCGAGAATCGGGAGCTACTGGCCTTGCCGAGTTCCGATCACAGACAGCAGATCCCGACACTCGCGCCTCCGGTGCTCCCGCGGGATGACAACCAGGGCGCCGCGCTTCGCGCGGCGCCCTGGTTGTCACTTCTTCGGGTCGAGGATGTCGTCGATCCGGTGGATGGCACCCTGCAGGTGCAGCGTCGTCGAACGGTCGCCGCCGCGATTCAGGTTCGCCCTGATGTCCGAGCGGAGCTGACTCAGCGTGCCGCGGAGCTGCGACTTCGCATCGTCCGAGAGCACCACGCGCGGCACGCCGAACTGCGCGCGCTGCGCCGTCACCACCGCGCTCTCCGGCTGCGGATTGAGCTTGCGGTCGATCTGCGTGAGATAGTCGCTCTGCAGCTCGCGACGGTACGCGTCGATCGACTGGCCGCCATACACCTCGCTCCAGAGCCCACGCCGCACGTCGTCGAGAAGGCTCGACAGCGTGTAGACGTTCGCACGGTTGGTGGACAGCGCCTCACCCTCGAGCAGCCGGTTGAGGCTCCCGTCGCTCATCAGCGTGCCGAGCACGCGCGACTGCGCGCCGTTGATACGGTTGATCATCCCGCTCGGCTCGATGCGCGCCGCGATCTCGGGACGGATCAGGTACGCCGGCGTGCGGAACACGCTCTCGTTGATGAAGCGCACAGCTTCCGCCTGTCGCGCCCTGGAGAGCGGAACGTAGACGGCGCCCGCCTGGCCGCCCGCCTTGTACTGCACGGTGCCCCCGCCGACGATGGTCGCGACGTGGTTGGCCTCGGTCCCCCACTGCCCGACGGTGCGGTCGTAGACCTCCTTGAGGTCGGTGTTGTCCTCGCCGGCGATGGTCGTGGCGCCGCTGATGTAGCCGATCACGCGCTGGATGTTCTTGAAGCCGAGCGCCGTGGACTTCACCGCGTCGGCATCGCCGACCGCCTCGTTCAACGTGCCGTAGCCGCCGAACTCGTTGTTGGCCGAGAAGCGGTACCAGGGGATGGTGTCCTGCATGCGCGCCCACTGGTTGAGCGTCGGACGCTCGGCCTCGGTAGTCGCCGCACCAGGAATTGGACGGTAGCCCCATGAAATGGCGAAGCGGTCGTACGGGCCGACGCGCGGGATGATGTCTTCGAGCGCGATGTTGTCCTCCGGCTGCGCGACGTAGTTGTAGCGCGAGTAGTCCATGATGCTCGGGCTGTGCCCCATCCGGTGCACCCAGCTCGCCGAGCGCACGGAGTCGGCCGGATAGGTGGAGCTGCCGAGCTGGTCGTGCTGCAGGCCGATCGTGTGGCCGATTTCATGGGCGACCACGAATTCCAGGAGGCGGCCAGTGAGCGAATCGGGGAAGGGGAAGGTGCGTGCGCGCGGGTCGAGCTGCGACGCCTGCGTGAAGTACCAGTCGCGGTTGAGGTTGATGACGTTCTGGAAGATGCGCGCCGAGCCGTTGAGGATCTCGCCGGTGCGCGGGTCGCTCACGTGCGGGCCCACGGCGTTCTCGGTGGTGCTGGGCAGCCAGCGGATCACCGTGTGCCGGATGTCCTCGGCGCTCCAGTCGGGATCGTTGGCCGGCGCGTCCATCGCGACGATGCCGTCCTTGAAGCCGGCGGCCTCGAAGGCGGGCTGCCAGTCGGTGATCGCGCGGCGCACCCAGGGCTTCCACTGCTCGGGGGTCGCCGGATCCACGTAGTAGACGATCGGCTTCTTCGGATAGCAGAGGTCACCGACCTTCCGGTCCGAGCACTCCAGGCGGTACTTGGTGATGTACTGGCGACGCGCGGCGCGGGTGTCGGCGCCGAAGTCCACGAGGCGCTGAGCGAAGAATCCGACGCGCTCGTCGAAGCGGCGCGGCATCATCGGCTGCTCGGGGAGCCGCACGATGCTCCAGTGTGCGAGCACGCTCTGGGCGTTGGCGCGCGGCGCGCCGGCACCGCCTCCGCCACCGCCGCCCGCTGCGCCACCGGCGGGAGCGGGAGTCCCGGTCTGCGTGGCCTCCACTTCGACGTTGTCGGGGAAGGCGAGCACGCGCTCCACGTACGAGCGCTGCGCGTCGAAGCCCTGGGCGCTGCCCGCGCGGATGGCGGAGAGCTCGGGGACGTACGAGGTGAAGAGGCGCGTCACGTCGACGACCGCGGCGCTGTCCGGGCCGTAGGCCTCGACGTTGAAGATGGCGATGATCGGCGCGTAGTTCGACGCGGCGACTGCCTGGTAGACCGGCAGCGTGGTGTCGGCGCGGATGGCGAACGAGGGCGACCGCAGGATGACGCGGTTGCCATTGCGCTCCCATCGCAGGGTACGCTCGGCGAACTGGTCGCCGCCGTACTCGCCGAACTGGCCGGCGGGGAGATTGGGATCGGCGGCGGCGGCGCGGGCGTAGCGGCCGACGACGAGCATGTCCTTGTTCAGCTCCCGCGACGGGATCTCGAACAGGAGGCGGTCGCCGATGCGGTGCGCGTTGAACATGCCGCGGCGGGTCTTCGCCTCGCTCGTGACGACGCGATTGTAGGGACGCGGCGCCGCGGGGGCGGCGGCGCCGCCGCGTCCGCCGGCGGAGTCGCTCGACGTGCCGGCGCCGGTGCCCTGCCCGAAGCCGCCGCGCGCGGCGCCGGCGCCCTGGGCGGGACTGGGTGAGGGAGCGGGTGCTGGCGTGCCGCGAGCGCAGCCGGCGGCGGCGATGACCGCCAGCGCCGGAATCAGGTGGATCTTCATCGTGGGTTCTGTGCGAACGGAGGGACGACGTGCTCCAACGGGTGTGGAGCGGAGCTCTCTTCCTATGAGAGACGCACGGAGCCGGCCGAACGCTGCACGAGGGGCGGGGGCCCCTACAGGACGACGTCGCCCCCCGGGTCGCGCTTCCTCGATTCTGCCGAGGCATGCTCGACCGTCGCGCGCGACCTGGCGAGCGCGGCCTCGGTGGCGGCCTGATCCACATGGACGGTGACGGTGATGGAAGTCTCCTTTCCCCCTCCGCCGGTGAACGAGACGCGCAGCACCTCCCCCTCCCGCGCTCCGGGGGGGATCAGGTAGCGCGGCACGACGATCATCCGGGCGCCATCCTCCTCGATGCGCGCCATCCCCTCCTCCACTCCGTCCACGATCCAGACGTGCTCGGCTCTCTCGGTCATGCGCTCGGCTCGGGGAGTTGCGTTCTCGATTGGCCCGCGGGTGTCCTACAATGTGCGGCGCGGCGTTCCCGCGCCAGCTGCCACGCGATCGCTCGTCCAGCGGCTGGCGAGAGGTGGTGCGGCATGGCGGTAAGACGTTCAGGGTGGTGATTCGTCTCGCCGGTAGTGCGGCTCACCGCGCCGGGGGTTTGACTCGCCGAGCCCGAGGTGCAGCTCATCTCGCCGGTGGGGCGAGTCGTCTCGCCGGTGGTGTGAGTCGCCGCGCCCGGGGTGCGACTCGCCGAGCCCGGGGTGCAGCTCTCCTCGCCCGGGGTGCAGCCCGTCGCGCCCGGGGTCGGACTCTCCGCGCCTGAAGTGCGAGTCGTCTCGCCGGTGGTGTGAGTCGTCTCGCCCGAGCTGCGCCTTGCCGCGCCGGCGGTGCGAGTCGTCTCGCCGGTGGTGCGAGTCGTCTCGCCGGTGGTGCGAGTCGTCTCATCCGAGGTGCGACTCGCCGCGCCGGTAGTGCGCGTCACCGCGCCCGAGGTGAGCGTCGTCTCGCCGGCGGTGCGACTCTCTGTCGCCCGTGGTACGCGTCGCCGCGCCCGTGGTACGCGTTGCCGCGCTGATGGTGCACGTCGCCGCGCCCAAGGTGCGACTCCGCTCGCCCGTGATTCGACCCTCCCGGCCCGGCGATTCGACCCGATTCCCGAGCGATGCAACTCGGCTCGCCAAACCTGCGACTCTTCTCGTCGGGCTCCAACTCCTCTCGTCAGGACTCCACCCGGCCTCGCCGGCCGGATGAGTCGTCCCCTGCCGCTTCCAGGGGAGCTCGACGATCGGTTCAGGCACGCCGTCGCTGCCGACCGCGCTCTCGCGACATGCAGCGACAAGCTGTCCGCGCCGCAGATGCATCCTCGAGGTGGTTCACCCTGCTTCCACCGAGAATGTCAGCGCCTGCGACGCCAGCCCGAGGCCGGACCGGCAGTTCCCGTTCCTCCGTTGCATCCGCTCCTGCGGTTGCAGCTCCGCCTGCGCCCTTCGTAAAGCGGCAGGAGCGAACCCAACGAATTCCTCCCAACAGTGCCGAATGCCATGCTCATGCGGCCTCGTTCGTCTCGTTCGTGAGATTCGTCCCACGCTCTTCCCGTGCCCGGTTCAGCCCCGCCCGACGGCGTCGCTGGTGTGCCTCATGCAATCCACCCTGCACACGCCGACAATCGGCCTCAACCGACCCAGCGCATGCCCGACACGACGCGACCCATCTGGCAGCTCACCGCCGACATCCCCGCGCGGCCCCCGCTCGCCGAGCATCTCACCACCGACGTCTGCGTCGTCGGCGCGGGGATCGCCGGCCTGAGCGTCGCGTACATGCTGTGCCGCGCCGGAAAGCGCGTCGTCGTCCTCGACCTGGACCAGATCGGCAGCGGTGAGTCGGGGCGCACCACGGCGCACCTCTCCAACGAGCTCGACGACCGGTACCTCGTGCTCGAGCGGGCAATGGGCGCGGAGTCCGCGCGCCTCGCCGCCGAGGCGCACTCGGCGGCGATCGACACGATCGAGGACATCGTCCGGCGCGAGGCGATCGACTGCGACTTCGCGCGCGTCGATGGCTACCTCTTCCTGGGCGAGGGCGACCCGCCGGCGCTGCTCGACGAGGAGCTCGCCGCGGCGCAGCGGGCCGGCCTCGCCGGCGCGTCGCGCGTGGAGCGCGCGCCCATCCGCGGCTTCGATTCGGGACCGGCGCTCCGCTTCCCGCGCCAGGCGCGCTTCCACATCCTGAAGTATCTGCGCGGCCTCGGCGACGTGATCGAGCGGAGCGGGGGCCGCATCTTCGGCGGCACGATGGTGAGCGAGATCGAAGGGGGCGCACCCGCCATGGTCACCACGGCGGCCGGCTTCACCGTCGCAGCGGACGACGTCGTGGTCTGCACCAACAGTCCCATCAGCGACATGGTCGTCACGCACGCGAAGATGGCGCCGTATCGCACGTGCGTCGTGGCGTTCGCTGTGCCGAAGGGAAGCGTCGAGGACGCGCTGTTCTGGGACACGCTCGACCCTTACCACTACGTGCGGCTCCAGCCGATGGACGACGCGCGCGATGCGCTGATCGTCGGCGGTGAGGACTTCAAGACCGCGCACGAGGACGACGCCGGCGACCGGTTCGAGGCGCTCGAGCGGTGGACGCGCGAGCGGTTCGTGGTGGCGGGCGAGCGGCTGACGCAGTGGACGGGCCAGGTCCTCGAGCCGAACGACTACCTCGCCTTCATCGGGCGGAATCCGGATGGCGCGGAGCACGTCTGGCTCGCCACCGGCGACTCGGGGATGGGGATGACGCACGGGACGATCGCCGGGCTGCTGCTGCCACAGCTGCTCGTCGGTGAGCCGCATCGCTGGGCCGCGCTGTTCGACCCGAAGCGCGTCACGCTGCATCGGACGGAGCTCGGCAACCTCGCGAAGGAAGGGCTCGACATGGCGGCGCAGTACGCGGACTACGTCACTCCGGGCCAGGTGGCCGACGCCGCCGAGATTCCCGCGGGTGAGGGACGCGTGATCCGGCGCGGGCTGCACAAGATCGCCGCGTACCGCGACGACGCGGGGACGCTCCATGAATGCTCGGCAGTGTGCACGCACCTGAAGTGCATCGTCGACTGGAACACCGCCGAGAAGAGCTGGGACTGCCCCTGCCACGGATCGCGGTTCGATCCGATGGGGAAGGTGGTCAACGGGCCTGCGACGATGGATCTGCCGCCGGTGGAGTGAGCGTCAGCCGGGCCGCGCGATGAGCGGTCTGCCGGTCACATCGCGCGGCAGCCCGCGTCTCTCGCCGCCGCGCCGTAGTGCGCGTGCACGACGCGGGCGGGGCCCGTCGGCGGAACGGTGACGACGAAGAGGTCGTCGTAGTCGCCATCGCAGAGTGGGCCGGGCTCGTGCGCGCCGAGCGCCGCGACGATGGCGGAGACCGTGTTGCTGTGCCCGACGACGAGCACCGTCCGACCGCGATGCGACAGCGCGGCGGCGGCGACGGCCTGCGCGTGATTCGGCGCGCGCGCGTCCACCACCTCCGGCACGAGCGCGAACGCCGTCGCGGAGGGGGCGGCGGTGAGGCGGCTGCGCTGAAACTGCGTCGTGATGACGGCGTCCACGTGGGCGTCCTGCAACGCCGCGGCCAGCGCCGCGGCGCGCGCGGTGCCGGCGGGGGTGAGCAGCGGATCGGCGGCGGGCTCGGCAAGCTTCTCGGCGTGGCGCACGACGATGACCGTCGTGGTGCCGGCCGGAGACGACTGCGCGCCGGCCAGGTGGGCCGGCGCGGCGAGGACGAGGGCGAGGAGGAGTCGAAGTGTTCGCATGGAGACGAGGATGCGGCCGGGTGCGTCAACTGTCAAACGCGGCTGGCCGGATCTCTCATCTCGTGTCCGGCGCCGCGCTGCGCATGCGGTCCTCGCGCGACTTGTACGCGCTTGCGAGGGTGGCCGGGATGAGCCGCGCCGCGACGCTCGACGGCATGTAGACGGTCGCCTTGGCCAGCGCGGGGGGCGCGGCGAAGGTCGGCCGGGAGACGCTGAACGCGCCGGCGTGCCGGATGGTCATGGTATCAGGGTTGGAGTCGATCATCGTGTCCTCGTGATGCCTACAACCATCTGACACCGCGAATGGCGTGATGGTTTGCAGAGCAGGAGTGTCCTGTCATCCCGCACGAGCGACAGCGAGTGCCGGGATCCACCCTCCGCGCACCGTGGCCCGGCGACGCTTCAGTGAGAATGGATCCCGACAGGCGCGGCGCTTCGCTCCGCGCCTGCGGGATGACAGGCGGCGCGCGCCCGGACCGCGTCCAGCGCGTCGAGCGCGACGGGGCACAGCTTCACGCCGCGCTCCTCGCCGAGGATCGCCGAGACGCGGGCGTCGTTCATTCCCTTCCGGTAGGGGCGGTCGGAGGTGAGGGCGTCGAAGATGTCGGCCACCGTCAGGATGCGGCTCGGCAGGTCGAGCATGCTTCCCGTCATCTTCCACGGGTAGCCGCTGCCGTCGAGCTTCTCGTGGTGCGTGGACGCGGTCCAGGCGAAGCCGGAAAAGGCGCCGACGCGCTGCAGGATCTCCAGCGTGTAGCGCGGATGCAGCTTCATGCACTCCCACTCGTCGGCCGTGAGCTTGCCGTCCTTGTCGAGGATTCCGTTGGAGACGCCGAGCTTGCCGATGTCGTGCAGGAGGGCGGCGCGATAGATCCGCCGCTGCTCCGCCGCGTCGAGCCCGCACTCGCGCGCCATCTCGCGCGCCACGTCGGCCACTCGCGTGGAATGGTCGTAGGTGAAGGAGCTCTTGGCGTCGATGATGTCGGCGAAGGCGCGGCAGACGTCGTCGAGCCCGTCCTCGTCCACGTTCATCACGCGGTCCGACGGCTCCGCGGCCACCACCGCGGCGGTGACGTCGCCGGCGAGGAGGCGCCACCAGGGCTCGTCGTCCTTCCAGCGCAGGACGATCCGCACCAGGTCGGGATCGAACCAGCTCCCGCTTCGCTGCTTGGCCACGGCGAGCGCGGCGCGCGGCCCTCCCTTGTCGTGAAACGCCTCGATCGTCTGCGCCAGATTGCTGATGCGCGCGAGCAGGGGGATCTGGTGGCCGGCCAGCCCGCGCGCGTAGCCGAGCCCGCACCAGTGCTCGTCCAGCGAGCGGATGGCGTCGGCGGTGACCTGGGGGAAGCCGAGCCGGCGGGCGATGTCGGCGCCGCGGTCGCAGCGGATCTGGATCAGGTCGCGGGTCATGTCCTCAGTGCCGGCGATGGCCCGGAAGTGCTGGATCCGCTCGCGGAGCGACCGCCCCTTCCCCACCGTCGCGGCGGTCATGGCGGCGAGACGAAGGCGCTTGTGCCAGTCCACGAGCTTCATCCTGGGCTTCACCCACTGGTCGTCGCTTCCGAACAGGGCGGCCATCCGGCCGGCGTTGCTCGAGCAGCCGGCGTCCTTGAGGAGGATGGCGTAGTACAGCGCCGAACGGTCCGCCCCCCCGACCCCGGCCTCCTCGGCCAGCCGCATCCCGATGAGACAGGTCCGCGTGGTGTGGCCGGCCGGCGCCCCCTCGGTGAGGTCGAGGGCGTGGGACAGGGCGGAAAGGACCTGGGAGAGGCTGATGCGCTCGGTGCCGTCAGGGGCGGAGGTGCGCTCGGCGGGAAGAGGGGGGCGAGGCTCGGTCATCGGCTCGGGGAGAGGTACGACTGACGGCGGCACGGCGGATCGGGCTGATGGTGAAGCTGGAGGTTGTGACGCGACGGTTGTCGTCCCGGCGGAGCGAGCGACTGTCGGGATCTGTCATCCCTGCGAATTGGCCAGGCTGGCCATATGGCCAGGACGGTGGATCCCGACACTCGCTGCGCTCCTGCGGGATGACAGCTACAAAGCTCCTGCGGGACGACAGCCAAGAGACCCGATCGTTCGTGTCGGGATTTCTCCGGATTCACATCTGACCCGATTCGCATATACTTCGGGCTCGATGCGACTCCTCACCCGCTCTCTCAACGCGCTGTTCGCGCTCTGGTTCGCCGTCGTGCTCGGCGACCCGGGGGTGCTGCACACGTGTGCCATGCACGAGGGCGGCCATGGGGGATCTCATGTAGTGTCGGCAGGTGGACACGCGGCGATGCATTCGGCCGCGTCGCACGCCGCCGGAATGCATGCGACGGGAGCGGGGGGGGGGGCGGAGCACCATGATCCGGCCCCCGCCTGCACCTGCGTGGGGCATTGCTGCGCCGTCTCCGCAGCGGCCCCTCTCTCCACGCGCGCCAGCGTCGACTTTGCCGATCCGCTGGCCGTCCACCGCCACGCGCTCGCCGAGCCGCTGGAGAGCGCCCCCGCCGCTCCCGGCCTCCGCCTCCCCTTCGCGAACGGGCCTCCGCGCGCCTGACCCTCCGGCCCCGAGCCGGACGACGATCACGCCGCGCCTCGGTTCGCCCCTCCATGGAGGGGGTGCCGAGCATCCCTGTCGCATTCTCATCTGGAGGCGTCATGGCACCCGGTGCCCTGGCTCTGCGGTCCCCCGTCGCGGGAATCGCGCATACATCTCGCCGCAGCACTCTCATGGCGGTGCTCGGGTTCTCACTCGGTATGGTCCTTTCGGCGCCGGTATCGGCGCAGCAAGCTGCCAGCATCGATGGCTTCGTCACTATCTCCGGCGTGCCGGCGGCCGACGTCACGGTCTTCCTGCGGGGGACGCCGCGCGGCGCCTCCACGGGGGAGCACGGCCGCTATCGCATCACCGGCATCGTCCCCGGCAGCTATACAGTCGTCGCCCAGCGCATCGGGAGCGCGACGAAGACGACGGAGCTGACCCTCGCTCCTGGGGAGTCCGCCGTCCTGAACCTCGCGCTCGAGGGGGCGGCCACGGTGATCGCCCCGATGACGGTGAGTGCGACGCGCGAGCTCCGCCGGCGCGACGAAGGCTCCGCGACTGTAGAGGTATTGGATGGCGCCGAGGTGCGCCGGAGCCACGCGTCGCACCCGTCGGGGCTGATGAACCGGATCCCCGGCGTACACGTCTCCGACCTGTCGGGCGAGGGGCACAGCATGGCCATGCGCCAACCGATCACCACCAAGCCGATGTACCTCTACCTGGAGGACGGCATCCCGACGCGCGCCACGGGCTTCTTCAACCACAATGCGCTTTACGAGGTGAACATCCCCCAGAGCGGCGGAGTGGAGGTGCTCAAGGGACCGGGCACGGCCCTCTATGGAAGCGACGCGATCGGAGGCGTGGTGAACGTGCTCACGCGTCCGGCGCCGCTGGCGCCGAGCGCCGAGGTGAGCGTGGAAGGGGGCGCCTACGGATATGGGCGCGTGCTGGCCTCGGGGGGGTTCACGCGCGGCGGATCCGGCCTGCGGCTCGACGCCAACGCGACGACGAGCGACACGTGGAAGGACCGCGCCCCCTTCCACCGCCAGAGCGGGACGCTGCGATGGGACCAGGTGCTTCCCGGCTGGACGGCGCGCACCGTGCTCACCGGCTCGAACATCTCGCAGCGGGACGTCCCCGCCCTGGGCACCGCGCTGTTCGACACGAGCCGCGCCACGAACCTCGCCCCGATCGCCTATCGCAAGGTGCAGGCGCTGCGCCTCTCCTCGGCGGTCGAGCACGACATGGGCGCCACCCTGGTGAGCGTCACCCCCTACGCGCGCTACAACGACATGAAGCTGCTCCCGTCATGGCAGCTCTCGTACGATCCGCAGACGTGGGACACGCGCAACACGTCGGTGGGGATCCAGACGAAGCTGCGTCACGACTTCGCGCCGATGAGCGCGCGCGTGATCGCGGGGCTGGATGCCGAGTCGAGCCCGGGCAGCTTCGTGGCGCGGCAGGCACTCGTGTCGCGCACCGGTGCGGCGCGCGCGTACACCGGCTATGTCGACGGCGTGGCGCAGTACGACTACGACGTGACCTACTCGGTGGCGTCGCCCTACCTGCACGCCGAGGCGAGCCCGGTGAAGACGCTGCGGCTGGACGCCGGGCTGCGGGGGGACTTCAGCGGCTACAGCTACTCCAACAACCTCACCCCACTCGACACCGGCACCCACCGCCGGCCGGCGAGCACGACGCGGTCGTACGCGCACCTGAGTCCGAAGCTCGGCGCCACGCTGGCGCTCGATTCGCGCACGAGCCTCTACGGCTCGTATCGCCACGGCTTCCGCGCTCCGTCGCAGGGGCAGCTCTTCCAGCAGAACTCGGCTTCCAACACCGTGGATCTCTCGCCGGTGAAGGTCGATGCATTCGAGGTCGGTGTACGCGGGCAGCTCGGGGAGCGGCTCGCATATCAGATCTCCGCGTACGACATGACGATCCGCGACGACATCATCAGCTACGTCACGGCGAGCAACACGCGCGAGGCGCGCAACGCGGGCCGGACCCGGCATCGCGGCGTCGAGGTGGGCAGCGGGATGGCGCTCACGCGCGACCTGCGGCTCGACGCGAGCTACTCCCTTTCCAGCCAGCGGTATGTAGAGTGGACGCCCCAGGGCGCGACGAGCGGCGGGTCCGCGGTCTCCTACTCCGGGAATCTGATCGAGGATGCTCCGCGCGACCTCGGCAACGTCTTCCTGAGCTGGTCGCCAGTGCTCCTCAAGGGAGGACGAGTCGCTATTGAGTGGTCGCACACCGGCGGTTACGCCACCGACCCCGCCAACACGCATCGCTATGGCGGCTACGAGCTGGTCAACCTGCACGCCAGCGCGGGCGTGACGTCGCGCACGGAGCTCTTCGGCCGCATCAGCAACCTGGCCGACCGCTCGTACGCCGAGCTGGTGACGTACGATCCCTTCCTGAAGGACCAGTTCACGCCGGGCGCGCCGCGCTCGATCTACCTGGGAGCGAGGACATCGTGGTAGACGCAACGACCGTGAGAGGTGAGAAGTGAGAGGTTCGATGTGGTGCGCGCTGCCGCTCCTCGCCGCCTGCTCGCGCGAGAGCGCCGCGCCGCGCTTCCGCGAGGCGGAGCGGGTGAACGCGTCCACCGGCGTGGGCACCGCGCCGATGTTCGCCGTCTCGCCCTCGGGACGCGAGGCGACGGCGTGGGTCTCGGCGCCGAATGGCGGGAGCGACGGCCGGCTCTACGTGCGCGTCGGCAGCGGCGCGCCCGTGGAGCTGCGCGACATGCTGGGGCCGATCGAGCCGCACGGCGAGGCCCCGCCGAAGCTCGCCTATTCCTCCGACGGCGCGCTCAACGCGCTGTACGTGGTGGCCAAGCTCGTGCCTGGCCGCCGCTTTCCCGCGAGCGCGCTGCGCTTCGTGCGCTCGGCCGACGGCGGGGCGCACTGGAGCGAGCCGGTGACGGTCACCGACGACTCGGCGTTCGGCTCGCACAACTTCCACGCGCTGTACGCGGCGCGTGACGGCGCGCTGTACAGCTCCTGGCTGGATGGCCGCGCCGGCAAGTCGACGGTGTTCATGACGCGCTCCACCGACGGCGGGCGCAGCTGGATGCCGAACACGCGCGTGACGATGGGGGAGGCCTGTCCCTGCTGCCGCACCGCGATGGGGAGCGCGCCGGACGGCACGCTCTACCTCGCCTGGCGGCAGGTCTTTCCCGGCAACGTGCGCGACGTGGTGGTTGCCCGCTCCACCGACGGTGGCGGGAGCTGGCAGGCGCCGGTGCGCGTGCACGCCGACGGCTGGGTGTTCGACGGCTGCCCGCACGCGGGGCCTTCCCTGCAGGTCGGCGAGAAGGGGCGCGTTCACGTCGCCTGGTGGACGGGGAAGCAGGGGAGCGCCGGCGTCTGGTATGCCAGCTCCGACGACGGCGCGAAGTCGTTCGGCGAGCCTTTCGCGCTCGGCGTTGCGGAATTCTCGCGACCGGCGCACGTGCAGCTCGCGCTCGGCGGTAAGGACCGGTTGATCGCGGCGTGGGACGATGGCACGCTGGCGACGCCGCGCATCGTCGTGCGCGTCTCGGGCGACGGCGGACACCACTGGAGCGAGCGCGTTGCGCTCAGCGACAGCGGTCAGGCGGCGGGCTTTCCGGTGGTGGGCGCCTCGCGCGAGCGGGTGACCGTCGCCTGGTCGCAGCAGCCGGCCAGCGAGACACACGAGGACGAGCATGAGAAGATGAAGGATCCGAAGATGGCGATGCCGCTCGGCACCGTGGGGGACGCGCAGGTGCTGTTGCGCCGCGCGTCGCTCCAGTGATGCGGCGCCTCGCGCTGGCGGCGGTCGTTACGGCGGCGGCGCTCGCCTGCTCGTCGCCGGCATCCGACGACAGGTCGCGCGGCGCTCCCTTCAAGCCGCTGATGGCGGGGGACCGCGCGCCGAGCTACGCCATCGCCACGTTCGCGGGCGACACGGTGCGCGTGGGCGCCGGCACGCCGGTGCTGCTCAACGTATGGGCCACCTGGTGTGTCTCCTGCAAGGAGGAGATGGCCGATCTCGCCGCGCTGCAGCGGCAGTACGCGGCGAATGGCGTGAAGGTGCTCGCGGTGAGCGTGGACGCCGGCGACGGCGAGAAGGTCCGACGCTTCGCCACGGCGGAGCGGCTCGCCTTCGCCATCGCGCACGACCCCGCGGGAGCCGTGCAGCGCGGCTTCCAGGCGGTCGGGGTGCCGGAGACGTATCTGGTCTCCGGCGACGGACGGTTGCTCTGGGTGCGGCGCGGCGGTCTGCACGACGCCGAGGCCGGCGTGCTCGCCGGGCTCGACTCGGCGGTGCATCGGCTCGCCCGGTAGAGAGCAGGAGGGCAATCGACGTGGGATGCGCGGCCTTCCGAGCTGATCTGCCGAAGGAATAGCGCCCCCCGGAGCGCATCGTATCTTGCGCGAATGATCTCGCGTCTCTGGATCGTCCCGCTCCTCTCGGTCCCGCTCGCCCTGTGCGCGCAGGACTCGACGGCCCGGCCCGTGCTTCCGACCGTGCGCATCACCGCGGTGCGCGAGGGACCGCGCTCCCCGCTCGAGCTCCCCTACGCGGCCACGCTCGTGCGTCCGGACTCCCTCGCGGCGCTGCGGCGCACCGGGGTGGACGAGCTGCTCTTCGCCGTGCCGGGCGTGTCGCTCGCCAACCGGCAGAATCCGGCGCAGGATCCGCGCGTCAGCATTCGCGGCTTCGGCGCGCGCTCGGCGTTCGGCGTGCGCGGCGTGCGCGTGCTGCAGGACGGCGTGCCCGTCACCCTTCCCGACGGCCAGACCCCCGTCGACGTGCTCGACGTGGAAGGGGCGGAGCGTGTCGAGGTCATCCGCGGCAGCGCCTCCTCGCTCTACGGCAACGCGGCGGGCGGAGTCATCGACCTGCGTTCGGCAATGCCCCCGCTCGTGAGCGTCGCGCCGAGCGCGCGCATCGTGGGCGGCGGCTCGACACCCACCACGACCGCGCTGGGCGCCGGCGGCACGATCCCTTTCCTTGGCTATACCGCGTCGGTCGCCCGCACCGTGGGACGCGGTTATCGCGACTATTCCGATCAGCGGACGACGCGAAGCGCGGCGCGGCTGCTCCTTCCGGGAGTCACCGGCGCGGCGCGCTTCTCCGATGTGTCGCGTGCCGAGAGCCCCGGCGCGCTGACGCGGGCGCAGCTGGACGCGAGCCCGACGATGGCCGACCCGCTCTCGGTGCGGAAGCGCGCCGGAAAGACGGTTCGCCAAGGGGACCTGTCGCTGAGCGGTTCGCACGCGTTCGGCACGTCGGGCGCGGTGGAGGGCACCGTCTACGGCACGGTGCGCACGCTGGAGAATCCGCTCACCTTCGCGGTGGTGGACGTCGGCCGGACGAGTGCCGGCGCGTCGGCGCGCGCGAGCGATGCGACGATGCTCGGCGCGCGTGCCGCGCGGATGTCGGCCGGCGCCGACCTGCAGTGGCAGAACGACGACCGGCAGGAGTGGGAAGCGTGCGTGGACGCCAGCGCGGCGTCGCGCACCTGTCCCGCGGGCGCGGCGGTGCGCGGCGCGCTGCGGAAGGACCAGCGCGAGCTCGTCACGAGCGTCGGGCCGTTCGCGCGCGCCGAGCTGGCGGTCACCCCCGCGCTGCTCGCGTCGGCGGGGGTGCGGGCCGACGCGGTTCGCTTCGCCGTGCACGACCGGCTGGTGTCGGCCACCAATCCCGACGACTCGGGCGAGCGGACGCTCCACGCCGTGAGCCCGGCGCTGGGCGCCGTGTGGCGGATCGCGCCGCTCGTCAGCGCCTACGCCAACCTGTCCAGCAGCTTCGAGACCCCCACCACCACGGAGCTCGGCAACAAGCCAGACGGATCGGCGGGGATCAACCCAGAGCTCCGGCCGCAGCGCGCCGTCACGCTGGAACTGGGAGGAAAGGGTCTGCTCGCCGGAGCGGCGCTGCGCTGGGATGCCGCGCTGTTCGCGACGCGCGCGAGGGACGAGCTCGTCCCCTTCGACATCCCGGGGGGCGCGGGGCGGCGCTACTTTCGCAACGCCGGGCGCACCGAGCGGCGCGGCGGCGAGCTGGGGGTGGAGGGCGAGGTCGGTCCCCTCGCGCTCCGGGGAGCGTACAGCTACTCCCACTTCCGGTACGCCGAGTACACCCTCGCCACCGCCTCGTTCGCGGGCAACCGGATTCCCGGCGTTCCGGTGCATGCGCTGATGGCGGCGGCCGCGGTGCGGACTGGAAGGGAGAGCTGGGGCGGGGGCGGAGGGGGAGGCGCGACACTGGGGCTCACGGCGGATCTGGCCAGTCCGGTGGACGTGGACGACGCCAACAGCGCGCAGGCGCCGGGCCGCGCCATCTTCGGTGCCTCGCTCTCGACGGCGGTGCGGACGGGGGGGGTGCGCGTATTGCCCCTGATCGGGCTGCAGAACATCTTCGGCGTGCGCTCGGCGGGCTCCGTGAGCGTGAACGCCACCGGAGGAAAGTTCTACGAGCCGGCGCCTGGGCGGGTGCTGCTCGTACGACTGGCGATCGAGCGTGACTGGCGAGGCCCGGCGAAACAGGAACCCGCTCCCGGCTCGTAGTGTCCAACCCGTGGAACACCGGGTCTGCTGCGGTGTCCGTCACTTGTTGTCGATCACCGGCGCCCGGGCTCTCTCCCACCTGCCGAATGCGACGCTTCCCCCTGCTTTCCGGTCTCGCGATCGCCACGCTGCTCGGCTGCCGCACGATGGCGTCAGTGCCGTCCGGCCCGACCGCGGAGGACATCGTGGAGGGGCGGGCCGAAGTCGTGGTGGACACGGTGCGGAATGGTGCGAGCGTGACCGTGAACCGGGCGCGCTGGACGCTGCGGGCGCGCACGCAGGACAAGCTCGACTTCTGGAGCAACGTCGGCGCCCTCGATCTCGCCAGCGCGGAGAAGGTCGCCCGGACGCTCGACGAGAAGACCTTCGTGCTGGCGCTTCGCTCGCTGATGGCGAGCGATCCCGACGCGGCGGCGGTGGCATTCGGCGCCCTCCACTCGCAGACGATCGATCCCTTCGTGAAGCTGCGCGCGCGCGTCGGGCTCACGATCGCCCTCTCGTGGCAGTCGGACTGGCCGGCGCTCGCGCGCATCGCCCCCGACGAGCGGGACTCCACCGCGGGGCCGCTCGACCCGATCGTCATGCAGGCGGGGGTGGAGCGGTGGGCGCATGCCCTTGCCGAGACGCCGGCGCACACGGTGGAGATCCCCGAGGGGGAGATCGTGCTGCCGATGCGGCGCAGCGCCCTCGGCACGCCGGTGGTGACGGTTCGCATCAACGGCCAGCCCCACGAGTTCTGGTTCGACACGGGGGCGAGCATGACGCTCATCTCGGCGAACATCGCGCGCGAGGCGGGGGTCCTGCTGGCGTCGCAGGACTCGCTCGCACTCGGCGTGATCGCCGGCCACATCCCCGCGCGCGCCGTCTACGTGGATTCGCTGGGGATCGGCGGGGTGACGGTGCGCGGCCTCTCCGCGGCGCTCGTGAACCCCGATGCGCTGCGCCTCGACTCGCGCGACGAGAAGGGGGTCAAGACCTCCGTGCGCATCGACGGGGTGATCGGCACCGACATCATGCGGCATCTCGACCTCGTGCTCGACGCGAGCAACGAGACGATCACCATCCGCCGGCCGTCGCGCGACCCGCGCGCGCAGCGGAACCTGTTCTGGATGGGCTACCCGGTGGTGCGGCTCGTGACGCGCGACGGCCGGCCGGTGCTGTTCGGGCTCGACACCGGCGCCGAAGTGACGTACGTGACGACGGCGCTGCTGCGGAAGCTGCCGTCGACACCCATCGCCACGCGCATCGGATCGCTCAACGGGCTCGGCACCGAGAAGCAGCGCACCGAGTGGGTGGCGCGCAGCGTGTCGCTGAGCGACGGCGACTACGCGATGGAGCTGCGCAACATCCCGGTGGCGCCCGAACGGCGGTGGACCTTCGTGACCGTGGACGGGGTGATCGGCAGCGACGTGGCGCTCGCCTCGCGCATGCATCTCGACTTCACGAACGGCGTGTTCGACGTTCGCCGCAGCGCCGGCCCGCTGTTGAAGATCACGCAGTAGACCGGCGCCGCCTGGTCAGCAGCAGGAGAAGGCGCGCACGAAGGTGTGCTGGCGGTCGCTCCAGGCGATGGTGTACGTGAGCTCGCCACCCTGGAACCAGGTGAAGCTCGGCCGGCTTCGCAGCTCCTGCACCACGCTGTCCGCCTCGGCGCGCAGCGCGGCGCTGGGCGGGCCCGCCTTGCCGAGCGCCTCGTCGGCCTCGCGCGGGGTGGCGGCGGTGTCGGCGAGGCCATGCGTGCGGCGCCACGCCAGCTCGGCAAGGTGGTATTCGACCGTCGCGCGATCCACGCTCTCCGTCTTGCCGTTCGCCATCGTCAGGCGCGGAGCGACGAAGGCGCTGTCGCTCAGGAGGCGCGCCAGGTTGCGGCGGGTGATGCGCTCGCGTGCGGCAGCCGAGTCGGGCGGGGCGCCCGCGGGCTCATAGCGGAAGTAGGCGATGGTGTTCCACGAGGCGACGTAGAGCGGCACGCTCGACTTCCCGTCGCGGATCTCGAGCCGCACGTTCAGCGAGTCGTACCGGCTGCCCGTCGCGCGCACGTGAAAGCGCTCCGGCACCCCGTCGCCGGTGAGATCGCGCGTCGTCGAATGCTCGATGCGGATCGGTGCCGACGACGACCGCGCGGCCGCGGTCTCCGTCGGCGGCGGCGCGCCCCCCGTCGCCGCCGAGCTGTCGACCGCCAGCTCGGGGGCGCGGCCGCACGCCGCGAGCGCCAGTCCGGCGGCGGCGAGCATCCCCCGCGTGCGCGACACGCATCTCATCGCGTCGCACCCACCGGCGTGCGCGGCAGGCGCTCCGGCATCTCGGCCAGCACGTACGCATACACCGCCATCGTCGCCACGCACTGCGCCACCTCGTGCGGATCGAGCTTGTCCGGGGTGTCGGCGTCGGAGTGATGGAACCAGAAGTAGCGCGTGCCGTCCACGTGCAGCCCCGCGCCCGGCACGCCGGCGCGCAGCAGCGGCCCGATGTCGGCCTCACCCTCGCCGGCCACCACCGAATCGGCGCCGATGCGCCGCAGCAGCGGGGCGATGCGCCGCAGCATGGCGAGCGCGGAATCGGTCCCCACCGCGGCGATGCCGTAGGGGCGGAACACGCCGTTGTCCGATTCGAGCGCGAAGACGTGCTTGTCCACGTCGGCGGCGTGCGTGGCGCGATACGCGTTGCCGCCGCGCGTGCCGTTCTCCTCGTTGGTCCAGCCAACGACGCGGACGGTGCGGCGCGGGCGCAGCCCCATCGCCTTCATCAGGCGAACCGCCTCCCACGCCGCCACCACGCCGCCCGCATCGTCCATCGCTCCCTGCCCGACGTCCCAGGAGTCGATGTGCCCGCCGATCACCACGACCTCGTCGGGAAGCTCGCGGCCACGGATCTCGGCGACGAGGTTGCGCGACGGCGCGTCGGGGAACGTCTGCGCCCCCATGTGGAGGCTGACCGTGACGTGCTGCCCCCGGTCCTGCATGCGGCGCAGAAGCATCGCGTCCTCCACGGCGATGGCCGCGGCGGGGATGCGCGTGACCGTGGTGTCGTAACGGAGCGCGCCGGTATGCGGGTTGTTCATGCTGTACGACGAGACCGACCGCAGCAGCATGGCCACGGCGCCGGCGCGCGCCGCCGCGGTGGCGCCGGTGCCGCGATAGGCGACGGTCTGTCCGTACGTCGTGAAGGGAACGTCGAACAGCACGATCTTCCCCTTCGCCTCGGCCGCGCGCTTCTGGAGCTCCTCGAAGCTCGTCACCACGAGGACGGGCGCGGTGATGCCGGCGGCGGGAGTGCCGACCGAGCCGCCGAGACCGAGCATCGTCAGCTTCTTGGGGCGAGGGGTGACCAGCTCCGCCGACTCCGCGCCGCGCACCCAATGCGGCACCATGGCCGGCTCGCCGCGCACCGCCTCGAGCCCGTCGGCGCGCATCCGGTCGAGCGTCCAGTCGATCGCGTGCTCGAGCGCCGGCGATCCGCTGAGGCGGCTGCCGAAGGTGTCGGTGAGCTCGGCGATCCGGTTCCATGCCGAGCTGTCCTTGAGGGCGGCGTCGATGAGCCGGTCGGCGGCGGCGCGGTAGCGCTCCGTGTCCTGCGCGGAGGCGGGGCGCGGCGCGAGGAGCGCACCGAGCGAGAGGGCGGCGGTGAGGCGGAGAAGGGAGCGCATGTGGTCGGCTGGCGGACGGACGATGACGCAGTGAGTGCTGCAAGCTGCATACTGTCCAGACGCGCGGCAACGGATCGGCGTTGTGAGAGCCGGGAGCGCGCGCGACTCGTCATCGCGCGCGGCCCGTCAGTGCGCCGGCAGGGCCCCCGCGCGCGCGAAGGCGGCGACTGCCTCGCGTATCGTGGCGTCGTGCAGCGCCGACACGCGATACGCGCCCTCGTCGCCCCACCTGGTGGCGGCGACGCGCGGCACGAGGAGGCGCTGCAGCGCCGCGTCGTCGTCCGCCGGCACCGTCACTCCCTGCCGCGCAGCGTAGGCGCGGAAGTCGGCGAGCGCGGCGGACGGAAGCGCTCCGGAAGCGGCGAAGCTCTCGAGCGTGCCGAGCGACGTGGCGTTCGCCTCCACGTAGCTGCCGCTCCAGGTGAGCGGAAGCTGCTGCTCCTGCGCGAGCTGCGCCCACCGCGGCAGCGCCGTCGCCTCGCCCAGCGGCACGTCGGGGAAGATCCCCCCGCCCCCGTACACGGTGCGACCCCCGTCGGTCCGGCACGACGGCCGGCCGGCGGTGTCGCGGTCGGCACGCGCCATCCGGTAGTAGTCCCGCCGGCTGATCGAACGGTACTGGCGCTGCACGATGCGTCCGCACGGCGTGCGCACGCGTCCCACCACGAGCACGAACACCGAGCCGTCCGACATCGGAAAGCCGCGCATGAGCAGCGACTTCCCGAAGGTGGGCCGCCCGACGATCAGGGCCCGGTCGTGATCCTGCAGCGCGCCGGCAACCAGCTCCGAGGCGCTCGCCGTCCCCGCGTTCACCATCACCACGATCGGATAGCGCCGCTCGCTGCGCCAGAAGGAGCGCTGCACGCGGCCCGTGTCGGTCACGTCCGCCTTGCGGCCATCGGCGGTGTACACGATGGTGCCGCGTGGAAGAAACTCACCGGCGACGCGCGCCGCCTCGCTCACGCTGCCGCCGCCATTGTCACGCAGGTCGAGGACGAGCCGCCGCATCCCCGATTTCTCCAGCCGGTCGAGCGCGCCGTGCAGATCGTCGGCGACGCGCTCGCCCATGAAGGTAGTGACCCGCACGTAGCCGGTGGCCGAATCCATCATCACCGCCACGGGGATGGCCGACTCCTCGTCGAACGATTCGCGCTTCACCTCGCGCTCGAGCCTGGCGATGGTACCGTCGCTGCGGCGGCGCTCGAAGCCGAGCCGCACCGTGGACTTCTTCCGGCCGCTCAGCGCGATCTCGAGCTCCTCGGCGCTCTCCCACACGACTGGCTTTCCGTCCACCGACACCAGCTCGTCACCCGGCATGATGTCGAGCTGACGGGCCGCGGTGCCCGCCGCCACGCTCACCACGACGGGCGCGCCTCCCGAGTACACGAAGGCAATCGGGACCGGGTGGAGCTTCCCGTCGCGCAGCGCCGCCTCCTTGCCAGGCTCGAGGCGCACCGACGGGATCACGTACGAGTGCGGATCCGCCGCGTGGATCATCCCCTGCACCGCCGCCATGTACAGATCGTGCATGTCCACCGAGTCGGGATGGTTCACGCGGATCTGGTTGAGCACCTGCCCGAACATCTGCAGGTCCTCGTACGCCGAACGCTTCACCAGGGCGTGCGACGCGGTGTCCTGCGCCTGTGCCGCGCCGGCCAGCGCCAGGAGCGCACCGGCGGCGAGGAGCCGCCGCGGCGCGCCCCTCATGGCGTCGCCGCGGCGGCCGCCTTCTTCATCGCTTCCTGGTCCGCGAGAAACTGGGTGATCTCCTTGAGATGGGCGGCAGCGAAGTCACGCTGCGGATCGGTCTGCGCGGCGTGCGCGAGGAAGCCCTTGTACGCGGCCGCCGAGTTGGGGCCGTCGCCGTTGCTCTCGTACATCTGCCCGAGCAGGACGTAGGGGAGCGCGTAACAGGGCTCGAGCTCGACGGCCTTCTTGAACTCGACGATCGCCTCGGTGGGCCGGTGCGCGAGGGCGAGCACGAAGCCGTGGACGTAGCGCACGTGCGGCTCCTCCGGCGCGAGCTGGGACGCGAGCGCCAGCTCGCTGACCGCGTTCGCGGTGTCCTTCAAGCCGGCGGCCAGCAGCCCGAGCCGCATGTGCGCCGGATAGTAGGCGAGATCCTCCTGCAGCGCGCGGCCATACGCCTCGCGCGCCGCGTCGGTCTTCCCCGCGCCTTCCAGCAGTACCGCCGTGCTGTATTCGGCGAGCGCCTTGGATTCGTAGAAGATGACGAGGTCCTTCGAATCCTCCTTCCGCTGCGCTTCCAGCGCGACCTTCATCTCGGCCACCGCGCTGTCCACCTGGGCCTTCATGCCGAAGATGCGCGCGCGCTCCATGTGGACGTAGGAGGGATTGCGCGTGGTCTTCAGCGCCGAGGCGTAGAGGCTCAGCGCGTTGTCGAAGTCGCCGGCGCCGTACGCCATCCAGGCGCGCGTGGAGGCACCGCCGCGCTGGAGGTAGATGTTGATCTCGTAGTCCAGCTCGACCGCGTTGGGCTCCCCGCCCCCCGACATCCGCGACGAGCGGACGACGTCGTTGTGAACGTAGGTGGTGTAGAGATCGCGATCGAAGCGGCGATAAAGGAAGGGGCTCATCATCAGGGCGCGGAACTGCAGCGAGTCGAGCAGCCGCCCCTCCTTCGAGCTGTGAACCCCCCTCGTGTTCTCCATCATCTGCTGGAGCAGCCGGTCGTTGCTCTTCATCAGCGCGGAACGACGGCCGTAGAGGGCGTCGCCGTTGGCCGGGTTGATCCGGGCGGCCCAGTAGAACGCCTCGGCCGACGTGCGGCTGTCTCGCATCAACTGCGCGACGCCCAGGTCGTAGTAGGCCTGGGCGTCGTTGGTATCGGCCCCCTCGCGCAGCGCGGGCCTCGGCTCGGGGGGGCCCAGCCGCTGGGCAGCCAGCGGGCCGGCCGCAGCGGTGAGGAGGACGGCGGACAGGAGGAGACTGCGCATCGGGGGAGAGACTGGTGGGAGGGAGATCCTGCCGGACGCTACCAGAGAACGTTTGTTTCGTCAACGGCGATTCTTCCTGCGACCCCACAAGCTGAGAGAATCCTAAGCTTTGATGAATCAATCACTTCTGCGAGGCGCCGGCGAGCTGCCGCTCCAGAAATGCAACGAGGACGCTTGCGGTGAGCTGCCCCCCCAGCCCCGCCGGAACGAGGTCGAAGCCATGCTCGGCCCAGGGCAGCTCCACCGCGACCACCGGGACGCCGGCTCGGCCGAGGGCCGCGGCGGCTTCGCGGTTGAAACTGGCCTTCACCACATGGTCGCGGGCGCCGAAGACGAGCAGGGTCGGGGCGAGCCCGGGGCGGACCTGGCGCGAGGGTGAGGCGTCGCGATACGTCGCGGGCCGTTCGTCAGGCGTGCCGCCGAGATAGGCGCGCAGGACGTCGCGAACCCCGATCGGGTCGGGACGGGGCAGGTCGCGATAGCCCTCCGCCAGATCGAATGGGGAGTAGATGGCGACGACGGCCCGAACCCGCAACGGTCCCGGCGTCCAGCCGGCAAGCTCCGCGAGCTCGCCACCCGAGGAACGTCCGAGCAGGGCGACACGCGCGGTGTCCACCCGCCAGGCGCCTGCCGAGTCGCGGAGCAGCGCCATTCCGGCGCGGATGTCGTCGAGCTGCGAGGGAAAGCGGCTGCGCGGCGCGTGTCGGTAGTCCACGGCGGCGACGACGTAACCGCGCGACGCGAGCAGCCGGCTGACGTTCGCCGCCTGTGTCGGCTCGCCGGATCGCCACGCGCCACCATAGATCACGACGACCGCTGGCCGGGCGCGCGCACCGGCGTCGGGGCCGGCGTAGATGCGCGCCGAGAGCGGCGAGCCGTCGGCCGCGCGATACGCGACAATCCGCTCCGCGACGTCCGTCGGGCCGGCGCCGCCGCGCACTGCCGCCAGCGGGGAGAATCGCGGCACCGGCACCTCCGCACCGAGCTGCGCGGCGGCGGAGCGGGCCGCGGCGGAGAAACGCGCCACCGGCCAGAGCGACACGCACGCCGCGAGCGCGAGCAGGAGGCACAGCGCCAGGCGTAGTCGCCTGTGCGCGCGCAACAGCCGGGAGACCACGAGCAGTATCAGCACGTCGAGTGCGGCGAGCAGTGGCGAGAGCTCCGTGGCGGCCACCACGACGACGAGCGTTCCCATCGTCCACGGCGGAACCACGACGAACGCCGAGAGGAGCAGGGCCGGCGCGGCGAGCAGCAGGGCGGCAGCGCGTGGGATCCGATTCTGGCGGGGAAGCTCGAGCGCCTTCATGATGGCTCCGGTGGTTGCCGCTATCTTCCGATCATGCTCCGTAACGCGCCAGCGTGGAAGCTCATCGGCCGAGCGCTGCTGCTCCGCTGCCCCAACTGCGGGGGGCGGGGGATCTTCGGCAGCTACTCCACGCTGCGCGAGCGCTGTCCGCACTGCGGCCAGCGGCTGCAGCGGGGCGAGAGCGACTACTTCATCGGCGCGTACCTGCTCAATCTGATCGCCGTCGAGCTGCTCTGCGCCGCGATCCTCGGCATCTGGATCATCGCGACGTATCCCGATACCCCGTGGACGCTCGTGCAGTGGGGAGGGCTGGCGCTGATGGCCGCGGGGGCGATCGGCTGCTACCCCTTCGCGAAGGTGCTCTGGCTGGCGGCCGATCTCGTCGTGCGTCCGGCGGGGATCGAGCCTGGCGATCGGGATCCGCCGAGCGAGCCGCGCGTCGAGGATGACGCCAGACCCCCGCAGCGAAGGGTTGATCGGGACATAAGCGAGCACGACTGAAACTCGCTCTTGCGCGTTCGGCTTAAACGCTTGTATTGTCGTCGCGCAACGAGCTCGGGGTGCCGACGACGACCCCCGAGCTGCGCGCCTGGACCGCGATGTCGCGTCCACGAGCCCGCGCCAAGCCACCTCCTCAGCACGACAGCAAGCCCGCGTCTCGGTACGAGTCGCCGCGCTCCCGTCCCGCACCATGTCACCGGTGCGCCGAGACGAGCGCGACGTGGAGCTTTGCGCCCTGCCGTCCGGCGGGGTGTGTGTCACCCCACTAGTAGAGGAGCTCGTCGATGTCCCGTTTCTCCAACCGCTCGCGTTGGTCGGCCGTCCTGGCCGCGTCCGCCCTGGCCAGCCTCGCGGCCTGCTCCGATGCACCGATGCCCGCGTCGCCGATCGACCGCGTCTCGTCGCCAGCCTCCGTCAAGGCCGACGCCGGCGATCCCGTCGTCGACGGCGAGATCATCGTCAAGCTGAAGGATGGCAGCTCGGTCAGCATCGACGACCTCGTCGCCCGGTTCGGCGCGGGCAAGGGGCGGAAGGGGTTCGCTGGCAAGTTCGACGTGCTGAAGACGTTGAAGGGGAACGAGCGCGCGCTCGCCGCGGCGATCGCGCTGCTGCCCGACGTCGAGTACGCGGAGCCCAACTACATCCGCCACGTCGACGCGATCGACTCGCGCCTCTGGGCGTTCTACAACCCGGGCGGGCTCAACATGCAGTACACGAGCGGCGGCACCGGCTACATCCCGGCCTCCTACGCCTCGATCGCCGACGCCGACATCGACAACGTGGAAGGCTACGCCGCGGGGGGCGCCGACGTGACCATCGGCTCGATCGACACCGGCGTGGACTTCTCGCATCCGGAGTTCACCGGCCGCCTCATCGCCGGCAAGGACTGGTACGACAACGACAACGATCCGAGCGACACGCCGGATGAGGGGCATGGCACGCACACGACGGGGACGATGGCCGGCAGCACGGTCGGCGTGGCCGGCGTGTCGGGCGCGGCGCCGCACGTGAAGGTGTACGTCCAGCGCGTGTGCGGAGTGAACGGATGCCCGACGTCTGCGATCATCAACGCCATCAACGCGGCGACGTCGTACCTCGATGCCAACGGCAACCATCTCGTCGCGATCAACATGAGCCTCGGCGGCACGACGGAGTCGAGTGGCGAGAAGACGGCGATCAAGAACGCGACGGCGGCCGGCATCCTCGTGATCGCGTCGGCGGGCAACTCGGGCACGTCGAGGGTGGCGTGTCCGGCGTGCGACGCGAACGCGATCTCGGTGTCGTCCACGACGTGGAAGGACGAGCTCGCGTCGTACTCGCAGTACGGCTCGGGGCTCGACATCTCGGCGCCGGGCGGCAACTGCTACTCGAACACGACGCCGGAAGGGTGCATTTTCAGCGCCGTCGTGGCGGGCTTCACGGGGGGCACGGTCTACAGCGGTCCGCAGGCCGGCGGCTCGTACACCTACATGCAGGGAACGTCGATGGCGGCGCCGCAGGTGACCGGCGCGGCAGCGGCGGTGGCGTCGAAGACGGGGCTGCGCGGCAGTGCGCTCCGCACCCGGCTGCTCAACACGACCGACGACAAGGGCGCGGCCGGCTACGACACGAAGTTCGGCGCGGGTCGGCTGAACGTCTACCGCGCCGTGACGAACACGTCGCTGCCGGCGGGACAGTAGAACGGCGTAGCCGTAGCTGAAAGATTGCGCCCCACCAGCGCGCGAAGTGCCCCGGAGAGCGGTCGGCTCCGGGGCACTTCGCGTTCAGGCGCGACTCAGCCGCGCTCGGCCATCTGCATCGCGGCGTTCATGTAGCCGAGCGCGTACGCCGTGCCGGCGTGCCAGGGCGCCGCGCAAGTCATCTCCGGCGTGTGATCGGAGATGCTCATCCCATCGTAGCCCACCGGCGTGGAGCGTCGTCATTGCGCGCAGCATGTCGAGGTCCCCCTCGTCGACGAACACTTCCTGGTAGCCGGGGGCCTTTCCCTTCACGTTGTGGAAGTGGCCGTAGGCGTGGGGATTCAGGAGAGCGCCCTCGGGATGCGGCGCGGGCTGGACTCTCCCGGAGCGCGCGGCAGTATTCCCACGTGGGCGATAAGCGGGCGGGCCTCGGCCGGCATCTCAGCTTCACGATGGCGCCGGCACAACCAGTCACTCCGATGTTCGACGCGACAGTGGGCGGGCCGGCCGACCGGGCCGAGGTCTCCCGCATCGCGCGCGCGCAGCGGGGCGACGTCGACGCGTTCGCCGAGCTCTACGCGGCGTACGCGGGGCGCGTGCACGCGCTCTGCCTGCGACTCACGGGGAACGGCGCCGCCGCCCGCGAGCTGACGCAGGACGTCTTCGTGAAGGCGTGGGAAGCGCTGCCCGCCTTTCGCGGTGAGGCCAGCGTCACCACGTGGCTGCACCGCATCGCCGTGAACTCGCTCCTCATGCAGCGGCGCGCTGACGCGCGCCGGTCGATGCGCGTGTCGCTCGCCGACGACGACGAGGCGGCCGGCATGGCGGGCGAGGGGACGTCGGCGCCTGTAGACGTGGCGACGGCGATCGACCTCGAGCGCGCGGTGGCGGCGCTCCCTCCAGGGGTGCGACGCGCCTTCGTGCTGCACGACGTGGAGGGATACTCCCACGAGGAGATCGCCGACATGACGGGACTGGCGCCGGGAACGCTGCGCGCCCAGCTGCACCGCGCCCGGCAACTCTTGACGAAGGCAATGAGCCAATGACCGACCAGCGAACCATCGAACAGCGCCTCGCCGACCTGGTGGCCGCGCTCCCGCGCGACGTCGCTCCCCCGGACGACCTGTGGGTGGAGGTCGCTCGGCGGCTCGCGCCGCGGCGCGCCGGCGCCCCGCCGGTGCGCGAGCATTCCGGACGCTGGCGGCTCGGGCGTTTTCCCGCCGCCGCCGCGGTGATCGTCGCGGTCGCCATCGGCTCCTCGGCGGTCACCGTGATGGTGATGCGGCAGCAGCAGGGGCGGACGGCGGCGGCGCCCCCGGCGCAGGCTGTCTCCCTCCCCGTGGCGAGCACCCTCCCCGCGCGTTTCGCGTCGCTCGAGCGGGACTTCGCGCGCAGCGTGACCTATCACCAGCGCGTGCTGGATCAGCGGCGTGATTCGCTCGCCCCCTCCACCGTCGCGACCGTGGAGCGGAGCCTCAGGGTGGCCGACTCGGCGATCGCCGAGGCGCGGGCGGCGCTCGCGCGCGATCCGGGCAACCGCACAATCGCGGCGATCTTCGCCTCCAACTACGAGCGCAAGATCGACCTGCTGCGCCGGGCGTCTGAGCTCGCCCCGCGCACATGAGACGCGCGCTCGCGATGGTGGCGACGCTCGCGCTCGCGGCGGCGATGCCGGCGGCGCACGGCCAGCAGCAGGTGCGGAAGGGTCATGCCGCGCACCGCTCGGTGTCGGTGCGGCTCTACGCCGACGTGGGGAGCGTGAGCGTGGTGGGGTGGGACAGGGACAGCGTGGAGCTCAGCGGAGTGGTCGCCACCGGCTCGCGTGTCGGGTTCTCCAGCGGGACGCCGCTCGAGGCGCCGCGCGGGATCAAGATGTTCGTCGAGGCCCCCTCGGAGCGCACGGCGCGCGAGGGCCGGCTGACGCTGCGCGTGCCGCGGGACGCGCGCGTGTGGGTGAAGACGGGGAGCGCGGCGCTGGAGGCGACCGGCGTGACGGGGGGACTCGACCTCAACGTGGTGGGGGGCTCGATCACCGCGCATGGCAGCCCGCGCGAGGTGCGCGCCGAGAGCATGGATGGCAGCGTCGTGATCGACGGGTCGCCCGCCTGGCTCCGAGTCAAGACCGCGACGGGCGACATCACGATGCAGGGGGGCGAGGATGTCGGTGCGTCGACGATCAGCGGCACCATCCGCGTGGTCGGGGGAGAGATCGAGCATGCGAAGCTGGAAGCGACGAGCGGTGCGATCTCCTTCGGGCCCCGGCTCGCGCGTGGCGCGTCGGTGGAGCTGGAGACGCACAGCGGCGGGATCGACGTCTACATCGAGCGCGACGCGAGTGCCGAGGTGGATGCCGCAACAATCACCGGGTCGATCGAGAATGGATGGACGGCGAAGCCTCCCGTACCGGGCCACGAGGGACGCGGCATGACGCTCACCACGTCGCACGGACTGGCCGAGTTGGAGGCGCGCATCGAGGTGCGGTCGTTCAAGGGGACCGTGCAATTGCACCGGCGGTAGTGCCGTCGCGCGCGGCGACGTTGCGCCGCACTAAACGCCGGAGCGCGAGGCGGCATCCTACGAGCATCCCTTCATCAGGAGCTCGACATGCTCGTGCGCTCGTTCGGCCTCATCGGCATCACCGCGTCACTGCTCGGCATCGCCGCCGCCACTCCCGTGGCCGGCGACATGAAGTTCGGCCCCGCGTGGATCTCCATCGAGACGCCGGTCAATCCCTACGACCCGGCCACGAAGGATGCATTCCTCGTCGTCCATGCCTTCCACCATCGCACCCCGGTCGCCGTGCCGGTGAGCGGGACGGCGCAAGGGATCGTGAATGGCCAGCGCCGGTCCGTGGCACTGAGCTTCACGGCAACGACGCGCACCGGCGAGTTCGCCCTGCGCCGGCAGTGGGGCGACAATGGCATCTGGACGCTCGTCATCTCGGTCGAGGAGCACCCGAGCAACTCGGCACAGGCGATCGTGGAGATCGGCGCCGATGGGCGCGTGGCGCGCATCGACGTGCCAACCCGCGCCGGCGAGGGGGGGATGCTCATCCCGCGGCGCGTCTCGGACAGGGAGATCGACGATGCGCTGCGACTGCGGGCGCGACTCGCCGTCGCCCAGACGCGGGCGGACACGCGCGACTGAGCGATCTCCCGGTGCGCGAGGCGGGAGTCAGCGGAAGATGTGCGGCACGAAGCGCGAGCTGTTGTCCGTCACCCACCCGTCGGACTCGCGGATTCCCATCCCGCCCGCCTCGCCTCCGATCACCCAGCTCCCGATCACCGGGCGCCGGCCGTCGAGCAGGGGGATCGGCGCCAGCTCCTGGAAGACGAAGCCCTCCGCGCCGTACTCCCCCGTGGACTCGACGTGCTCCTTCATCGTGTGCACGGTGATGTTCGCTCCCTCGCGCGAGAGCAGCGGCTTCCTGACGTACTCGAACATCCCGTTCGGCGCGTCGAACCAGGCCGGCAGGAGATTGGCGTGCCCGGGGAAGAGCTCCCACATGATCGGAAGGATCCCCTTGTTCGAGAGCACCATCTTCCACGCCGGCTCGATCAGCAGCATTCTCGACACGGCGATGTTCTCGGCGAATGGCTCGTGCACGAGCCACTCCCACGGGTAGAGCTTGAACAGCGTGTCGACCGGCGCGTCCTCGCGATCGCAGAACTCGCGTGCACCGGGATCCCACCCGATATCGGACATCGCCAGCAGCTTTACCTGGAGCCCGGCCTGTGCTGCGGTTTCGGCGAGGTAGGCCGCGGTCATCCCGTCCTCCAGCTCGTCGAGTGACGCGAAGTGCACCTGGGGGCCGAGCGCTCCGGCGCTCGGCAGCTCGGGCCGGATCGCCTGCCACTGTCCGACGAGCCGCTCGTGCAGCGAGTTGAACTGGTCGGCACCGGGATGCAGCGCCCGCGCCCAGTCCCACTGGATCACCGACGCCTCGAGCAGCGAGGTGGGGGTGTCGGCGTTGTACTCCAGCATCTTGGGGGGCGAGCTGCCGTCGTACGCGAGATCGAAGCGACCGTACAGGCTGGGCGGCTCCGCCTCCCAGGTGGCCTCGATGAGCGGTGCCGCGTGCGCCGGGATCCCCAACTCGGCGTAGCGCTTCTCGTCGATGACGTGCTGCACCGCTTCGAGCGCGCGCTCGTGGAGCTCGTTCGTGGCGCGCTCGATCGTGTCGATCTGCTCGGCGGTGAAGCGATAGTAGACGTCTTCCGTCCAGTACGGCGTCTGGCCGGTGTGCCATTTGAGACCGCGCGACTCTACGGCCTGCTGCCAGTCGGGACGTGGAGTGCTGGCGAGACGCTCCACGTCAGGCGCCGCCGAAGCCGCGCGAGCCGCCGATCCGTCCGAAGCCGCCGCGCACCACGGTCGAGCGGCCGCCCGACACGCCGGTGCGCCCGCGGACGCCGCCGGGCGCCGGCGTGTAGGCCGACATCGGCAGTGCCCGCGGCCGGCCGCCGGAGGCGACGTAGCGGGAGTAGCCGTTGTAGTAGAAGAGCGGCGCGTACGGATAGACGTGAGGGAACCAGGCGCCCTGGTTGTAGTAGCCCTTGTTCGCCACCGCGTAGTCGCAGGCCTGCTGCTGGTAGGTGGCGGGAAGGCAGGGATCGACGCCGGCCTGCGGCGACGCATCGGGGGTGCAGCCCACGAGGGCGGCGAGCGCCGGCACGAGGGTGAGCGGGACGGCGGCGGAGCGTTTGGGGGAAGACATGCATCACGATACGAGAAAGGTGCTATTCGGGTTACGCCGGCGGTCGTCCTTCCGCTGCCTCCCGGCACCCTGCATCTTCCCGCGATGCGAGACATGGGAGACATGCGAGACATGCGAGACTTGCGAGACATGCGGCACCGGCGAGCAGGTGCGCGCGACGGCGGGTCGCACCGACCGGGCCGGCGGAGCCCCCGGTGAGCGCCACCGCGGTGGAGCTGATCGATCTCATCGCGCGATGGATCCACGTCATCGCGGCGATCATGTGGGCGGGCAATTCCATGTTGTTCAACTGGATCGATCGCAATCTCCAGGTCGAGCAGCCCGCCGGCAACCCGGGGGCGCCGCGCGCGGTCGGGAGCATCTGGCTCCTGCACAGTGGCGGCTTCTATCATCTGCAGAAGTCGCTGCTCGCGGGTCAGCGCCTGCCAGTGCCTTTGCACTGGTTCAAGTGGCAGGCGTACACGACCTGGCTGAGCGGGATGGTCCTGCTGGTCGCCGTCTACTACGCGGGCGGCCGCGCGGTGATGGCCGACGCCTCGGTCGCGGCGCTCTCGCACCGCGAGGCGGTGGCGGTGGGAGTCGGTGCGATCGCCGGCGGCTGGGCGCTCTATGAAGCGCTGCAGCGCCTCGTCGCGCCGCTGGCGCCGCGCCTCGCCACCGCCGCATGGGTCACCGGTCTCGCCGGCATCGCCTTCGCCCTCACGCGGCTGCTCAACGGCCGGGCCGCGTTTCTCCACGCGGGCGCCATGCTCGGCACGATCATGGCCGCGAACGTCTTCCTGACGATCATCCCCTCCCAGCGGGAGCTCGTGGCGTCGGTGGCCGACGGCCGCGGCGCCGACCCCGCGGTCTCGGCCAGGGCGAAGCGCGTCTCGGTCTTCAACAACTACATGACCTTTCCGGTGATCGTGCTGATGGTGAGCAGCCACTTTCCATCGGTGTATGGCAACCGGCGCGGCGGGCTGCTCCTCCTGCTGCTGATCGCGGCCGGGGCGGCGGTACGGCACATCCTCAACGTGCGCTTCACGTTCACGGCGTGGCGGCCAGCGCTGGCGGCCACGATGCTGGTGTCTTGCGCCGCGCTGCTCCTCGTGCTGCGCGCCGGCTCTGCCGGCGCGGTGGACGGAGCTCGGGCGCGCCGCGGGCCAGTCACCTTCGCCGAGGCGCAGCACGTGATCGAGCGACGCTGCGTGGTCTGTCATTCCACGCAGCCGGCCGACCTGACCTTCGGCGCCGCCCCGGCGGGCGTGACGTTCGAGACTCCCCTGCAGATCGTGGCGCGGGCCGCCCGCATTCGCGAGCGAGCCGTGGTGACCCGCACCATGCCTCCGGCCAACAAGACGCACATCACGGACGGCGAGCGCGAGCTGCTCGGTCAGTGGATCGCCGAGGGGGCGCGGCGCTGAGGTGCGCCGTGGCTCGGTCAACAGCGAGGAACGGATCTGAGGGATCTGACGGAACTACCGGCAGCATCTGGAGCGGGGAGCAGTGCTACCGGCAGTTTCCGTTGAACCCGTTGCATCCGCTCCTCGCGGTTGCGGGCACCTTCGCGGTGCGCGGCTGACCGGACTAGCTCCCGCGATAGGTGGAATACCCGAACGGGCTGACCAGCAGTGGCACGTGAAGGTGCGCGTCGCCGGCTGCCACCCTGAAGCGCACCTCGATCTCCGTGTAGAAGCATTCCCGCCCCGTCAGCGCGAAGTAGTCGCCCGCGCCGAAGACGAGGTGATGGATCCCCTCCGTCAGGACGTGTCCTTCACGGAGGCCGGCCAGCCGCCCATCGGCGTCCGTCTCGCCGTAGCCGAGCATCGTGGTCTCGCGGAAGAGCCGCACCCGCATCCCCTCCGCGGGCCGGCCGATGGCGGTGTCAAGCACGTGCGTGCTCAGGGTAGTCATCGCCGTTCTCCATCGTCATTGGGTAATCCCAGCAGCTTCTCGAGCCGCAGCCGCGTGATGGCGCGCTGCTCGCCGGCGGCGATCGCGAGCTCGGTGTGCGGGTCGTTCGGCAGCCGCCGCTCGAGCGCTGAGAGGATCTCCTCGCCCGACCGGCCGCTCGCGCAGATGATGAAGATGAAGCCGAAGCGCTCGGCGTACTCCGCATTGAGCGCGGCGAGCCGGCGCTGCACCGTGACGTCGACGGCAGTCGCCGCGGCCTGCTCGTCTGACGACCATTCGCCGGCCGTTCGAGATGTAGGGCGGGCGGCGGTGCGTTCGCCGATGCGGGGGTGGCGCGCGAACGCCTCGAGCCAGTCCTGCTCCGACAGCGCCGCGGCCGTCTCGTCCGCCGCGGCGATCAGCGCGCCTCTGCTGCCGAAGGGGCGGCGCGCGAGCATCGCCTCCACCCACGCGGCCGATCCGCAGCAGGCGCGCAGCGTCTCGGCGGCCTCGCCGCGCGGGAGCGCATCCAGCTCGGCGATCGTCAGCGTCACGTTGCCGCGGGGCGCGCGAAGACGCGCAGGCGCGCGACTCCGCCGTCGGGGTAGATGTTGAGGCGCACGTGCGTCGCCGCGGTGGTCGTGTCCACGCTGTCGAAGCGGTGGCGGGCGTGCGGCTGCAGCGGCGTGCGCGGCACGAGCTCCGTCCACGCCGTCGCGGCGGACGCGAGCTCCTCCGCCGAGGCGCCGGGCATCACGCACGCGTCGATCATGCAGGCGCCCGGGGCATTTCCCTTGAAGTAGTCGGTGTCGAGCTCCACCCACTCCACGCGGCCTGGCGCTCCGAGCCTGACGATGATCCAGTCGTTCCCCTCGCCGCGGCGGCGGCGCGTCTCCCAGCCGTTGCCCATGTGCGTGGAACGACCCGGGAGGATGAGATTCTGCCGGTGCCCGAAGAACATGTCGCTGCAGACGACGGCGAAGCCGCCGTTCTCGATGGCGGCGAGATCGGCGACGCCAGCGCTGCGCGCATGGTTCTCCGGGATCACCTCACCGTGCACGCGCAGCCGCGCCACGCCGCCGTCGGGATGGATGTTCAGACGCACGTGCGTCACACGCTCACCCGAAGCCAGCGCGAACTCGTTCCTCGTGTCGCCGGCGAGCGGCGAGAGAGGGAGCAGCTCGCGCCAGACCGTCTCGTCGCGCAAGAGCTCCTCCGGCGACGGGACGCCGGGAAGCGAGCAGCCGTCGAGGCTCGCGCGCTCGGGATAGTTGCCGCGGAAGAAGGCGGTGTCGATCACCACGCCCCTCACGATGCCGGGAGTGCCGAGCCGGACGATCGCCCAGTCGTGGCCGGGCGAGCGGCGGCGGCGCGTCTCCCACCCGTCCATCCACTTGCCGCGCTCGGTGAATTCTCCCTCCCGCCACTCGGCGGCGGCCGGCTTGAGCAGCGCCTCCTTCGGCGCGAAGAACTCGTCGTTGGCCGCGACCACGGCGCCGCCGAGCTGCTCGGCGGCGAGGTCGACGAGATCGGTGAAGTCAGCCATGTGGCTCATCGTGCGCTCAGGTGAGGAGCTCGCCCACCGCATCGCCGACGATGCGGCCATCGCGGAAGACCACCGCGCCGCCGACGACGGTGGCCTGCACCACGCCGTGCAGCACGAGCCCCTGATAGGGGGTGAGTGGATGTCGGTGCTGGAGCTCCGCGCCATCCACGGTGAAGCTGGCGTCGGGATCCCACACGACGAAGTCAGCGTCGTAGCCCGGGGCGATGCTTCCCTTTCGGTGCGCGAGGCCGGCGAGCGCGGCGGGGGCGGCGCACATGCGGTCGGCGATCAGGCTGACTCCGGCGCCCTGTTCGCGCGCGACGGTCCAGACGGCGGGGAGCGCGAGCTGCAGCGAGGAGATCCCTCCCCACGCGGCGAAGAAGTCGCCGGGCTCCAGCGCCTTGAGCGCGGGAGGACAGGGGGAGTGATCGGTGACGACCATCTCGATCTCCCCGCTCTCCACGGCCTTCCAGAGCGCGTCGCGGTTCGCCCCGTCGCGGATGGGAGGCGCACACTTGAACTGCGTGGCGCCGTCACCGATCTCCTCGGCCGCGAAGGTGAGGTAGTGCGGGCAGGTCTCGGCCGTCACCTTCACGCCGCGCAGGCGCGCGTCGGCGAGGATGGGCAGCGACTGGTGCGAGGTGAGATGCACGATGTGCACCCGCGCGCCGTATTCCTCCGCCAGCGCGACGGCGAGCCTTACCGCTTCCGTCTCCGCCGAGTCGGGGCGCGAGGCCAGCCAGGTGGCGTAGGAGCGGACGTCGCCCTCGACGATGGCCTGGAGCTGCTCCGGAAGCTCGGCGTGCACGAGCAGAGGGGCGCCGAGCTCGGCGAGCAGGGGCAGAGCGAGGCGCAGGTCGGCCTCGCTGACGGCAGGAAACTCCTCGACCCCGGAGGGCACGAGGAAGCACTTGAACAGCCGCACGCCGGCCTCGCGCAGCGGGCGCAGCTCGCCGGCATTTCCCGGCACGACACCGCCGATGAGCCCGACGTTCACCCGGCACAGTCCCGCGGCGGCGGAGCGCTTGGCGAGGAGGGCGTCGAGATGCGTCGTGGCGGGGATGCTGTTGAGCGGCATGTCGAACAGCGTCGTCACCCCGCCCGCCGCGGCGGCGCGCGTGGCGGTGTCGAAGCCCTCCCATTCCGCGCGGCCCGGCTCGTTGACGTGGACGTGCGTGTCGACGAGCCCCGGCATGAGGGCGTGCGACCCGACGTCCAGCGAGGGGATGACGGCGCTGGCGCCGTCTGCCGGGTAGTCGCTCCAGTCGGCGACCGCGGCGATGACGCCGTTGCGCACGTGGATGCTCGCGGCGCGCACCCCCTCCGGCAGCACGGCGCGCCGGCTGCGGATCACGAGATCGCTCATCGCCGCCGGTGCGTCACGCGGTGTCCGACCAGAACCGCCGCAGGAGATTCGCGGCGACCTGCCGGCGGTAGTCGGCGGTGGAGCGGATGTCGTCGATAGGCGCGATCTCCTGCTGCAGCTCGGCGACCGCCTCGTCGATGTTCCCGCCGACGCTGAGCAGCGTCTCGGTGCGCGGGAGGCGCAGGACGGTCGGCGCCACGCTGCCGATGGCCACGCGCGTCGTGTCGCCCCGCACGCCCGCCATGACGAGCTTGGAGATGGCCTGCGCGGCGCGCGTGCCGACCTTGCGGAACCACTGCCTGCCTTCGATACGCGGAATCTCCACGCAGACGATGATCTCGTCGTGGCGCAGGACCGACGTGCGGTAGCCGGTATGAAAGGCGGTGAAGGGGACGCGCCGCTCCCCGTCGACGCTGCACATCACCACCAGGGCGTCGGCGACGGCGAGCACCGGGAGCGAGTCACCGGCGGGAGAGCCGTTGGCGATGTTGCCGCCGAGGGTGCCGCGATTCTGGATCTGGACGCCGCCGACCTGTCCGGCGGCCGCGACGAGCATCGGCACGCGCTCGCGCACCTCCCCGGACTGCATGATCGCCGTGTAGCTCGCCAGGGCGCCGATGTGCAGCACGTCGTCCTTCACGGCGATCGCGCGGAGCGAGTCGAGCCGGCTGAGATCGACGAAGGCGCGCGCATCGAGGGTGCCGAAGTTGAGCCCGACGAAGAGATCGGTCGCGCCGGCGATGGGGGTGAGGCGCTCCTCGCGCATCATGCGGTACGCGTCCTCCACCGAGTGCGGCTCGCGCAGCGACAGCCCGCTCGTCGCCGTCTTCACGCGCGCTCCTCGTTGGCGCGCTGGATGGCGCGATAGATCGCCTCGTAGCCGGTGCAGCGGCAGAGGTTTCCGGCGAGCGCGACGCGGATCTCCTCGAGCGTCGCGTCCTTCGGCAGCGTGGAGGCGGTCATGATCATGCCGGGAGTGCAGATGCCGCACTGCGCCCCCGCCTCGTTCATGAAGTGGTGCTGGAGCGCGTGGTCGGTGCCGAGCCCTTCGATGGTGCGGACGTCGGCGCCGGCGACCTGCGCGACGGGGACGAGGCACGAAACCACGGCCTGCCCGTCCACGAGGACTGTGCAGGCGCCGCACTCTCCCTCGCCACAGCCTTCCTTCGTACCCGTGAGCCCGCACTCCTCGCGCAAGACGTCGAGCAGGCGGCGCATCGGATGCGCGTCAACGGTGGCGGGGACGCCGTTCAGCGTGAACTGCATGCGCTCAGGATGTGCTCGGGGGTGGCGGGGATCTCGCGAATGTCGATCGAGAGATGGCGGATGGCATTCACGATGGCGGGAGCGGGCCCGTCGAGCGGGAGCTCGCCCAGCCCCTTCGCGCCGCTCGGGCCGTCGGCATAGAAGTTCTCCAGGATGGCGATGTCCATCGTCGGCGTGTCGAGGGTGGTGGGGATCGTGTAGTTGGTGAGCGACGCGTTGGCCATGCCGCCGTCCTTCATGACGACCCGCTCGAGCAGCGCGAAGCCGAGCCCCTGCGCGGTCCCTCCCTCGATCTGCCCACGCGCCAGGCCGGGATGGATCGCGCGGCCGAACTCCTGCACCGCGGTGAAGTGCGTCGGCCGCACCTCGTATGTATCGGGATCGAGCTCCACCTCGGCCACGTCGCACCCCCAGGAGTAGGTGGCGTATGCGTCGCCGCTGTAGCGCTCCTCGTCCCAGGTGATCCACGCCGGCGGCTCGTGCTGCTTGAGGATCGTCAGCGGGCCATGCGCCGCATAGTACTCGGCCGGGGTGAGCGTGCCGAGCTTCTCGCGCATCTCGAGCGCGCAGCGCTCGAGGATCTTCCCCACCACCATGCAGGTGCGCGATGCGACGGTGGGCCCGCTGTCGGGGACGAGCATCGTGTCGGGCTGGGCGACCTCGACCTGCTCGTAGGGGATGCCCAGCGCGTCGGTGACGATCTGCGCGTGCATCGTGCGGGTCCCCTGCCCGATCTCCGTGCTGGCGACGAGGATGCGCACGCCGGTCGGCGTCAGCTCGAGCGCCGCCTTGGATTCCAGCCGGTGCTCGCCGCTGCCGGTGAAGCCGGCGCCATGAAAGAACAGCGAGAGGCCGATGCCGCGGTTCGTCCCCTTGTACTCGGCGCGCTTGCGGTGGAAGTCGGTGCGGCGCACCGCCTCGCGAAGCACCTCGAGCGCGCTGCAGTCGCCCGTCAGCGTCTGCCCGGTGGCCGTCGTGTCGCCGGGGCGGAGCGCGTTGACCTCGCGGATCGCCACCGGGTCCATGCCGAGCGACTCGGCGATCCGGTCCATGTGCGCTTCGATGGCGAAGAGCGTCTGCGGGGCGCCGAAGCCGCGGAAGGCGCCGTTGGGCGGCGTGTTGGTGAACATCGCGCGGCCGGCGATGCGGATGTTGTCGCACCGGTACGGTCCCGCCGCGTGGATGCTCCCGCGCGAGATCACCACCGGGCTGAGCGTGATGTACGCCCCTCCGTCGATGAGGACGTCGACGTCCATCGCCACGAGCCGCCCGTCGCGCGTGACCCCGGTGCGGTGGCGCACGATCGACGGATGCCGCTTCGTGGTGGCCACCATGTCTTCCGTGCGGTCGTACACGATCTTCACGGGCCGGCCCGACTTGCGCGCCAGCAGTGCGGCGTGGCCGGCGATCATCGAGGGATACTCCTCCTTCCCGCCGAAGCCGCCCCCGGTCTCCGTCTGCACCACGCGGATCGGCGCATCATCGCCGAAGAGGCTCTTGAGCGCCTTCACTACATAGAAGGGGCACTGCATGGAGCCATGGAGCGTGACGCCCTGCCCCTCGGGCACGGCGATCACCCCGTTCGGCTCGATGTACACGTGCTCCTGATGGCCCGTCCTGTACGTCCCCTCGATGATGAGATCGGCGGCGGCGAACCCCGCCTCCAGATCTCCCTTGTCGATCGAAAGCCCCTTGAGGAGCTGGGCCGAGCGCTCGACGTCGAACAGCGGCTCCGCCACGTCGTACTCGATCTCGACGCGCGCGGCGTTCAGCGCCTCCCGGTCGGCGTGCGCCAGCAGGAGGATCGGCTCGGCGAGATGCCGGATCGCACGCTCGACGAGGAAGGGCTGGTCGTACTCGACCAGCGCGACGATGTTCTTTCCCTCGGCGGGGATGTCACGGTAGTCCACGACGGTGAAGCCGGTCTGGTCGAAGTCGAGCTTGACCGAGCGGATCCGGCCGCACGGGATCGTGGAGCGGATCGTGCGGCCGTAGAGCATGCCGGGGAAGTGGAGATCGTCCGCGTAGCGGGCGCTTCCGGTGGCCTTTCCGATCCCGTCCTTTCTGGGGACGCTGGTTCCGACAGCGGGCATTGAGTGTTCCTGGGGCTACGGTTCGCGAAGATGTCCTCGGCGGCGCGGGGTCGCAAGGGAGGCGACGCGCTCTTCCCCCTGCGGGACCTGCACTGCATCTTCGCGCCATGTTCAACATCGAAGTGCGCGTGGCCTATCCCGCGTGGGTGAACGAGGTGGTGCGCTGGGACGCGGCCTATGCCACCGACGAGGAGAGGATGCGGCTGGCCATCGCGATGTCGCGCGAGAACGTGGACCGCGGCACGGGGGGGCCGTTCGGCGCCGCGGTGTTCGAGGCCGCCAGCGGCCGCCTCGTGGCGGTGGGGATGAACTCCGTCGTGCGCCTGAACAACTGTACGCTGCATGGCGAGATTGTCGCGTTCATGATGGCGCAGCAGCGGGTCGGCTCGTTCACGCTGGGCGGGCCCGGCCAGCCGGTGCACGAGCTGTTCACCTCGTGCGAGCCCTGCGCGATGTGCCTGGGCGCCGCGCTGTGGAGCGGAGTGAAGCGCATCGTGTGCGGCGCGGGCCGGGAGGATGCGTCGAAGCTGAGCTTCGAGGAGGGCCCGGTCTTTCCCGAATCGTACCGGTATCTCGAGGATCGCGGCATCACCATCGTCCGCGACGTGCTCCGCCCCGAAGCGCAGCAGGTGCTGGAGCGCTACCGCGTGGCGAGCGGGACGATCTACAACGGATGACCCAATCCATGCGTGACACGACTGACGCGCCGGACTCCCTTCGCGTCGCCAACCTCGCGTTCGCGAGCCGCTATCCTGGCGAGGCGGGCGAACGGCAGCCGGTGCACACCGTGTACGGCGGCGCGCAGCTCTTCCGCCCCGACGCGGCGCGCCGGCTCGGCGACGTCGCCCTCCGTGCGCTCGAGGAGTACGCTCCCGATGCGGCCACGCTCGGCCGGGCGGTCGGGATCGCCGGCCATCCCGCCCTGAGCACGATCCACGCGCGGGTGCGCGAGAAGCTCGAGCGCGAGCCGGTCGAGGACTTCCGCATCGACTTCGAGGACGGGTACGGCAACCGCCCGGACGCGGAGGAGGACGGACACGCCGGCACCGTGGCCGAGTCGCTCGCGGCGGGGATGCGCGACGGGACGCTCCCCCCCTTCATCGGGATGCGCGTCAAGCCGCTCAACGAGGAGCTGCGCGCGCGCAGCATCCGGACGCTGGAGCTCGTGGTGCGCGGGGTGGTGGAGCGCGCGGGCACGCTGCCCGACCACTTCGTCGTCACCATCCCGAAGATCACGATCCTCGAGCAGGTGGAGCACACAGTGCGCGTGCTCGAGCGGCTGGAGCGCGAGCTCGGATTGTCGGCGGGCACGCTGCGCTTCGAGGTGATGGTGGAGACGCCGCAGATCGTCCTCGACTCCGAGGGGCGGTCGCTGCTGCCGCGCATCCCCGCGGCGAGCGACGGCCGGCTCGCCGGCGCGCACTTCGGCACGTACGACTACACGGCGGGGGTGAACATCACCGCGGCGCACCAGCGGATGCGTCACCCCGCCTGCGACTTCGCCAAGCACATGATGCAGGTGGCCTTCGCCGGCACCGGCGTCTGGCTGTCCGACGGGTCGACGACGGTGATGCCAGTGCCCATTCACCGTGCCGGCGAGGGCGCCTCACTCACCGCGACACAACGGGTGGCGAACGAGGCGAGCGTCCACGCGGCATGGAAGCTCCACTTCGACGACGTCACCCATTCGCTCGTCGGCGGCTTCTATCAGGGGTGGGACCTTCATCCCGCACAGCTCGTTACTCGGTACGCCGCACTTTATGCCTTCTTCCTCGACGGGATCGACGCCGCCGCGGCGCGACTGAGCAACTTCGTGGGCAAGGCGGCGCAGGCGACGCTCGTCGGCGACGTGTTCGACGACGCGGCCACTGGCCAGGGGCTGCTCAACTTCTTCCTGCGCGGGGTGAACTCGGCGGCGATCACCGAGGAGGAGGCGGTGCGGATGACCAGCCTGACTGTGGAGGAGCTGCGCGGCCGGTCGTTCGTGAAGATCCTGAAGAACCGCGGCGCGGCGTAGCGCACCGGCTAGATTCGGGGGGCGCCCCGCCGGCGCCGCCCAATCCCGCCCCGCGTCATGCCTCTCGCCCTGCTCGCGCTCCAGCTCCTCGCCGCATCGCCGGCCGGCCCGCTCCACGACGGCCGCGCCGGCCAGACCACCATCCAGCTCTCGCAGCCGTTGGCCGAGGCCGTCGTCGACGGTCGGCTCGACGAGCCGCAGTGGCGCTCCGCCGCCAGGCTCGGCGGCTTCTCCGTCTACCAGCCCGTGGATGGCGTGGCCGCGCCCGATTCCACCGAGGTGCTCGTCTGGTACTCGGCCACGGCGCTGTACGTGGGCATCCGGGCCCGTGAGCCGCACGGCGTCGTGCGCGCCACCCTCGCCGACCGCGACCACATCGCGGGCGACGACAACCTCCAGCTCCTCCTCGACACCTTCGACGACCGCCATCGCGCCTTCGTCTTCGGGGTGAATCCGCTGGGCGTGCAGGGCGACGGGATCCGCAGCGAGGGGAGCGGCGCGGGCTCCGCCGGCGGTGCGCCCGGCCAGGTGGATCTCTCGGCCGACTTCCTCTACTCGTCGCGTGGCCACGTGACCGCGGACGGCTACGAGGTGGAGATGCGCATCCCCTTCACCGCGCTCCGCTTCCCGGCGCGCCGCACGCAGCGGTGGGGGATCAACGTGATCCGCACGGTCCAGCACTCCGGCTATACCGAGACCTGGACGCCCGTGAAGCGGGCGAGCGCATCGTTCCTCGCGCAGTCGGGGGTGCTGACGGGGCTCGAGGGGCTCAAGCGCGGCCGAGTGCTGCTGCTGAATCCCGAGCTCACCGCGAGGGCGACCGGCACGCCGCCGGCGCCGGCGACGAACGCCGGCTGGCGCTACGACCGCACGAGCGACGTCGGCGGCAACGCGAAGTGGGACGTCAACAGCAGCCTCACGCTCAACGGCACGATCCATCCCGACTTCTCGCAGGTGGAGTCCGACGCGGCGCAGATCGCCACCGATCCGCGCTTCGCTCTCTTCTTCCCCGAGAAGCGTCCCTTCTTCATCGACGGCATCGAGCAGTTCGACGTCCCGAACCGTCTCGTGTACACACGGCGCATCGTGCAGCCGGTCGGCGCCGTCAAGCTCACCGGGACGGTCGGGGGCTCCGACGTCGCGCTCCTCGCGGCGCGCGACGACCGCAGCGCCTCGGCCGGCGGCGCGACGTCGCCGGCGTTCGTCATTGCCCGCCTCCGGCGCGACGTCGCCGGCCGCGCGACGCTCGGGCTCCTGTACACCGACCGCGAGGAAGGGGGCAGCTTCAACCGCGTGCTCGGCGCGGACGCGCGGCTCCTCTTTGGCGGGCTGTACTACGCGCAGGCGCAAGCGGTGATGAGCGCCACGAGTCTCGGGAGCACGACGCGCAGCGCGCCGCTCTGGGAGGCGGTCGTCGACCGAACGGGGCGCGCCTACGGCTTCCACTACGTGCTCACGGGGATCGGCGAGGACTTCGTCGCGTCGAGCGGGTTCGTGCCGCGCGTCGGCTACGTGAAGCCCCTCATCGCCAACCGGTTCACGCTGTACGGGCGTCCGGGCGCGCTGCTGGAGAACTTCACCACGCGCATCACGGCGGACGGCACCTGGCGCTACCGCGACTTCTTCGCCGGCCGCAGCGTGCTCGAGGATCATGCCTCGGTGGAGAGCAGCTTCATCTTCCGCGGAGGGTGGAACCTCACCGTGGCGCCGTCGGCCAACAGCTTCGGCTTCGATTCGCTGCCGTACGCCTACTACGCGGTGGCGGGGCCTCGCGATACCGTCGCCTTCACGGCGCCGGTGCGGCTCGCCGCGTTCGGCGTGAAGACCAGTGTGAGCACGCCGCAATATCAGCACTTCGCCGCATCGGGATCGGTGACGATCGGACGCGACGTCGACTTCGCGGAAGCCGATGCCGTGCGGCGGCGAGACGCGTCGCTGAGCGTGGACTGGCGCCCCACGCAGCAGCTCCGCGTGGCGGCGTCCTACATCTCGAGCGCGCTCGCCCGCTCCACCGACGGCGTCGTCGTCTCACGGGCCCGCATCCCCCGTCTCAAGGGGGAGTACCAGGTGACGCGCGCCGTCTTCTTCCGCCTGGTGGGACAGTACGAGTCGCGCTCGAGGCTCTCGCTGGCCGACGCGCGCACCGGGCTGCCGATCGTCCTCGTCCGGCAGGGAGGCTACGTGTTCCTGCCCGACGCGAGCAGCAACGGCCTCCGCGCCGACGGACTCTTCTCCTACCAGCCCTCGCCAGGGACGGTCGTCTTCCTCGGCTACGGCAACAGCCTCGCCGAGGCCGACCCGCTGCGCTTCACGGGACTGCGACGGGTGGGCGACGGCTTCTTCGCCAAGGTGAGCTGGCTCCTGCGCGGCTGAGCTACCTCGCCGAGATCTCGTCGCGCCAGAGCTGCGGGAAGAGCCGCTTCAGGTTCGCCACCTTGGGCGCGTCGTTGATGCGGATATACAGGTCGTCCGGATGGCGCGTCGCGTAGTCCTGATGGTACGACTCCGCGGGATAGAATCCGGCGAGAGGCGCGACCTGCGTCACGATCGGACGGGGAAAGGTGCGCGCGCGCCCGATCTGCGCGATGTACGACTCGGCAGCCCGCTTCTGCTCGTCGCTGCCGTAGAAGATGGCGGAGCGGTACTGCGTCCCCACGTCCGGCCCCTGGCGATTCAGCTCGGTGGGATCGTGCGCGATGGAGAAGAAGACGCGCAGCAGGGTGGCGTACGAGATCTGCGAGGAATCGTACGTGACTCGCACGGACTCGGCGTTGCCGGTGGCTCCCGTGCTGACCTGCTCGTACGAGGGATGCGCCACAGTGCCGCCGGCGTAGCCGGAGACCACGCTCTTCACTCCCTTGAGGTGCTGGAAGACAGCCTGCACGCCCCAGAAGCATCCGCCGGCGAACACGGCGGTCTGCTCCCCCTTCGCGGCGACGGAGGCGGCTCGGGATTCGCGCACCAGGGGCTTGCCCGCGGCCAGCAGGCCACCGAGCGCGATGGCGGCGAAGAGGGATCCGGCGCGGGCGAGCTGTCGCATGTCGTGATTCTCCAATTGGGGCGTGTCATACATACCGACGAGCTACGACGCGAGTTCCACGTTCGGATGTGTCAGAGCTCGAGCCCTGCGAGGTAGCGGTAGCTCGCGCGCGCCGACGCGAGGGGCGATCGCGCCTCGTCGTGCTCCACGAAGAGGTGCGACGCCCCGGCGAGGTTCCGCTGCTTGAGCAGCGCCGCGAAGTCGATCGTCCCCTTCCCCACCTCGCGCATCTCGCGCCCCGGGGGTGGGGAGACGTCGGCGAGATGCACCAGGGGAAAGCGGCCCGCGTGCGCGACGAAGTAGGCCACCGGGTCCCCCCCGGCCCTCGTCACCGAGTAGACGTCCATCTCGAAGTCGACCTTCGCGCGATCGGTGGCGCGCAGGAGCAGGTCGTAGGGGATCGAGGTGCCCTGGCGCGCCAGCTCGAAGCCGTGGTTGTGATACGCCACGCGCAGCCCGCGCCGGCGGGCGGCGGCGCCGAGCCGGTTGAGTCGCGCGGCGATGCGCTCCCAATCGGCGACCCCGTTCTTCAACGGCGCTCCGGCCAGCGCGACCACCACCCAGCCGTGCCCGACGGCGCGCGCGTCGTCCAGCGTGCGCTTCCATTCGGCATCCGTGGCGGGCAGCGCGACGAGGGAGGAGGGAGCGTCGAGGCCAGCGGCGGCGAGCGCCGCACGCACCTGCCGCGGAGTGCGGCCGAAGTAGCCCTCGAACTCCACCTCGCGATAGCCGATGGCTGCCACGTCGGCGAGCGTGCGTTCCACGTCGGCGGCCATCAGGGTGCGCACCGTGCGAAGCTGCAGGCCGATGCGCTCCAGCCGGGCGGGGCGCTGCACCGGCAGCGCCAGCCCCAGCCGGGCGGCGACGACGGCGCCGGCCGCCGTGCCGAGAGTGGAGAGAAACTCCCGCCTGTTCTGCATGCTGGCGAATCTGCCACCGGCGCATTCCACGGCAAGTGGGCTGGCGCGCCCGGCGGACGCGTGGGAATCCGCGTATCTTCCAGCTGCAGCCCGCCGCCTGCCTGCCGACGTCAACGATGAGATTCATTCGATGGCCGACTCCGTCCCGCGCGTCTCGATGCTCGCCTCCAGCCTCGTCGGCTCGGAGATCCTCAAGATCGCGGCCGACGTGCGCGCCCTCGTCGCCACCGGACGGGAGATCTGCAACCTGACGGTGGGCGACTTCGCGCCGTCGGAGTTCCGCATCCCCGCGATGCTCGAGCAGGGAATCGTCGATGCGCTGGCCCGCGGCGAGACGAACTATCCCCCCTCGGACGGGATCCTTCCGCTGCGCGAGGCGGTGCGCTCGCTGTACCGCCGCGAGCTCGGCTTCACGCCCGACCTCGCCTCCGTCGTCATCACGGGCGGATCGCGCCCCGGCATCTACGGGACCTACCGCGCGCTGGTGAACCCCGGCGAGCGCGTCGTATATCCGGCGCCCTCCTGGAACAACAACCATTACGTGCGGCTCGTGGATGCGGAGTCCGCCTGCGTGGTGTGCTCGCCGGCGACGAAGTTCATGCCGACGCGCGACACGCTCGACGCCGCGGTACGCGGCGCGCGGCTGCTCGCCCTCTGCTCGCCGCAGAATCCCACCGGCACCGTCTTCACCGCCGAGTCGCTCGGCGACATCTGCGATCTCGTGCTTGAGGAGAACGCGCGCCGCGGGCCCGGCGAGCGCCCCCTCTTCCTGCTCTACGATCAGGTCTACTGGACGCTCACCTTCGGCGTGGCGCACGTGCATCCCATCGCGGTGCGGCCGGCGATCGCGCCGTACACGGTCTACATCGACGGCATCTCCAAGGCGCTCGCCGCCACCGGCGTGCGGGTGGGCTGGATCGTCGCCCCGCCCGACATCGCCGGCCCGATGAGCAACCTGCTCGGCCACGTCGGCGCCTGGGCGCCGCGAGCCGAGCAGAGCGCGGTCGCCGCGCTCCTCGGCGACGCCGACGCGCTCGGTCGGTTTCGCCGGAGCATCGTCTCCGGGGTGCGACTCCGGCTCGACGCGCTGCACGACGGGCTGGCCGAGATGCGCGACGCCGGGCTCCCGGTGGAGGTGCTCCAGCCGGAGGGGGCCATCTATCTGAGCGTTCGCTTCGCGCTCGCCGGACGCGCGCTGCCGGACGGCACCCGGCTGCGCTCGGACGAGGAGGTGCGCCGGTATCTGCTGGAGGCGGCTGGCGTCGCGGTCGTCCCTTTCCAGGCGTTCGGCGTGACGCGGGACACCGGCTGGTTCAGGCTCTCGGTGGGTGCCGTCTCGCCCGAACAGATCGCGCGCGCGCTGCCTCGGCTGCGGAGCGCCATCGAGGCGACCCGCCCCGCCTGAAGTCCCGTCGTAGCCGACGCACCGCGCGGCTCGCTGGCCGGACCGCGCCGCCTGGGACGATCTGTCCCGCTCGGGCAGGGCACAGTCCCACGCTCCGATATACCTGTCAGCAGCCGCGACGGCGTGCCCCAGGGCGCGGCGTGACGGTCCTCTCCTTCCTTTTCCCTGCCTGCCGTGAAGGTTCTCGTCGTCGACGACTCGTCCACGATGCGCCGCATCGTGGTCAACAGCCTGCAGAAGTGCGGCAACTACTCGGTGGTCGAAGCGGAGAACGGGGAGGAGGCGCTGAACCGCTGGACCCCGGACACCGGACTCGTGCTCACCGATTGGAACATGCCGGTGATGAGCGGGCTCGATTTCGTGAAGGCGCTCCGGGCCCGGCCCGACGGCGCCTCGGTGCCGATCATCATGATCACGACGCGAGGCGTGCGCGAAGACGTGCTCACCGCGGTCAGCGCAGGTGTCACGAACTACATCGCGAAGCCCTTCACGCCGGCCGTGCTCAAGGAGAAGATCGAGCTCGTCCTCAGCGTCGTCGCGGCCTAGAGGCGAACGCATGCTGCTAGCACCCACCGATCCCTGCGAGCCACGGACCCCGCGCGAGTCCTCGCCACACGCGAGCCACGACGCGGCCACCCTCGCGCAGATGCTGCACGAGGCGACGGCGCGGCTCGCCGCACAGCGCGAGGCGCTGTGCGGCGAGGCCGCCCCACAGCTCCGTCACACCGAGGACCGGCTGCGCGACGTGACCGCTGCCACGGAGAGCGCGGCGACGTCGATCATGGATGGCGTCAACGAGCTCACCGCGCTCGTCGCACAGCTCGGCCAGATGGCTCTCCCCGCCGAGGCGGCGCCGCTCGTCGAGCGGCTCACCGATGGGCTGTTCGACCTGATGGTGCACCTGCAGTTCCAGGACATCACGAGCCAGCAGCTTCGCTATGCGGAAAGCGTGCTCCGCGCCACGGAGAGCCAGCTCGTGAGCATGGCCGCCGACGGCACGGACATGGTGGTGGAGGATCGCACCGATTGCGATGCGCCATCCGCCTTCGATCCGCGTGCCTCCAGCAAGCCGATGCCCAACCGGCAGGCGAGCATCGACGCACTGTTCGGCGGCTGAACTAGCGAACGAACGGTTTGGGGTTTGGAGTTTGGGGTCTGGGGTTCGAGGTGAGAGGTGAGAGGTGAGAGGTGAGAGGTGAGAGGTGAGAGGTGAGAGGTTCGAACCTCTCACGCTTCAACTCCTCACCCCAAACCCCGAACCCCGAACCCCCACGCCGCTCACAGCAGCGGCACCGCCAGCGTCAGCCTGTGCGACGTCGCCACCCCGCTCCGGAAGAAGAGGGGGCCGCTCGGGGCGACGATCACCGTCCCCGCTGCCACGTCCGGGGTCGACATGAACACCAGGGGCTGTTCCGTGTCGCACCCCTGGTTGCCGCAGTTGCGCCGGTACGCATAGGAGACCTCCAGATCGCGCGAGCGGTAGCGCAGGCCGATGCCCGGCGTCCACTCGGTCCAGCTCTCCTTCTGCGTGCGCGTGGTGGCGCGGATGAAGTCGTGCTGGCGCAGGGTGTAGTCGATGGCGTAGACGTCCAGTCCGAAGTTCACGGCGAGCGAGCTGGCGGCGTTGCGTCCGAGGTCGAAGCGGCGGCCGATACCGAGCTTCACGCGGTGATTGCGGAAGTCGAAGTGGTTGTCCACGGTATGATCGCCGGCGCGCAGCAGCGTTCCCGCCAGCGTCGTGGTGTCCGTCGCGCGGTCGGCCCAGGTGTCGCTGCTCATCGGCTCGAAGACCGCATCGATCGCGAAGGTGACGGGCCCCGCCTCGCGCGCCAGACCGGCGCCCAGGTCGTACGAGTTGGTGTTGCCCGGATCGCGCGGGATGTTCTGGACGGCGTAGTTCGGGATGCCGGGGTGCGCGAGCCGGTTGGCGGTGGCCAGCACGCCGAAGCGCCAGCCGCGCGTGCCGAAGGGCTGCGTGTACTCGGAATGCAGCCCCGAGATGTGGGTCTCGTCGTGATTGCGCTCCTGCCGCTCGGTCGTGACCACCCGCTTCGTGACCGTGTCCCAGCGCGACGTGGTGTAGTGCACGTCGTGGGTCATGTCGGAGCGCGAGCGCAGAGCGAGCAGCTCGAGCGCGTGGCCCGGTGCCCACTCCTTCACCGCGCCCAGCCGCAGGTCGGTGAGGTTTCCCGTCTGATCGATCCGGTCGCTGCCGCCGTACATCAGGTCCACCCCGTCCACGGCGCCAAGATGCGCGTGCGACGCGCTGGCGCCAATCGAAACGCCACCGCCCAGCCGCCGTGCCAGCACGCCGGTGAGGTAGCTGTTGCCCGACATGCGCTCGCTCTGCGGGCGGTTCCACACCGGGCCCTCGCGTCGGATCTGCTGGTACGCGCCGAGCAGCGCCCCCGACCAGCCGGCAGTGCTGCCCATGATCGTCAGCGGGAGGGTGCGTCCGCCGCCGTCGTTCACGGCGATGTCGTGCGAGTAGGGCATCGCCACGAGGCTCAGGCCGCGGAGACGCGTGGCCTTGGCGGGATTGGTGAACGGGTCGGCGAGGGTGTCGTCGAGGGCTATGGCGACCCCGCCCAGCCCGGGACGGCTGGAGGGGTGGAAGTCGAACTGCTCGTCCTGGAGCACGGGGATCGTCCGCGGAGTGACCACCTGCGCCGAGGCTGCGCCGGCGAGCAGGAGGAGCGCGGCCGTGGCGAGGGAGAGAGGGCTCTGGCGCACGGGAGGGGTGGCTCGGGAAGGGAAGCAGGCTGACCATCCCGCCCAACCTGCGCTGGAGCCCACGCGTCACTCCGGGGCGCGGCCGGCAATGCCACTTCCCCGCGACGGGGCCGTCCCGTTCATTACCCCGCGCTCACGTCCTGGAGAACTGGTGCTCACGCTGATCGGCATCCTCATCGTCGTCGTCGGGTTCGTCCTGCGGATCAACCCGTTGCTCGTCGTCACCATCGCCGGTCTGGCGACGGGGCTGGCGAGCGGCCTCGGTCCGGTCGAGGTGGTGACGGCCTTCGGCAAGGCGTTCATCGAGAGCCGCTACGTGGCGATCGTCTGGCTCGTGCTGCCGGTGATCGGGCTCCTGGAACGTGCAGGACTCAAGGAGCGGGCACGCACGGTGATCGCGGGCATTCCCGCGGCCACGACGGGGCGCGTGCTGATGATCTACTTCTCCGTCCGGCAGGTCACCGCGGCGCTCGGGCTCACCTCGCTGGGGGGGCATGCGCAGATGGTGCGTCCCCTCGTGGCACCGATGGCGGAGGGGGCGGCGGAGAGTCGCGCCGGCGTGCTTCCCGATGCGCTGCGCCGGCGCATCCGCGCCCACTCGGCGGCGGTCGACAACATCGCCGTCTTCTTCGGCGAGGACATCTTCATCGCCGTGGGGTCGATCCTGCTGATCAAGGGCTTCCTGGAACAGAACGGGATCATCGTGCAGCCGCCGCAGCTCGCACTCTGGGCCATCCCCACCGCCGTCGCGGCGATGGTGATTCACTTCACCCGGCTGGCGCTGCTGGACCGCTCGCTGTCGCGCGAGCTCGCCGCGGCGCGCTCCGCCTCCGCCGACGGCGCGCCCGCCGGTGACGACGCATGATCACGCTCGAGCACGTCTACTGGCTGATGGGGCTCCTGGCCGGCGGCGTCGCCCTCGTCAACCTGCGCGACCCCAGCAACCCGCGGCGCTACAACAACGCCGTCTTCTGGGGACTGTACGCGATCACCTTCCTCGCCGGCTCGCGGCTGCCGCACGTCGCGAGCGGGGGCATCGTGATCGTGATGGTGCTCGTGGCGAGCATCGGCAAGCTCGGCCAGACCACGCGAGAGAGCCAGTCGCGCCCGCAGCGGGAGGCGAGCGCGGCGCGCTGGGGCAACCGGCTCTTCATCCCGGCGCTCGCGATCCCCGCGGTCACGCTGCTGGGGAACGCCGTGCTGAAGGGTGCGACGCTGCACGGGGCGCCGCTCGTCGACCCAAGGCAGACCACCCTCATCTCGCTCGGCATCGCGACGGTGGTGGCACTCGTCATCGCGATGGTGATGCTGAGGCCGCCCCTCTCCGCGCCACTGCACGAGGCGCGGCGTCTCTGGGACTCGGTGGGGTGGGCCGCCGTGCTGCCCCAGATGCTCGCGGCGCTGGGCGCGCTCTTCGCCGTGGCGGGAGTGGGTAAGGTGGTTGCATCGGTGGCGGAGCGGTGGATCCCGCTGGGGAGCCCGCTCGTCGCAGTCGTGACCTATACCCTGGGGATGGCGCTGTTCACGATGATCATGGGCAACGCCTTCGCGGCATTTCCGGTGATGACCGCGGGGATCGGACTTCCGCTGATCGTCGGGCGGTTCGGGGGGGACGTCACGATCATGGCCGCGGTCGGGATGCTCTCCGGCTTCTGCGGCACGCTGATGACGCCGATGGCGGCGAACTACAACATCGTTCCCGCGGCGCTGCTGGAGCTGGATGAATACGCGGTGATCAGGGCCCAGCTCCCCACCGCGCTGCTGCTGCTCGCGACCAACACCGCGATCATGTACTTCTTCGTCTACCGACACTGATGGCCGCCATGCCGGACACCCTGACGCAGGAGATCGCCGCCGGCCTCGCGCGCACCGCGCTGGGGCACGTGCGGCGCGAGTATCCCGGCAAGCTCGATCACGTGATGCACGGGCCGGAGGATCTCGCGTGGCCGAGCGAGCTGCATCCCGTGTTTCATGGGAGCTTCGACTGGCATTCCAGCGTGCACGCCCACTGGGCGCTGGCGACGATCTACCGGCGCTTTCCCGACTTTCCCGAGTCGCACCGCGTTCGCGAGCTGTTCGACGAGCAGCTCACCCCCGAGAAGATCGGTGGCGAGATGGACTACCTGGCGCCGCCGGGCCGGGCGGGGTTCGAGCGGCCGTACGGGTGGGCGTGGCTGCTGATGCTGCACGCGGAGCTCGAGCGTCACGTCACCGCCGAGGGGAAGCGGTGGGCGGCCGAGCTGGCGCCGCTGGCGGGGGTGTTCGCGCGGCGGTTCATGGATTTTCTGCCGCGGGCGACGTATCCGGTCCGTGTTGGAACACACTTCAACTCGGCGTTCGCGCTCCGGCTGGCGATGGAGTACGCCGACACGGCGGGCGACGTGCTCCTCGGGACGCTCTGCCGCGACAGCGCGCGGCGCTGGTACGAAGGGGACGTGGACTGTCAGGCGTGGGAGCCCGGGGGCGACGACTTCCTCTCCTCGGCGCTGATCGAGGCGGAGTGCATGCGGATGGCGCTGGGACCGGAGCAGTGTGCGGCGTGGCTCGCGCGCTTCCTGCCGAGGCTCGCGCAGCGGGAGCCGGCGACGCTGTTCTCGCCCGCGGTGGTGAGCGACCGCACCGACGGGAAGATCGCGCATCTGGACGGGCTGAACCTGAGCCGGGCGTGGTGCTGGCGGTCGCTGGCGGGCGTCTGGGCCGAAGGAGATCCGATGCGCGCGCTGGCGCTGGAGACGGCGGCGGTGCACCAGGAGGCGAGCCTGCCGCACGTGACCGGCGACTACGCGGGCGAGCACTGGCTGGGGACTTTCGTGCTGCTGGCGCTCAGCGTGGATCGGCGGCGGGCGGGGGTGGGCTCAGATAGCGAGTGAGCTCGGGGCGCGGGGTCCAGCGCTCCTGACGGATCTCGTCGACGAAGCGACGGACGAAGGCGGCGGCGGCATCCCAGCCCGCAGTGCGCTCGAGGCACATGGCGGCGACGTAGGCTGGGTGCTCCATGAAGACCATGCGCGGGACGAAGCATTCCAGGAGGCGCGGGAGGAGCGCGGCGATCGTGGTGTCGTCGTTCTCGAGGAGCGCGATGTGGGCGTAGATGGCGAGGATGCGGGCGCGCGGCATCAATGCGCGCTCATGCTCGGCTTCTTCCA
>JBBQJC010000019.1:0-52159 GCA_038325515.1 Gemmatimonadales bacterium | reverse complement strand
CAGCGGACAGCGGACAGCGGACAGCGGACAGCGGACAGCGGACAGCGGACAGCGGACAGCGGACAGCGGACAGCGGACAGCGGACAGCGGACAGCGGACAGCGGACAGCGGACAGCAGCGCGGCGTCCCGTCGCCAGCCCGCGACCCCGCGAACGTCCGTTCCGCCACACCAGTCACTCGGCCAAGCTGAGTCTGTCGGGAACTCCCCGTACGACATACATTCGTGGGTGCTCCGAACGCCGACCCCTCGGCTCCCCGGGAGCACGGGTCCGCGTCACGGACGACCGTCAGCGATCGGTGACGGGACCGTTACGACGCGGAGTCGGTTGCGGTAGACGATTCAATAGATATTCCCCCTTCGCTTCGCAGTGCGCCCGCACCGCGGAGTACGCGAGACGCCGAGACCGGCGTCAGACTCCCAACATAAGGGAAGCAGACACATGAGGATTACCCGTTGGATCTGTGGCGCTCTCATCGCCATTCCCCTGCTGTCTCCGCGCGCCGCCGAGTCTCAGGGCGTGACCACCGGCGCCGTGAGCGGCCAGGTGACGAACGAGCAGGGCCTAGGGCTCGCTGAAGTGCAGGTCCAGGTCCGCAATGCGACGACCGGTGCGGCCGCTGGTGCCATGACCCGGAGCGATGGCCGCTACTTCGTGCAGGGCCTCGAAGTCGGCGGCCCGTACACCGTGACCGTTCGGCGCATCGGCTACGCGCCCCAGTCCAAGGGCAATCTCCGCATCTCCCTGGGCCAGAACGTGCGCACGGATTTCGTGCTGACGACCCAGACGACACAGCTCGCCGCCGTGACAGTGACGGCCGCGGCCGACAACGCCGTGATCTCCACGGCACACAAGGGCGCCGCGACGACGATCAACGATTCGTCGGTGGCCCGCCTGCCCACGCTGAACCGCAACTTCACGGATTTCGTGGCGCTCTCGCCGCAGATCTCCACGAAGGGCCCGGGCAATTCGGGCGGCGGCCAGAACAACCGGTACAACGCCATCCAGATCGACGGCTCGGTGGCCAACGACCTGTTCGGCCTCGGGAGCACCGGCCAGCCGGGCGGCCAGGCGGGGGCGAAGCAGGTTCCCCTCGCTGCGGTGAAGGAGTACCAGGTGCTGCTGTCCCCGTACGACGTGCGGCAGGGCAACTTCACCGGCGCCCTGATCAACGCCGTCACGAAGAGCGGCAGCAACGAGTTCCACGGCGAGGCGTTCGGCGTCACGCGCAACGAGAAGGGGGAGCGCAACGTCCCCTTCGCGCGCGCCGCGCCCTTCAAGCAGACGCAGTACGGCTTCTGGCTCGGGGGCCCGATCATCAAGGACAAGCTGCAGTTCTCCATCGCCCCCGAGTTCCAGGACCAGAGCTCACCGGCGAACGGCCCGTACGTCGGGCAGCCGAGCGACGCGGTGCAGGTCGTGCCGGTGGACGCGACGAACCAGGCCCGCTTCTGCGCCGCGCTCACGTCGAAGTACGGCTACACCTCCTGCGGCGATTTCGGGCTCGTCACCAACAAGAACCCGCTCAACAACCTCTTCGCCCGGTTCGATGTCCTGAACCTGCCGGGGAACAGCCGCGCCGTCGTCCGCTACAACTACGCGGGCGCCGAGCAGAATACCTTCTCGCGCTCGCAGTTCTCGCTCAAGGACGCGGCGAACGGATTCAACTTCGTCAGCAAGACGAACAGCATGCTCGGGCAGCTCTTCACCAACCTGGCGAACGGCTCGTCCAACGAGTTCCTCGTGGGCTTCACCACGATCCGTGACCAGCGCGTCACGCCGATCAACGCCCCGATGGTCACCGTGCTGCGCGTGCCCGGCGCGACCGGCATCACCGGCACCGCCGCGCTCGTGGCCGGCACCGAGAACTCCTCGCAGGGGAACGCGCTGGACCAGGACATCTTCGAGATCACCGACAACTTCACCATCCCCGTCGGCACGCACCGCATCACGCTCGGCACGAAGAACGAGTTCTTCAAGGTCCGCAACGTCTTCTCGCAGAACTCGCTCGGCAACTACTTCTTCGGCACGCTCGACTCGCTGGAGCTGGGCAAGCCGAACAACGTGACGATCGGCGTGAAGGTCAACCCGGCAGATCCCACCGACGGCGCCGCACGCTTCACCGCGCGCACCCTCGGGTTCTATGCCGAAGACGAGTGGCAGGCTTCCAACACGCTGAACGTGCAGTACGGGCTTCGTCTGGATCTGCCCGGGCTCACCTCGCAGCCCGGCACCAACCCGCTGCTGCAGACGAATCTCGGCGTCAACACGGCGAACGTGCCCAAGAACGTCGTGCAGTGGTCTCCGCGCATCGGCTTCAACTGGGACGTCACGGGCGACCAGATGAACCAGCTCCGCGGCGGCGCCGGCGTGTTCGTCGGCCGGCCGGCGTACGTGTGGCTGAGCAACCTGTTCGGCAACTCGGGCGTCAGCGGCTACGGCAACCTGGTCTGCAGCAATCCCGGCACGTCGCCCGCCTTCCCGGGCGCGAACGGTGCGGTGCCGACCAACTGCGTCGGCGCGACGGGCAGTCCCGCCGTCGTGCTGAACAGCGTCGACCCGAACCTGAAGTTCCCGCAGGTCATGCGCGCCTCCCTCGGTTACGACCGCCGCCTGCCGGGCGATGTAGTGGCGACCGTGGAAGGGCTCTACACCAAGGCGATCCAGAACTTCTTCTACAACAACCTCGGCCTCGCCGACCCGACGACCACCGACAGCCATGGCCGAGTGCTCTACGGCGACATCGTCGGCACGAACATCGTCACGAACTACAAGCCGGGCCTGGCCGACGTCATCAACCTGACGAATCAGAACAAGGACTACTCGTACAGCATCACCGGCCAGCTCCAGAAGAAGTTCTCCAACAACTTCGAGGGGCAGCTCGCCTACACGTATGGCCACTCGTACGACGTCGCGTCCATGACGTCGTCGGTCGCCGCGTCGAACTTCCAGTTCGGGCGCTCGGTGAAGGGGAACCTGAACGACAAGGATCTCACGATCTCCAAGTTCGACTCCCCGCACCGCATCATCGCGAACGGCACGTACAGCTTCCCGACGAAGACCGACTTCTCCTTCATCTTCTCGGCCGAGTCGGGCGTGCCCTTCGACTTCGCCTACAGCGGCGACATGAACGGCGACCGCCAGACGTCGAACGACCTGATCTACGTCCCCACGGACGCGCACAACACGAGCGAGATCCTCTTCTCGGCCAACGGCGCCGTCACCGTCGCCCAGCAGCAGGATGCGTTCGAGAACTTCATCAAGAGCAACGAGTGCCTCAACTCGCAGCGCGGCACGATCATGAACCGCAACACCTGCCGCACCCCCTGGTCGCGCCGTCTGGACGCGGACATCCGCCAGTCGCTCCCGACGATCCACGGCCAGAATTTCCTGGTGCAGCTCGACATTTTCAACCTGCTCAACCTGCTCAACAAGAACTGGGGCGCGCAGGACAATGGCAGCACGAACAGCCAGAACATCCTCAACCGCCGCTCGTTCAGTCCCTCCACCGGGGGCAAGCTGGCCACCGGCGCGCAGGGTGTCTACAACTTCAACCCGTCGTTCAGCCAGTTCAACACGCAGAACTTCGCGTCGATCTACGCGCTGCAGCTGCAGTTGAAGTACACTTTCTAGCACGCAGCGGTACGAACGAAGCGGGGGCGGCCAACCATGGCCGCCCCCGCTTTGCCTTTCCCCTCCCGTCGGATGTTCTACCTGCGCGCCCCGACGTGCGCCGTGATCACGCTCTTGATGCCGCCACGGATGTTGAAGTCGCCGACGACCTCCATCCACGCCGGCTTCACGACCGCGGAGAGGTCGTCGAGGATGCGGTTCACCGCGCGCTCGTAGAAGATCCCGTCGTTGCGGAAGCTCCACAGATAGAGCTTGAGGCTCTTGAGCTCCACGCAGACCTCGGCGGGGACGTAGTTGATGTGCATCGTCGCGAAGTCCGGCGCGCCCCCCTCGAGCTGCTTCAGCTCGGCGGCGTCCGTTTCGATTCCGCCCAGGGGGCAGAGCGACGTGAATTCGGGGCACTCCATGGCGATAAGGTAGGAGCGGCCCGGATACGGGTTCGGAAAGGTCTCCAGCAGGTCTGGTCGTGGCATGCGCGAAGAATGCACGGACACGGCGCTCCGGGCAACGCTTCGCGCCCTGAACGCCGAGCTCGGTCGGCCACTCCTCAAACGGCAAGTGACTCTAGCGGCCACCGGGGCGTCTGTCGTATGTTGAGAGAGTGCCGGTCCCCTCTGGGCCGGCCGCTGCCGCCGGGAGAACGGCCTGGCGGTACTGCCCCCTGGCAAGTCCAGGGGGCTCTTTATTTTCCCCGGCAGCATCGCTCCCATCGGTTGCCCCCTTCCCGGCCGCTCCCTAGCTTCGCCCGTCCACCACCATGGAGCCGCAGATGTCCTCTCATGCACGCGCCCCGTTCTCCTCACTCTTCGCGAAGGTGATCGTCGCGATCGGCACCGCCCTGGTGGCCGCGTGTGCGACGCAGGGCACCCCCGAGCCGGACCTCAGCCCAGTTCAGGGACGCACCCAGCGGATCGAGGCGGTGGGCGGCGAGGACGGGGTGACGATCAACAGGCGCGCCGACGACGGAGTGGTCGTCGGCAAGGTCATCGCGCCGCCGGAAACTGTCTGGAAGGCGCTGGGCGAGGCGTTCGACGCGCGGAAGGTCGTCCCCAACATCGCCGACCGCTCGGTGGGGCGGCTGGGGGACACGTCGCTCGTCATGATGCGCCGGTGGAATGGCGAGGCGGTCTCCCGCTACTTCGACTGCGGCAGGACGATGACTGGCACCCGGGCCGACGAGGAGCGGATCCGCGCCGTGCTGCTCGGCCAGCTCACGAAGCTCAAGGGCGACACCATCGCCGTGGCGATCCACCTCTCGGGCAGCGCGCGGCCGGTGGCCAGCGGGAACAGCGGGACCATCTCGTCGTGCCAGAGCACGGGGGTTGCCGAGTCCGACCTGCTGCGCGACGTGCTGCGGCGGAGCGATCCATATCTTCGTCAGGTCATCAAGCGGAGCAGGCCGTGACCGAGGCCCCGGGGCCCGGTCCGGTCGGCATATGATTCGCACTCTCGGCCATCCGTAATCGCACTCCCGGAGCAGGATGAGCCAGGTCGGACAACAGGTAACGGGACGAGAGCGACTCACGCGCGGGATCGCCGCGCTGAGCCTCGCCCTCTCCCTTGCATATATCGTGTGGCGGTGGGGCTGGACCCTCGACACGAACGCGCTGTGGCTCTCGGTGCCGCTGGCGCTGGCGGAGTCGTATGGCGTGCTGTCGGCGGCGTTCCTCACCTTCATCGCGTGGCGGCTGCGCGTGCGCGTGGCGGAGCCCGCCACGCCGGGCCGCACCGTCGACGTCTTCGTCACCGTGTACGACGAGCCGATCAGCGTCGTCCGCAAGACCGCGCTCGCCGCGCGGGAGCTCCGCTATCCGCACGCCTCCTTTCTGCTCGACGACGGGCATCGGGACGAGGTGCGGCTCCTGGCCGTGGAGCTGGGGATCGGCTACATCAAGCGCGCCGACCGCGTCGACGCCAAGGGAGGAAACCTCAATCACGCGCTGGGGCTGACGAGCGGTGAGCTGATCCTCCAGCTCGACGCCGACCACCTGCCGCTCCCCCACATGATCGAGCGGCTGGCCGGCTTCTTCGCCGACGAGGGGCTGGCGTTCGTGCAGTCTCCGCAGGATCTCTACGATCCGGAGCTGTTTCGCCAGGACGAAGCGGAACAGCGCCGGAGGATCTGGAACGACGACGAGCTGTTCTTCCACGTCGTGCAGCCGGGCCGCGACCGCGTGAACGCCGCGGCGTTCGTGGGGAGCTGCGGGATGATCCGTCGCGCCGCGCTCGACGAGATCGGCGGGTTTGCCACGCAGTCCGTCACCGAAGGGGTAGAGACCTCGCTCCTCCTGCACGCCCGCGGCTGGCGTTCGGCGTACTACAGCGAGAGTCTCGCCTTCGCCCTGGTGCCTTCGACGGCGCACAGCTTCCACCTGCAGCATCATCACCGGGGACAGGGGGCGATGCAGACGCTGCGCTTCCATCATCCGGCGGCGACTCGCGGGCTGACGCCGGCGCAGCGAGTCGGCTATCTGGCGTGGGTGGCGGAGCCGTTCGGAGGCTTCCAGGCACTCGTGCTGTACGTCACTCCGCTCGTGTTCCTCGCGACGGGAGCCTTCCCGATACGGACGGGCGCGACGCTCTTTCTCGCCGTCTTCCTGCCGCAGTACGCGCTGCGCGAGCTGAGCCTCTCGCTGCTCGCGCGCGGACACGGCGCCCCACTGCTCGGGCAGCGCCGGCGCATGGCGAGGTTCTTCACCGACATCCGCGCGGTGACGGCGTATCTCACCCCGAAGAGCCGCCTGCCAGACGCGCCGCAGGGAAAGCCGCTCACCGATTCGCTCGGCCTCGCGCGGCCGCAGATGGTGCTCGTGGGACTCACCGTCGTGGCGGTGGGCTGGGCGATGTACGAGCGCGCGACCGGATACCGGAGCCAGGTGCCGGGCTGGGGGGAGTGGGCGCTCTGGGGAAGCGTGATTCTCGCCGTCTGGAACGCGTTGATCGCCGTGCAGGTGATCCGCCTGTCCGCGGGGGCGGGGGAGCGTCACCGCCGCGCGGAGCACCGGTTCGCCGAGTCGCTCGCGGTGACGACCCGGGTCTTCCGATCGGACGGCAAGCTCGCGTCGTCAGACATCGCGGTCACCGAGAATCTGAATCCGTCGGGGCTCGCGCTGCGCTGCATGTACCCCATTCCGACCGGCTCCCGCATCGAGATGGTCCTGCCCCTGAACACGCGGCAGGTGAGCGTGCGCGGCCGAGTTGTACAGCAGTCGACGAGCGAGACGCAGATGGGGACGGTGCACCTGGCCGGCGTCGAGTTCGACGCCCTGTCGCCGGATGCGCGAGACGCGATCGAGCTGCACTGCGCCCATCACGCGATGCCGCTGCAGCGCCAGCGCCACCAGGGGGCCGGCCGCGGAGGAGGGGGGACGGCGCGCCGGGCGCTGAGGAGATTGAAGGAGGTACGCGGCGAGGAGCGGCTGTCGGTCGGGATGCCGGCCCGCGTACTCGTCGGGACTGGCGCCGAGGAGCGGGAGCTGGGGATCGGGCTGCTCGAGGACGTGAGCCCGAGAGGGGGGCGAGTGCTACTCGACCAGGCCGTGGACGAGGGGAGCATTCTGTCGCTGCTGATACCGGGATCCACGCTGAAGGCGAGTGGGAGGGTTGTCTTCGTCCGGCCGATGGAGACGAGCCTGGGGACCCGGTACGTGGCGGGCTTCATGGCGGATGGCGCGGTAGCCGGTCTGAAGGCCGGACGGAGCTGGTTCGACGGGATATCGGCCGTAACTTCACGCTATACTGGCGCGCTGATGTCCCGATCGCGCGCCGTCACGATGGCTGCCGAGCGGCTGATTGGTGGAGTGAGGGGCCGAGCGTCGCTGACGCCGGGGTCGGCGGTAGGGGCGCAGTTGGCGGCGACGATGCCGGAGGAGCATCCTGGCTCCGAGGTGGCCTCAGCGTCGTTCCTGGCCGATCAGCCAGTCGACGTGCCTGGACTTTCCATCGAGCAGCACGGCCAGGAGGAAGCGCCGCCGATCGCGGATTCCGACTGGATCGTCGATGGGGAGCTGACCTTCCCCGGGGAGCTCAGCGTGGGAGGGACCTTCGTCGTGACCGAGGAGGGGCGTGTGGCGGCGGACATCGTCGCGTCGAACGCCTACATCCGCGGCGCCTTCACCGGGAAGCTGACGGCGAGCGGAACGATCCTCGTGGGCCCGTCGGCCCGGGTGACCGGAACGCTGGACGGTGCCGAGCTGGTGGTGCTGGACGGGGCCGAGGTGAACGGCGAGGTGGCGCGAACGCCGGACCGGGCCGAAGTGCTCCTGGCGACGGGAGAGAGCGAGCTCGAGGGGTCGGCGGAAGGCGCATTGGCCGATCGGTCAGAAGCCGTCAGTCCCGAGGTGCAGGTGTGGTCCGAGGCCGAGGCGACTGACGAAGAGCTGGACCCGGACGTGGAGATCTTCATTCCGCCGCGGACGGGGCATCGCGCGCCGCGGGGGTGAGGCATGGCCTTACCTTTGCATTTTGAGTGATCAGAATCACATGATTACCTGACGCACCACCAGGTGCGATCCTCTCGTTCGGCTGTGCATGAGCACCAACACGATGATCTCGACGGGCATCAGCGAGCTCGACCAGCGACTGGGCGGGCTGACCGCCGGGCGCTACTACCTGCTCACCGGGACTCCGGGCGCGGGCAAGACGTCGGCCTGCCTGCATTTCATCGCCGAGGGGCTGCGCGCCGGCGAGCCGTGCGCGATCCTGACGCAGGAGAACGCCGACGACCTGTTCGCGCAGGCACAGTTCATCGGACACGACTTCCGGAAGGCTGTCGCGAACGACTCGCTGGCGCTGCTGCAGTATCGCCTGGATTTCTCCGACAACTACGCGCGCGTCGGAAACCCGAAGGCAGTGGCGAACGAGATGCTCGAGGTGATGACGGGGATGCGTCCCCGCCGCCTCGTCGTCGACAGCATCCTGCCCTTCATCCAGGCGGGGGGGGCGATGCACGGCGCCGCGACGGCGCTGGTGCAGGTGATGGACGAGCTCCAGGCGACGGCGTACTTCACGGTGCCGGGCGACCTCGGCGACAGCTTCTACGCGCGGCTCTACGATCCGCTCGTCAGCGGGACGGCGGGGATCATCCATTTCGAGATGCACCATGACGACGTGCGCCAGCTCTCGATCCGGAAGATCCGGCAGGCGCCGGCGAGCACGGAGCCGCTGCGCTTCCTGATCCGTCCGGGGCTCGGTATCGTGGAGATCCACGATGGCCCGGCGAGCGCGCCGCACGCGGACAATGACCGCCGCGTCGCGCTGATCAACAGCGGCGGCTTCCTCGGCGGCGATCTCTACACGAGCCTCGAGCAGGCGTACGAGCTGACGACGTTCGCGTCCACCGAGGAGGCGGCGCCGCGCGTCACCGACGGATTCTCCCTGCTGCTCGTGGCGGTGGATGCGCTCACCGCGGACAGCACGCTGTCGTTCGTGCGGAACGTGCGACGCGTGAGCGGGGTGCCGATCGTGCTCGTCTCGCACGGGGCGGGGCTGCGCTCGGTGACGAGGACGCGCGCGCTGCACGCCGGAGCCGACGACTTTCTCGCGATCGAGGAGTCGGCGCACGGGCTGCTCTCGCGTATCGACGCGGCGCGATTGCGGGGGCCGAGCAGCACGGAGCAGCGCCTGCGTCCCGTGCGGCTGCTGCTGCAACCGCGCGACGGCGCCGGCCAGCCCGCGCCGCTGCCGGAGGAGGAGATCGCGCGTGCGGTGCGCAATCACATCGCGACCGCGGAGCATCCCTTCTTCGCGCTCGTGCGGCTGCGCGGCGACGAGGCGATGCTGCGGATGGCGTGGAGCGCGCTGGGCCGAGGGCTGCGGCTGCACGATGGCGACCTGATGGCGCACGGCGGCTCGGACTCGGAGCTCGTGCTGTACCTGCACGACATCAGCCGTCGGCACGCGCGCGAGCTCCTGTCGCGGATCTTCTCGGCCGACCCGCGCTTCGACGGCGTGGACGTGATGGTAGACCACTACCCCGCCGACGCACCGAGTCTCAAGGCGTGGCTCGACGGGATGCGGGTGCCGGCCGCCACGCCACTGGCCGGATGAACCGCCCGGGGCGCGGCGCCGTCTACACGCTCACGCTCGTCGCCGTGGTGGGCGGGCTGGTGCTGATCGGCGCGATGGGGCTGAACCTGATGCTCACGGGCAGCCCCGCCTTTCCGGTGCAGGTGTTCGGCGACGCCCACACACTGGACAAGGTGACGGCGCTCGAAGCGATCCGTCCGCGCGAGCGCGCGGTGCTGCCGCAGGGCCATCTCACCGACGCGCAGCTTCTCCCCATGCCGGCGATCCCGGCCTGGGTGCTGGCCCAGCGCAACTCGACCGACACGCTCTACAAGCGCTTCGCCGCGCTCGGGATGCAGGACGAGCTCGACCGGGCGCGCGGCGCGGCCCAGAAGGGAGCGCGCGTGCAGGCGCTGCAGCTCTACGCCGAGCTGGCGAAGCGGCTGCCAGGAGACCGGCTCCTCGTCCTGGAGCGGGCGAGCGTGCTGGCCAGCTTCGGCGAGCATGCGCAGGCGGCAGCGCTGCTGCGACGCGAATTCGATCGCAGCCCGCGCGACTTCGACGTAGGGATGCTCGCCGCGCGCAATGCGTGGTGGTCGGAGCAGCCGATCGTGGCGGACACGCTCGTAGGCCGCGCGCTCGCGCTGCGGCCGGCGAACGAGGAGGCGCTGCGCCTGCGGGAGACGATCCGCACGACCACGCAGCCGTCACTGGCGGTGGCGCGCGACTGGGCGCGCCAGACCGGTGCGCCGCGCGAGCAGCTCCTCCTGGCGCGCGCACTGGTGCGCGACGGGCAGTACGCACCGGCGATCGCGCCGTATCGCGTGGCGCTCACCGACACCCGGCTGCACACCGATTCGCTGCTGCTCGAGGCGGCGAGCGCCGCGGCGGCGGCCGACTCGGTGGCGGAGCTCGACCGGCTCACCGAGCAGTATCTCGCGCTGCACCCGAACGACACGGAGGCGAAGCTGCGGCTGGCGCGCGCGTACAGCTGGCGCGGCCAGTACGAGGAAGCCCTGCGGAACTACGGTCGCGTGAGCTGGAGCGATCCGGCGGTGCGGCTGGAGGTCGCGCAGGTGCTGCTCTGGAGCGGCCGCGAGGCCGACGCGGAGCGGGAGCTGAAGGCCGTCGTCGCGGCGACCCCGCGGGATCCCGTCGCGCTCAAGCTGCTCGGCGACGTCTCGCTCTGGCACGCGAACTGGAAGGAGGCGTCGGCCTACTACGCGCGCGCGCTGGAGCTCGAACCGACGATGCCGGGGCTGAAGGAAGGATTGAGCGCCGCGGCGTTCGGGATGGAGCAGGTACGGCTCGCGTCGCTGCCGCGCCCGACGCCCGAAGGGGTGGCGGCGACGATCGATGCATACTCCGACAATCAGCGGTTCCGCTGGATGACGACGCGGGCGAGCCGCGCCTTCCACGCGGGGAGCGCGCTGTTCAACGCGACAGTGCAGCACATGGTGTTCGAGGGCGCACCCTCGGTGGGGGGGCTCGTGAGCCGCAATCCGGGAGCGAGCCTGCGCGTCGACGCGTCGTACGACCTGTGGCACCGAGCGCGGCTCGAGCTGCTGGCCGGAGCCGACCAGTACACGGCAGTGCAGAGCTTCGCCGTCTTCGGCGGGGGGATCACGATCTTCGATCTGGCGGGGGTGCAGGCCGGAGTGGAGTACAAGCATCAGCCCGGCGCGCCGCGCGCCGCGACGTTCGCCGCGCTGCAGGCCCGCACGACGTCGGACATGCTCGCGGTGAATCTCGCGACGACGCGCGGCCGGTGGTCGAGCGCGATGCGCGCCGAGGGGGAGCAGTTCGGATCCGTCGTGGGGAGCGCGAACCGCATCGCGGTTGCCGCCACCGTGACACGGACGCTCACGCCGCAGCTCGCCGCGTCGATCGGGATGTCGGCGCAGCGGGTGGACCGGCCCTCGCCGGTGCTGCCGGGGTTCGGCAACGTGATCTGGGCGCCGTCGTCGTACGTGGAGCCGACGGCGGGGCTGTCCTACCGCCAGCAGATCGCGCGCGGCGTGACGGCGGGGATGGGGGCGACGCTGGGCTACGGCTTCGCGCGCGAGCGCACCGGAGACGAGCGGTTCGGCGCGGGGAGCCTGCCGACGGGGGCGCTCACCGCCGAGCTGCAGTCGGAGCGGGGGCCGTGGACGGTGGGACTCTCCGGGAGCTACGGGGGCGCGCTGCTGCGCGGCTATCGCGCGGCGATCATGCGGCTGCAGGCGTCGTACCGGATCGGCAGGTGAGCCACGTCGTCCAGGGGAAGCCGCGCTTTCCCACCGTGCTCATCGTCGTCAGCCTCGCGATCGTGGCGGGGGCGGTGCTGCTGGCGCTGTACGCGCCGCCGGCGCTGCGGGCGGGGATGCTCCGCGGCACGGCGGTGGTGCTGCTGGTATTCCTGGTGCTGCTCGTCGCGCGGTACATGCTGCTGCTCTGGCTGGGCTACCTGCATCACGTCGAGAGCGTGATGGCGCAGCGCGAGCCGCCGGACGAGAACGAGTACTTCCCCCCGGTGTCGATCCTCGTGCCGGCGTTCAACGAGGGGATGTCGATCGAGCCGTCGGTGCGCGCGCTGCTCCGCATGGACTATCCGGTGTACGAGATCATCGTGCTGGACGACGGAAGCACCGACGACACGTACGAGCGGGCGTCGGCGTTCGAGGGACAGTGGGGGGGCGCGACGGTCCGGGTGATCCGCAAGAGCAACTCGGGGAAGGCGGCGACGCTCAACTACGGGATCCAGATCGCGCGCTACCAGTTCGTGCTCTGCATGGACGGCGACTCCAAGCTGAGCGAGGACACGTTGCGGGTGTGCGTGCCGCACTTCAGGAATCCCGAGGTGGCGGCGGTCGCGGGGAACGTGAAGGTGATCAACCGCACGGGGCTCTGGGCACGCGTGCAGGCGCTGGAATACATCGAGGGGCTGAACATGGCACGGCGCGCCCAGGGATTCATGCGCGCCGTCAACATCATTCCCGGCCCGCTCGGGATGTTCCGCCGAGAGGTGATGCTGCAGATCGGCGGCTACGAGTACGACACCTATGCGGAGGACGCCGACTTCACGCTGAAGATGCTCGCGGCGGGGTGGCGGATCGTGTACGAGGACCGCGCCGTCGCGTGGACCGAGGCGCCGGAGACGCTGCAGTCGCTGATCAAGCAGCGCTACCGGTGGACGCGGGGGATCCTGCAGGCGCTGCGCAAGCGCAAGCGAGTGTTCCTGCATCCGCAGAACGCGATGACCTGGCTGTCGGTGATGATGATGGCGTTCGAGGGGCTCGTGTGGCCGGCGCTCAACATCTTCGGCACGCTGTTCTTCCTGGTCACGGCCATCTCGTTCGGGGCGGGCAGCTACCTGCTGGCGTGGTGGATCCTGCTGACGCTGCTGGACGTGGCGGCGGCGCTGCACACGGTGGTGATGGAAGGGGAGGATCTGTCGCTCGTGCCGATGGCGATCTTCTATCGCCTCGTGTTCGTGCTGATGATCGACATCACGAAGCTCCTGGCGACCGTCGAGGAGTTCATGAACGTACAGATGTCCTGGGGCAAGCTCGAGCGCCTGGGGAGGATCACATGACGATCGTACAGATGCTCATCACGGGGATGATTCTCATCATCGTCGCGACGGTGGTACTGGCCGTGCTGAGCTACGGCGTGTTCAAGGTGCGCGAGCGCAAGGCGCCGCGGCGCGGCGGTCCCGCCGAGGCGGGGGCGCCGATGTTCTTCGAGCGCGTGCGCATCACCTCGTCACCCGCGCCGCTGCGGCGAGAGGAATGACCGACCGGTCTCTCCAGCGCGGGCTGCTGGGCGTCGTGGTGGCGGGGTCGCTGCTGCTCGTGGCGCTGGGCGTCGTCTTCTGGCGCACGCTCCCGTCGATGACGGTGGCGGGACATTCCTTCAAGGACGCGAAGCCATTTCCGGGCGTGCCGGCGCTCCCCTCCGTGCTGCCGGCGCCGATGGCGCGCGGGATCCGTGCGGCGGTGATGGTGGAGCCGGAGAACTTGCGCGTCAGCCCGCCGGGCGAGTACGACGCCGCCGTCCGGCGGTGGAAGGAGTGGCTGCTGGCCGCGGGGGTGACGCTCGTGCCCGTGGAGCAGGCCGACGTGCTGATCCTGCCGCAGGCGCTCTGCCTCGGGCCGGTGCAGCGGCGGCAGGTGCAGGCGCATCTGGCGCAGGGCAAGGGGATCATCACGACGGGCGCGGTCGGCGCGTTCGACGGCGTGTGCACGCCGCTGCGCGACACGCTCGTCGCCGACCTGCTCGGCATCGGCAAGGGAGCGATCCGCCCCGCGCCGCGCCGCCAGAACGACGCGCACTATGCCGTGCTGCTCGGCGAATCGGTGCTCGGCGCGCACATGCCGCCCGGCGCGCGCATCGAGTTCAGCCCGGCGGGGCAGATCGTGTTCCTGAGCCAGGCGCGCGAGATGCTGTACTGCGACTTCCTGCGCACGCCGATGAACGCGGGGCGGCCCTTCTTCGACGCGGCGGCGCTGCGCGCGACAGTCGGACCGGGCCGCGTGGTGGCGTTCGGCTTCTCGCCGATGGACCTCGTCGGCGACTGGAGCGAGAAGATCGGACACATCGTCGTCTCCAACGCCGTGCAGTGGGCGGCGGGGCACGTGATGTTCCAGCTCGCCCCCTGGCCCGATGGCAAGAAGGCGGCGGCGGTGATGGCGATCGACGTGGAGGCAGACTACCAGAACGCGCGCGACGCCATGGACGCGCTGAAGGACTACAAGCTGCCGGGCACCGCCTTCATCGTCGGCTTCCTGGCGCAGGCGGATCCGGAGACGACGCGGCGGCTGGTGGACGCGTTCGAGATCGGGACGCACACGCAGCGCCACCTGCCGCTCGACACGCTCACCGATCTCGGGCAGGCGCGCGAGCTGGCCGACTCGAAGCGCATCGCCGAGCGTATTGCCGGCCGTCCCGTGCTCGGCTTCCGGCCCCCCGAGGAGCGATTCACCTCGGCGACGCTGCAGATCTGGGCGGACCTCGGCGGGCGGTACGTCTTCGCGAGCAACAACGGGCGCGCGGCGGGACCCGAGATCCTCCCCCTGCTGCCCGACTCGCTCGTGCTGCTCGGCCGCGTCTCGGAGGACGACTACGAGATCCTGAGCCGCTCGAACATCCGCGACCGGTCACAGATGTCGCGGCTGCTGGTGAGCCAGGTGGGGGAGAGCATCGCGTACCGCGGGCTGTACATGTTCAGCTACCACTCGCACATGATGTCGCAGAAGGAGCTGACGCCGGTGCTGCAGGAGCTCGCGTCGAAGCTGCAGCGCACCCCCGAGGTGTGGAAGGCCACGGCGGGCGAGGTGGCGGAGTGGTGGCGCGGGCGTGCGGCGGTGAAGGTGGTGACGGCGCCGGACGGGAAGAGCGCCCTGCTCACCAACACCGGTCCGCGCGAGTTCGCCGGCGGCGTGCTCGTCGTGGACAAGCGTGGCGGCGCGCGTCAGTTCGTGCGGCTGCCGGTGATCCCGCCGGGTGCGGTCGCGCGCGTGGACGACGCGGGAGGGGTGAGCGTGCACGAGGCGGCCCGCACGCCCGGGCTCACGATCGGTCAGCGCCCGCTGGCGGCGCGCTGAAAGATTCCGGTGTACGTGACGATGCGCTCGAGGTAGTCCGAGGACTCCTCGTTGAGGTGGCCCGTCCAGTCGCGGCCGTAGCGGCTCACGAGATCGGCGACGTAGGGATGCCCCTGGTTGTAGCTGACCGTGACGAGCGCGAGCAGATCCTGCTCGCTGATCGGGCGGCCCCCGTTCAGCTTGTTGCGCGCCATCGTGCCGTAGACGCCGGGCCACACGTCCTGCGTCCACACGCTGCCGAGCAGGCGCAGCCAGTACACCGACGCGGCGATGTTGAGCTTGGGGTCGAAGAGGTACTCGGTCCGCGGGGTGAGCGTCCCGTTTGCCAGCAGGCTGTCGGTGCGCGACTTCCGCGCGAGCGAGTCGTGGACGAGCGGATTGCGCGGCCAGCCGTTCACCTCATCGTACATCCAGTGCCACGACGGCGAGTCGCGGGCGATGAGACGCAAGTCGAGGTCGGCGATATGCGTCATCTGCGTGACGCCGTTGGCGGGGACGCTGCTCGTGGCGCGCGGATCGTAGCCGCTCTCCTTGGCCATCAGCGCGGCGACGAAGTTCGGGTTGATCCGGATGCGCGCATCGGAGACGCGCAGAAGGATCACGGGAGCGAGCTCTCGCCAGAAGCGGTCGTACAACGCCGGATCCGTGATGCGCGGGCTCCCATTGCTGTTGCGCAGGGAGTCCATGGACGGATGGCCGAGCGGAACCGCCGGGTCGAACCAGTAGCGGGCGGTGGGGTCGAGGCGCATCGCGCCGGCGGCCGCCGAGGCCTGGGCGACGTTCCCGCCCCCGCCCCCCGACGGAGCCGGCGCCGAGGCGCAGCCGGCGAGCGTGAGCGCCAACGGGAGCAGGAGCGACTGACGCATCAGCGGACGACCTGCTGCATGAGGTAGCGGGGGAGCTGGATGAAGAGGAGTGCCAGCCCGCTGAGCAGTGGGGCGGCCAGCGCGAGGCCGGCCACGCCGAGGGTGATGGCGAACAGGCCCTGCAGGACCTGGCGGACCGTCTGGCTGGCGCGGTGCGCGCGGGCGCCGGCAGATTCGGCGTCGGAGGGGACGCCGGCGGGGGACGCCTCGGCGGTGGCGAGGGCACGACTCACGTCGGCGTCGGCGGAGTCGAGCCGCTGCGCCTCCTGGAGCACGGCGATCGCGTCGGAGCGGCGCGACTGACGCAGCAGGGCGGACGCGAGAAGTTTGCGGGTCTCGACGGAGCCCGGGTCGAGGCGCGCGGCGCCCTGGAGGTGCGGGATGGCCTCCGCGGTGCGGCCCATCCGCAGGAGGAGGGCGCCGAGCCCCACGCGGCCACGGACGGCGGAGGAGTCGAGCGTCACCGCTTCGCGATGCGCGGCGAGCGCCTCGTCGAGCCGGCCTTCACGCTCGAGGATGAGGGCGAGGCTCTCGTGGTAGGCGGCGATGGAAGGGGTGGCGGCGATCGCGGTGCGGTAGCGCGCCTCGGCCTGCGCGAGCAACGCGTCGGCGGCGGCCGCGGTGGGCGCGGAGGGGACGCCCGGCTGCGGCGCGGCGGGGGCGGCCGTCCCAGCGGGCGCGGGGGCCGAGGAGATCTGAAGCGCCAGGGCGAGCGTAACGAGGATGGACATGGATGACCGGTCAGGTGCACCGGACGTGCCAGCCCCGCGGGGGGCACGGCATGTCCGTTGCCTTAGATGTAGCTGATGTCTCACCCGAGGATGTGGACGATGCGCCTGCGCCAGATGTTGCTGTTCAGTGCCCTTGCCGGAGCGGCCGGGCTGGGCGCGTGCATGGACGCCACCGGTCCGCAGTTCAACGGGGCGTCGACCGCGCAGCAGCTCAAGAGCCTGAGCGGGACGGAGCTGAGCGGGGACGCGGGCTTCGTGCTCGAGTCGCCGGTGAAGGTGCAGGTCGTCGACGGGTCGGGAAAGGGGGTGGCCGGCGAGACCGTGAGCTTCGCCGTGGTGGATGGCGGGGGGAGCGTGACGCCGGCGTCGGCGGTGACGGACAGCGGGGGGATGGCAACGGCGCAGTGGACGCTCGGGCCCGTCGCGGGGACGAACACGCTGAAGGTGTCGCACGGGAGCACGTCGGTGACGATCAAGGCGACCGGTGCCGAGGGGCGCGGGACGACGATCCTGAAGATCTCGGGGGGGACGACCGATTCCCTGCCCGCGGGGTGCACGATCCTCGCGCCGCTCGTGGTGCAGGTGATGGACGCGACGAGCAAGCCGGTGGCGGGGGCGAAGGTCGGCTTCGAGACGGTGACGGGCGACGGAAGCTTCAGCGAAGCCGAGGTGACCACCGGCTCCGACGGGATGGCGTCGACCAGGTGGAGCGTCGGGTACGAGGGGGGCGCAAACGTCGCGCGCGCGGTGCTGCGCAACGCCACCAAGCCGAGCGTCGATTTTTCGGCGAGGTCGGCGCCCGCGGCGCCGAACGGCTTCTCGGTGCTGGGCAACAAGATCTACGCGCCGGCGAGCTGCGCGCCGACCGTCTTCCACGGGGCGGCGCGGCCGAGCCTGGAGTGGTGGTACGGGGGCGACGACGAGTTCGCGGACATCGGCCGGCAGGTGGGGATGCTGAAGGCGTGGGGGGCGAACGTGCTGCGCCTGCCCGTGTCGCAGACCTTCTGGCTGCCGGGCAACTCGTACTACACCGGGCTGAATGGGGGCGCCGACTACAGTGCGGCGTACAAGGCGCGCGTGATCGACGCAGTGGCGAAGGCGCGCGCGACGGGGCTCAACGTGATCATCGACCTGCACGCGACCGACCGGGGGGATCCGAACTACGCGGACGTCCCCGACATCTGGCAGATGCCGGACGCGGTGCGCAGCGTGCAGTTCTGGCGCGAGGTGGCGACGCAGTTCAAGGGCGACGGCGGGGTGATCTTCGAGCTGTACAACGAGCCGCACCCGCGCGAGTTCCAGTGGCAGGAGGGGGTGTTCGACGAGGCGGGGTGGAGTCTCTGGCTGAATGGCGGAGACATCCCGGCGGGCCCCGACTATCCGGGCGATCCGGCCAAGCCGTACGCGTACAAGGCGGCGGGGATGCAGACGCTGTACGACGTGGTGCGGAGCACGGGGGCGCGGAACCTGGTGATCGTGGGGGGCTCGCACTGGGGCTACGAGCTGAACGGGGTGCCGACGCACCGGGTGAAGGGGTACAACATCGCGTACTCGTCGCATCCGTACGACTGGCCGGACAAGCAGGAGCAGACGTGGGAGAAGGACTTCGGCGCGCTGGCGGCGACGGATCCGGTGATCATCTCGGAGTTCGGGTCGTACCAGTGCAACCGGATCGGGTACAACAAGGCAGTGCTGGACTATGCGGACAGCAAGGGATTGAGCTGGGTGGCGTGGCGGTTCTGGACGCCGCCTCCGGTGAGCGCGACGTACACGGCGGCGCAGCGGACGGCGGACATCTGCGGGACGTCGTCGCTGCTGCTGGACTGGAACGGGACGCCGAGCGCGTCGGGGCAGTTGGTGAAGGACAGGCTGGCGTCGTACCGGGTGCCTTGACGGGGGGTTGGGGTTGGGGGTTCGGGGTTTGGGGCGGTTGGTACAGGGGTACCGATCGGGGCTGGGGGGCTCTATTATTGAGGGCTCGGGGCGGCTCGCAGCCGGCGGGTATGGTGCGGGCGGTATCCGGGGCCAGGTAGCTCAGTTGGTAGAGCAGCGGACTGAAAATCCGCGTGTCGGCGGTTCGACTCCGCCCCTGGCCACTTCGAGGGACAAGATTGCCAATCGGCGCCCGACTCAGATCGGGCGCCGATTTGCGTTCAGGTACTGGTCGGGGGAGCGGCTAGGCGACTTGTCGAGGATTCGGCCTGCTGAAATACCGGGCATTCAGGTAGCCCTCGCGCTAATCGCGACCGATCTCCATGCTATTGACGTCCGGTCCGACGGCCGCGTTCGAACCCGGCTTCCTCGCTCACCGGGTGACGCACGTACCGTCTCGATGGAGCGACGCAACCTTCGAGATTTCCCTACTCGGTGCCTGACATGCCCGTCTCGAGGATGTCGAGTTACGTCGGCACGCCTTCGCCACCGATCGGGCTGCGCCTGGCGGCAATCGCCTGCGTGGCGACCGGCTTCTACAGTGGGTTGGGACGCATCGCTGTGGCTCCGACCTGGCTGGCAGGTCACAACGACGTGCCCGCATGGCCCCTGCTGCTCGCAGATCTGACGGGCGCGTGTCTGCTGCTCGTGGCGGGCGTCCTGATCTGGCTACGACGACGAGTGGGAGTCGTCGTCATCCTCGCCAGCGTGGCTCTCTCTGCGATCGTTCGATTGACGGTCGGTCTGCCGATCCGGAGCCCCGGCTGGCCACTTCTCGCCGCGCTGGCACTCATCGCCGCCAACATCCGGCGGCTGCACTGACGGGAAGGCATCTCGTCCGTGAGACGCGTTCGCCCTACTCCCCCGCCCCCACCCGCCGCGCCGGCGAGCTCACCACCGGCAGCGTCTCCGCCATCTTCAACGCCTGCTCGGCACGCCGCCGCGCCTCCGGCGTCATCGCCTCCGCGCTCGCCCCCTCGGGGGCGAAGAGCCCGTGCTTGAGGCAGAAGCCGAGCACGAGCGCGTGGCGCGCCTCGGCGAACGCGGGACGATAGACCTCCCAGGCGATCTGCAGCGCCGCATGCTCGGACGCGGTGATCTCGACGCCCAGCTCGGCGGCGTCGGTCCGGCGGAAGAGCGTCCGCGCCGTGCCGAAGAGACGCATGGCGAGCTGCGAGAGGACGGTTCGCTCGTCGACGTCGCCGGCGGGGAGCCAGACCATCGACCGCGGCTCGCCGAGCGCGCCGTCGAGATCGGCCATCGTCATGTCGTGCTTGCGGAGGAGCTTCTCGAGAAGCACCGCCGCATTCTCCCGCTCGCCACCGACGCCTTCCTGCGCGAGCCGCAGCACCTTGAGGAGACGGGCGCGGATGCTCTCCGCCTCGGGGTTCGGCGACGATGGGGTCATGCGTGGAGAAATAATCGCCGAATGGTACGCACGCCACGGTCACGGGATCGCGGCGCGGGCGCGGTCGCGCCCGCTCGGCACGGGAGCCGCCGGTGCGGGGCCGCGACGATAGGACGATTCCGCGATGGTCGCCAGGGTGGAGGGATGCACCTGCTCGCCAAGCCCGTAGAAGTGCTGGAAGCTCATCACGAGCGGGCGCCAGCGATCGGGGTCGATGCGATGATCGTGACCGGCCAGGCGGATGCTCTCGTGCACGTGCACGCGCGCGACGCGGAGCTCGAGCGCCACGAGCGAACCACGTCGCAACGGGTCGCGCACGGCGAGGGGATGCACGGCCTCGAGAATTGCCTCCATCTGCACGGGACATTCGCCGGCGCGCGGAGGCGAGACGAGATCTGATGCGACCGGGGTCATGCCGGCGAGGCCGAACTTGTCGCGCTCCGTCCGGTAGCCCATCGCGGTCTTGTGCGCGGGCAGCGGCTCCGAGGCGCTGGTCTTCGCCAGCCGGTCGACGGCGCCGGCCTCGCGCACCGAGGGAAGATTGATGACGCACTCTCCCGTCCGCTGGATGTTGATCGGGGTCTCGGAGCGCGCGCCGAAGCCGAGCAGGCAGCTCTTGCCGAGCCACCAGAGTGAGGACATGGGGGCGAGGTTTGCCGAGCCGTCCGCGTTCAGGCTGGAGATCAGGGCGACGGGGGTACCGAAGTAGAGGATGGCCGGATCGATGACTGCATGCATGGTGGCGGGGTGCTGGATGTTCGCGACGGAGTTCCCTGTGCGGCGAAGGATCGCCGGCCACGGGTCGGGCGCGATACCCGATTCATGCGCGGAGCGTGGAAGACGATCGCCGCGCATGGTGCCGGCGATGACGGCACGGTAGAATCGGGGAGCGCGGAGCCGCGTGAGCTCGTCTTTCACGACGCGGCTTCCATCGACCAACGAACCTGACCCCGCCGGCATGCCTCGATCAACGAACCTGACCCCCCGGCATGACCCCCCGGCAACCCCGGCAACCCGCCGACAGATGACATTCTCACGCACCTTCTCGGCGCTCGCCATCGCCATCGCCGCTGTCCTCACCGCGGCCGCGACGTCTGCAAGAGCGCAAGCGACATCATCGCCGGCGCAATCGACGCGTGCGGCGGAGTGCCCGAGCTGCGCGGAGTGGAACGCGCCCCAGGAGCCGGTCAGGATATTCGGCAACGTCCACTATGTCGGCACGCACGGGCTCAGCGCGATCCTGCTGACGTCGACCGAGGGACACGTGCTGATCGACGGCGCACTGCCCGAATCGGCGGAGAGCATCGCCGCGCACATCCGCGCACTCGGCTTCCGCGTGGAGGACGTCAAGCTCATCGTCAACTCGCACGTCCACTTCGATCATGCCGGGGGGATCGCCGCGCTGCAGGCGATGTCGGGGGCGACGGTGGTCGCGAGCCCGGCGAGCGCACCGGTGCTGCGCACGGGTATGTCGGGCCGCGACGATCCGCAGTACGGCAGCGTGAGCGCCTTCCCGCCCGTGCAGAACGTGACGGTGATCGCCGACGGCGAGACGCTTCGTGTCGGGCCGATCGCGCTCGTCGCGCGGTTCACGCCGGGGCACACGCCGGGTGGCACGAGCTGGAGCTGGCGGTCCTGCGACGCGGGCCGCTGCCTGGACTTCGTCTACGCCGACAGCCAGACGCCCGTCTCGACCAACGGCTTCCTGTTCACGCGGAACACTACATATCCGACGGCGATCGCCGACTTCGAGCGGGGACAGGCGCTGCTGGAGACGCTGAAGTGCGACGTGCTGCTCACGCCGCACCCGAGCGCGTCGAACATGTTCGAGCGGATCGCCGAGCGGGACGCGAGCGCGCACGGGCTCGTGGACGCGGAGGGATGCCGCCGCTTCGCATCGGCGGCGCGCGCGCAGCTCGCGAAGCGGATCGCCACCGAAAGGGGAAAGTGACAGGCACGCCGATGGAGACGACGCCCGCCGCAGCCAGCGCACGCCGCCGCATCGAGTCGGTGGACGTCGTCCGCGGCACGATCATGATCCTGATGGCGCTGGATCACACGCGCGACTATTTCGGATCGGCCGCCGCCAATCCCACGAACATGGCGACGACGACGGCCGCGCTGTTCATGACGCGGTGGGTGACGCACTTCTGCGCGCCTGTCTTCTTTCTCCTCACCGGCACCGGCGCGTACCTCGCGCGCCGGCGCCGGACGACGCGGGATCTCTCGCACTTTCTCGTCACGCGCGGCCTCTGGCTGGTGCTGCTCGAGCTCACCGTCGGGCGATTCCTCTGGCAGTTCAACGCGAACTACCAGGTGACGGTCCTCACGGTGCTCTGGGCGATCGGCTGGTCCATGGTGGCGCTCGGGGCGCTGGTCTGGCTGCCGCCGAAGCTGGTCGGCGCGATCGGGCTCGTGATGATCGCGACGCACAATCTCTTCGACACGGTGAGCGCCCCCTCGCTCGGGGCGATGGCGCCGCTCTGGACCGTGCTCCACAGCCCGGGAGTGCTCTACGCGTCGGCGAGCCGCATGGTGCTGCTCGCGTACCCGCTCATCCCCTGGATCGGCGTGGTGGCGCTCGGCTACTCGATCGGCCCGCTCTACGCGATGGAGCCGGTACGGCGACGCCGGCTGCTGCTGCGCGCGGGGCTCGCGGCGACGGCGGCGTTCGTGCTCCTGCGGGCCGCCAACGTGTATGGCGACGCGCAGCGCTGGGCGCCGCAGGCGACGCCGCTCTTCACGGTGCTGTCATTCCTGAACACGACGAAATATCCGCCCTCGCTGCTCTTCCTGCTGATGACGCTCGGGCCGGCGCTGCTCTTCCTCGGCGCGGTCGACGGCCTTACGCCGGCGACGCTGCGCCCGGCGATGGTGATCGGCAAGGTGCCGATGTTCTACTACCTGCTGCACATTCTCATCCTGCACCTGCTCGCGACCGCCGCGTCGCTGGCGCGCTTCGGCGCCGTGCACTGGATGTTCGAGTCGGCGACGCCGGCGAACTTCCCCGTCACCCAGCCTCCGGGCTGGCCCGCATCGCTGCCGTGGGTCTACCTCGCGTGGGTCACGGTGGTGCTGCTCGCCTATCCGTGCTGCCGGTGGTATGCGGCGCTCAAGGCGCGGCGCACCGACGCCTGGCTGAGCTACCTCTGAGAGACGTCTCCGCTACGCGACGGTGTTGCGCAGCGTTCTGTCGCCGCCTCCAGTGTCAAGCATGCCGGGCATGGCGGACCGCCATCGCCAGCACCTCCGCGGCGCGGGGACGTTTCGCGAACCACACGATCCGGTCGGCCCCCGCGCTCGCCGTCAGCGCATCCGCCGCTCCACCCACCGCGAGGTCTCGATAGACCACGAGGATGAGATGGTCCAGGCCCGCCGCGGCCACCTTCCGCGCCTTGGCCTCGAGATACTCCGGCGTCCAGAAGCCGACGAGCTCGATCAGCGCCTCGCGGCCGTCCGCGTGCTGCAGCGTGAAATCGGGAAAGAACAGCTCCGTACCGGCCACGATCGGCGTGCTCTCTCTGGAGAGCCGCCATCCGTCGCGCTCCCGTCCTGCGCGCTCGCGGAAGTCCGCCGCGAGCGACCGCTCCCAGGCGGAATCGTAGGACTCCCGGCGTGACGCCTGGCCAAGCCGCGCCTCGCCGCTGGCGGCGCGCGGACGGCCCTTCACGCGGAAGCGAACGATCGCGTCGCCGCGACACACCTCGGCATCCAGCCGCCAGCCCGATGCGCGCGACAGAGCCGGAATGACTCTCGCGAAGCGAGCCCCGTAGCGCGACGGGCGCACGACGAACGCCGCCGCCGGCCCGGTGAGCTCCACTTCGTACGACCGCCCGACGCGCTTGACCTCATACATGAGACGCGCGAGCTTGATCGCCCGGAAGGTGGACCGCCATCCACCACGCGCGGTGAGGCGAACACGCTGCGCGTCCAGCAGCACGGCGCGAGCGAGCTCCAGGTTGTACCGGGCGATGAGCGCGCGGCCGTCGATCTTCGGCGTCCGCACCAGCACGTACGCACCAGGCGCGTCGGCGTACAGCCGGCGCTCCACCTCGTCGGTTGGCAGGTGAAGCAGCGCCGCCGCGGCCTGATATGGCACCAGCCGATCGCCAGGCACGGGCGGCCACTGCGCGCCCCGCGCACGAAAAACCGCGTCGCGCACGGCCGCCGCGGAGTCGGCCCCCGGCGGCGCCTGAAACTCGCAGAGGTCGAGAAGTGTCTTGCTGATACCGGCAAGGCGCGTCGCATCGCGCACGCGCCGCTCCTGCCGGCGAAGCATCTCGAGGACGCGGTCGCGGGGCCATCCTTCCAGCCGGCGTACCAGGCGGCAGAGTCGATCGAGAAACTGCACGATACGTGCATCGCCCACGAGATACGCAATGCGCAGCGTGCCGCGCTCGACGTGAAGAAATGGTGCGAGGTGGGAGCGGCTCAACATGTTCGTCGGCTTCTACCAGCCGAAGCCGAGCTGTCCTTCACTCACGCGCCGAACGCCTGAGCCGCGCTTCTGCGAGGCGAGGAACTCGTAGGTCCCTGCGGCAACGATCTCGTACAGCGAGGCCACGGCATCGCCCTGACGCCGAAGGAGCCGACCGAGGCGCTGCGCGTGCTGTCGTCCGCTGCCGCGCGTCGAGTCACCGAGCACGATGCCGAGCTTGGCCGATGGAATGTCCCACCCTTCGTCCAGTACCCGGACGCTGGCCACCGCGCGAACGTCGCCGCGATCGAGCGCACCGAGCAGAGCGTGCCGTTCCGACGCCGACGTGGACGCGGTGACCATCGGGATGGCCAGCGCCCGTGAGACGGCGAGCGCTGCATCGGTGCCACCGCAGAACAGGACGGCGCGCTCGGCAGGATGCATCCGCAGGATGCGCTCCGCTTCGTACAGCTTTCCCTCCGCGAGGCGGACCAGGCGCTCGCGGTCGCGGAAAGCGCGCATCGCGCGACGAGCCGCCGGCGATCGTCGCGCACTCGCGGCGAACATGCGCCAGGCGTCGGCAGGAGTGGGGGCGCGCTCCCGATGGCCGGCCGCCGCGATGTGTCGCTCGTACGTTCCGGTGAGCACTTCATACTGCGCGCTCTCGGCCGGCGACAGGCTGACGAAGCGCCGCACGAGAGCGAACCGCGCGAGCTCCGCATCGGTCATCTCGCCGATGGAGCGCCGGTATGCCACCGGTCCGACCAGCCGCCGAAGCTCCGAATCGCTGCCATCAGGATAGGTCGCGGTCAGACCGAGACGGTAGCGGGCCGGCGCAATCCGGAGATGATCGTGCCAGGCCCTGGCCTCGCCCGCGCTGGTATCGGCGAGATGATGTGCCTCGTCCAACACGAGCAGCGGAAACTGATCGCCCCATCGCTCGAGCAGCGGAAACGCGGAATGATAAGTGGTGACCGTGATGCGCCGCACCTCCTTCTCGTCGCCGTACCATGCGCCGACGTGCTCGGCGCCGAACGCGTCGGCGAGCTGTGTGAACCACTGCTGCACGAGGGCACGTGTGGGAGCCACGATGCAGGCGCCCACACCGAGCTCGTGGATGGCGAGGAGTGCCACGAGCGTCTTGCCGGCGCCGGTCGGGAGCACGACCGTGCCGCGACCATCGATGGCGCGCCACCGATTCACCGCCTCGCGTTGATAGGGCCGCGGCACACGGAGGTCGAGGAGAGGACCGGTGGATGGATCGGGTGACGCACTCTGCTCCGACACTCCCCCGTGGGCAGCGGCCCACTGTCGCAGCTCGTCGTAGCGGTGCCCCGGGGCGACGAGCGCATCGATGCGCGGGTCGTAGATGAGCCACGGAGGCGCGTCAGAGGCGGCGATGCCCCGAAGGACGGCGAGGCCCAGGCGATAGGACAGCGTTGGTGGCGAAGAGTACTTCGGCGGCGCCATAGTCGGGGGAAGTGACAGCGGCCCGCGCCCGAGCGCAATCTCGCCGGGCAGGATCGTCGGTCGCTGCCCCTCGCACTCCCGATCGCGCTACCGTGCCCGGCCAAACGTCGAGCGCCGGAGCGGCAAGGTCGCGCAGTCGGCTCAGCGCTTCCACTCGGCGGCGGTGCTCGCGTTGCCGGCCCGGTCCACGGCATTGACGAGCGCGCGCTCGGGATCGGTGTCGAGGGTCACGGAGAGCGTGGTGCCGAAGATGATTCGCGTCGTCCATCCACTCGCGCCGCGCCAGCGCAGGTACCACCAGCGCGCCGCCTCGCCGGCGCCCGGAACTATCTGCACGGTGCGGCCGCCCACCGAGATCGCCGGTGCGGGGGGCGCGACGCCGTCCAGCCAGGGGGACGCGGGCACCAGCGCGCGCTGCGCGTAGAGGGGCGCGACCGTGGCCGCCACGGCGCCGTTCGCGCGCTTGAGGGTCGTCGTCGTGTTGTACAGGAGATGACCGGTACCGCCGGCGCGGGCGCGGGTGAGGGTGATCTGGTCCGCGATCTCGCTCGGCGCGAAGGCGCTCGCGGAGCCATCGCTCACGCGATACGAGGCGAGGCCCGGCCAGACGTGGCGGCCCATGGTGTTCTGCGCGAGCCACCAGTCGAGCAGGGCGGGGTAGCTCTGCTGCGGCGCGGCGATGCTCCAGTAGAGCTGCGGCGCCAGGTAGTCCACCCAGCCCGACTGCAGCCACTTCCGCGAGTCGGCGTAGATCGTGTTGAACGCGTCGAGGCCGGCGACGCCGGCGGGATTGCCCGGCCGCCAGATGCCGAAGGGAGAGATCCCCACCTTGATGGCGGGCTTGAGCAGGTGCACCTCGCGATACATCCGCTCGATGAAGCGGTCGACGTTGGCGCGGCGCCAGTCGGCGCGCGACAGGGTGGATCCGCTGCGCGCATAAGCGGCGCTGTCGGGAAAGTCGATCAGCTTGCCGGCCGCGTCGTTCTCCTGATACGGATAGAAGAAATCGTCGGCGTGGATCGCGTCCACGTCGTAGCGCTGCACGATGTCGCTCACGACGCGCATCACGTGGTCCTGCACCGCGCTCTCCCCTGGATCGAACCAGAGCTGCGAGCCGTACACGCGGCCGAGGTCGCGCCGCGTGTTGAAGAGGTGCGAGGGGGCGAGGTTGGCGCTGTCCTTCGAGCTACCGGCGCGGAAGGGGTTGATCCACGCGTGGAGCTCCATGCCGCGGGCGTGCGCCTGCTCGACGGCGAAGGCGAGGGGATCCCAGCCGGGGTCGGTGCCCTGCGTGCCGGTGAGCATCGCGGCCCACGGCTCGAGCGACGAGCGATAGACGGCGTCGCCGGCCGGCCGGACGTGGAAGACTATCGCGTTGAAGCCGTTCGCCGACGCGCGGTCGAGGATGTCGAGCAGCTCGGCGCGCTGCTGGTCCGCGGTGAGGGTGCTCTTCGACGGCCAGTCGATGTTGGCGACCGTGGCGATCCAGAGGCCCCGCATCTCGCGCGTCACCGGGGGGGCGGCGGTGTCGCCGGCGGCAGGCCCGGGGGCGGGGGGGGGAGGCGCCGGCATCGTGGAGGTCGCGCTGGAGCAGGCCGCGGCGAGCGCCAGCGAACCGGCGAGGAGGAATCTCCGTAGTGGTGTGACAGAGGGCATCATGCAAGATGACCGGGCGCCGCCGCCGGAACCAGCGTCCGCACCGGGCGCGGCAGGAACGACGTCGGCCACTTTACTTGTTCATTCGGGGCCCCGCACGATATTTGACAGGCTGGGCGCGCCCCCTCAACAGACACGACGCACCGATGGCCGACACCACGCAGGACCGCTCCGCCGAGATGCCCTTCCTGGATCACCTGGAAGAGCTGCGGTGGCGCATCATCTGGTCGCTCGGCGCGGCGCTCATCGGCATGGTCGCGGGATTCATCATCGTCTCGCGGTTCGACCTCGTGCTGTTCCTCGAGAAGCCGATCCTCCCCTTCCTGTCGGGGCGGAAGCTCGTCTACACGCACCCTGGCGACCCCTTCCAGATCTTCCTCAACGCGGCGATGATCATCGGCGGGGTGTTCGCGTCGCCGCTGATCATCTACCAGATCTGGGCGTTCCTGTCGCCGGGGCTGTACAAGCACGAGCGTCGGGTCGCCATCGGAGTCCTGTTCGGGGGGATCCTTCTCTTCGCCTCCGGGGCGGCGCTCGCCTACGTCATCGTCATCCCGCTGTCGCTCCCCTGGCTGATGGGGTTCGGGGGAACGGCGCTGGAGCCGATGATCACCGCGGGGGAGTACTTCGGCTTCGTCTTCGCCATGGTGCTGACCTTCGGGATCAGCTTCGAGCTGCCGATCGTGATCCTCGCCCTGTCGGCGTTCGGGGTCGTGACGCCCCAGTTCCTCTCGAAGTATCGGCGGCACGCGATAGTGCTGATCGTGATCGTCGGCGCCTTCCTCACGCCGGGCGACCTCGTCTCCACGACGATCGCACTCTCGGTGCCGCTCTACATGCTCTACGAGCTGAGCGTGCTGGCGTCGTACGTCATCTACCGGAACCGCCTGAAGAAGCGGGCCGCGGAAGCGGCGGAGCTGGAGCCGGTGGGCGACGAAGGTACCGTGACGGAGTAGCCGTCCGCCGAGGAGGCGCGGCCGAGCAGGGGCCTGTCATGTTCCGGACAGGCGGAAGGCGTATCATGCAGGCTGTTCCCGATTCGCACACCTCACCTTCCGAGGCCGTCATGCGCCGTCCCTTCCGCTTCGCCCCAGCACTCGTGGCCGCCGCTTTTCTCCTCGCGCCGTCGCCGACTCGCGCGCAGTCGTTCAAGGTGGAGAAGTACAGCATCGGTGGCGAAGGGGGCACCGATTATCTCACCTCCGACCCGGCGACGGGACGGGTGTTCATCTCCCGCGGCACGCACGTGATGGTCGTGGACGGCGCGACGGGCAAGGTGCTCGGGGACATCATGGACACCCCGCGCGTCCACGGGATCGCGCTCGCCCCGAAATCGAGGCACGGCTTCACGACGAACGCCGGCGACTCGACGGTGACGATGTTCGACCTGGGCACGCTCGCCGTGATCAGGAAGATCCACGCCGGCAAGGACGGGCTGGACGGCATCATGTACGACGACGCCAGCGACAGGATCCTCACGATCAACCACAGCAAGCCGATGGGGAGCGCCGTCGTGATCGATCCGGCGAGCGGTGAGGTAGTGGGAACCATCGCGCTGAGCGGGATGGCGCCCGAGGGCGGGGTGAGCGACGGGAAGGGGCGCCTCTTCATCAACATCGAGGACAGGAACTCCATCGACGTGATCGAGACGAAGACGTGGACGGTGGTGGGCAATTATCCCATCCCCACCTGCGACGGCCCCACGGGGATCGCGATGGACCGCTCGAGCGGACGGCTGTTCGCCGGCTGCAGCAGGAGCTCGGTCGTCGTCGATGCAGCCAACGGGAAGGTGGTGGCCACGCTGGCCAACGGAAATGGCGTGGACGCGCTGGGGTGGGACCAGGGGCAGAAGCTGATGTACATCCCGGCGGGGCGCGACGGGAACGTGACCGTGATCCACGAGGACGGGCCCGACACGTACACGACGATCGCCACGGTGCCGACGATGGCCGGCGCCAAGACGGTGGCCGTCGATGACGCGAAGCACGTCGCGTACGTCTTCACGCCGCAGTACGGACCCGCGCCGGTGCCGGCCCCGGGCGCGGCGGCGCCGACGGGGCGTGGTCCCCGCGGCCCGGTGATCGCCGCGTGGCTCATCAGCATCGCGCACTGACGCACTGACGCACTGACGCACTGGCGGACGAGCCGGCCGCGGTCCCACGGAGCGTCCGGCAGGTCGCCGGGCGCTCCGCCGCGTCGCGATCGAGGCTATCCTTAACGCTCAGGGTTCCACGTCCCGACCGCCGACGGCATGCGCCACCACTACCACACGCTCGACGTCTTCACGGACCGGCTGTTCGGCGGCAACCAGCTCGCGGTGTTTCCCGACGCGCGGGGATTGTCGCCGGGGCAGATGGCACACATCGCCCGCGAGCTGAATCTCTCGGAGACGGTGTTCGTGCTGCCGCCGGAGACCGCGGCGGGAACGCGCCGGCTGCGGATCTTCACGCCTGGCGTCGAGCTCCCCTTCGCCGGCCACCCCACCGTGGGCACCGCCTTCCTGCTCGCGGCGATCGGGGAGATCCCGCTCACCGGCAACCGGGCGAGCGTCGTCTTCGAGGAGGGGGTGGGGCCCGTGGAGGTCACCATCGACGGCGACCTCGGCAAGCCGACCTTCGCGCGGCTGGCCGTGGCCAGGCTGCCCGAGATCGGGCCGCCTCCTCCCGGCAGCGTGGACATCGCCGCCCTTCTCTCGCTTGACCTGAAGGACATCTGCGACGGCGAGCTGCGGCCGCAGGCTGTGTCGTGCGGCGTCCCCTTCCTGTTCGTGCCGCTCCGGACGATCGCCGCCGTGCGCCGCGCCCGCCTGGACCAGGCCCGGTGGGAGCGGCGGTTCGCGCGGTACTGGGCGCCGCACATCTACATCTTCTCGCGCGAGGCGGAACAGCCGGGCGCGGACCTGCATGCCCGGATGTTCGCTCCCGCGATGGGGATCGCCGAGGACCCGGCGACCGGGGCGGCGGCCTCCGCCCTGGCGGGGTATCTGGCGGCACGCGACAGGACGCCTGCCGGAACGCTCCGCTGGACGGTCGAGCAGGGATTCGAGATGGGACGTCCGAGCCTGCTGTACCTCGAGGCCGACAAGGCGGAGGGCACCGTGACGGGGATCCGGGTGGGGGGGCGATCCGTGCTCCTCGGGGGCGGGTGGGTCGACCTGCCGGTGGAACCCGGCAGCTGATCCGGGCATTCACCAGGGACACATGACGACAGAGACGGGCCCCGACGAAGGACACCTCCCACGATGGTACGCGATGCGCGAGCACCGCGGGCTCTCCGACCTGCTCGGCATCGAGGTGGTGGAGCTGACGAGCGAGCGCGTGGTGGCGACGATGCCGGTGGACGACCGCACGCGGCAGCCGTTCGGGCTGCTGCACGGCGGGGCGAGCGTGGCACTCGCGGAAACCGTGGCGTCGCTGGGCGCCGCGGCGGGGCTCGACCTGACGCGCCACGCGGCGGTCGGGCAGGAGATCAACGCCAACCACCTGCGTGCCAAGACGGAGGGCGTGGTGCGCGCGACGGCGGTCCCGGTGCACGTGGGGCGCACGTCGCAGGTGTGGGCGATCGAGATCGCCGACGAAGCGGGACGCCTCGTGTGCATCTCCCGCTGCACGCTGGCCGTCGTGGCCCGCCGCGACTGACGACGAGAGCCCACGAGGCGCGCTTGCCCGACGAGAACAGGCCGGGGTACGACATCTTCGAGGGGCCGGGTGCGATGCGTGCGCGCTGCCGCGCGCTCGACTGGTCGGCCACGTCGCTCGGCGAACCGGCCACCTGGCCGGCCGCGCTGCGCACGCTGGTGCGCACGATGCTCGAGTCGCCCTTCGCCATCAACCTCTGGTGCGGGCCGGAGCTGGTGCTCATCTACAATGACGGCTACCGCCGCGTGCTCGGCGCCAAGGATGCGCGCGCGCTCGGCCGGCGGGGCGCGGAGGTGTGGAACGAGATCTGGCCCGGGCTCGCGCCGATGTTCGAGGCGCTACGGGATGGAGGGGCGCCCGTCTATTCCGAGGACGCGCTGTTCAACATGGAGCGCGCCGGCACCGCCGAGGCCGAGCAGGCGTGGTTCACCTACTCGCTGAGCGCCGTGCGCGGCGACGACGGACGCATCGTCGCCTTCCTGAACGTCGTGTCGGAGACGACGGGGCGCGTGCTCGCGGTCCACGCGATCGAGGAGGCGCGGGTGCAGCTCGCGGAGCGGACCGCGCAGACGGAGCGCGAGCGCCAGCGGGTGGCCGCCACGCTGGACAGCATCTCCGACGGCTTCTTCGCCCTCGATCGCGAGTGGCGATTCACGTACGTCAATGACCGCGCCGAGCAGATCCTCGGGCGTTCGCGGTCGTCGCTGCTGGGCGAGACCCTCTGGACGGCGTTTCCGGAGGCGGTCGGCACGCGGTTCGAGAACGAATACACACGCGCCGTGGCCGAGCAGGTGAAGGTAGTGTTCGAGGAGTACTTCCCGCCGCTCGAGATCTGGTTCGAGGTGCGGGCGTATCCCGGTCCGGAGGGGCTCGCCGTCTACTTCCAGGACGTCACCGACCGCCACGTGGCGGCAACGGCGCTCGCCGAGAGCGAAGCGCGCTTCCGCGCAGTGCAGGACGCGTCGCCAGATGCGTCGCTCCTGGCGCGCGCGGTGCGCGACGAGGGGGGGGAGATCGCCGACTTCGTGTTCACCTACGCGAACGCCGCGACGCGTGGGATCCTCGTGCACGACGACACCCCGATCGTCGGCGGCACGATGCGCGCGCTGTTCCCGGAATCGGTGGCGGCTGGCCGACTGGCGACGTATGCGCGCGTCGTCGAGACCGGCGCGTCGTGGCAGGCGGACGTGAAGTACCGGCGCGGGGCGATCGCGATCGGGCTGCGGGTGACCGCGGTGCGCGTCGGCGACGGCGTGCACATCGCCGCCGCCGACCTCTCGGAGCGAATGCGCGCCGAGTCGGAGCGCGAGCAGCTCCTCGCCGACGCGCAGCGCGCGCGCGCCGAGGCCGAAGAGGCGAATCGCGCGAAGAGCCAGTTCCTCGCGACGATGAGTCACGAGCTGCGGACGCCCCTCAACGCGATCGCCGGCTACGCCGACCTGCTGCTGCTCGGCATCCGCGGCGAGCTCAGTCCCGCGCAGCGCGACGACGTGGAGCGCATGAAGCGGAGCGGACAGCATCTGCTCGGGCTCATCAACGACATCCTGAACTTCGCCAAGCTCGAGGCGGGACAGGTGGAGTTCCATCTCGCCGACGTCGTCGTGACGGAGGTGGTGGATGGGCTGGAGGATCTCGTGCGGCCGCAGATGGCGGCGAAGGGGGTGCAGTACCTGCGCGCGGCGTGCGACGACGGGCTGACGGCGCGGGGCGACGCAGAGAAGATGCGCCAGATCCTGCTCAACCTGCTGACGAACGCCGTGAAGTTCACGAGCGCCGGTGGTCGCACCAGCATCCACTGCGAAGGGGACGGGGCCACGGTGCGGGTGCACGTGAGCGACACCGGCCGCGGCATCCTCGCGACGCACCTGGAGCGCGTGTTCGATCCGTTCGTGCAGGTGGACCGTCAGCTCACGCCGGCAAGCCAGCAGGGGATCGGGCTGGGCTGGCGATCAGCCGCGACCTGGCGCGCGGGATGGGGGGCGAGCTGACGGTGCGGAGCGAGCACGGGGTGGGGTCGACGTTCACGCTCGTGTTGCCGAGAGTGTTCGGGTGAACGACGCCTCAGACACGGCTCACGCCCACCGTGAGAAGGTGAGATCGTGAGAAGTTCCAGGTGAGAAGTGAGAGGTCAGGCCTCGGGACGCTCGTGCGCGGTTCACCGTTCACCGTTCACCGTTCACTTCGAACCTCAAACTTCGAACCTCAAACCTCAAACCTCGAACTCGGTACTTTGTCGCGTCTCCGGCATCACCGCGTAGACCACGAGCGACGCGCCGATGCACGCGGTGACGTACCAGAAGTACCACCGCTCGTGTCCCGCGCTCTTGGCCCAGAGGGCGAGATACTCCGCGGTGCCGCCGAACAGCGACACGGCGACCGCGTACGGAAAGCCGACGCCGAGGGCGCGGATGGCGGTGGGAAAGAGCTCCGCCTTCACGACCGCGTTGATGGCGGTGTAGCCGCTCACCACCACGAGCGCCGCGAGGAGCAGAGCGAAGGCGTGGCCGAAGGTGCGCGCCGAGGCGAGCGCGTCGAGCAGAGGGACGGTGCCGAGCACGCCGAGGACGCCGAAGGCGATGAGCACGGGGCGGCGGCCCACCCGATCGGAGCAGTAGCCCACGAGCGGCTGCAGCAGCATGAAGAGCAGCAGTGTGAGCGCCGAGATCTCCGTCGCCGCGGGCTTGGAGAAGCCTGCGCTGTTGACGAGGAACTTCTGCGCGTACGTCGTGAAGGTGTAGAAGGCGACGGTGCCTCCCGCCGTGAGGCCGACGACCGTCGCGACCTGGCGCGGATGCGCGAGCAGGGCGCGGACCGGCGACGTCTCCCCTCCGCGGCGCACGGCGCGGAAGGCCGCCGTCTCGTCCAGGCCACGGCGCAGCCAGAGCGCCGCGACGGCGAGCGCTCCCCCGATGGCAAATGGGATGCGCCATCCCCACGCCTCGAGCGCCGCGACGGGGAGGGCGCGCTGCAGCAGCACCAGCACGGCGAGCGCGATGAGCTGGCCGGCGATGAGGGTGACGTACTGGAAGCTCGACCAGAAGCCGCGAAGCCGCTGTCCCGCCATCTCGCTAAGGTACGTCGCGCTCGCGCCGTACTCGCCGCCGACGCTGAGCCCCTGGAGGAGCCGCGCCAGCACCAGCGCCACCGGGGCCGCCATGCCGATGCGCGCGTAGCTGGGGGTGACGGCGATGAGCATCGAGCCCGCGCACATGAGGAGCACGGAGAGGCTGAGCGCCGCGCGCCGCCCGCGCCGGTCGGCGTAGCGGCCCATGAGCCACCCGCCAACGGGACGCGCGAGAAAGCCGACCGCGAATACCGCCGCCGCGTTGAGGAGCTGCGCCGTCTGGCTGGCTGGCGGAAAGAACGACTTCGCGAAGTAGAGGGAGAAGGCGGAGTAGACGTACCAGTCGTACCACTCCACCAGGTTCCCTGCCGAGCCGCCGACGATGGATCGCAGGCGCCTCGGCGCGGCGCGCTCGGTCGCCACTAGCAGGCTTCGTACTTCCAGTTGCGCGGCTTGCCCTCGCCGATCCACTCCAGCGCCTGCGCCGTGCGCTTCTCGCGCGTCTCCTCCCGCTTGGCTTCGCTGATCCACTCGATGTACTCGCGGCGGTGGCTGCGGGGCATCGCCGCGAAGTTCGCGGCGGCCCGCTTGTCCTTGCCGAGCGCCGCGAGGAAGGCGGGGGGCGCGACAGGCTCGGGCTTCGTCGTGCGCGGCTTCGTGCGCGCGGGCGACTTCACCCCCGACTCGTTCAACGCCATCGCCTGCTTCACGTAGCCGGCGAGGATCTTCTTCGAGGGCAGGTCCTTCACCGACGCGAGGCGCCCGAACTGGCCCATCGCCTCCCCCGCACCCGGTCCCACGATGAGCGCTCCCTTCCAGAAGCCGAAGGCGCAGTGCGCCTTGAACGACGCCATGCTGCAGAGCATCCCCTCGTACATGAAGTGGGGAAACCCCCACTTGATCGTCTCCTCCACACGAGGGCAGGTCGCCTGCACTACCTCTCGCAGGTGGGCGAGAATCGGCTGGGCGAAGGGGAGCGACTTCTCGATGTACGCGTCAACGCGCGGATCTCTCGTACCCATGGAAGGCTCCGGTGCCGGGTCGGTGAGGGCGGGCGCGCACAAGCTATCGCGAAGCGGATCGCGGGGGAACGCGAGCTGTGCCGCCGCACGACTGGAACCTGTCGGCGCCTCCGGCCTACTATTAGCAGCCGGCCGTCCGCCGGCGCCACTCTCAGCGCACCAGATGATCCAACTCAAGCTCCTCGCCGCCGGCATCGCCGCTCTGGGCTCGCTGGCGTGGGCCACCCCGGCCCCGCTCGCGCCCGCTGGAATCCCGACCGGCTCGTACGCCGCAGTGCAGGCCAACGGCGGCCCGCTCCCCTGGAGCACCAAGGTGCCCGCGGTGAAGGGGCTGACCCACTGGGCGAGGCTCGACCTCGCCGTGCTGCGCCTGAGCGCCAACGGCCGCTACTCGCTGAGCTACCGCTACACACAGGAAGTGCTCGACAGCAACCGCCCCGGACGGCTTCCCCCTGCCCGCGACGAGGTCTCGTCGGGCCGGTTCTCCCAGTCGGGGAAGTCGCTCACCTTCGTGCCGCTCAAGGGGGGCAAGGAACAGCGGAGGGTGACCGCCGTGGTGGTCGGAAGTGACATCCTGCTCGACAAGACCGTCTTCGTGGGGGAGCGTCCCTTCCACGTGAAGCTGCTGTTCCGCCGGGACGCGTCGTACTACTGACGGGACGACACGACAGCCGTGTCATCTCGTGGAAGCGAGACCACGAGGCACGGCATGTCAGACGAGCTCACGAAGGACCGCGACGAGTACCTGCGCCGAATCGAGGCGGAGATCGCCGCGCGCGGCTGGCACGTGACGGTGGTGGAGGATACCCCCCGCTACGCCCATACCACCGGGCTCACGCGCTCCTTCGCGCATCCGGAGCTGCTCGTGATCGGGCTTCCGATCTCCTCCATCGCGGAGGTGCTCGACGAGGTGTCGAGGCTGGTGGCCGCGGGGGCGGTCTTCAGGGACGGGGAGGTCTCCGCCCACATCTTCGACGGGCTCGAGGCGACCTTCCGCGAGGTGCCGCTGGTGTCGGTGCTGGACTACTGCGCCGCCGCGGCCGCGTTCTACGGGCTGCCGCCCAAGGTGCTGCAGCTCGTCTGGCCCGATGCCAACGGCCACTGGCCGTGGGACTTTCGCGCCGACGCCCGCGCCAAGCTGCAGCAGCCGGTGCTTGCCGAGCTGTCGGGCGGCGCGGGCGAGCCGAAGGAGCCTACCACCGATAGATGAACGCGAGATAGGGGAACAGCACGGTTTCGCCGCTCGCGCCTGCCGCCGCGAGATCGACGGCGAGCTTCTCGCCGATGAAACGAACTCCGCCCGAGAAGCCCACTCCGGTGTTCCGCTGCGTCACGAAGTAGTTCTCCGTCACCAGGGCGAAGGACCGGGAGACTCGGCGCTGCCCGCCCACCATGACGAGCGCCGTGGAAGTCGTGGCGTGACGCGCGAAGCCCCAGCCGATCCCCGTGGTGACGCTGCCGTCCTCGCCGCCGAAGGTAGCCACGCCGTACCCGATGCCCACCGGACTCTCGTCCCACAGCCCCGGCGCGCCAGCGAGGAGCGCTCCCACCGCGACATTCACCGTGGGGCTGGCGTACACGCCGACCTTGGGGGTGATGTAGTACGCCTGATCGAGCCCCGTTGGAAAGAGGGTGGCGCCGCCACCGAGGGTCACGCGGTCGGTGAGCCCGCCCTGCAGGCTCGGAAAGAAGATGTATGCGTCGTTGAAGTACATCTCCCCCCGCCGCAGCATCCGCCCGGTGGGCGCGAAGAAGAGCCGCGTTCGGCTCGGATCCTCGGGCCAGAGCTGTCCGTCGTGCAACGCCGCGGACGTCGTCTCGCGCACCGACTCGATGGCACTGCGGGGCACCGAGGACTCGCCGACGGCGCTCGCGAAGCGCACAGTCGTCGGCGTCACCTCGAGCACGCGGCCCACCAGCGTCGAGCCGTCGCGCAGCGAGAGCACCACCAGACGCCCCTCGAGAGTCGGGCGCAGGTTCGCGGTGCGCGTGGTGTCCTGCGCGCTGGCCGGTCCGGCGAATGTCGCGGTGAGGATCGCGAGCGCCAGGCAGAGCACGTACGGAAAGCGCGGTGCACGGGGCAGGGTCATCGGCGAGCTCGGTGAGAGGCAGGTCAGCTGCACGAACGGAGTGGACCGATCATAACATCCGTGCGGCGCCCGCACGACCCGCGAGCGCCACGACGAGCGCAGAGAAGGTCGCCGGATCGTCGAAGGGAAGGGCGTGCGCCCCGGTGGGGACGACGTCGAGCGTCGCTCCCGCCGCACCGGCGACGTCGCGGCCAACGAGGCGCACGACCTGATCGGCCCACTCCACGGTGACGACAGGATCGCGCGCGCCGCACACCACGCTCGTCGGCATCGCCAGACCGGGCAGCTTCTCCTCGATGTGGTCGGCGAGGGCGGAGCGCAGCGTGGCGAAAAGCCGGAAGGGTCCCGCGCGCAGGTAGTCCCGCGCCACATGCACCGCGAGGGCGAACGGCTCGCGCGGGATGTCGGCGATGACCCGCACGAGCTGTCCGAACACCGTGCGGTGCGCCGGATCCATCGTCGGCGCGTTGAGCACGAGCCCCGCCGCGCGCGACGGCTCGCGCGACGCGAGCTCCACGATCACCTGGCAGCCGAACGAGTTGCCGATGAAGATCGCCGGCCCGATGCCGCGGACGTCGAGCCATGCGGACAGTGCCTCCGCGAGCTCGCGGAGGCCGAGCGCATGGCGCGGCGCGCCGCTCCTCCCGAAGCCCGGAAGGTCGAGTCCCGCGACGTCGTGCTCGCGCGCGAGCAGCGCCATCGTCGGCTCCATGTAGCGCGACGAGACGCCGAGCCCATGCACGAACACCATCGGGATGCCGGCGGGGACGCGCGTCGCGGTGACGCGCGCATGCACGCGAACCCCGTCCACCTCGTCCCACACCGATCGCAGCGTCTCCACGGACGCGGGCAGCGCTCGCATCCGCAGCAGTCTATCGCCTGCGCGGCAGCAGCGTGAGCGCCGAGAGTCCCTCCTGTTCCACCTGCGCGATGGTGCAGGAGCGGGGCGCCTTGTCCGGCCGCCAGCGGAGGAACGAGGTGCCGTGCCGGAATCGTCCGCCGGAGAAGTGATCGTAGCGCACCTCCACCACGAGCTTCGGCGCGAGCGGCTCCCACTGGCTCGAGCGCTCCGTGCTCCACCGGCTCGGCCCCCCCGGTGCCTGACCGGTAAAGCCGGGCGCCTTGACGAGCTTCTCGAGCTTCTTCGTCACCGCCGGCTTGTCGCCGGTCGGCACATTCGAGGTGAAGCCCACGTGGTGGAGCAGGCCGCCGTCGTCGTAGAGGCCGAGGAGGAGCGACCCCACGATCTTTCCCCTGGAGGCGTAACGAAAGCCGCCGACGACGCACTCCGCGGTGCGCATGGCCTTCATCTTCTGCATCCCGTCGCGCGTGCCGCTGGCGTACGGCAGCGTGCGGTCCTTGGCGATCACGCCATCGAGCCCGCCCCCCACCGACCGGAACCAGCGCGTGACAGTCGCCATCTTCGTCGTGGAAGGGGAGAGGAGCACCGGCGCCCCCTTCGGCACCGCCGTCTTCACGAACTGCTCCAGCGCCTCGCGCCGATCGGCGAGCGGGAGATCGACGAGCGATCTCCCCTTCGCATCCACGAGCAGGTCGAAGGCGACGAACGCCGCGGGATGCTCGGCCGCCAGCTTCGCCACGCGGCTCTTCGCGGGATGGATGCGCAGCAGCAGCTCGTCGAAGGAGAGGGCGCCCTCGTGCGGGATGACTATCTCGCCGTCGAGCACGAAGCGCTTCGGCTTCAGGGAGCGCATCAGGTCGATGAGCTCGGGGAAATAGCGGCCGAGGGGCTTCCCCGCCTTGGACATCAAGTCCACGGTGTCACCGTCGCGAAAGACGACGCAGCGGAAGCCGTCCCACTTCGGCTCGTACTGCCAGTCGGTGCCGGTGGGAAGCTCGTCGACGAGGCGCGCCTCCATCGGTGCGTAGCTTCGGGCGAGCGGAAGTGTCACAGGAGGCGCTCCAGCCTGAACCGGCCGCGCGTGGCGAGCAGCGGCTTCCAGAGGTCGCCGGTCTTGCTCAATCGTGCAGGCAGGTTGTCGAGACGGAAGTCGGCGATCGCGAGACCGCGCTCCACCTCGTCCCAGGTGATCGGAGTGGACACCGGAGCTCGGGGCTTCGGGCGAGTGGAGTAGATCGACGCGAGGGTGCGCCCCCAGGCGTTCTGGTTGTAGTCCACGAGGATGCGGCCGCGCGGCCGGTCGGCGATGCGATAGACGGCCGTGAGGAGCTTCGGGCTTCGCTCCGCCAGCGCGTGCGCGAGCGTCTTGGCGAAGGTCCACACCTGCTTCTGCGTCGGGCCCCGCACGATGGGGGCGTAGATGTGGACCCCCGAGGAGCCTGTCGTCTTCACGAGCGGCTTCATGCCGAGCGCCTCGAGCGCGTCGCGCAGCACGAGGGAGGCGTCGAGCACCTTGGCGAAGCCGGCGCCGGGCACGGGGTCGAGGTCGAAGTGCAGGTAGTCTGGGCGGTGGACGTCGTCGCAGCGCGCGTACCACTGATTGAGGTCGATGCAGCCGAGGTTGACCACCCAGAGGAGCGACGCAAGGTCCTGGATCATGGGAAAGGCGATGACGCTTCCCGACTTGTGCTCGATCTCGCAGGTCTCCAGCCAGTCCGGGTGCGGATCGGGGACGCGCTTCATGAAGAAGCACTTGCCGCGCGCGCCGTTGGGATAGCGCTTCATCACCATCGCGCGGTCGCGCAGGTGGGGGAGCAGGTATGGCGAGACGTCGGCGTAGTACTGGAGGAGCTGGCCCTTCGTGATCCTCGCGTCGGGCCAGAAGAGCTTCTGGAGGTTGGTCAGCGTCACGCGCTTGCCGTCCACGACGAGCTCGGCATCGCGCTCGGTCGTGGGGATCGTGGGCCTGGTGGTCCGGGCGCGCGGTGCGCGGGAGGTCGCCATGAGGCGTGGCGGGTGCAAGTCGCGTGCAGCGGAGGAGCGCCGCGACGCCGGCCGCTCAGCTTGTGGCCGGATCCAGCCAGCGCGGGAGCGCGGGGGGCTCGACGCCCTCCATCCGCGCGATCAGCGCGGCGGGGTCGTCGTCCACGACGAGCAGCGACCGGTATTCCTGGCGAATGAATCCCTCCTTCACGGCGTGGTCGAGGAAGGCGAGCAGCGGCGCGTAGAAGCCATTCACCTCGAAGAGCCCGTACGGCTTGCGGTGCAGGCCGAGCTGTCCCCAGGTCCAGATCTCGAACAGCTCCTCCATGGTGCCGAGCCCTCCGGGCATCGCGAGAAAGCCGTCGGAGAGCTGGGCGAGCAGCGACTTGCGCTCGTGCATGGAGCCGACGACGTGGAGCTGCGTGAGCGCGGTGTGCGCGACCTCGCGATCGACGAGGTGGCTGGGCATGATGCCGATCACCTCGCCCCCTGCGGCGAGGGCGCTGTCGGCGAGGGCGCCCATCAGGCCGGTGCGCCCGCCGCCGTAGACGATGCGGCGCCCGGACTGCGCGAGGAAGCGCCCCATCGCCGCGGCGCGCTCCACGTAGACGGGGTGCACGCCGGGGTTGGCGGCGCAGAAGACGCAGACGGTCCCGAGCACGGTCGCGTCTAGCCGCGTGCCGGCGCGCGCTCGAGCAGGATGACGCCCGACATCCTCCGGACGCGCTCGCGCCGCTCGGCCGATGCGAGCATGCTGAGCGCGCGCCAGAACCACATGAAGCGCATCTCGCGCCGGAGGCGACGGGCCTCCTCCATCTGGGAGCGGAAGACCGTCTGCCGCCAGCCCGCGGGCGCGAAGAACGCCTCGCTGTCTTCCGGGCCGAAGAGGAATGGCGCGTTTCCCGCGGCGACCGACTTGCCCCACTGCTTCTCCATCATCTTCAGCAGCATGGGGCTCGCGACGTCGCTCACCCACCAGCGGATGCTCGGCTGCGCATGGAGGGCGCGGGCGAGCGAGGCCACCTGCTCGGGGGTGAGATAGATGAGCAGCCCTTCGGTGACGACGAGCGCCGCCTGCGCCACGCCGGCGAGGCGCCGCAGCACCTCGTCTCGCACGGCGGGGTCGGTGAGGTCGGCGGCGACCGACTCGTACTGGCAGTTCGGCTGCTCGCCGCGCATCGCCTCGCGCTTGTACGCGGTGATCGCGGGGAGGTCCACGTCGAACCAGCGCAGCGACGGCGGCAGGGGGAGCCGCCACGCGCGCGCGTCGAGCCCCGCCGCGAGGTTGATCACCGTATCGACGCCGCCCTCGCGCACGCGGTCGAGGATCATCTCGTCCATCACCTGGGTGCGGACGATCATCGCCCAGGCCATGGCGCGGCCCCGCTTCATCTCATCCACGATCCGTTCGCCACGCTCCCCGGCGAGACGCAGGGCGAACGGATCATGGAAGAGAGCGTCCGGCCGCGCGCTCTCCATGGCGCGGTAGACGGCGACCCAACGTGCTGTATCCGAGACGTTCTCGATCGGCATGTGGTGCGTGCGTGCAATCCAGAGACGCGCCGCGAGAACGAGACGTAACCGCGCGCGCAGAAGATTGCGCCAACGAGCCGTGAAAGGAAAGAGGGAATTCTCGGAAGTGGGGCGCTATGTCCGCGGCGCGACTGTGCGGGCCGCGATGGAATCGGCGCGGCGCACCGAGTCCACGCGGGCTCGAGCGCGAGCCGCGAGCCGCTCGAGACGCGCGCGATTCTCGGCGAACGCCACGCTGTCGCGCACGCGCTCCCTGCGCGAGGGGCCGGAGCTGAAGAGTGGAAGCGGGATGCTCCCGCCGGCGGCGATGCCCGGTGAATGTACGGGAGAGAGGCGGGCGTCGCGCTCCGCCGCGCGCAGCTGCTCGTCGCGCTCCTCGCGCGTCGGCACGCGCGTGCGCGCCAGGATGGCGATGCTGTCGCGCAGCCCGCCGAGCTTCGTGTCGCGCTCCGCCGCCGACGGGGCGCTCGGCGCGGCGAAGGGATTGTGGGGGGTGGGCGCGGTGAAGAGCGAAGAGGGCGCGCGCGGCACCGCCAGCCGGCTCGCGGACGGTGATGCGTCGCGCGCGGCCTCCGCCGGAGTCGCCGCCACCGCCGAAGGCGCCGCCGCGCTGTCCACCGTGGGAGCGCCGCGTCGCGGCTCCGCGCCGCGCACCGAGGCGCGCGATGGCAGGGCGGTGACGCGCGCCGCCGCCGTCAGCGGGACGGCCGGCACCGCCGCGCGCGGTGGCGCGAGGAACACCAGCGCCTCCTCCGTCTCGGGCGTCATGGAACTCGCGGCGGCCGGATGCCAGCCGTCTCCCACCGCCAGCGACGCGAGGATCGCGATGAGGAAGGCGCCGGTGAGCCCGACGGCGACCGCGAGCGCCCATCCCTCCGACCGGAGGACCGGCGCGGGCGCTGAAGCGAGGAGGTGCAGGCTAGACACCGATGCAGGTGGGCGGGCGGGCGGCCGGTGCGACGCTGGCGCGCGCCCGGAGGGACATGGGCTTGGACTCTCCGCCCTCCCTCACGGTTGCTACCCCGCCACCGGCAGGAGATGCCATTGCGCGAACCGCCCGGTCGGTGACACATAGATGCTTCCAGAAGATCGCCGGCCCTGCCGGGCGGCCGCACCGCGTGTCTCTCCCTCTCCACTGGTGAGCTTCAGGAATGGCTCCAGACCTCCCACCAATTCGCGAGACCCGCTTCTCCCCGCTCAGCTCGTCGAGCGGCGACACGCCGCCGATCGATCGCGTCGGCCCGTACCGCATCGTCCGGATGCTCGGCGAGGGAGGGATGGGGGTGGTCTACCTGGCCGAGCAGGAGTCTCCCGTGAAGCGCGAGGTGGCGCTCAAGATCCTGCGCGCCGGCGCCAACACCAGGGAGATTGTCGCCCGCTTCGAGTCGGAGCGTCGCGCCCTCGCGCTGATGGAGCATCCGAACATCACGCGCGTGCTCGATGCCGGGGAGACCGAGTCCGGCCTGCCGTACTTCGTGATGGAGCGTGTCCAGGGGCTACCCATCACCGACTACGCGGCGGCGAAGCGGCTCGGCACGCGCGACCGCGTGCGGCTGTTCATCCAGGTGTGCCGCGCCGTGCAGCACGCGCACCAGAAGGGGATCATCCACCGCGACATCAAGCCGTCGAACGTCATGGTCACGGAGGCCGACGGCGAGCCGCTGGTGAAGGTGATCGACTTCGGCATCGCCAAGGCCGCGAGCCCCTCCGGGTCCGACGCGCGCATCACCGCCACGGGGATGGCGATCGGCACGCCGGCGTACATGAGCCCCGAGCAGTTCATCAGCGGGGGCGGCGACCTCGACACGCGCACCGACATCTACTCGATGGGCGTGCTGCTGTACGAGCTGGTGGCCGGCGTGCTCCCCTTCGACGCGGGCAAGAACTCGGGGTGGGCCGCGATATTCGCGCAGCGCACCACGGCCGACGTCCCGGCCCCGAGCGCGCAGTACGCGGCGCTCGGCGCGGCGACGCGCACGACGGTGGCCGAGGAGCGGCACACCGATCCCGAATCGCTGCGCAAGTCGCTTCGGGGCGACCTTGACTGCGTGATCCTCAAGGCGCTGGACCGCGACCGCGACCAGCGGTACGCGAGCGCGATCGGGCTGGCCAGCGACCTCGAGGCCTATCTGGAGAACAAGCCGGTGACGGCGCGCCAGGCCAGCGGCATGTATCGGGCGCGGAAGTTCGCGCGTCGTCACCGCGCCGCCGTGACCTTCGCGGGAGCGTTCGTCCTGCTGCTCGCCGTCGTGGCGGTGGGGGCATCGCTGCAGGCGCGCCGCCTCGCGCGGGCCCGCGCCATCGCCGTGGCGCGGCAGGCGCAGGCCGAAGATCTCATCGGGTTCATGCTCGGCGACCTGCGAGACAGCCTCAAGGCGCTGGGCAAGCTGAGCCTCCTGGACAACACGGGGCAGCGCGCGATGGCCTACTTCGCGGCGGTGCCCGAGAGCGAGTTGAGCAACGAGGAGCTGTACCGTCGCGCCGACGAGATGCAGGGGTTGAGCGAGGTGCGCATGGCGCAGGGACGGTTCGCCGCGGCGGACGAGCTGTCGCGTCGCTCGCTGGTGATCGCGACCGCGCTCGCGGCGCGCGACTCGATGAACGGCCGCTGGCAGATCGGGCTGGCGATGCGCCATTACGGGGCCGGATCACTCGCCCTGCAGCGCGGCGACATCGAGGTCGCGATGCGCCACCTGCAGCCGTACCTCTTCGTGAGCGAGCGGCTCATCAGGCTCTATCCCGACAGCCTGCAGTATCGCGCCGAGCGTGCGTACGCGCTCAACAACATGGGGTTCGCCCAGGAGGCGGCGGGCGACATCGGCGGCGCCCTGCGCTCCTACCAGGAATGCCTCGCCCTCCTGAAGGATCTCACGCGGCGCGACCCGGCCAGGACGGACTGGCAGATCGCGCTCGGCGCGGCCTATAATGCGACCGCCGTCGCGCAGCGCAAGTCGGGCGACCTCGCCGGCGCCCTGGCCAACCATCGCGCGGAGCTCGCGGTGCGAGAAGGGCTCGTCGCACGCGACACCGGCAACGTCGATCTGCGGCGGTTTCCGGCCACCGCGCACAGCTATCTGAGCGACATTCGGCTCTGGCTCGGCGACACGCGTGGCGCGCTCGACGACGCCGACGCAGCCACGGCGATCTACGCGGCGCTCGTCGCGCGCGATACGACCAACATGGACCGTCGCCTCGGGCTCGCCACGAGTGAGCGGAGGCGGGGCCAGATCCTTCTGGAGAGCGGCGAGCCGGGGAAGGCGCTCGCCTCGCTCGAATCGAGCCGCGCCCACCTCGAGCGAATCGTCGCCGCCTCCCCGAAAAATGTGCGCGCGCGGCGCGAGCTCGTCGCGACGCACGTGCAGCGCGGCCTGGCGCTGCTCGCCCTCGGCCAGCGCGGCGCGGCCCTGGCCGTGCTCGCGCCGGCCGCCGTCGCCGCCGACAGCGCGCTGGCCGCGAAGCCGCGGGACTGGGAATGGCGCCGCCTGTCGGGCGAGAGCCACCTCGCGCACGGCGAGGTACGCGACCGCGACGGCGATGCGGCCGGAGCGAAGGAGTCGTTCGCGCTGGCGCTGGCGGCGGTGGACTCGGTGGCGACGGCCTCGCGGGCGACGGACATGCTGGCGCTCAAGGCGGGCGCTCTCGCCCGGCTCGGCCGCGTCGACGAGGCGCGCGTCGTGGCCGCCGAGCTGGCGCGGCGCGGCTACCGGCCCCCCAGCTTCACGGCGCTCGTGCGCCAGAAGGTAGCGGCATCCACGTCGTGAGACGCGCGTCGTGACATCCGCGATTCGAGACTGCCCCACCCTTCGACGCAGGAGAGCACATGCCCGGTGACCACAGCGTGACCGCCACCTTCAATCCTCCGGACGGGACCAGCTGGTCGTTCAGTCCGCAGAAGGTCAGCATGAACGGCGCGGGAAAGATCAAGATCGACCGGAGCACGATGGTCACCCCGGCGTGGGTGTTCTCGGACGCGCAGCCGAACCTGCCGTCCTGGTGCACCTTCACCGTCAAGGCGGGCGGCGCCATGCTGGAGATCGACGACAACGGGCAGAGCACCAACGGCCAATACGTCAGCTACACGGTGAACGTGACTTGGAATGGGACGACGTACACCTCGCCCGCCACCGCGCCCCCCGCCGCGGGTGCGCCAGCGCGAACTGCCGCGAGTGCGCCCGCGCCCACCCGCGCGAGTGTGACCGCCGACGGAGGCACCGGCATACCCCCGATGATCATGAACGAGTAGCCTCGAGCGCTTCACACGCGTACGAGGCACGCCCGCTCGATCGAGGAGCGTGCCTCGCACCGCGGCGAATCACGCGCGGCGGCAGACCGACGATTCCTTGACGGAGCGCGGAGCCCCTCCTAACGTGGCTCGCGGCACCCGTCGTCGTCGCCCGCGCCGCATCCCTCTCGCCGCACCGCCGTGCCGTCCTCCGATCACCCGCCCTCCGGGGACCAGCCCTCGGACGTCACGCAGCTTCTCCTCGCCTGGGCAAGCGGCGACCGGAGCGCCGAGGGAGAGCTCCTGCCGGCGGTCTATGCCGAGCTTCACCGGCAGGCCTCTCGCGCGATGCGCCGCGAGCACGCCGAGCACACGCTGCAGGCCACGGCACTCGTGCACGAGGCCTATCTACGGCTCGTCGACCAGCGGCGCGTACAGTGGCACAACCGAGCGCACTTCTTCGGCATCGCCGCGCAGCTCATGCGGCGGGTCCTCGTGGACCACGCGCGCCAGCGTCTCGCCGCGAAGCGGGGCGGGGGCGCAACGCAGGTGACCCTCGGCGACGCGGACCAGCCCGCGGGCGCGCACGCCGGCGGCGACGTGCTCGACGTGCTCGCCCTCCACGACGCGCTCGAGCGGCTCGCCGTGCTCGACCCCGAGCAGGCGCGGCTCGTGGAGCTGCGCTACTTCGGCGGAATGAACATCGACGAGACGGCGGAGGCGCTCGGCGTCTCGCCGGCGACTGTCAAGCGCGAGTGGGCGACGGCGCGCGCCTGGCTGCGCCGCGAGCTGTCCACGTCGTGACACCGGAGCGCTGGCGCGAGATCAAGGCGGTGCTGGGCCAGGCGCTGGAGCTGCCGATCACCCGGCGCGACGAGTTCCTGGACCTGACCTGCGGCGCCGACGCAGAGCTGCGCGCCGAGGTGGACTCGCTCCTGCTCGCCGCCGAATCGTCGTCGGGGAGCTTCCCCGCCGCGCGCGCCGCCGTCGCCCACGCGAGCGACGCGGCGCTCCAGTCGGCGCTCGAGGCGGCGCTGGGCGAGCAGTACGAGATCGTGCGGCCGCTGGGACGCGGCGGGATGGGCGCCGTCTACCTGGCGCGCGAGCGCACGCTCGAGCGGTTCGTGGCCATCAAGGTGCTGCGCCCCGATCTCGCGGAGCTGCACGACGGTCGCGAGCGGTTCCGCCGTGAGGCCCGCGTCGCCGCGCAGCTCTCGCATCCAGGCATCCTGCCGCTGCACGCCTTCGGCGAGCTCGGCGGAATCTGGTATTTCGTCATGGGGTACGTGCGCGGTGTGTCGCTCGCCGAGCGGCTTCGCGTCGAGGGACGGCTCCCCCCAGAGGAGGCCCACCGCATCCTCTCCGAGCTGGCCGATGCGCTCGAGTGCGCGCACCGCGCCGGCGTCGTGCACCGCGACATCAAGCCGGCCAACATCCTGCTCGACGAGGACTCGGGGCGCGCGATCCTCGCCGATTTCGGCATCTCGAAGGTGCGCGGCAGCGCGGACGGGCTCACCGTCACCGGCATGATCATCGGCAGCCCGCACTTCATGTCGCCGGAGCAGGCCGAGGGGTCGCCGCACGTGGACGAGCGGAGTGACGTCTACTCGCTGGGCGCCGTGGGCTACACGATGCTCGCCGGCCGCGAGCCATTCGCCGGCGTCGACGCCGATGTGCTGGCGCGCTGGCGCGTGACGCACGATCCGCCGTCGCTGCAATCGGTCGCCGCGTCGCTGCCGCCGGAGTTGGCGTCGGTGATGATGAGGTGCCTGGCGCGCGAGCCGGCGTTGCGATGGCCCGACGCGCGCAGCCTGAAGGAGGCGCTCGGCCTCGCCGGGGGCGAGGCGGGGCGCGCGCTGCCCGAGACGCTGCGCGATCTCCCCACCTTCGGCCCCTACGCGCTGCTCTGGGCCGTCGGCTGGACGACGTTCGCCATCCGGACGCTGCACGCGCCGCTCGACCGCGCGCTGCTGCTGCTGATCGCGCTCCTCGTGCCGGTGGGCTTGATGCTGCACCTGTGGAACGTCGGCCGCCCGGAAGTCGGCGCGCTCCGGCTCGCGCGCATCGCCTTCTGGCCGCCGGAGTGGTGGGGGATGTGGTGGCCAGCGTCGCTCAGGCGTCCGAACGACCTGTGGCCGCGCCTCCCGCTCGCGGGACGCCTCGTGCGGGTCGTGTTGAGCCTGTTCATCATCGGCCTCCCCGCGCTGATCCTGGTGCGGGAGTGGATCGGCGCGCGGAACGGCAGCTCCCCCGACACCCTCCGTCCGGCGTTCGACGCCGTGAAGTCGGCGATGCTGCTCGGCGCGGGCACCGTGCTCGCCGCGGCGTTCGCCTGGGCGCTCCGAGAGCGCCTGTCGTTCTCCGAGGCGGTGCGCATGCTCCTCGGCGCGACGACGCCATCTCCGGGATGGAGCAAGCCGGCCGTCGCCCGCCTTCTCATGCTCTCTCCTGGCGGCCTTCGCTCCCCCGATCGCGATTCGGCACCAGACCTCGCGCGCGCCATCGCGGCCCTCGTGGGGCTGCGGCCGTCGCTGGCCAGAGCGGAGGGGATCGCGGTGATCGCTGCGTCGCGCCGCGTCGCCGCCGCGGTCGAGCGCTGCGATGCGGAGACGGCGTCCCTCGCCGAGGACGCCGGCGACGCGGAGCTGGAACGGCTCACGCGCCGCGCCCGCTCGCTCGAGGATGGCGCTGCGGACGGCGAGCGGGCGGAGCTGCTGGAGCTCACCCGCCGCCAGCTCGACCTCGTGAGCCGCATGCGCGTGCGGCGCGAGCTGCTCGCGCACCGACGGGCACGCCTGCTCGCCCTGCTGCGCGGGCTGTGGATGCAGCTCTCGCAGGCGAGCAGCGGCGAAGCATCGCCGAACGCCGGTGTCGAGCTGGACGGCCGCTTGCACGACCTCGTTGCCGAGTGCGACGCCGAGGCGGGGGCGCGCTAGCGCCTCGCGCCGCGGAGCAGCTCGAGCGCGCGCGTCACGCCGTCCGGCAGCAGCATGGCGTCGGAGATCGCCGCGATCTCCTCGGCGTCGCGCCACGCCTCTTCCAGCTCGGCGAGCTCCCCGTCCAGCGCGCGGCGCTCGCGCTCCTCGTGCAGCGCCATCTCGATCGCCAGGCCGAGCGTGGGCGACAGCGCCAGGAGGCCGGAGTGGTCCGAGACGTCCACGTCGTGGTCGAAGGCGAACTGCTTCTCGCTCGTGACGACCCTTGCTGAGCTTCGCGCCGCGCCGCGCGGTGTCGGCGAGAAACTGCTCGGCGCTGCCGGCGCGCTCGAGCCGTCCCACCGCGCTGTCGACCTCGTCGGCGGTGCCGCCGCGCCGGTTCACCGCGGGGAAGAGCGCCATCGCGGCGCGGCGCGCGTCGTCGCCCTCCATCCGCGAACTGCCGCGCGTGTGCATGATCTCGAGCGCGAGCCCGCCGTCGCGCCCCGTCCCGATCGTGGACGCGAGCAGGTGCTTCCGCTGCACGTCGATCACCGAGCCGCGCGCGTCGCGGATGCGCGCGACAGTGGTGCCCGGGAGGCCATGATCCGCGTACTTCCAGAGCTTCACGCCGAGCTGGTAGGAAACGAGGCCGACGCCGAACGCCAGCGAACCGCCAACGAGCGCCGCCCCCCCTCCCACGACGACGGCGCCCGTAAGGAGGAGCTGCTTCCGCCGCCGGCGGGTGAACTGCTCGCCGTAGCGCCAGGCCGCCATCTCCGGGCGCTGCGGGCGGCCGATGCGCACGAGCTCCGTGCCGTCGGCCACGCGGGCCAGCCCGATGTGCTCCGTGCTGACGCGCAGCTTCGTCGCGCGGAATAGCCGCTCCGCCTCCTCCACCGCCTCCCACCGCTCCTCGAGCGGGGAGAGGTTCCAGCGCGCGCAGCGAGTGCACACCACCCAGAGCCGTCCCTTCTCGGCATCGAACGCCAGGCGGCGCCCGACCGGGAAGTGCTCGAGCGCCTCGTTGCTCCCCAGCGCGCCGTTGCAGAACAGGCAGGTGGCGTACATCGCGCCGCTATCGCATCACAGCAGCCTCGCGCGGCGCGCTCTCGTTGCCATAACGGTCGACTGCGGTGACCACGACGCGCGGCGCCTCCCCCGCCTCGCTCCCCGCCTCGCTCCCCGCCACGACGAGCCTCCGCTGCGCGCCGGGAAGGATCCAGCTTCGCCACGCGCCCTGGCTGCGCGCTCGGACCGTGAACCACGAAACTCCTCCCCGCGTCGAGGGAGTGAGAGAGAGCACGTAGTCACCGGTCGCGCGATCGACGCGCACGACGGCCGCGGGGGCATCGGGCCGGCGCTTCGACAGCCAGGGCGACGCGGGAATGAGTGCGGGCTCGGCGTACAGCTCCGCGTGCAGCTTCTCGGTGAGCGCCGCGGCGGACGCCTGCCGCGGCGGCTGCGTCGCCACGCCGACGAGCACCGTATCCCGCGCCGCGGTCGCGACCGGCATCAGGGCGCGCATGCTGAAGTAGATGTCGCCGGTCGCCCCCGACGCACGCGTCGCGCGCACCTGCGCATTCAGCTCGTCGGCGCCCCACTCGGCACCACCCTGCGCCGCGCGGCTCGCGTTGTGTCCCGGCCAGATGTGCCGGCCGTGCACGTTCTCGCTCAACCACCAGCCCAACAGAACGGGATAGCTCTGCGCCGCGCGCGCGATCGGCCAGTAGAGCTGTGGCGTGAAGTAGTCCACCCATCCCTCGCGCAGCCACTTCCGCGAATCGCCGTAGAGCTTCTCGTACGAATCGAACCCCTTCACGCTCTCGGGGTATCCGGGACGCCAGATGCCGAAGGGGCTGATCCCCACCTTCACCCAGGGCTTGACCGCCTTCGTCCGCTGGTAGATCTGCTGGATGAGGGTGTCCACGCTGTGCCGGCGCCAGTCGTCGCGCGCGAGCCTGCCGCCCTGCCTCACGTAGGCGGCGTAGGTCGCCGAATCGGGAAAGGGGACGGGGAGACTGTCCTTCCCCATCTCGGGATACGGGTAGAAGTAGTCGTCGATATGGATGCCATCCACGTCGTAGCGCTTCACGACGTCCATCATCACGCGCAGCGTCTGCGCGATCACGCGTGGATCGCCCGGGTCCATCCAGAGATACTTCCCGTAGCTGCGCACGAGCTCGGGATGGGTGCGGCTCACGTGCGTGCGGACGTTGGGAGTGTTTGCGCTGGCGTGCCGCGCGCGATACGGGTTGAACCACGCGTGCAGCTCCAGTCCACGGGCGTGCGCCTCCGTCACGGCGAAGGTGAGGGGGTCGTAGTACGGTTCCGGCGCGCGACCCTCCACTCCGGTGAGATAGGCCGACCAGGGCTCGTACGGCGAATCGTACAGCGCGTCGGCCGAGGGGCGCACCTGGAGCAGCACGGCGTTCAGGTTGAGCGCGCGGGCGCGGTCGAGGATCGCGATCAGCTCGGACTTCTGCTCCCACGACGACAGTCCGGGCTTCGAGGGCCAATCGATGTTGGCGACCGAGGCGACCCACACGCCTCGCATCTCACGCGCGATGGAGGGCGGGGACTCAGGCGTCTGCTGCGCGGAGAGCAGGACCGGTAGCGCGAGCGCGGCGAGCAGGGCGGGGGTGCGGAGGTATCGGAGCATGGATGGCGAGGTTCGAGAGAGGGATGCCGATCAAATAGCGGCGTCCGGCGCGATAGGAAATTCAATCGGGGTCGGTCGGGTAATACGGCGTGGTCCCTCGCCGTCGGTCGGGTAATACGGCGTGGTCCCTCGCCGCGCGAGGACCGGCGGGCGGGTGGCGGGGCAGGCTTGGGCGAGCAGGCGCGCCTCGCGGTCCGCCCGGTCCGGTGTCCCGCCGTCTGCACGGGGCGAGTGGGGACAGATGCGACGCCCAGGCGGACCGCCGCGCACGCCGCGCGTCCCCGACTCCTGAGCCGGGGACGCGTGGGGCCGGTCAGCGCCCGTGCTGGGCGGCCGGGGGGGACGGGGCCGATCGTGCCGCGTCCCGAGTCGCCGGTGCCCGGGTCGATGGGGGACTCCGCGCGTCGCCGGGCGCCCCGGTGGTGGCGCGGGTGCGGACGTGCGTGAGGATCTGGTCGATCACCG
>JBBQJC010000018.1:0-56859 GCA_038325515.1 Gemmatimonadales bacterium | reverse complement strand
GTGGCGGTGGCCATCTCGTGGGGGGACTACTTCAAGACCCTCACGGGCGGAATGCTGAACCTGCCGGTGTGGCTGACGACCGGCTACCGGACCGCGTTGCTCAGCGCCGATCCGGGAGTGCACGGGCTGCTGCAGAGTGCGCCCCGCATGCTCGGCGTCCCGATCCTCGTCAACGTGCCGGCCTTCGCGATCGTCGCGCTGATCACCTGGCTGCTGCTCCGCGGCGTGCGGGAGAGCGCCCGGGCGAACAACATCATGGTCGTGGTGAAGCTGCTCGCGCTGGCGCTGTTCGTCGGCGTCGGCATGATGAAGATCAATCCGGCCAACTACCACCCCTTCGCGCCAAACGGCTTCTCCGGCATCCATCACGGCGCGGCGATCGTCTTCTTCGCCTACATCGGCTTCGACGCCATCTCCACGGCGGCGGAGGAGACGAAGAATCCGCAGCGCAACCTGCCCATCGGCATCCTCGGGGGGCTGGCGATCTGCACCGTCATCTACGTCATCGTCGGCTTCGTGCTCACCGGCATGGTGAACTACAAGGAGCTCGACCCCAGCCTCCACGCCGATCCCCTGGCGTTCGCGCTGCAGCGCACCGGGATGCAGGGCGCCGGGTGGCTGGTCGCGCTGGGCGCGGTGTTCTCGATGACCGCCGTGCTCCTCGTGTTCCAGTACGGCCAGCCGCGCATCTTCTACGCGATGGCGCGCGACGGCCTGCTGCCGAAGTGGGCGGCCAAGGTGCACCCGGTTCACCGGGTGCCGTACGTGACGACGATTGTCACGGGCCTGTTCGTGGCGCTGTGGGCGCTGATCGGCGATGCGGGCGAGACGTACGATCTGACGAACATCGGCACCCTGTTCGCCTTCGCGCTGGTGTGCATCGGCGTACTCGTGCTGCGCTACACGCAGCCCGAGCGGCCGCGCCCGTTCCGGGTGCCGTTCGTGTGGCCGGTCTGCCTTGGCGGTGCGGCAGCGTGCGTCTTCGTCATGTGGGGGCTCCCGCCGCAGGCCTTTGAGCGGTTCGGCTGGTGGCTCGCCATCGGTCTCGTGATCTACATCGCTTACGGATTCCGTAACTCGACGCTGCGTCGCGCGTCGTCCGGCCTTCCCTCCAATCGCTGAATCCATGAGTGCAGGTGTTGCAACGGCGGAGGCGCCGACGCCTCCGCGCTCCGGCCTCGGCCGGATCTCGCAGACGCAGTGGATCATCATCTCGATGATCCTCGGAGTGGCGCTCGGGATGCTCTTCCCCGATCACGCCCCGGGCGAGAAGGGATTCCAGGCGTCGGACCTCCAGGTCCTGTCCACCGTGTTCCTGCGCATGATCAAGTCGTTGATCGTGCCCCTGCTGTTCGGCACCCTCGTGGTGGGGATCGCGGGACACGGCGACGACATGAAGCGGGTGGGGAAGCTGGCGTTCCGGTCGATCCTCTACTTCGAGATCGTCACCACCCTCGCACTGGTCGTGGGGCTCCTCGCGGTCAACATCGTGAAGCCCGGGCGCGGCGTGAACCTCGCCACGGCCAGTGCCGAGACGGGGACCGAGCTGGCGAAGACGCACGCGACGTTCAGCAGCGTCATCGAGCACACGGTGCCGCAGAGCTTCTTCGAGGCGGCCGCCAAGAACGAAGTGCTGCAGATCGTCTTCTTCGCCATCCTCTTCGCCGTCGCCCTCTCCAAGGTGCAGGGGCCGGCGAAGACTTTCATGCTTTCCTTCTGCGAGAGTCTGAGCGAGGTGATGTTCAAGTTCGTCGCCATCGTGATGAACTTCGCCCCCTTCGGCATCGGGGGCGCCATCGCCGTGACGGTGGGAAAGAGCGGCATCGGCGTGCTGAAGAATCTCGGGGTGCTGGTGCTCACGCTGTACGGGGCGCTCGCCGTCTTCGTCTTCTTCGTGCTCGTGCCGGTCGCCCTCGCCTTCAAGGTGCCGATCCGGCGCTTCTGGCAGGCGACGAAGGAGCCCTGGCTCATCGCGTTCACCACCGCGTCGTCCGAGGCGGCGCTGCCGCTGGCGCTGCAGCGCATGGAGCGGCTGGGCGTGCCGCGCCGCATCGTCGCCTTCGTGCTCCCCACCGGCTACTCGTTCAACCTGGACGGGAGCACGCTGTATCTGGCGCTGGCCTCGGTATTCGTGGCCCAGGCGGCGGGGATCGACATGCCGGTGCCGCAGCAGATCCTGATGATGCTCACCCTCATGCTCACGAGCAAAGGGGTGGCGGCAGTGCCGCGCGCCTCGCTGGTGATCCTCTCGGGCGCGCTCACCCAGTTCGGGCTGCCCCTGCAGGGGGTCGCGGTGATCCTCGGGGTCGACGCGTTGATGGACATGGCGCGCACCTCGATCAACCTGGTGGGCAACTGCCTGGCGACGGTGGTGATGGCACGCTGGGAGGGGTCGTTCGTGCTCTCCAGCGACGACACGCCGGTCGCCGACGCGCTGGCGGGCCAGCCACTCGTGATGCCCGTCGTCACGACGCCGGACGCGTAGCGAGCCGTGCCTGCGTGCAGCGGGGGAGGCCGGCATCGCCGGCCTCCCCCGCCGTCGTCAGGCGAGCATCCCGTCGTGGCGCGACCCGCGCGCACGTCGCGCCGCAGTCGCCCGCGGGCGCGAAGCGGGGTCCTGTCCTCCCGCAGTCGCGCCGCGGGGCGCCGTCGCATCGCCGTCACGCAGCGCGGTAATGTCATCCCGCAGTCGCGCAACGTCTGTCGGGATCCGGTCTGCCGTCACCGTGGCGTGCCCCGGTGAGGCAATCCCGAGGACTCGCTACGCGTGCTCCCCGAACCGCGCCGTCTCACCGACGTACCGCAGCGCGCTGCGCACCGCGCCGCGCGCCGGATTCACCTCGGCGCTCTGCACCTGCGCGCCCGGCACCGCGCTCCGCAGCCGCTGCTCCAGGCGCTTCCGCAGCGTGGAGCCGCGCCGCAGCATCCCACCGGTGAACGCCACCGGCGTGGCGGCGCGCTCGTCGCCGAAGAGCTGCCGGGCGAGCGTGCGGACGTGGAGCACCAGCTCCTCCACTGCCAGGCTGATGATGGCGTTCGCTCGGAGATCCCCGGCGTCCGCCACGCTCGTGACGATCGGTGCGAGGGTGGCGAAGAGGGCGGGACCGCCCCCCGCCGCCCAGGCGATCAGCTCCTGCGGCTCGTTGACCTGCGCCGCGGTGAGGATCGCGCCCACCAGCGCCGTCTCCGGCTCACGGCCGTCGGCCGAGGCGGTGACGACGCTGAGGGCGCGTCGGCCGATCCACGCGCCACTCCCCTCGTCGCCACAGACCGGGCCCCACCCACCACACCGCGCGATGACGCCGGCGGGACTGCGGCCGAACGCCACCGAGCCGGTGCCGCTGATGAGCAGCACGCCGGGTCCGTCGTCGAATGCGTCGTCGAGCGCCACGGCGTAGTCGGGGTGCACGACGATCTCCTCGGCCAGCTCGCGGCCCGCCAGCGCCTGCCACAGCGCCTGCCGCTCCGGCTCGCGCGCCGCGCCGGCCACGCCGACGCACAGCACCTTGGGCATGATGTGCGTCATCTCGCACGACGCGAGGGCATCGTTCACGGCGTCGGTGATGACCTGCGCCGAATGCTCGGCCTCGCCGGGCCGGACCGCGCTCCCGGGGCCGACGACATCGCCGAGCACCTTGCCCTGCTCGTCGGCGACGATGACGCGGGTCTTGGAGCCGCCCCCGTCCACGCCGATCACGATGACCGTCATGCCGCTACCGCTGGCCGCGCCGGCATGGGATGGAAGAGCGACGAGAGCATGCCGACGATGAGTGTGATGACGGTGCCGATGAGGACGTACCAGGGCCAGGCGATGCCGGCGAACGGGCCCAGCGTGCGCGCCAGCGCAGGATAGGCGGCGGAGATCGGCTTGGCAAAGACGATGAACGCCATCGTCGCGATGGCTACCGACATGCCGAGGATGGCATCGCGCTGGATGGCGCGCCGCCAGTAGATGCCAAGGAAGAAGCCGCCGAGGAGCCCGCCCGAGGTGAACGACGCGATGCCCAGCGCGACGACGACGACCGGCGTCTTCGTGTCCTGCGGGAAGAGCAGGGCGCCGAGAGTGAGCGCGATGCCCCAGCCGAGCGCGAACAGGCGGCCCATCTTGAGCGTCTGCGGATCGTCCACCGACCGCTTCGTGAGGGGGAGATAGATGTCGTGCGTCGTCGCCCCGGCCAGCGAGTTGATCGCGCCGGAGTGCGTGCTCATCGTCGCGGCGACGATGGCCGCCACGATCAGCCCGACGAGCCCGTGCGGCATGTGCTCGATGATGAACGACGGAAAGATGACGTCGGTCGCGGCGAAGGGGCGAGCGTTGTAGAACACCCAGAGCCCGAGCCCGATGGTGAGGAAGAGGAAGAACTGCACGAACACCACGAAGCCGGAGCCGATGATCGCGCGCTGCGCGTCCCTCAGCGACCGCGACGACATCAGGCGCTGCACGATGAGCTGGTCGGTGCCGTGCGACGCCATCGCGAGGAAGGCGCCGCCGATGAGGCCGGCCCACACCGTGTGCGGGTTGGACATCGTGAAGGTGAAGTCGATCGCCTTCGTCTTGCCGGCCGCCGACGCGCTGTGCCAGATGGTGGACCACCCGCCCGGCACCATGTGGCCGAGGATGACGAGCGCCGCGATGGCCCCGCTCACGTAGATCCCCGCCTGGAGCAGCTCCGTCCAGACCACCGCCTTCATGCCTCCCCTGTACGTGTAGATCACCGTGAGCAGGCCGAGGAGCAGAACCGAGATCGGCATCACGTACGCCTTGTTCGTCACCGACGGGCTGATGATCAGCGCCACGGGGATCGCCGTCGCGAAGACGCGCACCGAGTCCGCGAGGGCGCGCGTCACCATGAACACGATCGACGTGAAGCGCCGTGTGGTCAGGCCGAACCGCGTCTCGAGCAGGGCGTACGCGGTGACGAGGTTCCCGGCGAAGTAGCGCGGCAGCAGCACGTTCGCCACGACGACGCGGCCGAGGATGTAGCCGGCGACGACCTGGAGGAAGCCGAGATTCCCGCTGTAGGCGAGCCCCGGGATGCTGATGAAGGTCAGGGCACTGGTCTCGCTCGCCACGATGGAGAACATCACCGCCCACCAGGGGATGGCGCCGTCGGCGACGAAGTAGTCCTTTGCGTCGCGCTGCTTGCGGCCGACGTAGAGCCCCAGCGTCATCGTCCCGAGCAGGTACGCCACCAGCACGATGGCGTCGAGGGAGGTGAAGCGCGTCATGCGGCCTCTCTACTGGACGACATAGGCTTCCATGGCGAAGTATTCGGCGAGGCCGAGGCGGTCGAGCAGGCTGGCGGTGTCCTTGTTGCGCGCGTCGACCCGCTGCCAGAACTCGCGCTCGTCCTGCCCGGGGAAGGGGGCGGAGTCCTTCTGCGACTGGTGCTTGAAGATCGCCTGGATCTTCAGGCGCAGCTCCTCCTGCGACATCGGCACGAGCCAGGTGGCCTCGGTCACCGGCCACTCCTGCCATGCGCCGCGGTAGAGCCACACCTCTGGACGCGGGAAGTCGATCTCGAGGAGGGCGCCGTCGATGGCCTCCTTGCACATGCGGTGCGTGCCGTGCGGATCGGACAGGTCGCCCGCGACGAAGATGATCTCGGGGCGGAACTCGTTCAGCAGATCGCGCACGATCGCGACGTCGGCCGGTCCGATCTGGTCCTTCTTCACCTGGCCGGTCTGGTAGAAGGGGAGGTTGAGGAAGCGCGCGTTCTGCCGTGTCAGCCCCATCACGTCGAGCCCGGCCACGGCCTCGCTCTCGCGGATGATCCGCTTGATGTCCTGCACCTCCGGGATGTCGACCTCGCCCGGCTGCTTCGAATCGAGATAGCTGTAGACCCGCTTCGCGAGCTCGCTGACGTCGGAGTCGCCGACGCCGCGCTCGTGCGCCAGGCGCTCGAGGAAGTCGACGTAGCGCCGCACGTCGTGGTCGAAGACGGCGATGTTGCCGCTCGTCATGTAGGCCACGAGCATGTCGTTGTCGTTCTCGACGAACTTGCGGAGGATACCGCCCATCGAGATGACGTCGTCGTCCGGGTGGGGCGAGAAGCAGATCGTGCGCTTGCCGGTGGGAAGCTTGCTCTTGCCGCGGATCTTGGAGCCGAGCGCGTTGAACACCGCGCCGTTGACGGCGCCCGGCGAGCCGAAGCGGGCGACGAGCGACGACATGCCGTGCTCGGCGTAGTCCGTCTGCGTGAGCTTGAGGATGGCGCGCCCCGTCTGCAGCGAGAGCCAGACGACGGCGCGCAGGGTGAGGTCGGGGTTCCAGTGCACCTCGTCGATCAGCCAGGGCGTGGCGATGCGCGTGAGGTCGGCGCCCGCGGCGCGGTCCACGAAGAACGTCGTGTTCGGGTGGCGCTGCAGGAAGGTCGCGGCGACCTCGAGGTTGATCTCTCCCTCGACGGCGCGCTTGACGATCGCCGCCTTGTGCTCGCCGGTGGCGAGGATGGCGACTTCACGGGCGTCCATGATGGTGGCGACGCCCATCGTCACCGCCTCGCGCGGCACGAACTCCTCGCCGAAGAAGTCGGCGGCGGCGTCGCGGCGGGTCACCGCATCGAGGTGCACGAGGCGCGTGCGGCTCTCCGGCCCGGAGCCCGGCTCGTTGAAGCCGATGTGCCCCGTCTTGCCGACGCCGAGGATCTGGAAGTCGATCCCGCCGGCGGCGCGGATGGCCTCCTCGTAGCGCGACGATTCACCCTCCACCTGCTCGCGTGGCACGTCGCCGCGCGGGATATGGACGTTCCCGGGAAGGACGTCCACGTGGGAGAAGAGGTTCTCCCACATGAAGCGGTGGTACGAGTGGATGTTGTCCGGTGCCATCGGGTAGTACTCGTCGAGATTGAAGGTCACGACGTTGGCGAAGCTCAATCCTTCGTCCCGATGCATCCGGATCAGCTCGCGGTACACCCCGATCGGGGTGGATCCGGTGGCGAGGCCCAGGACCGCCGGCTTGCCCTCGGCGGCGCGCTGCCGGATGAGGGCGGCGATGCGCGTCGCCACGAGCTGCGCGATGTCCTCGTGGTCGTCCACGACGGCGGTGCGGATGCGCTCGAGCGGAGCAGCCTGCGCGGGCGGGGGGACACGCGAAGGCCCGCGAGTCACCGAGTGATCGCGGGCCGCGTGTCCGGCGCCGACGTCCACGAGGGCGCCAGTGACCGGTTCGTTCATGATTCGAATCGTGTGTGTCTTATGCGGAGAAGGAACTGCCGCAGCCGCAGCCGCCCGTGGCGTTGGGATTCTTGAAGGTGAAGCCGGAGCCCTGCATCGACGAGGTGTAATCGATCACGACGCCACCGATGTACTGCGCGGAGAAGGGATCGACGAACACCCGGTACTCGCCCTGGTCGATGACGAGATCGTCTTCGGCCGCCTGGTCTTCGATGAGGAGGCCGTACTTGAAGCCGCTGCACCCGCCCGGCTGCACGCTGACGCGCAGACCGCCCACGGCAGGATCGACTCCCTCCTGCGACATGAACTTCTTGACCTCTTCACCCGCGACGGGCGTGACGGTCAACATCACTTCTGGCTGGTTGGTCGTGCTCATCGTGCCTCCCTTCGTGTGGCAGAGCCCGTCGCCGGGCGTCCGGTATCCGGTACATCCTGAATATACCCCGAAATCGGGGGGTGTTCAATGGCGGTCGGGGGGGGGCGACCTCTCGGGAAGACGCTGCGTTATCCCCTGGGGACGCGGAAAAGGCGGAACGGGCGTAAAGAGCATAACCCGCCACTGAGGACGGGCCTCCCCGCACCGCTTCAAGGTGCGTGCACGCCGCCCGGATCCTACCCTCACAAGGAGGGATGCCAGTTTCCGCCGTTTCCGTGTTTTCCGCGGTTTCCGTGCTTCCGCCGTTTTCGTGTAGCGCCGTTAACTCGAGACTGAATCTCCGAACTCCGAACTCCGAACTCCCAACATACAACTTCCAACCCCGACCCCGACCCCGACCCCGACCCGAAGCCCTCCACCCGCCCCGCGAGCAGTCCCGCCGGGCGGATGGAAGTTCCCTCAATCCGCCGCTGCCGCCGTCCGTGCCGCGATCGCGTCCCGCTGCGCGCGCGGACCGGAATCCTCCTCCCGAAACGCCCGCGCGATCCAGGCGAAAGCGAGCGCCGCCACCACCAGCATGATCACGCCGGTCATGGTCTCCCCGAAGATCAGCTTCCCGATGCCGAACAGGCTGGCATACACGGCGATGATCCCGGCCAGCCAGTTCGTCCAGGCGAGCGCCCCCCCCGGGATCGATTCTCCCGCATAGCCCAGCCTCGCGGAGGTCCGGCGCCATCCCGGTCCGCCGGGCCGAACTTTCTCATAGAACGACTCGAGCTTCGTGTCCGGCTCGGGCGACGTCAGATACGTGACGGACACCCAGACCACGGTGCTGACCGCCACCGTGATCAGCATCGTGTACGTCTGCACCAGGGGACTGCCCGCCGGCAGCGCCGCCTTCACGTAGTGCAGCGCCGTCAGCGAGACGACGAACGACGCGATCATCGCGCTGATCTCGCTCCACGCGTTGATACGCCACCAGTACCAGCGCAGGATCAGCACGAGCCCCGTCCCCGAGCCGAGCGCCAGCAGCAGCTCCCACGCCTGCGCGACCGTGTCGAGGCGCCAGGTCACGAGGATCGACAGCAGGAAGAGGATGACCGTCGCCCAGCGGGAGACCGTCACGTAGTGCTTCTCGCTGTCCGTCTTGTTGAAGAACCGCTTGTAGAAGTCGTTCACCAGGTACGACGCGCCCCAGTTGAGCTGCGTGCCCACCGTCGACATGTACGCCGCCGCGAAGCCCGCCATCATGAAGCCGCGCCAGGGCGTCGGCAGCAGATCCACGTAGGCCTGCACGTAGGCCGCCTCGTGGTCGTGCGCGGCGCCGATCCCCGCCGGATAGAGCAGCACCGTCGCGAGGCCGGTGATGATCCACGGCCACGGGCGGATGGCGTAGTGCGCCACGTTGAAGAACAGCGTCGCCAGCACGCCGTCGCGCTCGGTCTTCGACGAGAAGATGCGCTGCGCCACGTAGCCGCCGCCCCCCGGCTCCGCCCCCGGATACCAGGCGGCCCACCACTGCACCGAGAGGAACACCGCCAACGTCAGCAGCGGCATCCACGCATATCCGCTGATCCCGCTCGGGGTCATGTGCACGGGCAGCACGGAGATCGCCGCGTCGGAGCTGCCGTAGTGCGTGGCCAGCCCGCTCTTGAGCTTGTCCATCCCCCCCACCGCGCGCACCGCGTACACCGCGAGGATGATCACCGCGCTCATCTTGATGACGAACTGCACGAGGTCGGTCCAGAGCACCGCCCACATTCCGGCGCCGGTGGAATAGGCCACCGTGATCAGGAAGCAGATCCCCACCGCCAGCACCTCGCCGGAGATGGTGAGCCCGCCGAGGTGCACCGGGTGCAGCCCGAGCGAGATGGTGAGGATCTTGATCATCGCCTTGGTGACCCAGCCGAGGATGATCAGGTTGATCGGGATCGCGAGGTACAGCGCACGGAACCCGCGCAGCGCCGCCGCGGGCTTGCCGCTGTAGCGCAGCTCGGCGAACTCCACGTCGGTCATCACGCCGGCGCGCCGCCAGAGGCGCGCGAAGAAGAACACGGTGAGCATTCCGCTCATCAGCATGTTCCACCAGAGCCAGTTGCCGGCGACGCCGTTGGCGAACACGAGACCGGTGACCACCAGCGGCGTGTCCGCGGCGAAGGTGGTCGCCACCATGCTCGCCCCGGCGAGCCACCAGCTCACGTTGCGGCCGGAGAGGAAGTACTCCTCGATGCTCTCGCCGCCCTTCTTCGTGAAGACGAGGCCGATGCCCATCGACAACGCGAAGTAGCCGACGACGATCGCCCAGTCGATTGCCGAGAGATTCATTTACGCGGGGCTGAGGAATGAGAGGCCGATGGGGCGCGGGCCTCGATGCGGGATACGACGTCGGGATGCAGCGCGCGCATCGCCGCGTCGGCGACGTTCACGCGCACCGGACCCACCTTGCTGTGCTCGCGCGTGGGATTCACGCGGTTCGTGAGCAGGATAACGTACAGGTCGTGCTGCGGCGCAATCCAGAGGGAGGTGCCGGTGAAGCCGGTGTGGCCGAACCCTGGCCGCTCGATGAAGTGTCCCCCCGAGCTGTTCTCGCTTGGCGTGTCCCACCCCAGCGCCCGGCTGGAAAACGCCGAGTCGGCCACGGTGGTGAATCGCGCGACGGTGGCCGCCTTCGCGAGGCGTGCTCCGTCCAGCGCCCCGCCGTTGAGGTAGGCCATGGCGAGACGCTCCAGGTCGTGCGCGCTGCTGAAGATTCCGGCGTGGGCCGAGACGCCGCCCAGGGCATAGGCGTTCTCGTCGTGGACCTCGCCGCGCACGAGGCGGCCCCGCCACGGGTCGCGCTCCGTCGGAGCGATACGCGCGAGCAGCGACTTCGCCGGCCGGTATCCGGTCTCGGTCATGCCGAGGGGCCGGAAGACGTGGCGGCGCAGATAGACGTCGAGCCGCTCGCCGCTCACCCGCTCGACGATCTTGCCCAGCAGGATGGCGCCGATGTCGCTGTAGACCATGCGTACGCCCGGCAGCGTATCGAGCGGTGTGGCCATGAACAGGGCGAGGGTGGAGTCGGGGCTCACCCCGTTCTTGTAGTACGTCTTGAAGGCGGGGAGCCCGCTCTGGTGGGTGATGAGATGCCGCACCAGCACCTTCTCCTTGTTGGGGCCGCGCCACTCCGGCAGGTAGCGCTGCACCGGAGCGTCGAGGTCGACCTTCCCCTGCTCGACGAGCTGCATCATCGCCGAGGTCATCCCCACGACCTTGGTAAGTGAGGCCAGGTCCCAGAGCGTGTGCTCGCCGGGGCGCGGCGACGGAGCCCAGTCGAGATGGCCGGCGCTCGCGAGCGCGAGGCGGCCGCGGTGGTCACCCACCACGACGATGGCGCCCGGAAAGGCGCTGTCGGCGACGCCGCGCTCGAGGATGTGCCGGAGCGAGTCGCGCAGCGCGGCGCGCACGCGGACCGGCGCGCGGGGTGTCTGAAGCGTGCCGCGCGATGCAGCTTTCACGGTGCCATCCTGCGCCGACGCGGCGCGAGGCGCCATCACGGCTGCGGCGGCGGCCAGGGACGTCAGCAGGATTCGAGGAGAGAGACGATGCATGTGCGGGGATTGATGAGGATGGGGAGCGGGATGCTGGTTGCCGGAGCGATGCTGTCGATGCTGGCGTGCGGCCAGATCGGGAACAAGGTCGTCGGAGACATCGCCGGCAAGATCTTGCCGGATCCGTCGATGAACGAGCCGGCGCGCTCGGTGTGGGAGGAGGCGAAGCGCCAGCACGCGACGGTGCGCCCGGGGATCTCCGTCCTGCTCGGCGACAGCATCGGTCTCGTGCGCGGCAAGCGCGTGGGGCTCCTGACCAATCAGACGGGCGTCGACGAGCATGGGATCTCCGACATCGAGCGGCTGCGGGGTGACGACGCACGAGCCGCCGGCGTGCAGCTCGTGACCCTCTTCTCGCCGGAGCACGGAATCCGTGGCACCGAGGACCGGGAGAATCTGGCGAGCGGCATCGACGAGCGCAGCGGGTTGCGGATCCATTCGCTCTACACCAATGGGACGATCGCCCCGCCTGACAGCACGCTGCGGGGGCTGGACGTGCTCGTGGTGGACTTGCAGGACATCGGCACGCGGACCTGGACGTATGTGGGTGCCGTGGTCTACTCCATGCGCGCCGCGGCCCGCAACCAGCTCCCGATCGTCGTGCTCGACCGGCCGAACCCGCTCTCGAACTTCAACGCGAACGGGCCGCTCCTCGAGCCGTCGCTCTCGAATGCGCTGGAGAGTACCCCGGGACACCCTGGTCGTGCCTACGCGCTCTATCCCGCACCGTTGCGGCACGGGGCGACGATGGCCGAGCTCGCGCGATTCTTCAATGCCGAGCTCGGAATCGGGGCGGACCTGCACGTCGTTCCGATGGCGAACTGGCGCCGCGAATGGTGGTTCGACCAGACGGGGCTCCCCTGGGTGCGGCCGTCGCCGAACCTGCCGACGCTCGCGAGCGCGGCGATCTATCCGGCGCTCGTGGGGTTCGAGGGCTCGAATGTCAGCGTCGGGCGCGGGACCCCTGACGCGTTCCAGCGGTTCGGGGCGCCCTGGTTGCGTGCCGACACCGTCGTCGCCCTGCTCAACGGGCGCAGGCTGCCCGGGGTCCGCTTCGAGCGAAGCGACTTCACGCCGGTGAATCCAGGCGACAGCAAGTATGCCGGAAGGCGGATCCCCGGGGTGAAGATCGTGCTCACCGATCGCGAGACCTATCACGCGGGGCGCACCGGTGCCGCAGTGCTGTGGGCGCTGGCGCGGAGCTCGCCCGACTCGTTGGCGGTCCGCGCGGCGAGCTTCGACGAGCGGTTCGGCCGGCCGGCGATGCGCGAGGCGATCATGCGGGGCGAGGACCCGGACGAGGTGGTGAGCCGGGACGACGTGGCGGTGGCCGAGTGGTTGCGGCGTCTGGCGCCGTACCGGTTGTATCACTAGTCTCGTGCGGGCAGGGTGGTGTGCGCGCATGTCTCTTGCGGATGGCGTCCTCGTCCGCATTTCCGATTCCGCTCATGTCCGATCCGTCCGAGGAACTCCCCATGACCGCTTCGCTCCGAGCCACGCTGCTCGCTCTCTCCGTCGCCGCGTTCACCGCGTGCGGCCCGCGGCAGGTGGAGGTCCGTACGGCGCCCGCCACGGCGACCGAGCAGAGCGTCCAGATCTCCAACAACCTGAGCCAGGCGGTGAACGTCTACGCGACGCCGACCGGCTCGGGAGAGATGTTCCTGCGCCAGGTCCCCGCGAACACCGTGGAGAAGGTACCGGTGCAGGGAGTGTCCGCGGGTGCCAGCGTGGTGTTCAAGGCGGTGACCGTTGACGGCTCGCGCACGTACCAGAGCCGCAGCGTGGCGCTCACCGGCCTGTACCTCTGGAGCGTCCCCTGACCGTGTCGGGCGCATCGGTGACGGCCGGTCGAGGCGTCGCTGGTTGCTGGACGCTGTGATCGAGAATACCTTTCCGGGCCGGAATTCACTCTCCGGCCCGTTCGTCTTTTCGCCCACCGTCACCGCCGCGCGACCCTCCGGGCGCGGGACTTCCGTGCGCCTCGGAGCCGCATGAAGCTTCTCCCCGACTGGATCAAAAACGGCTATCTGCGGCTGATCGATCCAGTGGCGAACTGGCTCGTGAAGCGGGGTGTGCACCCCAATACCATCACCGTGGTCGGCACGCTGTGCACGGTGACGGGGGGGATCATCTACGGAACCGGCCACATCAAGACGGGTGGCTGGTTTCTGGGGCTGACGGCACTGTTCGACGTGCTGGACGGGACCGTCGCGCGCCGCTCGGGCAAGTCGTCGATGTTCGGCGCCTTCCTCGACTCGACGCTCGACCGGCTGGCGGACGGCTTCGTGCTCGGCGGTCTCGTGGTGTTCTACGCCACGAGCCGCATCCATGGAAGCGTCCCGCTGATGATCACCGCGCTGCTCGGGCTGGTGGGCGCGTTCATGACGTCGTACACGCGGGCCCGCGCGGAAGCGCTCGGGCTCGACGCGAAGGTGGGGCTGCTCCAGCGTCCCGAGCGGGTCGTACTGCTTTCAGCGCCGCAGGCGCTGTTCGGCCTCGTGTTCGACGGGTGGGTACTGGCCATCATCATCGTCATTCTGACTGTTACGGCCTGGATCACCGTGGTCCAGCGCGTGGCGTACGTGTATACGGCCACCACGCGAGCGGATGCCGCGGAAGCGCGCACGGAGAGCGAGGCACGGCCTCGCTTCTGGGCCCGCAACCGGGCGCCGCGCCCTCTGCTCAAAGGAGATTAGTTCGTGCAAGGTTCCGCTTCTGACGCGCGCACCACGCCGCGACCCGCGACCGGCAAGCTCGGCATCCTCACGCCCGGCCTCGGGGCCGTTGCGACGACCTTCATGGCCGGCGTGGAAAGCATCCGCCGCGGCCACACCCAGCCGATCGGCTCCCTCACGCAGATGGCGACGATCCGGCTCGGCAAGCGGACGGACAACCGGACGCCGCTGATCAAGGATTTCGTCCCCCTCGCCGACCTGAACGACATCGTGTTCGGCGCGTGGGATCCCTTCCCGGACGACGCCTACACCGCCGCGAAGAAGGCGGGGGTCCTCGAGGACAAGCACCTCGAGCCGATCGCCGAGTTCATGAAGGCGATCAAGCCGATGCCGGCCGTCTTCGAGAACAAGTACGTCACCCGCATCAACGGCTCGAACGTCAAGAAGGGGAAGACGAAGCGCGATCTGGCCGAGCAGCTGCGCCAGGATATGCGCGACTTCAAGGCGAAGAACGGCTGCGATCGCCTCGTGATCGTGTGGTGCGCCTCCACCGAGATCTTCATCAAGCCCGGCCCGCAGCACGCCACCCTCGAGCAGTTCGAGAAGGCGATGGAGAACAACGACGAGGCGATCGCCCCGTCCATGCTCTACGCCTACGCCGCCATCATGGAAGGCGTCCCCTTCTGCAACGGCGCGCCGAACCTCTGCGTGGACCTGCCGGCGCTGATCCAGCTCGCCAACGAGAAGGGCGTCCCCATCTCCGGCAAGGACTTCAAGACCGGCCAGACCTGGATCAAGACGGTCATCGCGCCGGGCCTCAAGGCCCGCATGCTCGGCCTCGCCGGCTGGTACTCCACCAACATCCTCGGCAACCGCGACGGCGAGGTCCTCGACGACCCGGCGTCGTTCAAGACGAAGGAGGAGTCCAAGCTCTCCGTGCTGCACAACATCCTGCAGCCCGAGAAGTATCCCTCGCTCTACAAGGACTTCTCGCACGTCGTGCGCATCAATTACTACCCGCCGCGCGGCGACAACAAGGAAGGCTGGGACAACATCGACATCGTGGGCTGGATGGGCTACCCGATGCAGATCAAGATCAACTTCCTCTGCCGGGACTCCATCCTCGCCGCGCCGCTCGTGCTCGATCTCGCGCTGTTCAGCGACTTCGCGCAGCGCGCCGGCATGAAGGGAATCCAGGAGTGGCTGTCCTTCTACTACAAGTCCCCGATGACCGCGCCGGGCCTGCAGCCCGAGCACGACCTCTTCATCCAGCAGACGAAGCTCAAGAACACGCTCCGTCACCTGATGGGCGAGGAGCAGATCACGCACCTCGGCCTGGAGTACTACCAGTCGTGAGCCGCCCGGGCCTGCGGCGGCGCGTCCCGGTGCTCGCGGTTGGGCTGCTGCTCGCCGGCGGGGCGTCGTGCGGCGCGCCCCGCAAGCCCGAGCTGCGCCAGGGCACCGAGAGCTATCTCTTCACGATCACGTCGGACCCCATCCCGCCGCGCGCCCGCGAGGACGTGATCTACACGATCGTCGTGAAGGACCGGAAGACGGGACAGCCGATCGAGACGGGAGAGGGGCGCATCTTCGCGAACACGATCGAAGGCGCCCGGACCTACGACGGTTTCGTCAAGGCGCCGCAGGTCGGCGCGTACTCGGCCAAGCTCAACTACGTGAAGGCCGGTCTCTGGGCCGTGGGGATCCAGTTCCACAGCGATTCCACGAAGAAGCTCGAGATGACCGAATGGAAGCAGGACGTGCTCGACGAACGGAGTGGAACCCCGTAATGCGCCATTTCTATCGCAGTCACGCGACCCCCGCCGCGGCGATCGCCGCCGCTGACCGGTTCTTCGCCACGCTCGGCATGACCGCCGGCACCACCACCGCGCGGGCGCGGACCTTCACCGGCCCGCTCGGCGCGCTCAAGATCACGGTGAAGGCGGAGGGGGGACATTACACCTTCGTCGAAGTCACCACCGACCAGATGGGGGAGAGCCGCCTCGATCGCAACGTGAAGCGGTTCTTCGTCGACCTCCATCGAGCCGACGACCCGTCGCATACGCTGCAAGCCTCGTACTGATGGCACGGCCGGCGGTGACGAAGGGCGGGGGGCGTGCGGCGCGCACTGGCGCGGCACAGCCCCCCGCGGTCGCGACGGAGAGCGCCTCCTCGCTCTCCCGCGAGCAGCGTCTCGAGCTCTACTACTGGATGCGGCTGACCCGCTCGCTCGAGGAGCGGCTCGTCAACCTCTATCGGCAGACCAAGGTCGTCGGCGGGCTCTTTCGCTCGCTCGGCCAGGAGGCCGACGCGGTGGGCAGCGCGTACGCCCTCCGGCAGGGAGACATCCTCTCGCCGCTCATCCGCAATCTCGGCTCGATGCTGGTGAAAGGCGCGACTCCCGTCGAGATCCTCAAGCAGTACATGGCGCGCGGAGACTCGCCGACGCGCGGCCGCGAGCTCAACATCCACTTCGGCGACACCGACCGCGGCTTCATCGGCCAGATCTCCCCGCTCGGCGACATGGTGCCGGTGATGGCCGGCGTGACGCTCAGCTTCAAGATGCGCGGCGAGCAGCGCGTCGGCCTCGTGTACGTCGGCGACGGCGCCACGAGCACCGGTGCCTTCCACGAGGGGATCAACTTCGCCGCCGTGCAGCGGTGCCCGCTCGTGGTGATCATCGAGAACAATGGGTATGTCTACTCGACCCCGACCGTGAAGCAGAGCCTGGTCAAGCAGTTCGCCGACAAGGCGATCGGCTACGGCATCCTGGGGGAGACCGCCGACGGCAACGACGTCATCGCCACTTACGCGGCCACCAGGCGCGCCGTCGACCGCGCCCGCCGCGGCGAGGGGACGTCCATCGTCGAGTTGATGACCTTCCGGCGGAAGGGTCATGCCGAGCACGACAACCAGTCGTACGTCCCGGCCGGGCAGATCGAGCGGTGGGCGGCGGAGAACGATCCGATCGACCGTTACGTCGTCAGGCTCCTCGGCGAAGGGGTGCAGCGGGCCGAGCTGGCGCAGATCGATGCCCGGATCCTGTCCGAGCTGGACGACGCGGTGGAGCTGGCCGAGCAGTCCGGGGGCCCCGAGCCGCTGGATGCGCTCGTCGGGATCTACGCCGACCCGCCAGCGGAGCAGCCCCTCTGGTTTCGCGAGGGGAAGCGCACAGTCGTCGAGACGAGTGAGCGGCCGTCGAGCTGGGGCACCTTCGACGCCCCGGCCAGGGGAGCCGACTGATGGCCGAGATCACCTATCTCGAGGCGATCCGCGAGGCGCTGTTCGAGGAGATGGAGCGCGACCCGAACGTCTTCCTGCTGGGCGAGGACATCGGCGCGTTCGGCGGCGCGTTCAAGGTCACGGAGGGGCTGCAGGCGAGGTTCGGCGAGTCGCGCGTGATCGACAGCCCGATCTCGGAGACCGGCATCGTCGGGGCGGCGGCGGGGGCGGCGCACATGGGGATGCGGCCCGTGGTGGAGATGCAGTTCATCGACTTCATCGCCAACGCCTACGACATGCTCACCAACTACGTGGCGACGGCGCGCTATCGCGCCTTCCTCTCCACGCCGATGGTGGTGCGCGGGCCGAGCGGCGGCTACGTCCGCGGCGGCCCTTTCCACTCGCAGAACCCGGAGGCGGGGTTCATCCACACCCCCGGCCTCAAGGTGGTGTATCCGAGCACGGCGGAAGACGCGAAGGGCCTGATGAAGGCGGCCATTCGCGACGACGACTGCGTCCTCTTCTTCGAGCACAAGTACCTCTACCGCCGCATCAAGGGCGTGATGCCCGCGGGCGACGTCGTGGTGCCGATCGGCAAGGCTCGGATTGCCCGGGAAGGACGGGACCTCTCGATCATCACCTACGCGGCGACGGTCTACAAGGCGCTCGAGGCGGCCGAGCAGCTGGAGCGCGAGGATGGGCTCTTGGTGGAGGTGCTGGATCTGCGCTCGCTGGCCCCGCTGGACGACGAGGCAATCGCCGCGACGGTCCGGAAGACCAACCGGGTCCTGATCGTGCACGAGGACACCCGCACCGGGGGGATCGCCGGCGAGCTGACGGCGCGCATCTCGGAGAGCTGCTTCGAGTGGCTCGATGCCCCGGTTCTGCGGGTGACGGCGCACGACGTGCCGCTGCCGTACGCCCCCGCGCTGGAGGATTTCGTGCTGCCGCAGACTCCCGACATCGTGCTGGCGGCGCGCCGGCTGGCGGCGTACTAGGATGCTGGATACCGATAATCTCGACGAGTCCGGCTCGGAGGGTACGAGCGAGGGGGTTTGGCCTTATCTTGGCGTAGGGTGCATGACGGCGATCGTCGGCTTCTTCGGCTCGGCGATGATCGCCGTGCTGGTGGCGAAGATCGTGGGGTATGCCTCGGGCTGCGCGGCGGACGCGGAGACGGGGGCGCCCTGCAACTGGTTCACGTACGGCGTGCGCGGCGGGCTGCTGGGACTGATCGTCGTCCCGTCGTTCATCATCTGGCGGATGCGGAAGGCACGCACCGCGCGCAAGAACTCCGACAGAGGAACTGGCAGTGGCACGCGTTGACGTCGTAATGCCCCAGATGGGGGAATCGATCGCCGAGGGGACGCTCTCGAAGTGGCTCAAGAAGGTTGGAGACACGGTGAAGCGCGACGAGCCGATGTTCGAGATCTCGACGGACAAGGTGGACGCCGAGATTCCGGCGCCGACCTCTGGCGTGCTGGCGGAGATCCTCGTGCAGGAGGGGGAGACGGTGCCGGTGCAGGCGCTCGTGGCGCGCATCGAGACCGAGAAGGGGGCGACGATCGCCGTGGCGGCGGCAGCGCCCGCGCCGGCGCCGGCGACGTCGGGATCGGGATCGGGATCGGCCAGCGTGGGGGGCCCCCCCAGCGCGCAAGCTAGCGCCACGCTCGCCCCCGCCTCGCATCCTTCCCTCGCGCCCGTCACCGGCGGCGGCAACGGCCTCGAAGACCGCCTCCGCACCAAGTCCTCCCCCCTGGTCCGCAAGATCGCCGCGGAGCACGGCCTCGAGATCGCCGCGATGCAGGGGTCCGGAATCGCCGGCCGCGTCACGAAGAAGGACATCGAGCAGTTCATCGCCTCCGGCGCCCTGGCTCCGGCCCCCGCCGCCGCCCGCCCCTCGATGCACGCCCCCTCCGGCGCCGCGCAGCACGGGCCGGCCCCGGAGCCCTGGCCCGGCGACAAGGTCGAGCCGATGTCGAAGATCCGCGCCCTCACCAGCGACCACATGGTGACGTCGCGGCATACCAACGCGCACGTCACCTCGGTCTTCGAGATCGACCTCACCCGCATCGCGCGCATCCGGGCGAAGTCGCGCGCGCAGTTCGAGGCGCAGACGGGGCAGAAGCTCACCTTCCTTCCCTTCATCATCAAGTCGGTCGTCGAGGCCCTCCGCCAGTTCCCCGTCCTCAACGCGGCGGTGAGCGGGTCGAGCATCATCTACCGCAAGCAGTACAACGTCGGCATCGCCGTCGCGCTCGAGTGGGGGCTGATCGTCCCCGTGATCAAGGGCGCCGACGACCTCTCGCTCTCCGGCATCACGAAGGGGCTCAATGACCTCGCCGACCGCGCGCGGACGAAGAAGCTCAAGCCGGACGAGGTGCAGGGCGCGACGTTCACCATCACCAACCCGGGCGTCTTCGGTTCGCTCATCGGCACGCCGATCATCCCGTTAGGCACCTCCGCCATCCTCTGCCTCGGCGCGATCGAGAAGCGGCCGAAGGTGATCGCCGGACCGGACGGCGAGGACACCATCGCCATCCGCACCTGCGCGTACTTCTCGCTCTCCTTCGACCATCGCATCGTCGACGGTTCCGACGCCGACAAGTTCCTCGCCGCCGTCAAGAAGGGTCTCGAGTCATTTCCCGATACCGCCGTCTAATCATGTCGCGCGTCCTCACCATCCAGCGCACGCTCGTCACGCCCCCCGACCGGAAGAAGTTCGGCGAGCGGCTGAAGCGGAAGCGCGAGTACTACCAGCAGGCCGGCTGCCGCTACTGGGTGTTCGAGGAGACGGGGCTGCCCGGGGCCTTCCTGGAATTCTGCGAGGCCCCCGACGCCGCGACGCTCGCGCGCGCTCACGCCTCGGCGCCGGAGCGCGTGCTCGACCCGGCGCGAATCTATCACGAAGTGGAGTTCGAGTAGCATGCCGACACGCACCATCACCACGAACGGACGCGCTTGGCGTGTCCTCCCCTCCGGCCGCGTCACGTCGTACGATCGCGACGAGTTCGCCCTCCTCTTCACCAACGGCACGGGCGCCGACCGCGAGGTGCGCGTCGTGCGCTACTCGCCCCACGGCACCCGGTCGCGCGAGGCGGCCCTCGCCGAGATGAGCGACGCCGACCTGCGCCGCCTGTTCGAGCTCTCGCAGTCGAGCGAGCTGTCGCCCGAGGCCGGATACACCTCGTGACGACACCGGCGGGCACGACGGGCGTCGGATTCGTCGACCTGCACATGCACAGCACCGCGTCCGATGGCTCGCGAGCCCCCGCCGACGTGGTGCGCGCCGCGAAGCGCGCGAACCTGCTGGCGATCGCCCTCACCGACCACGACTCCGTCGCCGGCCTCGCCGAAGCGCAGGCGATGGGCGCCGAGCTGGGCGTCCGCGTCGTGAACGGCGTCGAGCTGAGCGCCGTCGAGGGTGAGACGGAGACGCACCTGCTCGGCCTGCACCTGCGCGACACCTCGGTGCTCGACCGCGGCCTCCAGGAGTTGCGCGAGATGCGCACGCGCCGCGCCGAGCAGATCGTGGTTCGGCTTGCCGAGACGGGGGTGCACATCACCAACGAGGCGGTGCTCGCGCAGGCGGGTGGCGGCGCCATCGGCCGCCCGCACGTCGCGCGCGCCCTCGTCGCCGAGGGCTGGGCCACCGACCTGCGCGACGCCTTCGACCGCTACCTGGGCGCGGGCAAGCCGGCGTACGTCGCCAAGGACCAGCTGAGCATGCGAGACGCCATCGCGATGGTGCACGCCGCGGGCGGCCTCGCCGTGCTGGCGCACCCCGGCGGCTCCGCCACGCGCGAGCGGCTCGAGGCACTGCGCGAGCTCGGCATGGACGGGGTGGAGGTGAAGCACCCGAGCCACTCCCCCTCGGACACGAACAAGCTGCGCACGCTCTCGGAGCAGCTCGGCCTCGTCTGGAGCGGCGGCTCGGACTGGCACGGCGCCGCCGACGGTCCGCGCACCATCGGGATGATGCAGGTGCCCGCGGAATGGCTGGCACGCCAGGACGCCCTCCTCGTGCCCGCCGGTATCACCCCGGCGCCATGAGCGCGTCGTCCCCGCTCCCGGGGCAGGTCGCGCTGGTCACGGGCGCGGGTCGCCGCGTGGGCCAGGCGATCGCGATGGCGCTCGGCGGCGAAGGCGCGCACGTCGTCGTGCACTACAACGAGTCGGCCGAGGGCGCGGAGCAGACCGCGGCATCGATCCGCGCGGCGGGGGGCTCGGCGACGGTGATGCAGGCCGACCTCTCGCGCGTGACGGAGTCCGAGCGGCTCATCGACGACCTCGTCGCGGCGCGCGGCTCGCTGTCCGTGCTCGTGAACTCGGCGGCCGTCATGCTGCGCACGCCGATCGGCGAGGTGAGCGTGCGCGAGTGGGACGACATGTTCGCCCTGAACGTCCGCGCGCCCTTCTTCCTCACCCAGCGCGCCGCGCCGGCGCTCGCCGATCGCGAGGGCTGCATCGTCAACATCGCGGACCTCGCCGCGTTCGAGACCTGGCCCGCCTACGTCCCGCACGGCATGACGAAGAGCGCCGTCGTGCAGATGACGCGCGCCATGGCCCACGCGCTCGCGCCGCGCGTGCGCGTCAACGCGGTGGCGCCCGGCGTCGTCCTCCTCCCGGCAGGCTGGAACGAAGCGGATGCCGAGCATCTGCGCCGCACGACGCCGCTGCAGCGGATCGGCACGCCGGAGGACGTGGCGGAGGCGGTGCTGTACCTGGTGCGCGCCCGCTTCGTGACCGGCGAGGTGATCACCGTCGATGGCGGACGACACGTCCGGCGCTGACCACGGCCCGCGCGGCATGCGCGCGATGCAGCACTTCGGCACGATCGTCGTGGTGGGGGGCGGCTGCTACGGGAGCTACTACGTCCGGCAGCTCGGACGCGCCGCAGCCGCCGGGGCGGTGCGGTGGCGGGAGCTCGTCGTCGTCGATCGCGACGCCGGGTGCTCTGTGGCGCGGCTGTCCAGCGCGGAGCGCCCTCCCGCGATGCGGCTGGTGCACGAGGAGTGGCGCGCGTTCTTCGGCCGCTACCTGCGCGAAGCCGCCGATGGTGGGGCAGGGGTGTCGGAGGACGCGGTAATTCCCTCGCCCCTCATGCCCCACCTCATGGCGGACTGGCTGGCCGAGCGAGCGCAAGAGCGCTGGCCGGCGCTCGTCGTCGCCACCGAGCCGCTCGCCGCGCCTCCCGCCGTTCCCTGGCAGCAGGCGGGCGCCGACGGCACGCACTACGTGAGCTTCGCCGAGTGGATCTGCCCGATCAACTGCATCGAGCCGCCGCGCTGCCCCCATACCCGCGGGCCCCGCGACTGGAGCATGCCGGTGGCGGTGCGGGAATACGTGACGGAGGAACGGGCGAAGGGACGCCAGCTGCACGGTCCGTTCGTCTTCTTCTGCGCGCACCGGGCGTACGGCGTCGGCATGCTCGACGTGCGCGACATCGTGGCCGCGGACGCGGCGATCGCCGCGCTGGCCGGCATCGGGCGCACCGAGTTCCTCGTCGGGACCGTCTCGCACTGCCACGGCGCGCTGCGGCGCGTCGTCGTCGGCGCGTAGCGGGGGCGCCGGGCGGGCTGTAGGGGAACCGGAAGGTTCCCTCACCGCCTTCTTCTAGCGACATTATGGTGCGGCGCCCACGCCGGGCCTCGTCCCCCAGACTCCGCAGTGATGCCCGTGTCCAAGGTAGAGAATCTCGTCATCATCGGCTCCGGTCCCGCGGCCTGGACCGCGGCCATCTACGCCGCCAGGGCGAGCCTGAACCCCCTTGTATTCGAGGGGGAGACCGTCGGTGTGGAGGTCCCGGGCGGGCAGTTGATGCTCACCACGGACATCGAGAACTTTCCCGGCTTCCCCGAGCCGATCAGCGGGCCGGCGCTCATGGAGCGCATGAAGGAGCAGGCGCTGCGCTACGGCGTTCGCGTCGTCACGGAGCTCGTCGTCGAGGCGGATCTGTCGGTGAACCCCATCCGCCTCAAGCCCAGCTACGGCGACCCGGTGCTCGCCCACTCGGTGATCATCGCGACGGGGGCGAGCGCGAAGTGGATCGGTCTCGACAGCGAGATCCGCCTCGCCACCAGCGGCGGCGGGGTCTCCGCCTGCGCGGTGTGCGACGGCGCGCTTCCCTTCTACCGCGACAAGGTCCTCGCTGTCGTCGGCGGCGGCGATACGGCGATGGAGGAGGCGCTGTACCTCACGAAGTTCGCCAGCCAGGTGGTGCTCATTCACCGGCGCGATGCCTTCCGCGCCTCCAAGGCGATGGCCAGGCGCGTGCTGCAGCATCCCAAGGTGCGCGTGCTCTGGAACACGCGCGTGGCCGACGTGCTGGGCGACGACGCGATCACCGGGCTGCTGCTCGAAGATACGGTCACCGCCGAGCGGAGGACTGTCGAGGTGGGAGGGCTCTTCGTGGCGATCGGGCATCAGCCCAACACGCGGTTCCTCGCCGGCCAGCTCGAGACGACGGAGCATGGCTACCTCGTCGTCACCTCCGGCCGCACCGCGACGGCGGTGCCGGGGGTCTTCGCCGCCGGCGACGTGATCGACGACTATTACCGCCAGGCCATCACCTCGGCGGGCACCGGCTGCATGGCCGCCCTCGAGGCGGAACGGTATCTCGCGCACAACGGCATCGGCGAGTCCCCGGTGCTCGAGACGGCGGAGACCGCGCCGGCGACGGCGGATTGAGCGCCGCCGTGCGCATCGAGCAGCGGACGGTCGGGCCGTTCCAGGAGAACTGCTACCTCGTGATCGACGAGACGAGCGGCAGGGCGGTCCTCGTCGATCCCGGCGACGATGCTTCGCTGCTGCTCGAGATGGTGCGCGATTCGGGCGCCGCGCTGGAGGCGATCTGGTGCACGCACGCGCACATCGATCACATCGGCGCCATCGCGGCGATCAAGCGCGAGCATGACGTGCCGGTGCATCTCCACCCCCTCGACCTTCCCTGGTACTCCGGGATGTCGGCCCGGGCAGCAGAGCTGTACGGGCTCCCCTTCGAGCAGCCGGCGCCACCCGACCGGGAGCTCGCCGAGGGCGACGTGCTGTCGATCGGCTCGCTTCGCTTCACGGTCATGCACGTCCCGGGGCACGCGCCAGGCCAGGTGAGCTTCAACGGGGAGGGGGTCGCGCTCGCGGGCGATCTGCTGTTCGCCGGCTCCATCGGGCGCACCGACCTGCCGCTCAGCGATCCGTTCGCGATGGATGCCTCCCTGGAGCGCATCGCGTCGCTCGGCGACGACGTCATGGTCTATCCCGGTCACGGGCCGGCGACGACGATCGGCGAGGAGCGGCGATCGAATCCGTTCCTGGCGGGTCACGCGCGCACGCTCAAGCGATGAGCGGCCGGCCGATGACGCACGCGCTGGTCAGCATCGTCCTGCTCGGCGCGTGGCTCGGCGCCGCGGCGCTCGTCGCCGCCGTGGTGGCTCCCGCCGCCTTCGCCGTGCTTCCCACGCGCACCCTCGCCGGCGCGCTGGTGGGACGCGTGCTCCCCGTCGTCTTCTGGTCGGGAATGCTCGTCGGGCTGGCCGCGTCGCTCCTGCTGCGCCCCCCGGTGCGCGGATGGCTGGGAGGAAGCCTCGTGTCGCTCGTGCTGGCCTGCGCCGCCGCGCAGTTCTACATCGCGCCGCGCATCGAGCGGATTCGCGCCGCGATCGGCGGCCCCGTGGACGCGCTCGATCCCGCCGACCCGCGCCGGCAGGCGTTCGGCCGGCTGCATGGATTGAGCGTTGCCTGGATGGGGCTCGGCGGCGTCGCGGCGCTCGTCGCCCTCGTCCTCCTCGTCCGTCTCACCTCGTCCCGGACCTCCCCATGAGCGAAGAGCCGCGCCTGCCGCGGATCGACCCCGCCGACGCTCCCGCCGAAGTGCAGCCGACCTTCGACGCCTGGGTCCGCGAGCGGGGCAAGGTCCCCAACCTCTACCGCGTCGCGGCACACGCCCCGCGCATCACGACGAAGCTCGCCGCGCTGCAGGCGGAGGTGATGGGCCCGGGCGAGGTGCCCGTGCTGCTGAAGGAGCTGCTCAGCACTCGCGTGTCGCACATCAACCTCTGCGACTATTGACTGGCCTCCCATACCGCCTTGTCAAGGCGGCTGGGTGCCACCGAGGCACAGCTCGACGCCGTCGCGTCGGGCGAGTACGACCCGTTCGAGGACGCATGGCGCGCGGCGATGCGCTACGCCGATTCCATGACCCCCACGCCGGGGATCGTGCCCCAGGCGACGTATGACGACCTCGCGTTGCACTGGGCGCCCGCGCAGATCGTCGAGATCACCGCGGTCATCTGCATGTTCGCCTTCTTCAACCGGTTCGCGCACGCCCTGGCGATCCCGGTGACGAGATGAGTACCTCCTGATCACCCCTCGCAAGAGAGCCACGCATATGCCAGCCACGACTCGTACCGAGAAGGATCCCCTCGGCCCCAGGGAAGTCCCTGTCGAAGCGCTGTACGGGGTGCAGACCCTGCGCGCGCAGGAAAACTTCCCGATCAGCGGGCTGAAGCCGCTCTGGCCCTTCGTCATGGCGCAGGTCTGGATCAAGAAGGCCGCCGCGCTCACGCACAAGACGACCGGCCGCCTGGACGGGAAGTTGGCCGACGCCATCGTCGCCGCGGCCGACGAGGTCCTCGCGCACCTGCACGACGACCAGTTCATCGTCGATCCGTACCAGGCCGGCGCCGGCACGTCGCACAACATGAACGTCAACGAGGTGCTGGCCAATCGCGCCAACGAGCTCCTCGGCGGTCAGCGCGGGACGTACACCCCCGTGCATCCGAACGATCACGTCAACATGGCGCAGAGCACCAACGACACGATCCCCACGAACATCCGCCTCGCCGCCCTCTCGCAGCTCGACGGCTTCGCCGCCGCGTTCGAGGGGCTGCGCGACGCGCTCGCGGCGAAGGGGAAGGAGTTCGATCACATCGTGAAGGCGGGGCGCACTCACCTGCAGGACGCGATGCCCATCCGTCTCGGCCAGGAGTTCACCGCGTATGCCGGCTCCATCGACCGCGGCCTGCGCCGCGTGAAGGAGGCCGCCGACTACCTCCGCGACCTCGGCATCGGCGGCAGCGCCGTCGGCACGGGCGTCACCGTCGAGAAGGAGTATCCCGCGCTGATGAACCAGCACCTGCGCGAGATCACCGGCCTCGAGCTCCGCATCGGCGCCGATCGCATCCAGCTCATGCAGAGCATGGGCGACGCCGCCGGCTTCAGCGCCGCGATGCGCGTGCTCGCCGTGGACCTCAGCAAGATCGCCAGCGACCTGCGCATCATGGTCATGGGCCCGCGCACCGGGATCGACGAGATCAAGCTCCCCGCCGTGCAGCCCGGCTCGTCCATCATGCCCGGCAAGATCAATCCCTCCATCCCGGAGATGGTCAACCAGGTCTGCTTCCAGGTGATGGGGCTGGACACGACGGTCGCCATCGCGGCGGAGCACGGCCAGCTCGAGCTGAACGTCATGATGCCGGTCATCGCCTTCAACCTGCTGCTCGCGATGCGCATTCTCACCAACACCGCCACCACCTTCGCCGAGAAGACGGTGAGGGGGATCGAGGCGCACGAGGACATGTGCGCCTACTGGGTGGAGCGCTCCGCCGCGCTCGCGACAGCGCTCATGCCCCACATCGGCTACGCGAAGGCGGCGGAGCTCAGCAAGCAGTCGGTGAAGGAGGGCGTGCTCGTGCGGGACATGGTGAAGCGTGACAAGCTGATCCCCGCCGACGAGATCGACGACGTCCTCGACCTCAAGAAGATGACCGAGATCGGCGTGCCGGGCGGGAAGCACGGCACGGTCGCCGGCGGCTGACGCACGATCCCCTATCCCGCTGCGCTCGCGGGGCTTAGATTCACCTCGTGCGCATCACTACCCAGGCCGAATACGGACTCATCTGTGCCCTCCACCTGGCCCGTCGCATGAACGACGGGCCGGTGACCGGGCGCGAGATCGCCGCGCGGGAGCGTCTGCCAGGCGACTACGTCGAGCAGATCATGCTCAAGCTGCGGCGTGCCGACATCGTGAAGAGCACCCGCGGCGCGCACGGCGGGTACAAGCTCGCCCGCCCCCCGCACGAGATCAGCGTGCGGAACGTGATGAACGCTTCCGAGAACGCCACCTTCGACGTGCACTGTGGCTCGCACCCGGTGGAGGCCGAGCGCTGCTCCTCGGCGCACGACTGCAGCATCCGTCCCGTCTGGATGCTTCTGCAGCGCCGCATCGACGAGGTGCTGGAGAGCGTTCGCCTCAGCGACCTGCTGCTGCAGGAGAGCGACGTGCGCGAGCGCGTGGGGCTGTCCATGCCGCTGATGGCGAGCGGCCGGATCGCCCTCCCCATCCTGCAGGGCTGACTCCCGGCGCCGGTGCGCCTCTTCCGCTCGTTTCGTGACGACCGCGCCCTGCTCAGGCGCAGTGCGGCCTACGTCGCCGCGCTCATGCAGGAGCCCTCCGAGGCGGACGTCGCCTGGCTCGCCACCGGCGCCACTCGGGGCGACGTGGACCATGCGCGCTGGGAGCTCCGCTACGTGCGCCGCGCCGTCGGCGTTCTCGTCGCCCAGCGAGACGCCCTGGACGACCGCACCCCGTCCGAGGCCCTGCGCGCCCTGCTGCACCGGATGCACAAGGACCCCCAGATCGACGGTGAGCTGCGCGACCTCGCGGAACGCCAGTTCAATGCACGGCTCAGCGCCTACCGGGACGCCTTCCATTCCCGTGGCCACGGCACACCGGCCATGCGCGTCGCGCAGAACATGCTCGCCTTCGCCGGCGGGCCCATCCGCTCCGACGATCCGACGGTGCAGCACGGTGCGACCCTCGTGCAGCGCTACCTCGCCGACGCCAACGAGGCACTGCGTCTCAGCTTCGGCGAGGCCCAGCTCCCCGAGGACGTTCCCCCCTCCAGGGTCGCCCGCTAGTCGCCTCGCAGAAAGCCGCGGAAACGACGAAGGGCGCCCCGAGAGGCGCCCTTGTCGTATTCGATGCTCGAGGGGGGACTTGAACCCCCACGCCGGTGAAGGCACAGGCTTCTGAGACCTGCGTGTCTACCAGTTCCACCACCCGAGCGCATCGGTGCATTCGATATCCAGCCCGCACCGGGATCAGACAAGCGAATTTATCCGGCGCGGTGGTGCAAGTCAACGCATCGCGTTGCCGCTGTGCCGCGGCCGCTCTATGTTGCTAGGCTAGCCCGCACCGTCGCGTGCTGCAGCCGATGCCGCCCCATGTCAAAGTCCGAGGAAAAGCCCGAAGTCGAGTCGATCGCCAAGAACCGGCGCGCACGGCACGACTATACCATCCTCGACACCTTCGAGGCCGGCATCGTCCTCACCGGCAGCGAGGTCAAGTCGCTCCGCGACGGCCGCGCCAACGTCTCCGACTCCTACGGCATCGTGCGGGATGGGGAGATCTTTCTCCTCAACCTCCACATCTCCCCTTACGAGCGGGCGAGCTACAACAACCACGAGCCCACCCGAACGCGCAAGCTGTTGTTGCACAAACGGGAAATCACGCGTCTGATTGGTGCCATCGAGCGCCAGGGGCTCACCCTCGTGCCGCTCGAGCTCTACTTCAAACGCGGGATCGCCAAAGTGGTGCTGGGTCTCGGCAAGGGAAAGAAGGCGCACGACAAGCGTGAGGACGAGAAGGCCAAGGACGCGGATCGCGAGATCGCGCGCGTGTTCCGGGCCCGATGATCCTCCCCCTCCTCGCGGCGTTCCAGCTGGCAGCCGCCAGCCCGGCCGTTCCGGCCACCGCCGGGCCGCTCGTCGTCAAGGACGCCACCCGCTCGCTCACCGTCCAGCTCGTGCCGGGCGACAGCGGCCCGCTGCTGCGCGCGGAGCAGCTCCGCCCCGTCGTCCCCCTCACCGTCTCCCACCTCACCGGGAACCGCTGGCTGCTCATCGTCAACGGCACCGCCATCGAGGTCGAGGAGGGGATCCGCTTCGCGAAGGTCGGCGACCAGACCTACCAGCTCGCCTCGGCGCCCGAGGTGCGGAAGGGACGCCTGTACGTCCCCCTTCAGCTCGTCGCGGAGATCGTCCCCCGGCTCGCCGTGAACCTCGCCTGGGATCCGGAGCGATTCGAGCTGCGCGCCTTCTCCACGGGCAGCCGCTTCGCCGCCCGTGAAGCCGCTGCGGCGCGACCCAGCGGCCCGCTCCGCAGCGGGCCCCCCGCGGACGAGGCGCCCGCGCCTCGCGACAGCCGGGGCCTCGCCTCCGGGCCCCCCATCGCCAGCTCGGCCGCGCCGGTCGGGCCCCTCCGCTCGCGCAAGCTGGTCGTCGTCGACGCGGGGCACGGCGGCCCCGATGCCGGCATGCACGGCCCGCTCGGCGATGGTCCCGCCGTGCGCGAGAAGGACATCACGCTCGCCGTCGCCAGGCGCGTCGGCGCGGCGCTCGGCGAGCGTGGCATCGACGTCAAGTACACCCGCACCACCGACACCCTCATCGCCCTGTCCGACCGCGGGCGCATCGCCAACGACGCGCACGCCGACCTCTTCGTGAGCATCCACGTCAACGCAGCAAACCCGGGCTGGAAGAATCCCGGAGGCGCGCGCGGCTTCGAGACCTACTTCCTCGCCGAGGCGAAGACCGAGGACGCGCGCCGCGTAGAGCAGATGGAGAACGAGGTGGTGAAGTTCGAAGCGGGGCCCTCCGCGCACGCCGGCGACCCGCTCAGCTTCATCCTCAACGACATGGCGCAGAACGAGCACCTGCGCGAAGCGAACGAGCTGGCGGAGCTCATCCAGCGCCGCATGGCGGCGGTGCACCCGGGCACGAACCGCGGCGTGAAGCAAGCGGGCTTCCGCGTGCTCGTCACCGCCTACATGCCCGCCGTGCTCGTCGAGATCGGCTTCGGCACCAACCCCGCCGAGGCGGCGTACCTCACCGATCCCGCGCGCATGGCCGAGCTCTCCAGCGCCATCTCCGACGGCGTGCTCGAGTATCTCAAGCGTTACGAGCGGCGGGTGTCCACGGTCGCTGGCCCCGTCGCCGGATCGGGCCAACGGTGAGCGACGGCGGCGCCCTGCTCGGGGTGCAGGTCGCAGGGCTGCACTTCCAGAATCCCGTCGTCCTCGCCGCCGGCACCGCCGGCTACGGCCGCGAGCTGGCCGACATCGTGGACCTCGCCGCGCTGGGCGGGATCGTCACCAAGTGCGTCAGCCCCCTGGCGCGCGCGGGCAACGCCGCGCCGCGCGTCGCGGAGTTCGATGGGGGGATGATCAACGCGGTCGGGCTGGCGAATCCCGGCGTGGACGCGGTGCGACGCGACCAGCTCCCCTGGCTCGCCGCGTCGCTGCCGGAGACGCGAAAGATCGCCAACGTCGTCGGCTTCGCGGTGGAGGAGTTCGCCGACGTCGTGGCCCGGCTGGACGAGCCGCTCGCCGGCGCGATGACGAACGGGCTGGACGGCTACGAGTTGAACGTGAGCTGCCCGAACGTCAAATCGGGGGGGACGGAGTTCGGCGCCGATCCCGCCGCGCTGGCCGAGGTGGTGCGACGCGCGCGCGCCGAGACGCGGCGACCCCTGTTCGTGAAGCTGTCGCCCGCGCTCCCCGATATCGCGCGCAGCGCGGCAATCGCCGTGGATGCCGGCGCCGACGCGATCACCCTGGTGAACACGATGCCGGGGCTCGTGATCGACGTCGAGCGGCGCCGGCCGGCCCTTGGCTACGGCACTGGCGGGATGAGCGGGGCGGGGCTCCTGCCCATGGGCGTGCTCGCCACCTGGAAGGTGCGCCGCGCGGTCGCGGTGCCGATCCTCGGGATCGGCGGCGTATCGTCGGCCGAGACGGCGCTGCAGTACATCATCGCCGGCGCGTCGCTGGTGGGGGTGGGCACCGCCATGCTGCGCGATCCTCGCGCGCCGGAGCGGATCGTGCGGGAGCTCGGCCGCTGGTGTCGCGCGCACGGCGTTCGGGCGCTGTCGGAGCTCATCGGAACGCTGGAGACCGGCTGATGCACGAGGCGAAGCGGGTGGATGCGAGCGGCGGGCGCGCGACGCCCATCGTGGCGCTGGACATGGGGTCGGCCGCGGACGCGCTGGCGATGGCGCGCCGGGTGTCGGAGCACTGCCGCTTCTTCAAGGTGGGCAGCGAGCTGTTCACCGCCGCGGGGCCCTCGGTGGTACGGGCGCTGCGGGAGGAGATCGGTGGGGAGGTCTTCCTGGATCTGAAGTTCCACGACATTCCGAACACGGTGGCGGGTGCGGTGCGGAGCGCGGTTGCGTTGGGCGTGCGTCTCCTGACGGTGCATGCGTCCGGGGGGCGGGCGATGCTCGAGGCGGCTCAGGATGCCGCCGGGGAGCGGTGCGGGGTCCTCGCCGTGACGGTGCTCACCTCATTCGACGCCGCCGGGTTGGAAGCGGCGTGGGGGCGCGGCGAGGTGGTGGTCGACCGGGAGGTCGTGCGGCTCGCGGGCGATGCGGCGGCGGCCGGGCTGCATGGGATCGTGTGCAGCGGGGCGGAGGCCGGGCTGGTGCAGCGGGAGTTTGGCGAGCGGCTGGCGCTCCTGGTCCCGGGGATCCGGCTGGCGGGGGGGGACACGCACGATCAGCGGCGGGTGATGACGCCGGCGGAGGCGCAGCGGGCTGGAGCGCGTTATCTGGTGCTGGGGAGGGCGGTGACCGGGGTGCCGGATCCGGCCGAGGCGATGGCGCGCGTGATGTCGGAGCTGCGGTGAGGGGGAGGAAGGAGGATTTTCGGGGGGAGTAGGGCGGTGCGGATGGGGCGTGGTGAACTCTGCGTCACCGTTGGGGTTGCGTGACGCTACCGTGCCCATTATTCTAAATGACTCAGCCGGAAAATCTCACGTTTTGCATAGATGGTGTCCCGTGAAAGTCCGCAGCAGCGTGAAGCCGATCTGTGAGCACTGCAAGGTTGTCAAGCGCAACGGCGTGACTCGCATCATCTGCAAGCGCAATCCGAAGCATAAGCAGCGTCAGGGCTAACAGATAATGGCTCGTATTTCTGGCATCGATCTCCCGCGCGACAAGAAGGTCGAGATCGGGTTGACCTACATCTTCGGGATCGGGCGTTCGTCCGCCCTGGAGATCATGGAGAAGGCGGGGATCGACCCCGCGCAACGCGTGCGTGATCTCTCCGACGCCGACGTGCAGAAGCTGCGCGGGGTGATCGAGAAGGAGTATCGCGTGGAGGGGGCGTTGCGCACGGAGGTCGCGATGAACATCAAGCGATTGATGGACATCGGGTCGTACCGCGGGATCCGCCACCGTCGCGGGCTGCCGGTTCGCGGCCAGCGGACGCACACCAATGCGCGCACGAAGAAGGGTCCGCGTCGCGCGATCGCCGGAAAGAAGAAGGTAACCAAGTAAACGTATGGCTACAGGCAAGAAGGCGAAGAAGATCGTCGAGGCGGAGGGCGTGGCCCACGTCAATGCGACGTTCAACAATACGACCGTGACGATCACCGATCCGCGGGGCAATGCGATCGCGTGGGGATCGAGCGGGAAGGCTGGCTTCAAGGGCTCGAAGAAGAGCACGCCGTTCGCCGCGACCGTGGCGGCCGAGCAGTGCGCTCGCGAGGCGCTGACGGCTGGTGTGAAGCGCGTGCACGTGCGCGTGCAGGGACCGGGGAGCGGCCGGGAGTCGGCCATCCAGGCGCTCGCCGCCGCCGGTCTGCAGGTCAAGTCGATCAAGGACGTGACGCCGATCCCGCACAACGGCTGCCGTCCCCCGAAGCGTCGGAGAGTCTGAGATGGGTCGCTATACAGGTCCGAGCTGTCGTCAGTGCCGCCGCGAGGGAACCAAGCTGTTCCTCAAGGCGACCAAGTGCTTCACCGAGAAGTGTCCGGTCGAGCGTCGTCCGTATGCGCCGGGCCAGCATGGCCAGGCCACGGCGCGTCGTCGCAAGGCGTCGGAGTTCTCCAAGCAGCTCCGTGAGAAGCAGAAGATCAAGCGCATCTACGGCGTGAGCGAGAAGCAGTTCCGCAACACGTTCGAGAAGGTGTCGTCGCAGCCTGGCCTGCGCGGACACAACCTCCTCGCGGCGCTCGAGACGCGTCTGGACAACGTGGTGTACCGCATGGGCTTCGCCGGCAGCCGCAAGGCAGCGCGCCAGCTCATCCGCCATCGCCACGTCGAGGTCAATCAGAAGGGCGTCGACATCCCGAGCTTCCACGTGGCGCCGGGCATGGAAGTCCGGATGCGCGTGAAGTCGCGCGAGCAGGTGTCGGTCATCACGGCGATGGATCAGTCGTCGCGTGGCGCGCCGCTCTCGTGGATCGCAGTGGACAAGGGGACGTTCAGCGGCCGCGTGCTCGAGAAGCCCGCCCGCACGAGCATCCCGATCGCCGCCCAGGAACAGCTGGTCGTCGAGCTCTACTCGAAGTAAGCAGGCGGTTCTCGGTCTTCGGTCAAGCGGAGGCCGGGCGCAGTTCGAGAGCACGTCGCGGGCGGCGCCCACAGGCTCTGCCCGCGTTTGCACGAGCTGACCGCAGCTGCAGCAACCGAATACCGAGCACCGAAGACCGCCGTTCGCAGTGTTGGTCGGGGCCCAGACCCCTCTACGAATCTGCCGCGCGTTTGGGGCGAAGCAGAGCGTTTCCGGCACGTCATCGCCGGAATGACCCGAATCATCAGACCGACCCATGGCTTCCACGATCGATCTCCGCGGGCTCGTCCGTCCGCAGCTGGTTGAAGCAACCAAGCGCGAGGACAACCCGAACGTCGCCGAATTCCGCCTCCAGCCGCTGGAGCGTGGCTTCGGCCATACGCTTGGCAACGCGATGCGTCGCATGCTGCTCTCGTCGCTCCGCGGCGCGGCGGTGTGGGGCGTGCGCATCGACGGTGTCGTCCACGAGCACCAGACGATCCCCGGCGTGGTCGAGGACGTCCACCAGATCATCGGCAACCTCAAGACGCTCACGCTGACCCTGGCGGACGACGTCGAGAGCGCGGTGCTCCACATCCAGAAGAACGGAGTGGGCGCGGTGACGGCCGGCGACGTGTCGCCCGTGAGCGGCGTCCGCATCGTCGAGCCGACGCACCACATCCTCACGCTGCAGGACGACCGCGACCTGAACATCGAGCTGTACGTGAACAAGGGCCGCGGCTACATCGAGTCCGACCAGCATCCGCTGGATCGCGGGCTCCCGGTGGACCTCGTCCGCATCGACTCGATCTACAACCCGGTGCGCCGCGCGAACTTCTCGGTCGCCGAGACGCGCGTCGGGCAGCGCACGGACTACGACCGTCTCACGTTGACGGTCGAGACGAACGGGACGATCACGCCGGAAGAGGCGGTCAGCTACGCCGCGGCGCTGGCGCAGACGCACTTCCAGTACTTCGTCGAGTTCGGCTCGCACAGCTCGGCGCCCGTCGCCGGCGGTGCGGGTGATGGGGCGGCCACCGACGGCGCCAAGATGCAGCAGACGCTGAAGACACCGATCGACGATCTCGAGCTGTCGGTACGCTCGGTGAACTCGCTGAAGAACAGCAACATCCGCAGCCTGGGCGATCTGGTCCGCCAGACGGAGAGCCAGATCCTCCAGGTCAAGAATTTCGGGAAGAAGTCGCTGCAGGAGATCGCCGATCTCCTCGAGCGCGAAGGATTGAATTTCGGGATGCGGTTCGAGGAGAACGGCGACGGCGTACGCGTGCTCGATTGGGGCACACCGCCGAGCCAGGCTGCCGCCGCGGCACCTGACGACGAAGAGGAGTAACACCAATGCGTCACCGGAAGGCAGGACGGCAGCTCCGGCGCACGAGCGAGCAGAAGCTCGCTCTCATGCGCAACCTCGCGACCTCGCTCATCGAGAGCGAGCGGATCGAGACGACCGAGGCGAAGGCCAAGGAGCTGCGCCCGTTCATCGAGAAGCTCATCACCAAGGCTCGCACGGGCACGCTGCACGCCCGCCGGCTGGCCATCCGCCACATCCAGAAGCGCGAGGCGGCCGACAAGCTGTTCCAGACCCTCGGCCCCAAGTTCGCCTCGCGGCCCGGCGGCTACACGCGCATCCTCAAGACCGGTCACCGCAAGGGTGACGGTGCCGAGATGGCGATCATCGAGTTCTGTCAGGACTGACGACCATGGCTCCCATTCAGCGCAACCGCTGCTTCCATTGCGACAAGGGTGTCGCGTTCGGCAACAACGTCTCGCACGCCAACAACAAGACGCGCCGGTCGTGGAAGCCGAACCTGCAGGTCGTCCGCACCCTCATCGCCGGCAAGATCACGAAGGTGAAGGTCTGCACGCGCTGCCTCAACGCGGGGAAGGTCCCCCGCGCTCCGCGCGGCGTGCAGGTGGCGTGAGGAACCGGCTCCGCCGGTTCGTCACGCAAAGGGGAGCTCTCAAGGGCTCCCTTTTTCACATCCCCGCCTAATCACGATTCCATTGCCTACCGCGCTCATCACCGGGATCACCGGCCAGGACGGCTCCTATCTCGCCGAGCTCCTCCTCGCGAAGGGATACCGCGTCGTCGGCGTCATCCGCCGAAGCTCCACGACTCCGTTCGAGCGGATCGCCCACATCGTCGACCGCATCGAGCTCTGCTCGGCCGACCTCCTCGACCAGACCTCGCTCACCGACGTGGTCCACGACACCCAGCCGGACGAGATCTACAACCTCGCGGCGCAGAGCTTCGTGCAGACCTCCTGGTCGCAGCCCGTGCTCACCGGCGAGTTCACGGCGCTCGGCGTGACGCGGATGCTCGAGGCCATGAAGAAGGCGGCGCCCGGGGCGCGCTTCTATCAGGCCAGCTCCAGCGAGATGTTCGGCAAGGTGATGGAGGTGCCGCAGCGCGAGTCCACCCCGTTCTATCCGCGCAGCCCCTATGGCGTGGCGAAGATCTACGGGCACTGGATCACGCTCAACTATCGCGAGAGCTTCGGGCTCTACGCGGTCTCCGGCATCCTGTTCAATCACGAGAGCCCGCGGCGCGGCCTGGAGTTCGTGACGCGCAAGGTCACCGACGGCGCCGCGCGCTGCAAGCTCGGCAAGTCGAAGGAGCTGCGCCTCGGCAACCTCGAGGCCCGGCGCGACTGGGGCTTCGCCGGCGACTACGTGGACGCGATGTGGCGCATGCTGCAGCAGGACCAGCCGGATGACTACGTGATCGCCACCGGCGACACCTGGTCGGTGCGGCAGCTCTGCGAGACCGCGTTCGAGTGCCTCGGCCTCGACTATCGCGACTTCGTCACGCACGACACGCGCTTCGACCGGCCGGCCGAGGTGGATCTCCTGGTCGGCGATCCATCCAAGGCGAGGGAGAAGCTGGGCTGGGAGCCCACCGTGCGCTTCCGGCAGCTCGTCGAGATGATGGTCGAAGCCGACCTCGCGCGGCACGCCGCGACGACGTGACCGTCCGCGCCCTCGTCACTGGTGGCAGCGGGTTCGTCGCCCAGTGGGCGATCCGATCCATGCTGCGCCAGGGCTGGTCGGTGATGGCGGGAGGCAGAGAGGGCGGGCTTCCGCACACCGTCCTGTCGGCCGAGGAGCGCGATGCGACGATCTGGCGCGAGCTGGACGTCACGCGCCAGGAGACGATCGCGGCGGCGATGTCGTCCCACGCGCCCGATCTCGTGCTGCACCTCGCCGCGGTGAGCCACGTGCCCGACGCGATGCGGAATCCGGGCTACGCGTACGAGGTGAACGCCGTGGGCACGGTGCGCCTGCTCACCGAGGTGCGCCGGCTGCGCCAGGCGGGCTCGGCGGACCCCGCGGTGCTGATCGTCGGCTCGGGCGAGCAGTACGGGCGCCATGAGATCAACGCCATGCCCCTGCACGAGGAGATGGCGCAGCGGCCGCTCACGCTCTACGCCGCCTCCAAGGTGGCGCAGGAGGTGGCCGCGCTACAGGCGTTCCGCAGCGACGGCGTGCGCGTCGTGTGCACGCGCAGCTTCAACCACTCGGGAGTCGGGCATGCCGAGCAATTCCTGCTGCCGGGGATGGTGCGCCGCGTCCTGGCGCTCCCGGCCAGTGGCGGGCGCCTGCTCATCGGCAACGGCGACGTGGTGCGCGACTTTCTCCACGTCACCGACGTGGTCGACGCCTATCTTGCACTGATGGAGACGGGCGCCGCGGGAGAGGCATACAACGTCTGCAGCGGGACGGGGATCAGCGTGCGCGGGCTCGCGCATGCGGTCTTGCAGCGCGCGGGCGTCTCTGCCGAGATTAGCACCGATCCGGCGCTCGCGCGCCCCGTCGACGTTCCCGTTCAAGTCGGCAGCAATGCCAAGCTCCGTCGCGCCACCGGCTGGACTCCCCGCCGGACGCGCGACGACATCATCGACGATCTGATCCATGCCGCGACGCGCTGATCTGCACCGCATCCTCGTCATCGGGTCCGGCCCGATCATCATCGGGCAGGCCGCCGAGTTCGACTACTCGGGAACCCAGGCGACGAAGGCGCTGCGGGAGGAGGGCTATGAGGTGATCCTCATCAACTCCAATCCGGCGACGATCATGACCGCTCCGGAGATCGCCGACCGGACCTACATCGAGCCGGTGACGCCCGAGTTCGTGGAGCTGATCATCGCGCGCGAGCGGCCCGACGCGCTGCTGCCCACGATGGGGGGGCAGACGGCGCTGAACGTGGCGATGACCCTCGCCGAGAACGGCGTGCTCGAGCAGTACGGCGTGGAGCTGATCGGGGCGTCGGCGCGTGCGATCGCGATCGCCGAGGACCGCAAGCTGTTCGGCGAGGCGCTGGAGCGGCTGGGGCTCGGCGTGGCCAAGGGGGGGATCGCCAACGACTTCGACGAGGCGGTCGCGCTCCTGGAGACCACCGGGTATCCGGCCATCATCCGCCCTTCGTTCACGATGGGGGGAACCGGTGGCGGGATCGCGTACAACCGCGAGGAGTTCGAGTCCATCGTCCGTCACGGCTTCCGCGAGAGCCCGACGAGCCAGATCCTCATCGAGCGCTCGCTGATCGGGTGGAAGGAATACGAGCTCGAGGTGATGCGGGACCAGTACGACAACGTCGTGATCGTGTGCTCCATCGAGAACCTCGACCCGATGGGGGTCCACACCGGCGACTCGATCACCGTGGCGCCCGCCATGACGCTCACCGACCGCGAGTTCCAGACGATGCGCGACGCGGCCTGCGCGATCATCCGCGAGGTCGGAGTGAACGCGGGCGGGTGCAACATCCAGTTCGCGATCAATCCCCGGGACGGGGAGATGATCGTCATCGAGATGAACCCGCGCGTGTCGCGCTCCTCGGCGCTCGCGTCGAAGGCGACGGGTTATCCGATCGCGCGCATCGGGGCCAAGCTGGCGGTCGGCTTCCGGCTGGACGAGATCCCGAACGACATCACGAAGACGACGCCGGCGTCGTTCGAGCCGGTGCTGGACTATGTGGTGGTGAAGGTGCCGCGCTTCGCGTTCGAGAAGTTCGCCAACGCGAGCCCCCTGCTCACGACGCAGATGAAGAGCGTGGGGGAGGCGATGGCGATCGGGCGCACCTTCAAGGAGGCGTTCCAGAAGGCGTTGCGCGCGCTGGAGACGGGGCGGCCGGGCTGGACGATCGGCGAGCGGCTGTCCGACGACCGGCTGGCCGACGATTCGATCGAGGCGTTGCGCGGCGGGCTGCGCCAGCCCACGCCGGAGCGCATCTACCAGGTGAAGCGCGGGTTCGAGGCGGGGATGACGGTGGACGAGCTGTACGAGCTCACCGCGATCGATCCCTTCTTCCTCTCCCAGATGATGGAGCTGGTCGAGGCGGAGCGCCGGTATGCGGCGCTCGCCGAGGTGACCACGGCGGAGATGCGGCGCATGAAGCAGCTCGGCTTTTCCGACCGGCAGCTCGCGGCGCTGCGCGGCGAGACCGAGCTCGCGGCGCGCGCGCGCCGCTGGGCGCTGGACGTGCGCCCCGCCTACAAGATGGTCGACACCTGCGCCGGCGAGTTTCCCTCGACGACGCCGTATCTCTACGGCAGCTACGACGAGGAGAGCGAGGCCCCGCGCAGCGGACGCAAGTCCGTGGTGATTCTCGGCAGCGGGCCGATCCGGATCGGGCAGGGAGTGGAGTTCGACTACTGCTGCGTGCGCGCCGTGATGGCGCTGCGCGAGCAGGGGTTCGAGACGATCATGATCAACTCGAACCCCGAGACGGTCTCCACCGACTTCGACACGGCGGACAAGCTGTACTTCGAGCCCCTCACGCTCGAGGACGTGCTGGAGATCGTCCACCGCGAGCAGCCGATGGGGGTGATCGTGCAGCTCGGGGGGCAGACCCCGCTCAAGCTGACGCGCGGCCTCGAGGCCGCCGGCGTGACGATCCTCGGTACCGCTCCCGATTCGATCGACGCCGCGGAGGACCGCCGGCGCTTCGAGGCGATCGCGCGCGAGATCGGGCTCACCCAGCCGCCGAGCGGCACCGCGACGAGCGTCGAGGAGGCGCTCGCGATCGTCGGCCGGATCGGCTATCCGGTGCTCGTGCGCCCGAGCTACGTGCTCGGAGGGCGGGCGATGCAGATCGTCTACGACGACGCGTCGCTCGTGAACTACTTCGCGACGGCGGTGCGCGTCTCCGAGGAGCGCCCCGTGCTCGTCGACCGCTTCCTCGAGGACGCGTACGAGGCCGATGTCGATGCGCTGAGCGACGGCACCGACGTCGTGATCGGCGGCGTCATGCAGCACATCGAGGACGCCGGCATCCACTCCGGCGACTCGGCCTGCGTGCTGCCGCCCTACCGCATCACCGACCGCGACCTGCGGACGATGCGCGAGCAGACCGTCGCGATGGCGAAGGCGTTCAACGTGGTGGGGCTGATCAACGTGCAGTTCGCCGTCAAGGCGGGGATCGTGTACGTGCTCGAGGTGAACCCGCGCGCCAGCCGCACCATCCCCTTCGTCTCGAAGGCCATCGGCGTGCCGCTGGCGTCGCACGCCGCGCGCGTGATGTGCGGCGAGACGCTCGCGCAGATCGGATTCACCGCTGAAGTGCTCCCCCCCTTCGTCTCGGTGAAGGAGGCGGTCTTCCCGTTCAACAAGTTCGCCGGCACGGATCCCATCCTCGGGCCCGAGATGCGGTCGACGGGCGAGGTGATGGGGATCTCCGACACCTTCGGCAGCGCGTTCGCCAAGGCGCAGCTCGCCGCCTCCAACGGGCTGCCGCTCGCCGGCCGGATCCTCGTGACCGTCAACGACAACGACAAGGCGGCGGTGACGCCGCTGGCGATGCGGTTCCAGGAGATGGGCTTCGCCCTCTACGCCACGGCGGGGACGGCGGCCTACCTGGGCGAGCACGGCATTCCGGTGACGCCGGTGCTGAAGGTCCACGAGGGGCGGCCGAACTGCATGGACATGATCGTGAACGGCGAGGTGCAGCTGCTCATCAACACGCCGTTCGGCAAGCACTCGCAGCGCGACGACTACACGCTGCGCCAGGCGGCGATCCGCCACAAGGTCGCATATACCACGACGCTGTCCGCGGCGGGCGCCGCCTGCGACGCGATCGACGCGCTGCGGTCGCGCCAGCCCGAGGTGCGGTCGCTGCAGGAGTGGCAGCAGGACATCCGCGACCTCGCCGCGGTGGCGAAGTGAGCGTGCACGAGACGGCGTTCGTCCACGAGTCGGCATACGTGGACGCGGGCGCGACGATCGGCGCGGAGACGAAGGTGTGGCACTTCTGCCACATCCTTGGCGGCGCGGTGATCGGGGCGCGCTGCTCCCTCGGCCAGAACGTCGTCGTGATGAACGGGACGCGCATCGGCGACAACGTCAAGATCCAGAACAACGTCTCCGTGTACGAGGGAGTCGAGCTGGAGAACGACGTTTTCTGCGGCCCCTCGATGGTGTTCACGAACGTGAACAATCCCCGCAGCCACGTCTCGCGGAAGAGCGAGTACCGCCGCACGCTCGTGCGGCGGGGCGCGACGATCGGCGCCAACGCGACGGTGGTGTGCGGCAGCACGCTCGGCGAGTATGCGTTCGTGGGCGCGGGCGCGGTCGTAACGGCCGACGTGCCGCCGTTCGCGCTGATGGTGGGCGTGCCCGCCCGGCGCATCGGCTGGATGTGCCAGTGCGGCGAACGGCTGCCCGATGGCGGGGCGGGGCGGTGCATCGCCTGCGGGTCCACCTACGAAGTGGCGCCCGGCGGCATCCGCCAGACGGGCGGACGGAACCTGGAACCCCGAGGGTGAGAGTGACGCCAGCCCCGATCACCGGCCGCGTGCGCGTGGCCCTCGTTGGCTGCGGGCGCATCAGCCGCAACCACCTCGACGCCATCGCCAAGGTCGAGGACCTCGAGCTCGTGGCGGTGGCCGACACGGACCGGCCGCGCGCCGAGGCGGCCGGCGACGCCTGGGGGGTGCCCGCGTTCCCCTCGCTCGACGAGATGCTGGCGCAGGTGCCGAGCGACCTCGTGGCGATCTGCACGCCGTCCGGGCTGCACCCCCAGCACGGCGTGCAGGCCGCCGCCGCCGGCCGGCACGTGCTCACCGAGAAGCCGATGGCGATCTCGCTCGCCGCGGCGGACCAGCTCGTGCGTGCCTGCGATGCGGCGGACGTTCATCTCTTCGTCGTGAAGCAGAACCGGCTCAACCCGCCGATCCAGCTCCTCAAGCGCGCCGTGGACAAGGGCCGGTTCGGGCGCATCTACATGGCGAACGTCACGGTGCGGTGGACGCGACCGCAGGAGTACTACGACGCCGAGTCGTGGCGCGGCACCTGGGAGTTCGACGGCGGCGCGATCATGAACCAGGCATCGCACTACGTGGACCTCATGCAGTGGCTCGTCGGGCCCGTCGAGAGCGTCATGTCCCAGACCGCCACGCAGGCGCGGCGCATCGAGGCCGAGGATTCGGGGGTGGCCATCCTCAAGTTCCGCTCGGGCGCCCTCGGCGTCCTCGAGGTGAACGTGCTCACCTATCCGCGGAACCTCGAGGGCTCCATCACCATCCTTGGCGAGAAGGGGTCGGTGAAGGTCGGTGGCACGGCGGTGAACAAGGTCGAGCACTGGAGCTTCTCCGACTACGACGACGACGACAAGCTCGTGGAGGCCGCCAGCACCAACCCGCCAACCGTGTACGGCTTCGGCCACGAGGGGTACTATCGCAACCTCGTCTCCGTGCTGCGGGGCACCGCCAAGCCCGACACCGACGGTCGGGCGGGGCGCAAGTCGCTCGAGCTGATCCTCGGCATCTACGAGTCGGCGAAGTCGGGGCGCGAGGTGCCGATCCCGCTGCGGACGACGCTCTGAGAACCCACGCGCCGCGAGCGGGAAATTGACTTGCCCGTGCGTACGGGCGAACTTTCCTCTCTTCCTTCCATTCCTCCGGTGCCCCGCCCGCATCGCGGTGTGCGGCCCGTCGCGTGACCTCGTGTCACGTTTGTGATCTTCCAGTCCCGTTGAGTCCGTCCATGGCCGTCCCCCTGCTCGACCTGCGCGCACAGCACGCCACCATCCGCGACGAAGTCGTGTCGGCGGTGATGGAGGTCGTGGACGCGCAGACCTTCATTCTCGGTGACGCAGTGGCCGGCCTGGAGCGCGACGTCGCGGCGCTGTCGCACACGGCGCACGCCATCGGCTGCGCCAATGGCACCGACGCGATCCTGCTCGCCATGCGCGCCCTGGACATCGGGCGCGGTGACGAGGTGATCACCACCCCCTTCACCTTCTTCGCGACGGCGGGGACGATCCACAACGTCGGCGCCACGCCGGTATTCGTCGACATCGCCCCCGACACGTTCAATATCCTGCCCGAGGCGGCCGCCGCGGCGCGGACCAGCCGGTCAAAGGCGGTAATCCCGGTGGATCTCTTCGGCCAGATGGCGCCGATCGAGCGCGTCGTCGCGGCGGTGCCGGGCCTGCCCGTGATCGAGGACGCGGCGCAGTCCATCGGCGCGCGGCGCGAGGTCGACGGCCAGTGGCGGATGGCCGGCGAGCTGCCGACGATCGGGACCTTCAGCTTCTTCCCCTCGAAGAACCTCGGCGGCTACGGCGACGGCGGGATGCTCGTGACCCAGGACGCCGGCATCGCCGAGCGGCTCAAGCGGCTGCGCGTCCACGGCGGCGCGAAGCAGTACTTCCACGACGAGGTCGGCTACAACAGCCGGCTCGACGCGCTGCAGGCGGCGGTGCTGGCGGCCAAGCTGCCGCATCTCGCCGGCTGGAGCGCGAAGCGCCGCGACAACGCCGCCTACTACGACGCGGCCTTCGCGTCGCTCGTGGGGGAGGGGGCGTTCGCCACGCCGTACGTGGCGCCGGAGAACGAGTCGATCTTCAATCAGTACACCATCCGGGTCGCCGGTGGGAAGCGCGATGCGCTGCAGGCGTTCCTCAAGGAGCGCGGTATCGGCAACAGCATCTACTATCCGCTCCCACTGCACCTGCAGCCCTGCTTCGCCTACCTCGGTTACCGCGAGGGACAGTGCCCCGAGAGCGAGCGCGCGGCCAAGGAAGTACTCTCGCTGCCCATCTACCCCGAGCTCACGCGTGCCCAGCTCGACGAAGTCGTGGCTGCCGTGCTGAGTTTCTACGAGAAATGAGATGACTGTTTCGCAGACGCTGCTTCGCAGGATCAACGACCGCTCCGCGACGGTGGCGGTGGTGGGGCTCGGCTACGTCGGGCTCCCGCTCGCCGTGGAGTTCGCGAACGCCGGGTTCACGGTCATCGGGTACGACGTGAGCCAGCGGGTGGTGGACCTGCTCAACGACGGCGCGTCGCACATCCAGGACGTGCCGGCCGAGGCGGTGGCCGCGCTGGTGAAGGCGGGGAAGTTCCTGGCGACGACGGAGGAGGCCCGTCTCGGCGACGCCGACGCGATCTCCATCGCCGTGCCGACGCCGCTCGGCAAGACGCGTGACCCGGACATGAGCTACGTCCAGGCCGCGGCGAACGCCGTGGCGAGGCACGCCCACGCCGGCATGCTGGTCGTGCTCGAGAGCACGACCTATCCCGGGACGACGCGCGAGGTGCTCCAGCCGGTCTTCGAGGCGAAGGGGCTCGTGGTGGGCGAGGATCTCTTCCTGGCCTTCAGCCCGGAGCGCGTGGACCCCGGCAACCCGCACTACCACACGAAGAACACGCCCAAGGTCGTTGGCGGCGTGACGCCGGCGTGCACCGATGCCGCCGTCGCGCTCTACGAGAGCTGCATCGACACCGTCGTCCGCGTCTCGTCGACCGAGACGGCCGAGCTGGTGAAGCTGCTCGAGAACACGTTCCGCTCCGTGAACATCGCCATGGCCAACGAGATGGCGATCGTCTGCGACAAGCTGGGCGTGGACGTGTGGGAGGTGATCGACGCGGCGGCGACGAAGCCGTTCGGCTTCATGAAGTTCACGCCGGGGCCCGGCATCGGCGGCCACTGCATCCCGCTCGACCCGCACTACCTCGCGTGGAAGATGCGCACGCTGAACTACAAGACGCGCTTCATCGACCTCGCCGGCGAGGTGAACACGTCGATGCCGGCGTACGTGGTGGCGAAGGTGGCGCGCGCGCTCAACGAGGACCGCAAGGCGGTCAACGGCAGCCGGGCGCTCGTCCTCGGCGTCGCGTATAAGCGCGACATCGACGACTTCCGCGAGAGCCCGGCGCTCGACGTCATCGGCCTGCTGGAGGCCGACGGTGCCGAGGTGGTGTACCACGATCCGTACGTCACGTCGTTCCGCGAGGACGGCCACGCGTTCTCGAGCGTGGAGCTGACGGACGCCGAGATCGAGCGTGCCGACGTCGTGGTCATCGTCACCGATCACCAGGTCGTCGACTACCAGCGCATTGCCGACAAGGCGAATCTCGTCGTGGATACCCGCAACGCGATGAAGACGACCACCGCCACCCGCGCCCGCGTGGTCTCGCTCTCGTCCGCGTCGTCGCGTGAAGCGGCGTCGCGCGTCTGAGTGCCCTCCTTCCTTGACGTCATGACTACCCGCCTGCCCACGTGAACATCACAGTCGTCGGAAGTGGATACGTCGGCCTCGTCGTGGGCGGGTGCCTCGCCGAGACCGGCAACCCGGTCACCTGCGCGGACGTCGACACGCGCAAGATCGAGGGACTGAAGCGGAACGAGCTCCCGATCTACGAGCCGGGCCTCGAGCAGTACGTCGAGCGTAACCAGAAGCAGGGGCGACTCACCTTCACCACGGACATCGCCGCGGCGATCGCCTCGGCCGACGTGGTGTTCATCGCCGTCGGCACCCCCCCCGACGAGGACGGCTCGGCCGACCCCCGCCACGTCCTCGACGTGGCGGAGCAGATCGGCCGGCACATGACGCGCGAGATGGTCGTCGTGACGAAGTCCACGGTGCCGGTGGGCACGGCGCGTCGCGTCCAGGCGGCGGTCCGGCGGTACGCCGCGCACCCCTTCCACATGTGCTCCAATCCAGAGTTCCTCAAGGAGGGGGCGGCGATCGACGACTTCATGAAGCCCGACCGCGTCGTCATCGGCGTGGAGAGCGAGTTCGCCGAGCGCGTGATGGGCGACCTGTACGCGCCATTCGTCCGCACCGGCAACCCGATCATCTTCATGGACATCGCCTCGGCGGAGATGACGAAGTACGCGGCCAATGCGATGCTCGCCACGCGCATCTCGTTCATGAACGAGATCGCCAACCTGTGCGAGGTCGTCGGTGCCGACGTCGACCAGGTGCGCCGGGGCATCGGCTCCGACAGCCGGATCGGCTCCGCCTTCCTCTTTCCCGGGCCTGGATACGGCGGCTCGTGCTTCCCCAAGGACGTCAAGGCGCTCGTCCGGACCGCCGGCGAGTGCGAGATGCCGCTGCGCGTCCTGGAGGCGGTGGAGGCGGCGAACGAGCTGCAGAAGGGGCGCCTGTTCGACAAGCTCGTGGCGCAGGTGGGCGACCTGCGCGGCAAGCGCATCGCCGTGTGGGGGCTCGCCTTCAAGCCCAACACCGACGACATGCGCGAGGCGCCGAGCCTCGTGCTGCTCCGGCAGCTTCTCGAGGCGGGCGCCGACGTCGTCGCGCACGATCCGGTGGCGATGCACGAGACGCAGCGCCTGCTCGGCGACCGTATCCGTTACGCCGAGACGAGCTACGACGCGCTCGTGGGCGCCGACGCGCTCGTCGTGATCACCGACTGGAACGAGTACCGGCATCCCGACTTCGAGCGCATTCGCGGCAGCCTGCTCTCGCCGGTCGTGATCGATGGACGCAACCTCTACGACCCCCGCAAGATGCGCGCGCTCGGCTTCATGTACGATTCCATCGGCCGTCCGGCCGCCGTGGCCCAGGGAGCGATCGCATGAGGATCCTGATCACCGGCGCCGCCGGCTTCCTCGGCTCGCATCTCTGCGATCGCTTCCTCGCGGAGGGACACGAGGTCGTGGGACTCGACAACTTCATCACCGGCCGTCCCGACAACGTCGCGCACCTGATGGGGAGCGACCGATTCAGCTTCATCCGCCACGACATCTCCACCTACACGTATGTGGAGGGTCGTCTCGATGGCGTGCTCCACTTCGCCTCTCCGGCGAGCCCGATCGACTATCTCGAGCTACCGATCCAGACGCTGAAGGTCGGCTCGCTCGGCACGCACAACGCGCTCGGGCTGGCCAAGGCGAAGGGGGCGCGCTTCTTCATCGCCTCCACGAGCGAGGTGTACGGCGACCCCCTCGTGCACCCCCAGACGGAGGACTACTGGGGCAACGTAAACCCCGTCGGCCCGCGCGGTGTCTATGATGAGGCCAAGCGCTTCGCCGAGGCCATCACGATGGCGTACCACACCTATCACGGCGTGGACACGCGAATCGTCCGCATCTTCAACACGTACGGACCCCGGATGCGGCCGCGCGACGGCCGCGTCGTCTCGAACTTCATCGTGCAGGCCCTCTCCAACGAGCCGCTCACCGTCTATGGCGACGGCTCGCAGACCCGCAGCTTCTGCTACGCGTCCGACGAGGTGGAGGGGATCTACCGGCTCTTCATGCAGGGGGACCACAATCCGACCAACATCGGGAACCCGGTGGAGTACACGGTCCGGCAGCTCGCCGAGCTGGTCGTGGAGCTGACCGGCACCTCGGCGCCGATCGTCTACGAGCCGCTTCCGGTGGACGATCCCAAGGTGCGCAAGCCGGACATCAGCAGGGCCCGCACCATGCTGGGATGGGAGCCCACCGTTGAGGTTCGCGAGGGGCTGGCCCGCACGATCGAGTACTTCCGGCAGTACGTCGGGACCCCGCTCATGGCGCCCCGGACCCCACGGCCCCGTCCAAGATCTGGGCCCGCACGCTAGTCCGGCCGGACATCTGGCAGGCATTCGGCGCTCCCGCAGTGGGCTGGCGAGGTCGGCGGGTGTATCTTTCCCAGTCTACCTTCGAACCGTTGCCACTCTTGCGGGTACTTCCTCCCGATATGCATAGCTCTCGTCGGGTGTTCCTCGCCGCGCTGCTCCTCGCCGTCGCGGCCTGCCACCCCGAATTCCAGATCACGAAGTTCGCCACGAACGAGGCGCTCTACCGTGCGGCCACCGAGGAGTTCTCGCGTGCCCGCTACGAGAACGCGTCCGCCGCGTTCGAGAAGTTGACGACGGATCTCCCGGCGCGCGACACGCTGCTCCCCCGGGCGCACTGGTTCCTGGGCCGCTCCCATCAGGAGCGGCAGGAATGGGTGCTCGCCGCTACGAGCTTCTCGCGTCTCGTCGAGAGCTTCCCCGACGACTCGCTGGCCGACGACGCGGCGCTGGAAGCCGCGCGCTCCTACCGCCGGATGTGGCGCAAGCCGGCGCTCGACCCCACCTACGGGGAGAACGCCCTGGCGTCGTACAACACGCTGGTCGGGCTGTACCCGCAGTCCCCGCTCGTCCCCGAGGCCCGGAAGGAGATGGCCGAGCTGGACGAGATGTTCGCCCAGAAGCAGTACCTCGCCGGCCTGTACTATTTCCGGCGCGGCGGCTTCGATTCGGGGATCATCTACTTCAAGGACGTGGTGGCGCGCTATCCGGCGACCCCCACGGCGCGGCTCGCCCAGCTCCGGCTGGTCGACTCGTACAAGAAGATTCGGTACAAGGAGGATGCGTCGGACGCCTGCGCCGCCCTCCGCGTGAACTTCCCGGGCGACAAGGACGTGGAGGTCGCCTGCAGCGGTGTTGCGGCTCCGGCCCTCCCCGTGGGAGCGTCGGCCGCCTCGCCTCCGCCGTCCAGCACCGGCCCCCCACCCGCCGCGACGCCCGCGCCCGTCACTCCGCCCACGCGCTGAGGCCGTGCGCCTCGGCATCTTCGGCGGGAGCTTCGATCCGCCGCACCTGGGGCACCTCCTGCCCCTGATCGATGCGGCGGAACAGCTCGCCCTGGACGAGGTCCGGCTCGTGCCGGCCGGGGTGCAGCCATTCAAGGCTGGCGGGACCACCACAGCCGGCTACCACCGCCTGGGCATGACCCGCCTCCTGGTGCGCGGGATTCCCGGCTTCACGGTGGATGCGGCGGAAATCGAGCGGGAAGGGTTATCTTTCACGGTTGACACGGTGGCGGCGCTGGCGGCGGCATATCCCGATGCGGAGCGCACCTTGCTCCTCGGGGCCGACGCCTTCGCCCTCTTCGACCAGTGGCGGGAGCCGGAGCGCATCCGGAGCTTGGTGAACATCGGCGTGCTCGTCCGAGGGGGCGATGCCGTGCCGGCGATCCGCGAGCCCGGAGGCGTGCAGGTGCTGCAGACGCGGCGCGTGGACATCTCGTCCACCGAGCTGCGCGCCCGGGTGGCCAACGGGTTAACCATTCGCGGATTCGTGCCGGATGCGGTGGCGGACTACATCGCCGAGCACCGGCTGTATCGCTAAGAGGACGGCATGTTCAAGCGCGTACTGACGGCATTTCTGGGCACTCGCCACGAGCGAGATCGTAAGAAGATCCAACCGATCGTCGACGCCATCCACGAGCACGAGGCGCGTCTCGCGACGCTGCCTGATGAGGAGATCCGCGGCCAGACCGCCAGGTTCCGCGCCCTCCTGCAGGAGCGCACCGGCGCCATCGAGACGCGCATCGCCGAGCTGAAGGAGCAGAAGCGCGGCGCGGCCGATTCGGTGGAGCGTGAGCGGCTCGACAACGAGCTGACCGGCGTCGACGGCAGCGGCGGCGCGGAGGGCGAGCTCCGGACGACGATCGCCGAGACGCTCGACGAGATCCTCCCCGAGGCGTTCGCCACGGTGCGCGAGGCTTCGCGCCGGCTCGTCGGCACCAAGGTCGACGTCACCGGGCGCGAGATCGAATGGAACATGGTGCCCTACGACGTGCAGCTGATGGGCGGCATCCAGCTCCACTTCGGACGCATCGCCGAGATGGCGACGGGCGAAGGCAAGACGCTCGTCGCCACCCTGCCGCTCTACCTCAACGCCCTCCCCGGGCGCGGCGCGCATCTCGTGACGGTGAACTCGTACCTCGCCCGCCGCGACTCGCAGTGGATGGGGCACCTGTACACCTGGCTCGGCCTCACCGTCGGCTGCCTCGACGACACCGAGGCGGGGTCGTACGAGCGCCGCGAGGCCTACCACGCCGACATCACCTACGGCACGAACAACGAGTTCGGCTTCGACTACCTGCGCGACAACATGGTGACGTCGCTCGACCAGCGAGTGCAGCGGAGCCACGTCTTCGCCATGGTCGACGAGGTGGACTCGGTCCTCATCGACGAGGCGCGGACCCCGTTGATCATCTCGGGGCCGGTGGGCAACGAAGGGGACGTCCAGTACTTCGAGCACAACGCGACCATCACTCGTCTGGTGCGGCGCCAGGTGGAGCTCGTGAACGTGCTCGTCGCCGAGGCGGAGCGGGACATGGAGGCGGGCCGCACGCAGGAAGCGGCGGTCAAGCTCTACCAGGCGACCATGGGGCAGCCGAAGAACCGCCGCCTGCTCAAGCTCATGAACGAGCCGGGGAACAAGCAGCTCGTCCAGAAGATGGAGCTGGAGCATCTCGCCGACCGCAAGCTGCCCCCCGCCAAGCAGACGCATCGCGACATCGAGGAGGATCTCCTCTTCGTGCTCGACGAGCGCGGGCACTCGGTGCACCTCACCGACCGTGGCGCGGAGTACATGGCGCCGGAGGATCCGGAGGCGTACGTGCTGCCCGACCTCAGCGAGGCGGTGCACCGCATCGATCACGACCGCGACATGCCGCCCGAGGCCAAGGTCGCAGCGCGCCGCGAGCTCGAGATCGAGTACGCCGCCAAGAGCGAGCGGCTCAACATCGTGCACCAGCTCCTGCGCGCCCACTCACTCTACGAGAAGGACGTCAACTACGTCGTGCAGGAAGGCGAGGTCCTGATCGTGGACGAGAACACCGGCCGCACGATGCCGGGTCGCCGCTGGAGCGAGGGGCTGCACCAGGCGGTCGAGGCCAAGGAGGGGGTCCGCGTGAAGGGCGAGACGCAGACCATGGCCACGATCACCATCCAGAACTACTTCCGCATGTACGAGAAGCTGGCCGGCATGACCGGCACGGCCGAGACGGAAGAGACCGAGTTCTTCGAGATCTACAAGCTGGAAGTCGCGGTGATCCCCACCAACCGCGACGTGATCCGCGACGACCGCCACGACCTCGTCTACAAGACGCGCCGCGAGAAGTACAACGCCATCGTCGACGAGACCCGCCGGCTGCACGAGCTGGGCTATCCGGTGCTGATCGGCACCACGAGCGTCGACGCGTCGGAGACGCTCTCCAAGCTGATGCAGCGCGGCGGGATGGTGCACAACGTCCTCAACGCGAAGTACCATCAGCGCGAGGCGGAGATCGTCGCCAACGCCGGCCAGCCGGGGGCGATCACGATCGCGACGAACATGGCCGGCCGCGGAACGGACATCAAGCTCGGGGACGGCGTCACCGGCTCCAAGCCCTCCGTGGTGAAGGACCCCGACGGTAACGCCGTGGAGGTCGACGAGATCGGCGGCCTGCACATCATCGGCTCCGAGCGGCACGAGTCCCGCCGCATCGACCGCCAGCTCCGCGGCCGCGCCGGCCGTCAGGGCGACCCGGGCGCCAGCCAGTTCTTCCTCTCCCTCGAGGACGACCTGATGCGCCTGTTCGGCAGCGAGCGCATCGCGAAGCTGATGGACCGGATGGGCGCGAAGGAGGGGGAGGTGCTGACGCATCCGCTCATCACGCGCTCCATCGAGCAGGCCCAGAAGCGCGTCGAGCTGCAGAACTTCCAGAGCCGCAAGCGGCTGCTGGAGTACGACGACGTGATGAACCAGCAGCGCGAGGTGATCTACTCGCTGCGCGCCTTCGCGCTGGAAGGGGGCGAGGAGCTGAAGGGCGAGGCGCTGAAGATGGTGGACAAGGCGCTGTCACGCCGCGTCGAGACCCTGCTCGCGGAGTTCGACACCGCCGAGGAGTGGGACTTCGACCTGCTGCAGCAGGAGCTCCTGATGCACTACCTCGTGCAGGTGAAGGAGTTCGCCGAGGAGTCGCTGCGGCCGACCGAGCTCACCGTCGCGCAGCAGCGCGCCGTCGCCGCCGGCCATGCCGCCTTCGACGCGAAGATCGAAGCGCTCGACATGGTGCGCGACCAGGAGGGGGGCTACGCGGACCGCCTGCTGCGCTACGTCATGCTCAACGTGCTCGACGAGAAGTGGAAGGACCACCTCTACGATCTCGACCAGCTCCGCAACGCCATCCACTATCGCTCGTGGGGGCAGAAGGATCCGCTGCTCGAGTACAAGCAGGAGGCGTACACGATGTTCGTCGACCTGATGAACGACGTGGCCGAGACCTTCACCGACCGCTTCCTCAAGGTGCAGCTCGTCATCGAGCCGCCCGACGACGGGCAGGGGCAGGGGTATGCAGAGCCGGCCGCGCCGACCCGCCGCTACAACGCCCTCGGCGTCCTCGAGGACATCGTCCCCCAGGCGCCGGGGAATGGCGCCTCGGAGGTGATGGACGTCGGGCCCGCCGAGACGCCGACCGAATCACCGGTGAGCACGCGGCAGGATCCGGTGATCGTCGGCGCGGGACGGGCCCGTTCGATGAGCGACATCCAGAACGCCGCCAACGCCGGGCCGGTGGACTGGTCTTCGGTGGGGCGCAACGATCCCTGTCCCTGCGGGTCGGGGAAGAAGTTCAAGAAGTGCCACGGAGCGGCGTTGTAGGCTTCGCATAGCGCGTGAGACAACATCGAGGAGCGAATCCTCCGAATGCCATGAAGAACGGCCGAATCCTCTCGAGTGGGTTCGGCCGTTTTTCCGGCGATGCGATTCATTCGTTCCTCGCCGTTGCACCGCTCGCGTGAAATCGATGACGCCCGGCCCCCGGTTCCGCGCTAGAGATGGAGTCCCCTCTCTTCGGACCGCTCCGTGGCCATCTCCGTCTCCAGCCAGCCCCTCCCCGCCGCGCTCTCCATCCGCGAGCTTCCGCGCTCCGAGCGCCCCCGCGAGCGACTCGTCACACTCGGCGCCGCCGCGCTCAGCTCTGCCGAGCTGCTCGCCCTCCTGCTCGGGTCGGGCAGGGTGGGGGGCTCGGCGCTCCAGGTCGGGCAGACGCTGCTCGCCGGCGCGGGGGGCTCGCTCCGGCGGATGGCGATGCAGCCGGTCGCCGCGCTCACCGCGGTGTCGGGGGTCGGCATGGCGCGCGCCGTCACCATCCACGCGGCGCTCGAGCTGGGCCGGCGCCACGCCGCCGAGGTGCGCGACGATGGCGCCCCCGTCCGGTCCCCCCGCGACGTGGCGCGGCTGTTCGCACCGCGACTGGAGGATCTCCCGGTCGAGGAGTTCCACGTCGCCGTGCTTGACGCCCAGCACCGTCTGGAGCGCGACATCACCGTCACGCGGGGGATCCTCACCTCGTCACTCGTGCACCCGCGGGAGGTCTTCCGCGAGGCGATCGCCGAGCGCGCGGCGGCGGTGATCCTCGTGCACAATCATCCGAGTGGCGATCCCACCCCGAGCACCGACGACCGGCTGGTGACGGAGCAGCTCGTGGCGGCGGGAAAGCTGCTCGACATCCCGGTGCACGATCACGTGATCATCGGGCGCGGGCGGTACACGAGCTTCGCGGAGGCGGGGCTGCTGTAGCCGCGGCGCACGGATTCCGGGGTCACCCGGCCGTCGTGAATGATGCGGAGAGACGGGCACCGGGCTAATATTCGGGAACGGACGCCCACGCCAGCACCATGCGCGACTCCGGCCGAAGCCGGCCGGCGTGTGTCCGCGCTCGCCTCACAGGATCGCCGTGACAGCAACCGCTCTGCGCGAGATCATCCCCGACTGGTCGCTCGGCGAGGGCGCCAACGCGCGCCTCGACGAGGAGCTGCTGGCGCGCGCCTACCGGTTCAGCGAGGAGGCTCACCGCGGCCAGACGCGCAATTCGGGCGAGCCGTACGTCACGCACTGCGTGGAGGTCGCGAAGATCCTCGCCGACCTGCAGCTCGACACGACCACGGTGGCGAGCGGGCTCATCCACGACGTCGTCGAGGACACGGCGATCAGCGTGGCCGACGTCGAGCGCGAGTTCGGGAAGGAGATCGCCGCGATCGTCGACGGGCTCACGAAGATCGCCAAGCTGCCCAACAGCGGCTCCAAGCAGGACCGGCAGGTGGAGAGCTACCGCAAGCTCCTCCTCTCCATCGCCAAGGACGCGCGCGTCATCATCGTGAAGCTGGCCGACCGGCTGCACAACATGCGGACGCTCGACTTCCTTCCTGAGGAGAAGCGGCGCCGCATCGCCCAGGAGACGCGCGACCTCTATGCCCCGCTCGCGCACCGCTTCGGCATGGCGAGGATCCGGTGGGAGCTCGAGGATCTCGCCTTCAAGCACCTGGAGCCCGGCGAATACAAGGCGCTGGCGCGCAAGGTCGCGCAGAAGCGCGGCGAGCGCGAGGCGCTGATCGCGTCGTTGCGCGATCCGCTCGAGATCCAGCTCGCGAAGGCGGGGATCCAGAACGTCGACGTCACCGGCCGGCCGAAGCACCTCTGGTCCATCTTCAAGAAGATGAAGCAGCGGGAGAAGCCGTACGAGGAGATCTACGATCTGCTCGCCATCCGCGTCCTCGTCGACACGGTGCCCGACTGCTACCACGCCCTCGGCGTCATCCACGACGGGTGGACGCCGGTGCAGGAGCGGATCAAGGACTACATCGCGCAGCCGAAGTCGAACGGCTACCAGTCGCTGCACACGACGGTGTTCGGGCCGGGCCGGCAGCTCTACGAGATCCAGATCCGCACGAAGGACATGCACCGCACCGCCGACTTCGGCATCGCGGCGCACTGGCTGTACAAGGAGGACGCAAAGAGCTCCGACGAGCTCGATCGCCACCTCACCTGGTTCCGCCAGATCCTCGAGCTGCAGCTCGACGCGAAGACGCCCGACGAGTTTCTCGAGTTCCTCAAGCTCGACCTCTACGCCGACGAGATCTTCGTCTTCTCGCCGAAGGGCGACGTGCACCAGCTCCCCAAGGGGGCGACGCCGATCGACTTCGCTTTCGCCGTGCACTCCGAGGTGGGGCTGCACTGCGCCGGCGCCAAGATCAACGGGCGCATCTCCCCCCTCTCGCGGCCCCTGCGGAACTCCGAAGCCGTCGAGATCATCACCTCGACGACGGCGCGTCCGAGCCGGGACTGGCTGGCGCACGTTCGCACCGGGCGCGCCCGCCACAAGATCCGTCAATGGCTGCGCCACGAGGAGCACTCCTCCTCCGTGAAGCTCGGGCAGGAGATCGTGGATCGGGAGCTCAAGCGCCGCCGCCTCTCGCGCCCCGACGACGCCGCCCTCACCGGCGCCGCCAAGGCACTCGGACTGGGCGACATCACGCACCTGTACGCCTCCATCGGCCAGGGCGACGTCAACATCGGGCAGGCGGTCAAGCACCTCTTCCCCGACTACGTCGAGAAGGAGCAGACGAAGCCGACGCTGGTCGAGCGGCTCGTGGACCGGGTGCGCGGCACGAAGGGGGTGCGCATCCAGGGAGTGGACGGCCTCATGGTCCGCTACGCCCAGTGCTGCCAGCCGGTCCCCGGCGACGCGGTCACGGGGTACGTCACGCGCGGCCGAGGGGTGAGCATCCACCGGGCAGACTGCCCGAACCTGCTCTTCCTCGCCCACGAGCCGGAGCGCCGGCTCGAGATCGACTGGCAGGAGGCGGAGGGGGAGCGGTTCGTCGTCCGCCTGGTGCTCGAGGGGAACGACCGCCGCGGGCTCTACGCCGACGTCGCCGCCGCGGTGAGCGACATGGGCACGAACATCCGCAGCATGGAGCTCAAGACCACCGACGGCCGCGCCTCGGGGGCGGTGCTCGTCGAGGTGGAGAACCTGGCCCACCTGCAGAAGATCATCAAGGCGGCGCGGAAGGTGAAGGGGATCACGGAAGTGGCGCGACGGGAGCGGATAAGCGACTAGGGGGTTTCTCGGTTTGCGGTTCTTCAGTTTACGGACTGCCTCGGGTCGCCAGGAGCCGCCCGGGGCCGGCCGAGAACCGACAAACCGCAAACCGACAAACAGGTAGCGAGGGTATCCCGAACAATCCCCGAAAGAGTTAGATTCCCCCCATGCCTCCCATAGCCGACTTCAAGCTCCAGGCCCCCTTCGAGCCCGCCGGTGACCAGCCGAAGGCGATCGCGGAGCTGATGCAGGGCCTCGATCGCGGCGACCGTTTCCAGGCCCTGCTCGGCGTCACCGGCTCCGGCAAGACGATGACGATGGCCAACGTCATCGCGCAGTACGGCAAGCCGACACTGGTGCTCAGCCACAACAAGACCCTGGCCGCGCAGCTGTACGGCGAGATCAAGGGCTTCTTCCCGCAGAATGCGGTCGAGTACTTCATCTCGTACTACGACTACTACCAGCCGGAAGCGTACGTCCCCACGACCGACACGTACATCGAGAAGGACGCGTCGATCAACGAGGACATTGACCGGCTGCGCCTGCGCGCCACCTCGTCGCTGATGGAGCGCAGCGACGTGATCATCGTCGCCACCGTGTCGGCGATCTACGGCCTCGGCGATCCGGTGAGCTACCGCGAGCAGATGGTCACCATCACGCAGGGGCAGAAGGTCAACCGCGACGACGTCCTGCGCTCGCTGGTGCGGATCCAGTACAACCGGAACGACGTCTCCTTCGAGCGCGGCACCTTCCGCGTGCGCGGCGACACCGTCGAGATCTTCCCGGCGTACGAAGAGCAGGGGGTGCGCGTGGAGCTGTGGGGGGACGAGGTCGAGCGCATCTCCAAGATCAACGTGCTCACGGGCGAGACGATCACGACGCTGGAGCGCTCGGCCATCTACCCGGCGAAGCACTTCGTCACGCAGCGCCCCACTCTCGAGCGCGCGGTCAAGCTGATCCGTGAGGAGCTGAACGGGCGGCTTGCCGAGATGCGGGCGAACGGACGACTCCTCGAGGCGCAGCGGCTGGAGAGCCGCACGAACTTCGACATCGAGATGATGCTGGAGATCGGGACCTGCGCCGGGATCGAGAACTACTCGCGGCACCTGTCCGGCCGTGTGGCGGGCGAGCGACCGGCGTGCCTGTTCGACTACTTCCCCGAGGACTTCCTCGTGGTCGTCGACGAGTCGCACGTGTCGCTGCCGCAGATCGGCGGGATGTTCAACGGCGACCGCGCGCGCAAGCTGACCCTCGTGGACTACGGCTTCCGTCTCCCGAGCGCGCTCGACAACCGGCCGCTGATGTTCGACGAGTTTCTATCGCTGACGCCGCGCGCTGTTTTTGTTTCCGCAACGCCAGGGGAGTTGGAGCTCCGACTTTCCGAAGGGGTCGTCGTCGAGCAGATCATCCGGCCCACGGGGCTGATCGATCCGGAGATCGAGGTGCGCTCCGTGCGCGGCCAGGTGGACGACCTGCTCGGCGAGATCCGGAAGCGCGCCGCGATCGGGGAGCGCGTGCTGGTGACCACGCTCACGAAGCGGATGTCGGAGGACCTCACCGACTACTTGCAGCAGATGGGGGTGCGCGTGCGCTA
>JBBQJC010000017.1:0-58329 GCA_038325515.1 Gemmatimonadales bacterium | reverse complement strand
CCAGGCGCTGCGCCGCGACCCGATGAGCGCCGAGCAGTTCCCACAGGACGTGATGGAGCTGCAGTCATATTTCCGCGAGGCGGTGCCGGGTCAGCCGGTGCGCGCCGTCCCCGGTGCGGGGCTTCACGTCCCGCTCTGGCTGCTCGGCTCGAGCACCTTCAGCGCGCAGCTCGCCGCGATGCTCGGGCTCCCCTTCGCCTTCGCCTCGCACTTCGCCCCGGATCAGATGCTGCAGGCACTGGAGCTCTACCGGACCGGCTTCCAGCCCTCGGAGTCCCTCGAGCGGCCGTACGCGATGCTCGGCGTGAGTGTGGTGGCCGCCGACAGCGACGCCGAGGCGCACCGCCTGGCCACGTCGCTGCAGCAGCAGTTCCTCGCGCTGCAGCGCGGACGTCCAGTGCAGCTTCAGCCCCCCGTGCTCAGCATGGAAGGGCTGTGGGCGGAGTGGGAGCAGAGCGCGGTCGAGCGCACGCTGCGGCAGGCGGTCGTCGGCGACGCGACCGCGGTGCGCGACAAGCTGGACGCCTTCATCGCGCTGACGGGCGCGGACGAGCTGATGATCACCTCGCACATCCACGATCATGGCGCGCGGCTCAGGTCGTACGAGATCGTGGCGGGGATCGCGAAGGGCCATCGCTGAGCGCGGACGCCTTGCATCGCGGCGAAAGGCGCGAAGGGCACACCGGATCGACTCCGGTGTGCCCTTCGCGCCCTTCATTGTCCAGAGCCGGCGTTCACCGGCTCCGAGCAGCGAACCGGCTCAGACGTTCCGCTTGCCGCTGAAGAGTCTCACCAGCCAGACGAGCAGCACGGCGCCGATGGTCGCCACGATGATCGAGCCGATCACCCCGCCGCCGGCTCCGATGCCGAGCGCGTTGAACACGAGGCCGCCGATGAGACCACCCACGAGACCAAGCACCAGGTCCATGATGACGCCGTAGCCGGAACCCTTCATGATCTTGCCGGCGAGGAAGCCGGCGATGATGCCGACGATGATCGTGATTAGCATGAGCTCTTCCTGTTGGTGAGGGGCGTGCGGACGGCCGAGGCCGCCGATTACCCCGCCGTCATTGGCAAACGATGTGCCCGCTGCCACGTCCGCCCCGGCTACTGTTTGTCCAGCACGCGGCCGGCGTCGAGATGGTCCCAGTTCAAGAGGGTGTTGAACACCAGGAAGTAGCTGCCGATCGTCTCGCCCCGGTAGACCGGATTGTTGGCGAACAGCACCACGTGTCCCCTGTCCACCGGCACGTCCACGACCACCGGCCGCTGCGCGATGTCGGTACCCCCGTCGAGCAGCCCGGACGCCAGCAGCGAGCCCTGACTGGCGAACCGCAGCGCCACGCGCGGGCGCTGGCCGGGGGGGATGACCGACAGCGGATTCCGCAGCTGCTCGGCGGTAATCGCCGGCGCCTGCCAGGGCTGCACCGGCGCCACGACGGGCGCCTCGTTGCCCGGGCTGAGCGGCTGCCGCCCCTGCGGCACGTCGGGATCGTCGGCCGAGCCGCGCCCAGTGGGACGCTCGGGCGCGGCGCCGAAGCGCCCGCCTCGGCCTCCGCGGGCGTAGCTGACGCTGAAGCTCTCTCCTCCGTCGCTGTACACGGCGAGGCTGTCCGGGATGCCGTAGACGATCGGGCTCGCCGCGTCCACGACGTTGGTGCGCAGGAAGCTGCCCACCACCTTGCTCTTCGACGCCTGGTTGAAGGTCACCCCCGGCGTGAGCCCGTAGTTGATGGCGAACTCCGACGTGCCGTTCACGCCGACGAGCACACCGCCGCGAGAGACGAACTGCTGCAGGTGCTCGAGCCCCTGCCAGCCGAGCCCCTGGCGCATGTCGTCGGTCTGCGCCCAGGTGCCGATGTTCGGCGTGAGCGGCGTGTTCTTCCAGGGCATCGGGTTGCGCCACTTCGGCAAGCCGTCGATGATCGCCTGGCCGCTCCCACCGGCGGGAGGGAAGAGGATGACGTCGTACTTCGCGTTGAGATCGGCCGTCTTCGCCACCTCCTGCGTGCTGATGTAGTCGTACGGGATCGCGAGCTGGTCGAAGGCGAAGCGCCACCAGCCCTCGGTCTGCGTGCTGAGCCAGGTGTGCAGGATGGCGACGCGCGGCGCGCGCGCCGGGTGCGTCTTCACCGAGGGCGCCGCGGCGAGCGCGTAGGCGGTGATGCCGAGCTCTCGTGCGGCCTTGTCGAGCTCCTGCTCGCGGACGCCGCGGATGACGAACGATCCGCGCGCGAAGGTGCGGCCCGCCGCGGAGAAGGGCTCCTCGGCGGCCTGGAAGTCGGCGCCGCGGAAGCGGTAGCGCAGCGTGGCCAGGGCGTTGTCACCGTTGTGATTGACGGCGAACAGCGTGCCGCTGCCGCGGACGCCGCCCGGCGCGCGCACCTCGCCCGAGACCCGCTCCATCGGCGCATCGAGCACCTTCGGGTCGACGACCCGCACCGCCTGGACGGCGAATCCCTCGGGGAACGACCAGCCCGTGTCGTCGTACGGCGTCTTCTGCGGGTCGCTCGGGCTCCAGTACTGCCGGTCGAGCAGCGCGTCGGCGATGCGCGAGTAGGGCTGGTCCATCCGGATGATGTAACTCCCCGCGGGGAACTGGCGGCTCTCGGGGGCCGCCTTCTTCGCCGGCGCGGCGGCGGTGTCGGCGCCTGCGCCCGTGCGGCCGTTGCGAGCCGCGCGACCTGGCACCATCACCGTGAACGGCGCCGTCGCGCGCGAGATCTCGACGCGCTGCTTCTGCAGGATGCGGAGGACGTCGGCCTGCGCGCCGGGACGCGGGTCGTCGGCGGTGAGGACGTACGCCGCCGGCCCCTCGTTCGCCGGCTTCTCCACGGAGCGCTTGCTCTTCTCCCAGAAATTCTGCAGGAAGAGCCGGCGGTTGTTGGCGAAGTAGCTCAGCGAGACGAGGAGCCCGGTCTGCTCGTAGTTGTTGTTGTTGCGCAGCGACCACTGCACCTTGGGCAACGGCGGGTTCTGGCGCCACCAGGTGCGCTGCGTCTCGCTCGGCGACAGGATGCGCTCGACAGTTTCCGCCGTGCCTCCATTGCCGAAGGTCTCGTACAGCCGGCTGATGCCGTTGTGCGTCGCGGCGATGAACATCAGGTAGCCGGGCGACCAGGTGTCGAACTGTCCGTGCGCGAACACGCCGGGCATGCCGAGCCGCGTCATCTCCTGCACGTTGTTCCAGCCGATCATCTGCCACTCGTTGGTGAGCAGAGGATCGAGCCAGGCGTTGTAGGGGCCGTCGCCGATGGTATTGTCGTAGAGGTACGGCACCGACTCGTGCAGGTCGTGCAGCACCTGCGCCTTCTGGTCGACGTAGGCATTCAGCACGTTCTGCGACAGCTTGAGCGTCAGTCCCATCGCGTCGCGGTTGTTGTCGTGCGCGACGTAGTGACCCCAGTAGATCAGGTTCGGGTACGTCTCCCCCGGGTGGGCCATGTGCCACCGGAACAGGTCCACCATCCGGTCGCGGCCATCCACCTCCACGATGGGCGTGATGAGCGTGACAAGGTTGTCGCGGATGTTCTTCACGTACGGGCTCTCGTCCACCGCAAGGCGGTAGGCGAGCTCCATCAGGGCAGTCGGTGCCCCCGACTCGGTGGAGTGGATGGTGCCGGTGATGTAGTACACCGGCGCCGCCGACGCGACGATCCTCGCCGCCTCGGCGTCGTTCATGCCGATGCTGCGCGGGTCCGCGAGCTTCGCGAGCTGGGCGCGGTTCTCGTCGAGCTTGGCGATGAGCGCCTCCGACGCGACGGCGACCGCGATCATCTCGCGACCCTCTTCCGTGGTGCCGATGGAGAAGACGCGCACGCGGGGGCTCGACTTCTCGAGCAGCCGCATGTAGGCGTACACCTCCTTCGAATACGGCAGATTGTCGCGCGCGCCGGCGATGTCGCCGAGCACCGCCATCGGCGTCGGGACGGTCTTCGAGGCGGGGAGATAATCGACGAGCGGCGAGAGGAAGAACTTCTCGGTGGTGTACTCGAGGATCTTCTTCGTGTAGGCGGAGTCGATGGGCTGCGTGGGGCTGCGGCCCGGCTTGGCGACGGAGGGGTCGGCCGACGTGATCCCCATGTCGGCCGGCGGGGACGCGGGGGGCGAGGCGGGGTTCTGCGCGGAGGCACCCGCCGCGACGCCCAGGAGAAGCAGCTGACTGAGGAAGAGGCGAAGACGCATGGAGAGCGAGCGGGAGGAGGGGGAGCGCGAGGCCGCGTGAGCGCGACGGGTGCCGCATCCCGTCCATCTTCGAGGCGGACGCGCCACGCGTCAAGGCCGTCATCCTCGCTCGCGCGCGCGGGGGCGGGAAGCTACAGTTGACTCTCCACGAACCCGCCGACCCATGAGACTCCGCCTCCTGCTCGCCGCAGCCTTCGCTTCAGCCTTCGCCATGTCCTCCGCCCAGTCGCAGGGCGCGCCGCCCCGGGCCGTCCGCCGCGACATCCCGCTCACCAACATGATCCGCCGCGCGATGGCCGCCGGCACGCGCGACTCCACCGGCCGGCCCGGCCGCAACTACTGGCAGCTCTCCACCGACTACGCCATCAAGGCGCGCTTCGACGCGACCACCGGCGTCGTATCGGGCACGGAGCACGTCATCGTGCGCAACAACAGCGATTCCGTGATGCGCGCGGTCGTGCTCCGGCTCGACCAGAACATCTTCGCGCCGAATGTCCCGCGTGCCGAGGCGCTCCCGTCGCTCACGGAAGGGATGCGGGTGACGCGGCTGGCGGTGGACGGACAGACGGTGGACCTCGCCGCCCCCGCCCCACGCCCGCGGAACGCGGCGGGCGCCCAGCCCACCGCCCCCACGGTGAGCGGGCTCACGCAGACCGTCGCGACGATCCGGCTGCCGAAGCCCATCGCCGCGAGGAGCTCCGTGGCGCTCGACGCGGACTGGAGCTTTCGCGTGCCGCCCGTGGATGGCGAGCGGGGAATGCGAATGGGCGCGTGGGGGGACTCGCTCTTCCAGGTGGCGCAGTGGTACCCGCGCGTCGCGGTGTTCGACGACCTGCGCCAGGGAGGCTGGGACACCGATCCCTACCTCGGCCCGTCCGAGTTCTACAACAACTACGGACACTTCGACGTCCAGCTCGACCTGCCGGCGGGCTGGCTCGTCGGCTCGTCCGGAGTGCTGCAGAACGCGGCCGATGTGCTCACGCCGGCGGCGAGGGAGCGCCTGTCGCACGTCCTGGGATCGGACTCCGTGCGCACGATCGTGGGCGCGGCGGAGCGCGGCGCCGGCCGGTCCACCGCGGCAGGCGAGCGGCTCACCTGGCACTTCGTCGCCGACTCCGTGGCGGACGTCGCGTGGGCGACGTCGAACCAGTTCGTGTGGGACGCCACGCGCGCCACGATTCCGGGCGGCGCGGTGATCCCCGTGTACGCGATGTACCTGCCGGGGCACGCCGCCGCGTACGCGGGCGCGCTCCCGTCCATGCAGCACGCGCTGCAGTTCTACTCGCGGCTCTGGATGCCCTACGCGTTTCCCCAGCTCACCACGGTGGACGGGCCCGAAGGCGGCATGGAGTATCCGATGTTCATCATGTCGGGCACCGGCGCCGCCGACCACGAGACGGGACACCAGTGGTGGCCGATGATGGTGGGCGTGAACGAGACCTGGTACGGCTTCATGGACGAGGGGTTCAACCAGTACATGAACATCCTCTCGGCCGCGGACCGCCGGCATCAGCCCGCCGTCCTGGACAAGATCGGCCAGTCGTACGGGCGCATCAGCGGCGACGAGCGCGAGGCGCCGCTCATGTGGGACGCGAACTACGGCGGCCCCCTCTATTCGTTCCAGGCATACGGCAAGGCCCCGCAGATGCTCTCCATGCTGGGCGGCATCGTGGGAGACAGCGCGGTGCAGCGCGCCATGAGCGACTATGCCACGGCGTGGCGCTTCAAGCATCCGTCGCCCTGGGACTACGCCTTCTTCATGAACAACGCGCTGGGCCGGGATCTCGGCTGGTTCTGGAACTACTGGCTGTTCACCACCGAGTCGGTGGACGGGTCCATTCTTAAGGTGACGCGCTCCGGAAACCGGACGACGGTGACGGTGCGGCAGGACGGCCAGATGCCCTCGCCCGTGGTGCTCGCAGTACAGCTCGCGCCGACGGGCCCCAGGGTGAAGGCGATGCGGAACGCGGTGATGACCGACGACCACTCGGCGATCGTCACCTATCCGGTCGACGTCTGGTTCAAGGGCAATCGCACCTTCGAAGCGACGCTCGACTTCGGGGGCCGCAAGATCGAGAAGATCACGCTCGATCCCCATGGCCGCTTCCCCGACCGCGCGCTCGACGACAACGTGTGGCCGCGCGAGCCCGCGAAGAACACCACTCCCTGACCGCGGCAGGCAGAACGAACGACGGGACGCCTTGCGGCGTCCCGTCGTTCGTTTCACCGCGCGCGCTCAGCGGGTTCAGTACAGCCGGGACAGCACTTCCTGGAGCAGCGACGCGGGGACATTGGTGAAGCTGAGCCGCTCGGCGCCGGGGCTCACGATCGCGCGGCGCAGCCGTCCATCGGTGTCCCGGTAGTACACGTAACGCGACCGGCCCGCCGGTGCCGTGCGCACGACGGTGTAGCCGCGCTGCCCGAGGACCTGCGAGAGGATGCTCGCGCCGTCGTTCGTGCCGTAGCGCCTCTTGTACTGTCCGGGCGGCATCCCGCCGGGCTTCTTGGCGAGTCCGGGCGGGACTCTGACCTGGTTGCCCACGACGTAGCCTCCACGGTCATCGCGGCGGTCGTCCCGATGGTCATCGGCCTTGACCTGGCCGTGGCCCTTTTCGTGGCCCTTTTCGTGGCCCTTTTCGTGGCCCTTTTCGTGGCCCTTTTCGTGGCCCTTCCCGTGCCCCCTGCCCTGCGCCTGCGCGGCGCCCGCGGTGGCCAGCAGCGCGGCGGCGAGGGCGAACATTCGACAAGTTGAAGTGTTCATGGCAGATCTCCGGTTGAGGGCGCGGCGCCCGTTGGGCGCGCGACGCGCGCCGGCACTCTTCCGATGCACGAACGACGCCGACATGCGCGGCACAGTCCGCTCTCTGAGAGGTCCCTTGAACGAACTCCGCAGCCCGCGCGTCTCTCAGGCATGACGAACGACGCATCCGTAATGCGACCGGGACGGCAATCACGGTGGTGGTGGATCCCACTCGCCCTCATCGCTGTCGCGCTCGTGCTCATCTTCGCGGTGCCGCTGCTGGCGAGCCGGCGGCTCGAAATGCCGAGGCGGCACTCGCTCGAGGTCACCGGTCCCGCGCTCGTGCGCGTGAACGACTTCGCCGCCGCGCTCGCCACGGAGATGGCGGCGCATGCCGAGGAGCCCGACGGGGGCGCTGGCTCGGCAGCGTCCGATTCCACCGCCTCGGCGGCGCGCTCCGTCGCCATCGTCGACGAGCACGTGCTCGACTCCCTCGTGCAACGCGTCGGTCCCGAAGCGACAACGCAGTTCCGCACCGCGATGGCCGCGGTGAGCGCGTGGCGCGGTGGCGAGGATCTTCGCCTGCGCGGGGTTCCCGCCGGGGCCGATGCGCAGGCGCGCGCCCAACAGCGCGCGTCGCGCTGGCACGCTGCGGAGCTCGCGCTCTCCCAGCTCCAGCGCCTGGAGGATCTCCTCTCGGCACGCTCGGCGGCCCAGCGCGCCGAGATCATGCGCCTCGAGCGGATCATGGTCGTGGTTCCCGCCAGCCTGGCCCCCCTCGCTCTGCTCGCGCTCGCGGCGCTTGCGTGGACCGCCAAGCGGACGCGCGAGCTCTCGGCGGCCGCGGTGCGCGGGCAGGCCGCGGCCGAGCGGGCGATGGCGTCGCGCGCCGCGTTGATGCGCGGCGTGACGCACGACTTGAAGAATCCCCTCGGCGCGGCCCAGGGATACGCCGATCTGCTCGCCGACGGATTCACCGGCCCCGTCGGCGCCGGGCAGACGCGCATCATCGAGCGGCTGCGGAACCTGATCGGCGTCACGCTGGACACCGTCAACGATCTCGTCGAGCTCTCCCGCGTCGATGCGGGAGCGCTGCGCGTCCACCGCCAGCGCGTGGACCTCGCGCGAGTCGCGCGCGAGGCGGTGGACGACTATCGCGCGATCGCCGAGACGGCGGGCATCGAGCTCGCGTTCCGGGGGAGGGACGGGGACGGCACCTGTCACGTCGTCACGGACCCTGCGCGCGTGCGGCAGGTGTTGGGCAATCTGCTGTCGAACGTGACGAAGTACACCCCGCGCGGCGGCAGCGCGAGAGTCGCGGTCGACGCCACCTACGACGCGGCGCTCGGTGACGCGGTGCGCATCGAGGTGCGGGACACCGGACCAGGGGTGCCCGCCGATCTCGCCGAGCGCGTGTTCGAGGAGTTCTTTCGCGCGCCCGGCGCGAGCACGTCGGCGTCCGGCACCGGCGTCGGACTGGCGATCGCGCGGCGGGTCGCGCGGTTGCTCGGCGGCGACCTGCGGCTGGAACGACCCGACATGGAACGGCGCGGCGCGCGATTCGTGCTGGTGCTGCCGCGCGAGGCGGACGTCGCGAACTGAGCGCGTGCGTGGCGTAGCCCAGGTCGCGGTGATATCGTGGCCGATGATGCGCCTCGCCAAGCCCCTCCACCGATCGGCCATGTCCCGCCGCGCCATGATGTTGCTCGTACTGTGCCTGCCCGGGCGGCGGAACGCGGCCGAGGCGCAGTCGGTGCACGGGCGCGTCGTCGCCGGACCGTCCGCGTCCACCGTATCGGGCGTCATCGTCTTCCTGCTCGACAGCGCGGGGAAGAGCGTGGACCGTTCGCTGTCCAGCGAGACGGGGATGTATCGTCTGCATGCGCCGGCGCCGGGACATTATCGTCTTCGCGCGCTGCGCATCGGCTTCCGGCCGACGATGTCGGCGGCTTTCCCGCTCGGTGCGGCGGAGTCGCTGGAGAGGGCGCTGCCGTTGAACGACCTCGCCGTGTCGCTCGCGAGCGTGCGCGTCACCGCCGGCCAGCGCTGTGCCGTGCAGCTCGAGGCGGGCACGCTCGCCTTCGACGTGTGGGAGGAGGCGCGGAAGGCGCTCGACGCGACGCTCCTCACGAGCGAGCAGCCGTACACGATGGAGGTGATGCGGTACGAGCGGCGCGTCGCCCTGCGCGGCGGCACGATCGAGAGCGAGTGGCAGCGCGAGGCGCGCGCACCGTCGCTGCGTCCCTTCGTGAGCCTTCCCGCCGCGCAGCTCGACTCCGCGGGATACGTCGTCGTGGGCAGGGACGGGACGACGTACGCCGCCCCCGACGAACGGATCCTGCTGTCCGAACAGTTCGCGGCGGCGCACTGCGTCAAGGCCGTGAACGTCGCCGCCGCCGACGAGATCGGGCTGCAGTTCGAGCCGGTGCGCGGGCGGAAGGTGCCCGAGGTGGGCGGCACGCTGGTGCTCTCCCGCGCAACGGGCGAGCTGCGGCGGCTGACCTTCACCTACGCGAACGCCCCCGCCGAGGTGCGCGATGGCGATGCGGGAGGGAAGCTGACCTTCCGACGGCTGCCATCAGGCGCGTGGATCGTCGCGCAGTGGGCGCTCAGGATGCCCCTCTTCTCGCGGGTGGTGCAGCAGCGCGTCTCGCAGATGTCGGACCTGGCGCGCGGCGACGTGCAGCGCCTGACGTCAGTGGCGCTCTCCGGCTTCCAGGAGTCGGGGGGCGAGGTGTTCGAGGTGGCGCGCGGAGATACCGTGCTCTGGTCGGCGCCCCGGCCGACCCTCTCCGGCATCGTGCGCGACGACGCCGGGGCTCCCGTGGCTGACGCCACGATCAGCCTGCCCGCGCTGTCGCGCTCCGTGAAGACGGGGCCCGACGGGCGATTCGCCTTCCCGAGCGTGCGGCGCGGGCGGCGCCAGGTCACCGTCGCGTGGGCGCTCACCGACTCGCTCGGCCAGTCGCCGGTGCTGCGCGAGGTGGACTCCGAGCACACTGACAGCGTCGCGATCGTGGTGCCGTCGCGTGAAGGCATGTTCTCCGAGACCTGCGCCGTTCGCTCGGCGGAGGAGTCGTCGAGGATGGGCTTCGTGCGCGGGGTGACGCGCGGCGCCGACGGGGAACGCATCGGGGGGGCGACGGTGGTGGCGTCCTGGTTCGAGGGCTCGGGCATCCGCACCGAGTCGCGCCAGGATCTGAGGCAGCGCACGCTGCAGACCGTGAGCTCGGCGGCCGGCGACTATGCCATCTGCGGCGTTCCGCCGGGAAACGTCGTGGTGCTGACGGGGACCACGCGAGAGACGATCGGCACGCGGGTCAGCCTGCGCATCCCGCGGGAGGGGCGCGTGGCGATCATCGACGTGCCGGTGGCGGGACTTCCCGCCGAGCCGGCGCCCTGAGCCGGCGCCCTGAGCCGGCGCGAGCGGGGCAATACGAGAAGCGCCGGCCCGGCATCAGATGGCCGGACCGGCGCTTCCGCTATTGCCCCTCCAGGGGTCGAACCTGGACTCTTCTGCTCCAGAGGCAGACGTGTTGCCAGTTACACCAAGGGGCAGCAAACCACCGTCAAACGCAAGATCATTCGACGGCACCCTTGTAAAATAGCGGGGGTAGGATGTTCCTTCAACCCCTCCCTCCCTTTCGGAGCACGACCTGCCCTCTTCCATCCCCTTCGGCATCCGCCCCCGACTGCTGCTCCCCGCCGCCACTCTCCTGCTCGCGGGCTGCCGGGACAGCGTCCTGAGCCTGGGAGCCGCCGCCAGGGCGCGCGGCAATGCCGACCAGCTCTTCACCGCCTTCGCCGACCGGTTCGACGACGTGGCGCGCAACCCCAAGTACGAATACTCCCGGCTCCAGATCACGCGGGGGGCGCTCATCCCCTCCTCCGTGTTCGACGACAGCGCCACCTGGACCGGCGCATCGCGCAACGTGCGCCTGCTGGAAACCTCGGGCACGCACGCGAGCGGGCGGTACCTCCTCTCGTCCCACCCCGGCGCGGCAGTGCCCATCCGGCCGGGCGACACGCGGCACCTCACCACCCTCACGCGCAATTCCGACGGCGACTACCGCTGGGACACGAACGTCGATTTCGCCCTCGGCAGCGTGAAGCCGGCCGACGTCGCGCTGGTGATCTCGCGGCTGATCGCCGCGGGCGAGGGGCGCACCGAGCGCGACGTGCGCGCCGATCTCGCGACCACGATGCCGCACACCTCGGCGGCGCTCGGCACCGCATTCTCGCTCGACTCGGTGCACCCCGTCCCCCTCGTGGACGGCTCGACGGTGATGAGCATCGGGATCACCGTGCACTCGGACCAGCTCAGGCGCCGCTTTCCCGCCTTCGGGGAATGGGTGCACCGGTACGTGGACCCGGCGCGCTACCGCTTCGTCCTCGCCGATCGCGCCGGTGTCCCCTACCTCGAGGCGATGGCGAGCGAGCGTCTCCTGACCTTCAAGGTCCGCACGCTGCGCGGCCACATGGTGTCGCTCGTCGGGCCGGCGCGGCCGATGCCCGACTCGCTCGTTCTGCTCGCCGACCTCAACGTGCACGTGAAGGTGTTCGGCGTGGGGTTCCACGACCTGTCGATGGACTTCGTCAACGAGGCGCGCGGGGACCGGGAACGCGCCTGGTCGGTGACGGCGCGACGCGAGCCCAAGTGGGACCTCCCCTTCATCACCGCCCGGCTCATCCGGGCGCCGCTGCGGCGGCCCTTCGCCGCCGAGGGCGCACTGTTCCGCCTGGCCGTGCTCGACGAGGGGGAGGGACCCACCCTGCTGATCCGCCAGGCCCGCCTCTCGGTGCAGGAGAGCGCCATCCTGCGCTTCCTCAACTCGCTCAGCAGCAAGGCGATGGACGACTTCGGCGCGCGGGTGGAGGGCGAGGAGAATCTCTGGCTCCGCGAGCTCTTCCTGGCCATGCGCGACGATGCGCGGGCGCTGAGAAACTGACCGGCGCGGCGCCACCGCCGGGGATCGCGCGCCGGCGGGACGGGGAGAGCGTCCCGGGAGGCCGCCCCCGGAAACACGAGCGCCGCGAACCCCTGGGGGTCCGCGGCGCTTCTCGCTTTCGCGATCGATGCTGCCTAGGAGCTTGCCACGCTCACCGTCATTGGAACTCTCCGTCCTACCGAACGGCGGCGGGCAAAAACAGAAATTGGCTAAACGCGTGCCAATGAAACATCTCGCAATGGAGCTGAGGGGGATCGAACCCCTGACCTCGCCGTTGCGAACGGCGCGCTCTCCCAGCTGAGCTACAGCCCCGGTGTTGGCGCGGGCGTCCGGAGCGCTTCACCCGGACAATCCACGTTCAATACAGAGACGGCCCCGCAACCGTGCGGGGCCGCCGTTACATCCGGAAATCTAACCGGCTGCTCCCCACTGTCAACAGGACGCGCGGCGCGCGGAAAGGTTACAGGCCATCCCCCGCCGGCCGGGAACGGAGCCGGCGCGCCACGCGTTTCGCCGCCATGAGGCATCCCCTTGGCTCCCCCTACGTCCGCGACCAGCTCTCCCTCCGGACCCTGCCGCTGAACGAGAAGCGGCTGCAGCCGGACGGCGACTTCGTGCTCTACTGGATGCAGTCGACGCAGCGACTCGAGGACAACTGGGCGCTCCGGCTCGCCGTCACGGAGGCGGACCGGGTCGGCAAGCCGTTGCTCATCCATCAGGGGATCGACCCGACGTATACCCATGCGTCCGATCGCTTTCACACCTTCATGCTCCAGGGGGCGCAGGAGCTCGCGGAGCGCGCGGCGGCGCTGGGCTACACCTACCGCTTCGCCCTGCGCCGGCGGCGCGGCGACGACGCGCGCGTGCTCGACCGGATCGCGCGCCGCGCGGCGCTCGTCGTCACCGACGACTACCACACCGCGGGGGTCGCGCAGCGCTCGCTGCGCTTCGCCGAGCGGGTGAACTGCCGAGTGCTGGCGGTGGACTCGGTGGGCGTCGTCCCAGCCGCCTCGTTCCACAAGGAGGAGTACGCCGCGCGCACCATCAGGCCCAAGCTCGCCAGGCTGCTGGAGCATGCACTGGAGCCGGTGGAGGACCGCATCCCGAAACGCGCGATGCCGGCGTCGCTGCTCGACGGCCTGGAAGTCGAGTGGCTCGACGTCGCGCGCTGCGACGTCGCCGCGGAGGTGGCGCACTGCGAGATCGATCACGAGGTGGGCGCCGTGGCGCTGCAGGGCGGTCTGGCCGCGGCACGCGCGCGGCTCGCGTCGTTCGCCGCGGACGGGCTGCACGACTACTCGGAGCGCCGGCGTCATCCGTCCGACGAGCGGGGATCGAGCCGCCTCTCGCCGTATCTGCACTACGGGATGATCTCCCCGCACGAGGTGGTGACCACGGTGCGGGGCGCGGTATCGCCGGAGCGGAGCGACGCCTTCCTGAACGAGATGCTCACCTGGCGCGAGCTCTCGCTCAACTTCTGCCTGCGCAACCCCGACCATGCATCGCTCTCGGCGCTGCCCGAATGGGCGCACCGCTCGATGCGCGCGCATGCGGGCGACGAGCGCGAGTGGACGTACTCGCTCGAGGAGCTCGAGCGCGCCGCCACGCACGATGCGCTGTGGAACGCGGGGCAGCGCGAGCTCGTCGAGTCGGGAATGATGCACAACGTCGTCCGCATGCTGTGGGGCAAGTCGGTCATCACATGGGCCCCGACGTACGCGGAGGCGCTCGCCTGGCTCCTGCACCTCAACAACAAGTACGGGCTCGACGGGCGCGACCCGAACAGCTTCGCCGGGATCCAGTGGTGCTTCGGCAAGTTCGACCGCCCCTTCGCCTCGCGGAAAGTGTGGGGGACGATCCGGCCCATGTCGCTCGATCGGGCACACGCGAAGTACGATCTCGAGGGATACCTGGCGAGGTGGGGGGAGCAGGGGGCGCTGGTGTGAGGCAGTAGCCTGTCATCCCGCGCGAGCGACAGCGAGCGTCGGGATCTTCCGTCGCGGCGGCATGAACAGCGCGTAGCGGGTACCAGTACGGCGACGTACCGACGGTCGCTGTACCAGTAGGAGCCGCTGGCGAGCCCCACGCGCGGGAACGGGTAACAGGGCATTGGGAGGGCTGTCGTCCCGCACGAGCCACAGCCCGCGTCAGGATCCAGTCTCCGGGCGCGGGCGTCGGTCACGGGCGCGCTCGCGGTGGATCCCGACTCTCGCTCGCTTCGCTCCCTCGTGCGGGATGACAGTTGTCGCGCCGGATGCCGCGACGTTCCCGCCACGGCTACCTTCCACCGATGCGCCCCACCTCCGCCGACGTCCGCGCCGCCGCCGAGCGACTGCGCGGCGTGATCGCCGACACGCCGCTCGTTCGCTCGCCGGAGCTGAGCGACGCGGCGGGCGCCGACGTCCACCTCAAGCTCGAGAGCGCGCAGCACACCGGCTCGTTCAAGCTGCGCGGCGCGTACAACCGGCTCGCGACGCTCCCGCCGGCGGTGCGCGCGCGCGGGGTCGTCGCCTCGTCGGCGGGAAACCACGGGCTCGGCCTCGCGTACGCCGCGCGCGCGCTCGGGGTACATGCGCGGATCTTCGTCCCCGCTTCGGCCCCTGCGGTCAAGCGGGACGGGATCCACGCCCTTGGCGCCGACGTCGACGCGTCGCAGCCCGACTACGACTCGGCGCACGAGTTGGCGGAGCGGTACGCGCGGGAGCGAGGGCTCGAGTTCATCAACCCGTGCGCGGGCCCCGAGCTGCTCGCCGGCCAGGGGACTGTCGCGCTCGAGATACTGGAGGCGCTGCCGCAGCTGGCGACGCTCGTCGTCCCGGTGGGGGGCGGGGGCCTCGTGGGCGGGGTTGCGGCGGTGGCGCGCGACGTCGCGCCGGCGCTGCGCATCGTCGGCGCGCAGAGCGAGATGACGAGCGCGATGGCGGCGTCACTCGCGGCGGGGCGCCGCGTGGAGGTGGAGGTCGCCCCCACCCTCGCCGACGGGCTCGCGGGACAGATCGACGAGGAGGGCCTCGAGACCGGCCGCTTCGCGATCGACACGATGGCGCTCGTGAGCGAGGAGGAGATCGCCTCGGCGATCCGCTGGCTCGCCCTCGCGTGCGGCGTGCGGGTGGAGGGCTCCGGCGCGGTGGGAGTCGCGGCGATGCGGTCGGGGCGTCTGGGCGCGCTCGCCGGCCAGGTCGCGATCATCGTCTCCGGCGGTAACATCGACGAGGAGCGCTGGCGGCGCATCGTCGGGTAACGCGGAAACGACGGAGGCACACCGGCACGAGCCGATGTGCCTCCGGGCAACTGTCGCGTCGCTTACGGGCGCTCGACGTTCCGCTCGTCCGAGCCCGCGACCTGACGCTCGCCGCCGAGCGAGCTTCCGCTCTGGCGTGCGGAACCCGGGACGCTGCCATTCATCGACTGGCTGCCGTTCAGGCCGACCTCGCGATCGGACTGGAAGCGCTCGCCCGCCGTCGACTCGGCTGCGCCGTTCTGCAGGCGGGCCGCGCGATTTGCGCCGCGCGCCTCGCCGCCACGACGGCCGATCGCCGCCATGTGCTCGCGGTTCTTGCTCACCGTCACGCCCCCCTTGCGGCCGGCGGCGCGCGCTTCGCTCGAGTCGAACTCGTGGGCCGTTCCCTTCTGATGCGCCGCGCGTCCGCCCTTGCTGGCGATCTCGCGCTGCTTGGAACGGTCCATCGAGGCGAAGCCGCGATTGCTCCGCGCGCGGCTCGAGCCGGACTCCGAGGCGCCATCGGTGCGCGTGGAGCTGTCGCCACTGGACGAGCGCGCGCTGCGGGCGCTCTCATTGGAGATTTCGCGCTGACGCTCCCGATCCGCGCCGAAGTCGCGCTCCTCGTTGTTCGCTCTGATCGCCATTACAGCTCCTCCTGGTTGTGTTGGGCCCCGTGGCCCGCTGCGGCGCCCCCCGCCCACTGCGCGGGTCGCGCTTCGGCCCTCTGAGGCCGCGACACCGTACCCATGTGCAAACTGCGGACCGATATTCGCCCCTTCGAGGGACAATGGGTGTGCCAGCCCGTGGGCTCCCACGTGTATCCGGTCCAGGACGGGGGCGGCCCGAACGACTGCCCGGCTATATTCCCCGCCATGTCGCTCGCCATCCGCCTGCTCGGCACCTCCGCTTCCCGCCCCACGATCGAGCGCAACGTCGCGTCGCTCGCCGTCGTGCGCGAGGGGGAGACACTCCTCTTCGACTGCGGCGAGGGGACCCAGCGCCAGATGATGCGCTACGGCGTCTCGTTCAACCTGCAGGACATCTTCTTCACGCACTTCCACGCCGACCACGTGATCGGCGTGATCGGGTTGATGCGCACGATGTCGCTGCAGGGACGCGAGGAGCCGTTGCGGCTGTGGGGCCCGCGGGGGGCCGCGCGGATGCTCAAGCGCGCCGAGGAGTTCGGGATGGACCGCCTCGGCTTTCCGATCGTCGTTCGGGAGCTCGAGCCGGGAGAGCGGGTGGAGCGCAAGGACTACGCGATCGTCCCCTTCCCGGTGGACCACCGGGGCGCGCGCGCCGTCGGCTATGCGCTGGTGGAAGAGGATCGCAAGGGGCGCTTCAACCCGGAGCTCGCCCGCGAGCTCGGGATTCCCGAGGGGCCGCAGTGGGGGGAGATTCACCGCGGCCGAGCGGTGACGCTCGCCGACGGCCGCGTCATCGAGCCTCCGGTGCTCGTCGGGCCCCCGCGGCCCGGCCGCAAGGTGGTGCTCACCGGGGACACCCGACCCTGCGAGGCGACGCTGGACGCGGCGCGCGGCGCCGACCTCCTGATCCACGAAGCGACCTTCGGCGACGAGGAGGCGGCGCGCGCCGTGGAGACCGGCCACTCGACCGCGCGCGAGGCAGCGACGATCGCGCGGGGCGCCGGGGTGGGGACGCTGCTGCTGATGCACTTCTCCGCGCGCTACTCGCGCGACGCCGGCGAGCTGGGAAAGGAGGCGCGCGAGGTGTTCGAGCGGACGGTCGTCGGGCGGGACGGGACGGAGGTGGAGGTGCCGTACCGGGATCCGGACTCGAATTGAGAGCGGTCCCGCGAGTTGAAGCTCGGAGTGGCACGAAGGGCGCACCGGAGCCTGTCCGGTGTGCCCTTCACGCGTTGCCAGCATCCCTCGCGCGCTAGCTCAGCGCGTCCGGCCGGCTCACCGGCATCGAGCGCTGGAACAGCCGCGTGATCTCCGCGTCGTCGAGCTGCGTCAGCACCTCGTCGGGCACCAGTCGCGCCGTGACGCTCCGCGACTCGGGACCGCGATTCAGCACCCAGTTGTACCGGTCGAGACGTGAGCTGCCACCGTCCGGATGGCGGAAGACGATCATCGAGTTGCTCGAGCTGGGGGCCTGGATGCTGACACCCCACTTCGTGCCGTCCGGGGAGGTGTGGACTTTCTTGACTTTCATGGATCGGTGGGGGAGGTCAGCCGACGAGAGTGGGATGGAGAGGCTGCCGTCCGGCGTAGCCGGCGTCCTCGTCGTGCCAGAACTGTACGGCGGGCTCGCCAAGACGCCAGCAGAGCAGCACTCGGCGGCCGTCCATCTCGCTCGGGAAGTCGATCAGCCCGATGCGGCGGTCCTTGAGCTGGATCCCCAGGCCGGCCAGCTCGGCCTCGAGGGCGTCGAGGTCGCGCGCGAGGCGCGAGATCTCGCGCTCGAGCCCCGTCGCGGCGGGATCGGGAAGGGGCGTCCTGGTGGAGACGATCGCGTCCAGCTCGACGATCGCCTCCTGCCAGCGCCGGTGCTCGCTCACGATGTCCTCGACGATCTTCCGGACGAGAGGAAGGGTGCGATTCGCGTGGTCGACGGTGAAGAGCTGCATGTCAGTAATCTAATGGAGAGAGCGGCGGGGGCGAACGTTACGGTTTTCGGTTTTCGGTTTTCGGTTTTCGGTTTTCGGTTCCTGGCTCTCGGGCCTCGGCTCTTGGGTTTTGGGCCTCGGGCCTCGGGTCTTGGGTCTTGGGTCTTGGGTCTGGGTTGTCGGATCTCGCCCGGTCACGAGCCCCGAGCCCTGAGCCCCGAGCCGTAATCCCTGAGCCCCGAGCAGCTACCGAAAACCGAAAACCGTAAATCGAAAACCGCCGTTACAGCTGCCCCCGCTCGGAAAGCAGCCCGCCGATCCGGTCCCGCAGCACATCGGCGGTGAACGGCTTGCTGATCAGCTCCACTCCCGCCGGGATCGCGCCCCCGCGCTCGCCGTCCGCGTACCCGCTCATGAACAGGATCGGGATGTCCGCTCCCACCTCGCGGAGCCGCTCGGCCAGCTCCCGCCCGCCCATGAGGGGCATCACGGCGTCCGTGAGCACCAGCCGTACGCGCGCGCGGTGCATCGACCAGAGAAACAGGGCGTCGGCGCCATTGGAGGCCTCGATGACCCGATAGCCCAGGCGGACCAGGATCTTTCGCGCCACGGCACGGACCCCCGGCTCGTCCTCGACCAGCAGGATTGTGTCGCCCGAGGGCGCCCCCCGCATCGCGTCGATCACCGGCGCCGAAAGGGGGGTGCGGGCCTTCTCCTCGGCGGTGAGGAGGAGCGGGATGGTCACGGTGACCGTCGTGCCGCGGAGCAGCTCGCTCTCGATGGTGACGTCGCCCCCCGATTGCTGGGCGATGCCGTACACGGTGGAGAGGCCGAGTCCCGTCCCCTTACCCAGCTCCTTCGTGGTGAAGAACGGCTCGAAGGCGCGGGCGCGCGTCGCCTCGTCCATGCCGCTGCCGTTGTCGTGCACGGCGAGCGCGACGCGGCCGGTGCCGTCGCGCTGCGTGCTGATCACGATGCGCCCCCCATCCGGCATGGCATCGCGCGCGTTCACGACGAGGTTCATCAGCACCTGCTCGAGCTGGCCGCGGTCGGCCACGACGTCGCCGGCCTGCTCGTCGAGCGACGTCTCCAGGGTGACGTCCTCGCCGATGAGGCGGCGCAGCATCCGCTCGGCGTCGGCGACCACCTCGTTGATGGAGATCGGCGCGGGGGCGAGCACCTGTCGGCGGCTGAAGGCGAGGAGCTGGCGCGTGAGCGCCGCCGCGCGCTCGACCGCCGAGCGGATCTCCGAGAACTCCTCGGCCGCGGTGAGCCCGTCGCGCGAGAGCTCCTCGCCGATCTCGGCGTTGCTGCCGATCACGGTGAGCAGGTTGTTGAAGTCGTGCGCGACGCCGCCGGCGAGGCGGCCCACCGCCTCCATCTTCTGCGCGTGGCGCAGCTGCGCCTCGCTCTCGTCGAGCGCCGCCTCGGCACGCTTGCGCGCCGTGACGTCGTGCATCTGCGCCACCATGTACAGCGGTGTGCCGTCCCGCTCGCGCACGACCGACACGTGCAGCGCCGACCAGACAGTGCTCCCGTCCTTGTGGAGGAAGCGCTTTTCCATTCGGTAGCCGGGGATCTCGCCGCGCAGGAGGGAATCGCGCAGCGCGATGTTCGTGTCGACGTCCTCCGGGTGCGTCACCGATTGGAAGGTGAGCCCCGTCATCTCCGTCGCGGTGTAGCCGAGCATGTCGCAAAGGGCGCTGTTGACGCGAAGCCACCGGCCGTCGGGCGCGGTGATGGCCATGCCGGTGAGCGCCTGGTCGAAGGCACCGCGGAAGCGGCTCTCGCTGTCGCGCAACGCGGCGTCGGCGGCGACGCGCTGCGTCGTGTCGAGCACGGTGCCGACGAGCGCGACCCGGCCGTTGAGGTCGAGCCGCGTGCCGTACACTTCGACCTCGATCGGCGCGCCGTCGCGGCGCACGCTGCGCAGCGAGTAGTGAATGGAGCGCTCCTCGTCCGATTCGTGCAGCACTGCGCGGCGCGCGATCTCCTCGCGCACCTCGGCGGGGAGCATCAGGAGCGGCTCGGGCGAGGCCATCGCCTCGCGCACCGTGTAGCCGAACATCTCGGCCAGCCGCGGATTCACGTAGACGAACCGGTCGTCCTGGATGACGTAGATCCCGGTGATCGCCTGCTCGGCAAGGCCGTGGAAGAGGGTCTCGGCGCGGACGCGGGCGCTGACGTCGACGACGACGGCGCGACGTACGCGGCGGCCGCCGAGGCGCATCGGCTGCGTGAGGATCTCGACGTCGAGCCGATCGCCGTTGCTCCGGAGGTGGCGCGTGAGGAAGCGAGTGGAGCCATCGTGCACACGGAGTCGCGCCAGATCGGCGTCGAGTGCCGCCAGCGATTCGGGCGCGCGGAGGTCGTGGATGCGCATCCTGGCGAGCTGCTGCCGCGTGTAGCCGTACAGCGCTTCCGCCGCGGCGTTCGCCGCCACGATGCAGCTCGTCTCCGCATCCACCAGGAAGGAGGGAGACGGATGCTGCACGAAGAAGCTCTCGTAGTCCTCCTGGTCGAAGGAGAGAGCGGAGACATCCACGGTGGGCGTGCTGGTCATCGGGGAGCTCTCGGCGAGAGGTGCCGCATACGACGAGTCGCGGTCGCGGTCTGTCACTCGGCCGGCGCCGTCATCGGCGGTCGGCGAGCTGCTGCTCGCGCCGCCGGGCGGCGAGCTCGTTCAGGAGGGTGTCGTCCTTGGTCTCCAGGCGCAGCCTCGGCACGGGGGCGGGCTTGCCCTCCTCGTCCAGGTGGACGAAGGTGAGAAAGCACTCGTTGGTGTGGCGCCGGGTGCCGCTCGTGATGTCCTCGGCGTAGACGTCGGCCAGCACCGACATGGAGGTGCGGCCGACGTGGACGACGCGGGAGCGGACCTCGACCAGCTCGCCGACGCGGATGGGCTCCTTGAAGATGATGCTGTCGATGGAGAGGGTGGTCGCCTGCCCCCCCGCATGGCGCATCGCGCTGAGGGCGGCACAGCGGTCGACCATGCTCATGATCACCCCGCCGAAGACCGACGGGCGCCGGAGGCCGTTGGCCTGGTGGGGCATCATGAGATCGGCGACGACCGCCTCCGACTCCTTGGGAGACTTGCCACGCTCCCTCACCGATTCGGCGCTGCTCATGCTGGATGTCCGCGTTTCCGGGTGTTCCTGGCGAAGGATCTGACTGTCGCCCGGCGCGGCGAGACGCGGAGCGAGGGGCTGGTGACAGGGCGATGGAACGACACCGACCGCACCGCCTCGTCGTACGCGGCGGATTCGTCGAAGGCCCGGGCGAGGGCACGCCGCGCCGTGGTGTCCATGGCGGGCTGATCCAGCCAGACGATCCTGGAGGCGGGGGCCGGCACGCGCGCGACGGGGAACTCGCGCGACGTCGAATCGCGGAGGGCGAGCCGCCCCGTAGTGCCGTCGGGATCGTAGAGCACCAGCACGTCGTAGCCGCGGCGGCGCCAGAGGGCGCGGCCGCCGTCGGCCGAGGCGATCGGCAGGGAAGCCGACGCGTCGCGCCACCAGGCGGGGTCGGGGATGCGGATGGGGGCGAGCGGAAGGAGGTGCCCCGCGTCGCCCGGTCCCGCTCCGGGAGCGGCATAGGCCACGGCGAGCGAGCCGTCCACCGTGGTGAGAGTGAAGCTGCCCGGGTCGAGCCGGTAGAAGGGGAGTGCGGCGCGGGCGCGGGGGTCGTCGGGATGCTCGAGCACCGAGTCCCTCGCGGCGGCGAGCATGACGGCGCGTTGCCGCTCGACCTCGGGCGCGGCGCCGCCGGCCACGGCGAGGAGGGTCGCCGGCCCCCCGGACCGCAGGTCGATCACCCCCCGGCGGCTCGTATGCCAGAGCGGCGCGGTCTCCCGCTCCACGTCCGTGTGCAGGGCGAAAGAAAGGAAGGGCCCGTGGACGTCGGTGATGTCGAGCGTGGCCGTGGCGCGCCAGAGGGGCTCGGCGCTCTCCTGCTCGTCCCCGCGCAACGGGCGGTCGTCGGGGTGCAGTCGCGCGTATTGCCGCGCGAGCGAGGGGACGAGGGTGTCCTGGTAGACGAGAAGGGAGTCGCCGGAGACGAGGTCGCGCCGGTAGACCCGCTGTCCGATGAGCACCGCGTCCTCGAAGGAGCGGTCGTCGTCGGCGACGTAGATCTCGAACAGGCGACCGTCCACGCGGGCGAGCTCCATCGGCGCGCCGCGCACGTGGATCGCTCCGTCGGCGCTCGACACCCAGTAGGTGGAATCGCCGGCGGCGAGGACGAACTCGGCGGCGGGGGGACCCGCCTCGACGGGGGGCGCCTCGGCACGACAGCCGAAAACGACCGGCAGCAGGAGCAGGGCGCGACGGAAGGTGAACGGCTGACGCATTGCCCGGCAATATACAGCGGCGCGCCGGCCCGGAATGAAAGCTGCCACAGTGCGAGACAGCGTCCCTAGATTCCCGCATTCCCCATACCTGGACCTGCCAGTGCACGCTCGTCGTCTCGCGTTTCTCCCACTCGCCTCGATCGCCCTGGCCGCCTGTTCGGCGATGGGCGACGCCGGCGCCAAATCACCCAGCGTCCAGGGGGGCTCGAGCGCCGGGCCCGATTCGGCTTCGCACCTCACCACCGCGTCGAGCGGCACCATGGCGACGGGCCCGGTGTCCTCCGGCTCGGCCTCCGCGCCGCGTCCCGGCGCGCGGATCGACGTGGAGAAGGAGTTTCCCGTGGTGCGCGCGCTGTACGTCAACCGGTTCGCCGCGCAGAGCACCAAGCGGATGCGGCAGCTCATCCAGATCGCCGACGAGACCGAGATCAACGCGCTCGTGATCGACCTCAAGGACGAGTTCGGGCTGAACTACAAGCCGTCGAACCCGGAGTGGGCGAGGAACGCGGGCACGTCGGGAACGATCCGCGATCTCCCCGGCCTGCTCGACACGCTCCGCGCGCATCACATCCTCCCGATCGCGCGCATGGTGGTGTTCAAGGATTCGGTGACGGCGCGCGTCCACCCGGAGTGGACGATCCGCAAGCAGGACGGCAGCGTCTGGCGCGACAAGAAGGGGCTGGCCTGGGTGAATCCGTATCACCACGAGCTGTGGGACTACAACATCGGGGTGGCGGAGGACCTCGCGAAGCTCGGCTTCGGCGAGGTGCAGTTCGACTACATCCGCTTTCCCGAGCCGTATCCGTCGCTGCCGACGCAGGTCTTTCCCGACAACCAGGGGATCGCGAAGCCCGACGTGCTCGGCGCCTTCCTGAAGGACGCGAACGCGCGGCTCGACAAGTTCGGGGTGCGCACCACCGCCGACATCTTCGGGCTGGTCACGACGGTGGGAGGCCCGCTCGAGGTGGGACAGTGGTGGGAGAAGATCTCGCCGAACGTGGACGTCGTGCTGCCGATGGTGTATCCGTCGCACTACCCGCGCGGCGATCTGGGGCTCGCGGTGCCGAACGCCGAGCCGTACAAGGTGCTGAACATCGCGCTCAGCCGCGCGAAGCAGCGCGACCAGAAGCTGGGCATCAAGACCGGCGAGCACGTGCGTCCCTGGCTGCAGGCCTTCACGCTCGGCAAGCCGGCGTACGGGCCGGCCGAGATCGAGGCGCAGAAGAAGGGGACGTACGACTCCGGCTACGACGGGTGGGTGTTGTGGAATCCCGGCTCGAAGTACGAGCCCTTCCTGCCGGCGCTGGAGAAGACGCTCGTGTCCCGGAAGAAGTGAACGAACCACCGTCCTGATCAATACGCCAGACGGCGTGCCTCGAAACGACGGCGTGAAAGGTGAGAGGTTCGAGGCTCACGGCTTCGTGAGGACGATGATCTTCGCGTCATCCGCGGCGATGGCGCGCAACCAGTCGGCGAGATCGGCGATGCGCTCCTTCGGCTGGATGCCGGTGGCGCCGGTGATGCGCCGAACGAGGCGCAGGCTGTCGCCGCGCTGGCTGTACGCCGAGTAGTAGCTGCCGAAGTCGCTCGTGGCGGTCACCCCCTTGGGCAGGTCGGCGTGCCAGCCGGGCGGCAGGGTGATCGTCACCTCGGTCTCGGAGGTCTTGCGTCCCCAGAACTTCTCGGGATCGATCGGAAACCGGCGCGGATCCTTCGTGAGCTCCTTGGCCGCGGCCACCATGCCGCCCATGCTGCCGATGGGCATCTGCAGGATGATCGACTTGCCGCTGACGGTGGCGGCCTTGCCGTGATGCAGCAGCATGGCGAGACGCGGCTTCGCCTGCAGATCCTTTCCGTCGAAGCCGGCGAGGCTGTCGCCCTCCGCGCCCTCGAACAGGCGGCCGGCGATGTTGTTGGCGAAGCTCTTCCGCTGCGCGGAATCGAGCGGATGGATGAAGGCGTTGCGCAGTCCGTATTGCGCGCTTCCCGTGCCCGCCTCCTCGTAGCGCCCCTCGACGATGCCCGTCGTGTCGAGCGTGACGGCGATGCGCGACAGCACGCGATTGTTCGCCAGCGGCGTCATGGGGAGGGTGACGACCTCGCCCGCGCCGTCGGGATGAACCACGAGCCCGAACTCGCCCCGCTCCGGGCTCGGCAGGTCGCCGTAGGGGACGAGATCTGCGGTGAGGTCGACGAACTCGTAGCCGCCCGTCGTACGGACGGCGGCGATCTCGTGATCGAGCTGGTGGATCGACGGCATCTCACGGCGCACGCCGCCCGTGGAGTTCAGCACCACAGGGAAGGCGGGGATGCCGAGATGATCCAGCGCCGCCACGAACAGTGTCGCCTTGTCCTTGCAGTCTCCGAAGCCCGTGCGCACCACCTTGTCCGGCTTGCGTGGCTGATAGCCGCTCATGCCGAGGTCGATCGCGACGTAGCGGATGTCCTGCGCGACCCATTTGTGCACGGCGCGGATGCTGTCGAGCCGGGTGGTGGCGCCGCGCACGAGACTGTCCACCTTCGCCGTCACGAAGGGCGACGCGACCGAGTTGGGGCGTGCCAGGCCCGCGTACCAGCGGGCGATCCCCTCCCACGTCGTCGGCGACGACACGGCGACGGACATGTACACGTCGTTGGAGTCCGCAGCGAGCGCCTCGGCCTTGACCTTCGGCAGGTTCGCCGTGGCCCAGGTGTAGACGCGCCGGCCATTGGCCGTGCGCTCGACGCGCTGGAAGTTCAGGTTGCGCTCGTGGAGACGCGGCGTGACGGCCGCCGGCAGGTCCACGACGTAGCGCGACCGGGCGACCTGCAGCCCGGTGCTGACAGACCACGAGTTGAAGTAGTCGCCGGGCAGGAAGGGCTTGAGCTCCTCCGTGGTGTAGCTGTAGTCGATGATGGTGCCGGGCGCGACGCCGGAGAGCGACACGCGCCTGACGCGCCGGTCCGAATACACGGGATCGTCGGTCTCGGCGGGCACGTCGGAGTCCTGCACGTGCGAGGGCTTCGCGCTCACGACCGAGCCGTCGGGACGCACGACGCGAATCCAGTTGATCGTCAGCTTCTCGTGGCTCGGCGAATAGCCGAAGGTCTGCTCCTGCCAGCGCTCGACCGCGCTCGGCTTCAGGATCTGGACGATCTGCCGGTAGGTCCGCGTGCCGCGGCCATCGGCCTCGAGGCGCACGACACCGTCATCGAGCAGGTAGGCCGCCTGGTCCTCCGGGAACTTCGACGCGTCGACGGCGAGCTTGTAGATGCTGTCGGGCCTGACCGACGGATCTCCGGCGGCGCTGATGCGGGGCGACTGCGCGCCGAGCGCCGCGCCGAACAGCAGCGGAGCGAGAAGGATGCACTTCGACATGTGGGAGGAGTCAGGAGGAAGGGGCTGCGTGCTGGCTCGCCTCACTTTGTCGCGCGCGCCCGCCCGACGCAAGACGAAAGCGTCGCGGGCGCGCCAATGCTGAGAAAGCGCTCAGGAGCAGCTCAGGGACCCGCGCGTGCGAGCTCTCGCACGCCATGGACGAGGCGGTCCACCTCGTCGGCGGTGGTGTAGCAGGCGGCGCCCGCGCGCACGAACCCGTCGGCGCCGCGGCCAAGCCGCTCGGCGACGGTCTGCGCGTAGAAGTCGCCGTTTGAGGCGTAGATGCCCGAGCGGACGAGCGAGCGCGCGACGTCGTCGGTGGAGTGGCCGCGGAGGGTGAACGAGACGGTGGGAGTACGCGGGGTGCCGGGGGGCGGGCCGTAGAGCGTGACACCGGCGATGGCGGAGAGCCCGTCCCAGAGTCGCGCGAGCAGCGCGTCGCCGCGCGCGTGCAGGAGGGCGAACGTGGCGGCGAGCCGATCGCGCCGGCCGCCGGCGTCGCCCCCGACCGACGCGAGGTACTCCACCGCCGCCGCGGCGCCGACGATCCCCTCGTGGTTCTGCGTCCCCGTCTCGAGCCGCTCGGGCGACTCCTGGGGCGCGGGATCGAGCCTGGGAACGTCGAGCGACCGCACGAGACCGGCGCGGCCGTAGAGGATCCCGGCGTGCGGGCCGTAGAACTTGTACGACGAGCAGGCGAGGAAGTCGCAGCCGATCGCGCGCACGTCGAGGAGGGCGTGCGGCGCGAAGTGCACGGCGTCGACGAAGGACAGCGCGCCGGCCTCGCGCGCCAGTGCGCAGGCGGCGGCCACGTCGGTGACCGTGCCGAGGGCGTTCGACGCGGCGCCGATGGCGACGAGCCTGGTGCGCGGGCCGATCTGTCGCGCGAGGTCGTCCCAGTCGGTGCGAAAGGTCGCGGTATCCAGGCGCGCGGTACGCACGACCAGGCCACGGTCGGCGGCGACGGCACGCCATGGGGCGACGTTCGCGTGATGGTCGAGCTCCGTGACGACGATCTCGTCCCCCTCGCGCCAGCCGCGCGCGAGGGCGCGCGCGAGGTGGAAGGCGATCGTCGTCATGTTGTTCCCGAACGAGACGTCGTCGGGGGTCGCGTTGAAGAAATCGGCGAAGATCTCCCGCGCGCCGGCGAGCAGCGCGTCGGTCTCCGCGCTGCTCGGATAGACCCAGTGGGTGTTGGCGTTGTGCTCATAGAGGTACGACGTCATCGCATCGCCGACGGCGCGGGGGACCTGCGTGCCCCCCGGTCCGTCGAAGTACGCCACCGGGTGTCCCTGCTCCCGCCGCGCGAGGGCGGGGAAATCAGCGCGCAGCGCGTCGACGCTGCGGGTCATCCGATCTCCTGGCCCGCCCACTGCTCCACGAGCTTGACCGCCTCGACGTGGTCGGCCTCCTCGCCGAGGGCGCCGTGCGCGATGGCCATGAGGTCGGCGGCGAGCTGGATGAGCGGCGTCGGGACCTTCTGGTCTCGCGCCATCCCGGCGGCGATGCCGATGTCCTTGTCGAGGAGGGCGAGGCGGAAGGTGCGCGGGAAGGCGCGGCCCAGCACGCGCTCCGGAAAGAGGTTCATCGACGAGTTGCTGCGGCCGCTCGAGGCGTTGATCACGTCGAGGGCGACGTCCGGCTTCACCCCCGCCTTGCTCAGCGCGACCAGTCCCTCGCCGAGGCTCCAGATGTGGATGGCGAGCATCGCGTTGTTCACGGCCTTGAGAGCGTCGCCGGCGCCCACCGGCCCGCAGTGGACGATCTTCTTCCCGAAGGTCTCGAGCACGGGACGCACGCGCCCGAGCAGCGCCGCGTCGCCTCCCACCATCACGGTGAGGATCCCCTGCACCGCGCCGGCGACCCCGCCGCTCACCGGGGCATCGAGGAAGCCGATCCCCTGCGCCGCCAGGCGCGCGGCGATGCGCTTCGACGTGGCCGGGTCGCCCGAGGTGCAGTCCACGAGCACGGCGCCGACGCGCGCGCCGGCGAGGATCCCGTCGGGACCCTCGAGGAGGCTCTCGACGTCGGGCGACACCGTGAGGCAGGTGATGACGACGTCGGCACCGCGCACGGCGTCCGCGGGGGTGGCGGCGTGACGCGCGCCATGCTCGGCAGCGAAGGAGGCTGCCTTGCCGGCGGTGCGGTTCCACACCACGAGCGACACATCGGGTGCGGTGGCGAGGCGGGCGGCCATGGGGCGGCCGATGGCGCCGAGGCCGAGAAATGCGACGGAGGGCATGGCGGTGCGATTGGAGGAAGGGGAAAGATCGCCGCTCGCGCGCGAGGGCGGCAAGGCGTCGGGAGTGTCCGCGTCGCTATCTTGAGCTCGCGGCGCTCCCGCGCCGGACTCCGAACACCCGACTTCGAGCCCCCGAACCCTCGCGATGATCACGCGTCTCGTCATCCGTGGCATGTCCTGCCAGCGCTGCGTGCAGGCGGTGTTCACGGCACTCACCCCCGTGGAAGGGATCGTCTCGGCCGATGTCTCGATCGGCTCGGCGGTGATCGACCACGATGGGCGGGCGACGGTCGCGAAACTGACCGAGGCGATCGCCGTGGCGGGCTACGTCGTGGAGTCGGGGGAAGACGAGGCGTGGCGGAGGCGGGGACTCCCCATCCTGTAGCGTCCCTCGCGGGTACCCAACCCGGGCGATTGGGTTAGCTTGTGGGCTGTCCGCCCCGACCGTCGCCGAGGAAGGAACATGACGCCATCCCCGCACAATCCTGAGGAGCGTCCACTCGGCGCACTTCTCGCCCCCGACATACTCGCGCTGCTCGAGGAGTCGCCGTCGCTGATCGCGGCCGAGACCGAGGAGCTGCACCCGAACGATCTCGCCGACGTCGCCGAGGCGATGCCGATCGGGATGATCCCGGTGTTCCTCGCCGCGCTGCCGATCGACCGGGCGGCGTCGGTGCTGGAGTATCTCGACGAGGAGCTGCGCGCCGAGGTGCTCGAGGCGATGACGCCGGAGCAGGCCGCCGCCCTGGTGAGCGCGATGGCGTCGGACGAGCGTGCCGACGTGCTCGAGGAGCTCGACGAGGAGACCGCCGAGGACATCGTCGAGGAGATGCCCGACGAGGCGCGGCGCGAGACCGAGCAGCTCCGCCGCTACGATCCGGAGACGGCGGGCGGGCTGATGACGACGGAGTACGTCTCCGTCGCGGCCAGCACCTCCATCGAGGAGGCGCTGCGCAAGGTGCGCGTCATCGCGCGCAGCGGAAAGCGCGAGGCGATGCACGCCATCTACACCACCGACGAATCCGGCCAGTTGGCGGGGGTGCTCTCCCTGCGCGAGCTGCTCGCCGCGCCCGAAGGGGGGACGCTCAGCGACGTGGCGTGGACGGAGGTGCAGAGCGTGTCGCCCTACGCCGACCGGGAAGAGGTGGCGCGCGTCATCTCCACGTACGACCTGGTGGTGGTGCCGGTGGTGAGCGAGTCCAACCACCTCATGGGCGTCATCACCGTCGACGACGTGATCGACGCGATCCAGGAGGAGCAGACCGAGGACGTGCAGAAGTTCGGCGGCATGGAAGCGCTGGACGAGCCGTACATGCAGATCGGCTTCATCCCGATGCTGCGGAAGCGCGGGGGGTGGCTCAGCGTGCTGCTGGTGAGCGAGATGTTCACGACGTTCGCGATGCAGCACTACGAGGGGGAGCTCAGGAAGGTGGCGGCGCTGATGATCTTCGTGCCGCTGGTAATGAGCGCCGGGGGCAATTCCGGCTCGCAGGCCACCTCGCTGATCACGCGCGCCATGGCGCTGCGGGAGATCTCGCTGCGAGACTGGTGGCGGGTGGCGCTGCGCGAGCTGCCCACGGGATTGGCGCTCGGCTCGCTGCTCGGCTTCATCGGCATGCTGCGCATCGCGGTCTGGCAGCGGCTCGGCATCGTGAGCTACAATCCGCACTGGGAGCTCATCGCGCTCACCATCGGCGTGTCGCTGGTGGGGATCGTGACCTTCGGGTCGGTGGCCGGCTCGATGCTCCCCTTCCTGCTGCGGCGGGCCGGCTTCGATCCCGCGAGCGCGTCGGCGCCGCTGGTGGCGACGCTCGTGGACGTGGGCGGGCTGGTGATCTATTTCACCGTCGCCCTGCTGGTTCTCGGCGGCACCCTGCTGCGATGACCCGGACTGGCGCCGGGCGCGCGACGACGCGCGCCACCGTTCTCGTCCTGTTCAGCGCCTGCTGCTTCGGCTCCATCCCGATCCTCATCACGCTGGCGACGCGCAGCGGCGCGCTGCTGCTGGACGTGCTGGCGTGGCGCTACGTCATCGCCGCCGTGCTGCTCGTGCTGGTGAGCGGAGTCGGGCCGGTGCGCGCGGCGGGGCGTCGTGCCCTGCCGCTGCTCGTGCTCGCCGGAGGGGGTCAGGCGGCGATCGCCTTCGTGAGCCTCTCCGCGCTGAAGTACATCCCGGCCGCGACACTCACCTTCCTGTTCTACACGTATCCCGCATGGGTCGCGGTGACGTCGGCGCTGCGCGGCGCCGAGCGGCTGACCGGGCGGCGCGCCCTCGCGTTGCTCCTGTCGCTCGCCGGCATCGCGACGATGGTCGGCATGCCCGGCACCGGGGTGCTGCATCCCACCGGCGTGCTGCTCGCGCTGTCGTCGGCGCTGTTGTACGCCATTTACATCCCGACGATCGACCACCTCGGCACCGGGCTGGCGCCGTCGGTGACCTCGTCGTTCGCGGCGGGCGGTGCGGCAATCGTGCTCGTGGTCGCCGCGCTGGCCGGCGGGACCCTCGCCGTCCGGTTCGCCCCGATCGCCTGGACGGCGATCCTGCTCCTCGCCGTGCTCGCGACGGTGCTGGCGTTCATCGCCTTCCTTCGCGGGTTGGCGGTCATCGGCCCCGTGCGCACGGCGATCGTGAGCACGGTCGAGCCCTTCTGGACCGCGCTGATGGGGAGTCTCGTGCTCGGCCAGCGCATCGGGCCGCGCACGCTGGCCGGTGGCGTCTGCATCGCCGCCGCGGTCGTCCTGCTGCAGCTCGGCCAGGGGACGACGCCCGTGGTGGAACGCGCCGTGCCGCCGGCGACGTGAGGACGCGAGGCATCAGCCCGATGATGAAGAGCTCAGTTCATTCGCCTGCGATCTTGAGATGGCCCTACCTCGATCCTGAGCTTGACATGACCCCATTGCATCTCACCATCGAAGGGATGACCTGCGAGCACTGTGTCCGCGCGGTGGACGGTCGCCTGCCCCGGACGCCGGGCGTGCAGGTGGAGAGCGTGAAGATCGGCTCCGCCGACCTCCACTACGACACCGCACGCATCGCGCCTGACGAGATTGCCGAGCTGATCGCCGACGAGGGGTATACGGCGTTTGTCGAATGACGGCACCATGTGTGCGGGAGGGGTGTAGACCACCGGGCGATGATTCTCGTCGCCGACCCATCCTGCACTGGAGCTCGCTCATGCATTCCTCGCTTCGTCTTATCCCCGCCCTCGCGGTGCTGTATTCCGCCACCGGCTGCGCCTCGCTGAACAAGAAGGAGACGGGCGCCATCATCGGCGCAACCACCGGTGCCGCCGTCGGCGCCGCCGTGGGCCGCGCGAACGGCTCCACCGCCAAGGGCGCGATCATCGGTGCCGCGGTGGGGGGCACCGCCGGCGCCGTGATCGGGCACCAGATGGACCAGCAGGCGAAGGAGATCAAGCAGAACATCCCCGGCGCCGTCGTCGAGCGCGTCGGCGAGGGGCTGCAGGTCACCTTCGACTCGGGCCTCCTGTTCGCCTACGACAGCGACGTGCTCAGCACCGAGGCGAAGAAGAACCTCTCCACGCTGGCCTCCAGCCTCGACCGCTATCCGGGAACCGACCTGCTCATCGTCGGACATACCGACAGCAAGGGGACCGACGAGTACAACCAGTCGCTCTCGGCGCGGCGCGCCGCGTCGGCCGAGGCGTACCTCGCCTCGCAGGGTGTGACTCGCACCCGGCTGCGCTCGACAGGCAAGGGGGAGTCGGAGCCGGTCGCGACGAACGACACCGACGAGGGACGGCAGAAGAACCGCCGCGTCGAGGTGGCGATCTTCGCGAACGAGACGCTCAAGGCGCAGGCGGCGAAGAGCTCCGGCGTGAACTAGGCGGAGCCCGACTCGCGCTCCCGGCGCACCACGATGCCGGCGCCGGCGAGCGCGATCGCGGCGAAGCAGAACCACTGGAAAGCGTAGGCCTTGTGCGAGCCCTCGTCGAGGAGGGGAAATTCGCGGCGCGACGGATGCGTGTGATCCAGCGTGTCTCCCACCGCGACCAGATAGTATGGCATCACCGGATAGGGGAGCCTGGCGGTGATCTCGCGGCGGCTCGCGCGGCGGACGACGTGCGCGTCCGCCGTGAGCGCGTTGCCCGCATCCGCGCTGTAGAGCTCCACGTAGCCCGCCGCATGCGCGCTGTCTCCCTCGCGCCAGCGCTCGCGGTCCACGCTGCTGCCGTCGGGGGAATACACCCAGCCGCGGTTCACCAGCACGGCGGTGTCGTTTCCCGCGATGCGCACCGGGGTGAGCAGGTCCACCCCGGGGGAGCCGCGCCGCGTGCGACCGGTGGCCACCAGCTCGTGCTCGTAATCGTACCGGCCTGATACCGTGGCGGGGCGGTAGCGGGCGACGGCGGTGTCGCGCGGGAGCGCCGCGAGGGGGATCGGCGTGCTGCGGAGCTGGCGCGCGACGACGAGGTTGCGCGCCTGCCGCTCGCGCAGCCTGGCGATCTGCCACACGCCGAGTCGGATGAACACGCCCGCTGCAGCGAGGGCGAAGAGGCAGAAGAGGAGCGTGCGTCGTGACATGCCGCAACTTACGCCGTCACCGCGCGGCGGGCCACGCGTCACCCGCCGTCAGAACAGCGACATCTGCTCGCCCAGCGAGCCGGGATCGACCGGCGTCTGACGCAGCATCCGCTGGAGGTCGCGCGCGCTGGACGGGGAGTGGCCGGCGAAGTGGTTGTTCACGTAGCCGTACACCTTCACCCCCTTGAGCGCCGTCGTCCAGAGCACCGACGACCACTCCTCGAGCTCGCGCGTCCGGTCGATCTGCACGCGGGAGTAGTCGACGATGTCGCGGTTCGCCCCCATCCACCGCACGTAGAGGAAGGGCGCGGTCGGGCGCGCCGCGAGGGCGAGCATCTGCTTGCGCGGAATCCAGCGCGCGTCGGTGAGGGTGAGGCCCACGCCGTGCTCGGCCAGCAGGGCGAGCACGCCGTCCTGGATCCAGCCACGCTGGCGGAACTCCACCGAGAAGGCGATGTCGGCCGGCAGGGTGGGGAGGAGATTCGCCAGCGCGGGGAGCTCGACGGGCCCGAAGTCCGGGCCGAGCTGGATGAGCACCGGGCCGAGCTTCTCGCCCAGCTCGCGCGCCCGGTCGAAGAAGAGGGAGGAGACGTCCTCGGCATTGCGAAGCCGCCGCTCGTGGGTGATCTCCTGCGGCATCTTCAGCGCGAAGGTGAACGACGAGGGGGTGCGCTCGTACCAGCCGCGAACGGTGCGCGCGGCGGGGACCGCGTAGAAGGTGGAGTCCACCTCCACGGTGTCGAAGGCGCGGGCGTACACGGTGAGGTAGTCCACCGGCCGCGTCCCCAGCGGAAAGAAGGGGCCGACCCAGGCGTCGTAGTTCCAGCCCTGCGTGCCGATCCGAATGGACTCGCTCATGCGAGAGAATCGTCCCCGGCCGGGCCCGCTGTCAAGCGGTGCACGCGAATGCGGCCTCATGCTTGCGCGTCGTCGCGGGTCCCGAAATTGCCCTTCGAGGGGCGCAACCAACTCATCAAAAAGCGAGGGAAGCATGGACAATCGCGATCTCAACAACTCGACGGACGGCCGGATCGAAGCGGCCAAGGACTCGGCGCTCGGCAAGCACGACAGCAATCCGAGCCACGTGGACGAAGCGGGCGAGGCTGTTGGCGGGATCGGTGGCGTGCTCGCCGGCGCGGCGATCGGCTCGGTGGCCGGTCCGGTCGGAACGCTGATCGGCGGCATCGCCGGCGCGATGGGCGGATGGTGGGGGGGCCGCGCCGTCACGGAAGCGGCAAGCAAGCTCACGAAGGACGACGACGAGTACTACCGCAGCTCGTACGAGTTGTCGCCCAACCGCCTCGCCGACCGCACATACGACGACGTCCGCCCGGCGTACCACCTCGGCCACGTCGCCGCGCACAATCCCGACTACGCGGGCAAGGACTGGAATGCCGTGCAGAGCGACCTGCAGCGCGGCTGGTCCGCGGATCAGTCGAAGAAGTACGGGGAGTTCTCCACGGTGAGCGGCTACGCCGCCGAGGGGTTCACGCGCGGCCGCTCGACGCTCGGCAATGCGGCTGGCGCGACCGCGAACGCGGCGTCCACCGTCGGCAACAAGGCGGCGAACGCCGTGGACGACCTGAAGGATCGTGTGGATGGCAACCCGGCGAGCAAGCCCGGGCCGGACGCGACGGATTCGAGCCGCCGCCTCGACTCGCGCTGACCGCGCGGGCGAGCGGACGTACAGGTCCCACCCGGCGATGCGGCCGGGTGGGACCTTCTGCATTCTGAGCGAGCCCTCGGTCGGCCCGGCGTATTGCCGGGGATGTCGCAGCGGGTTCAACCTGACCGACCGTACCGGGTCGGACGAGATCTCGCCGACGAAGGTCGCGAGCCCGTGATGTCGCGTCCGAGCGCATTCGCTGCCAGGCTTGTGCGCCGCGTCACTTGATCATCGGTGATCCGGTCGCAAACGTTATCGGGCTGCCGACCGCGGCGGCCACCGCCGACCTACAGAGGAACAATGATACATAGCACGCGCACCCTCCGTCGCTCACTGTCCGCGCTCGCGATCGCCCTGCTGGCGACCGCGGGTTCGTGCGGGGGCGACGGCCCCACCGCCCCCGTCGTCGCGAGCCGAGTGGTAGTGACGCCGGCCTCGGCGACGATCATCGCCGGCAAGAACGCGAGCTTCACCGCGCAGGCACTCGATGCGTCAGGCGCGGTGATGGCAGGCTCGGCCATCACCTGGTCCAGCTCCGACACCAGCATCGCCGTCGTCACGGGCGGCACGGTGACGGCGCGCAAGCCCGGCGCGGCCAACATCATCGCCGCGTCGGGCGCGGTGCAGGGGATCGCGGCGGTGACCGTGATCCCCGTCCCCGTCGCGAGCGTGACGGTCGCGCCGACTCCCGACACGATCTTCGTCTCGCGCACCGTGCAGATCGTCGCGACGCCCGGTGACGAGGCAGGAGCCGCGCTCACGGGGCGCACCGTGACCTGGAGCTCGAGTGACACCACAGTGGCCACCGTCGCCGCGACCGGGCTCGTGACCGGGCGCGTCGCCGGCACCGCCACGGTGACGGCCACCGTCGAAGGCAGGAGCGGCTCGGCGCAGATCGTCGTCCGCCCGATGCCGGTCGCGAGCATCGCCCTGAGCCCGAGCGCCCCATCGCTCGTGGCGGGCGGCTCGTTGACGTTGACGGCGGTCCTCAAGGATGCCGACGGCACCGTACTCACGGGGCGTGCCGTCACGTGGGCCAGCGGCAATGCCGCGATCGCCAGCGTCGACGGCACCGGCAAGGTGACCGCCGTCGCCGTGGGGAGCACCGCGATCACCGCGACCTCGGGGACGGCCTCGGCCCAGGTGACCGTCACGGTGCTCGCCGCGCCGGTCGCCGCGGTCGTCGTGGCGGCGCCCGGCGGCACGACGAGCTTTCCGTCCGCCTCCACGCTGCAGCTCACCGCCGTAGCACAGGATTCGGCGGGCGCGACGCTCGCGAACCGCACGATCACGTGGAGCTCGAGCGACACGACGGCGGCCACCGTCTCGAGCACCGGGCTCGTGACCATGCTCAAGACGGGAGCGGTGACGATCACCGCGACCTCCGAGGGCAAGTCGGCGAGTCTCGCCCTCACCGGGACCGCCGCGGCGGTGGCGAGCGTGAGCATCTCGCCTGCCGCCACCACGCTGTTCGCCGACAACACGACGACCTTCACCGTCGTCACGAAGGACGCGCTCGGGAGGACGCTGACGGGCCGCGCGATCGCCTGGAGCACGAACGATCCCTCGGCCGTGCCGGTGACCGCCGCAGGGCTGGTGACTGCCCGCCTTCCGGGATCCGCGCTCGTCGTCGCCACCGTGGAAGGCAAGAGCGCCGCCGCCGCGGTGAACGTCCCCTATCTGTCGAGCATTGCGGCCGGCTCGAACCACAACTGCGTCCTCGATGCGTCGGGGACGATCCGCTGCTGGGGTAACAACGGCAGCTACCAGTTGGACCTCCCGGACACGACGGCGCGTCCCGCACCGGTCGCGTCGGCGCTCAACTTCTCCACCCTGAGCTCGAAGCGGAACCACGTCTGCGCGATCAACGGCAGCGACGCGGCGTTCTGCTGGGGACAGAACGTCTCCGGTGCGCTGGGCAACGGCACGACGGCGCTGCAGCAGCTCATCCAGCCCGTCAGCGGCGGGCTGGGGTGGCTTGCGCTCTCTGCGTCCGGCTACTCCTGCGGTATCGCCTCGGGCGGCGAGGGCTACTGCTGGGGCACGGCGAATGGCGGCGTGGGCGACGGCACCACTGCACAGCAGCGCATCGTCCCCACGAAGATCCTTGGCGGGCGGCTCCTGCAGTCGATCTCGGTGGGAGCGACGCACGCCTGCGCCCTGGACCGGAGCGGCCAGGCGTTCTGCTGGGGCGCGGGCGAGCGCGGACAGCTCGGCACGGGCACCACCGGCTCGTCCACCTCTCCGGTCGCCGCGAACACGGCGCTGCGCTTCGTCGAGATCGCCGCGGGTGCGCAGTACACGTGCGCCCGCACCTCGACCGGCACCCTCTACTGCTGGGGTGCCAACACCAACGGGCAGCTCGGCGACGGATCCACGACCGATCGTCTCGCGCCGACGGCGGTGGCAGGGGGACTTGGATTCAGCACGATGTCGCTCGGCGAGACGCATGCCTGCGGCATCGCGTCCAACAGCACCGCGTATTGCTGGGGCTCGAACACCGCTGGCCAGCTCGGCACGGGCAACCTCTCCAGTCAGACCGTGCCGGTGGCGGTCGCCGGAGGACGGAGCTTCACGGCGCTCTCCGCGGGCGGCGCGTCCGATGGTCACACCTGCGGAATCACGATCAACAGCGGCGTCTACTGCTGGGGCAACAACGTGCCGGTGCAGCCGAACGGTCTGGGGACCAGCTCGAGCACGCCCGTGCTGGTGGCAAGTCCGACGTCGTGACGGCGCCGCGCTGACCGTCACCGATAGGTCTCGAAGAACCCCGCTCCGCTGCCCGCGAGCGGGGTTCCTCGTATCCGCCCGGAAATCGTCGCGGTCCCCTTCATCTGCACGAAGTAGGGGCGCACCAGCGCCCGCGCCGCCAGCGCCTCGCCCCGCTCCACCATCGCCACGCGCGAGTCGCTGGCGCTGGCGTCCTCGATGCTCAGCACGATGCGCAGCGTGTCGCTCCCCCGGACGTCGGCCATCTCGGCCCGCGACGGCGTGCGGATGGTGCGGCCGTTCACCACGGTGGTCCGGCCATCCTGATAGCTGATGACACGCGGACGAAAGAGCGCGAGGAAGCCCGAGGAGTCGACCAGGTACACGAACAGCGGCTGCGGCGTGGCCACGCTGTCGGGGGGCTCGATGCGCCCGTACAGGAAGGTGTACTGGCCGGCGCGCGCGGCGCCCCACTCCCAGGTGACGCCGCGCCACACGCCCCAGTTGTGGTCGTGATAAGCCTGCACCGCATCGTACGTGGAGCAGACGCCCGCCACGCACAAGGTGCCGCTGGCGCTCGCGCGCAGGCCGGGGACCACGTAGCCGCTCACCAGCCCGCTCGTCAGCGCCGCACCGGGAAAGTACGCGCCGGTCGCGGGGGCGACGACGAGATCGAGCGCGAGCGGCGTTCCCGCGCCGTCCTCCCGCGCCACGGCATGTACGCGGTAGTCGCCGTTCGGCTGCACCTGCACCGCCGACTCGCCGATCCGCAGATTCGCGTCGCTCGTGGAATAGCGCACCAGACGTGACGGCACGGTACTCGTGAAGCGCCGCGCGGCGCGCCCCTGCTCGTGCAGCGTCACGAGCACTTGTCCCCCCCAGGGCCGGGTGGGATCGCCGACCGCGCCGCCGAGGATGAACGACACGAACGCCCAGCGCCGCCGGTCGGCGCTGATGACGTTGAAGTAGTGCCACTCCGCCCAGCTCGGATCGCCCCGCACCTCGCGGGGCGGCTCGTGGAAGTGGTCGATGTCGTCGCGCAGCTCGGCCATCGTCGGCGCGCGCCAGCGGCGGTCGCCCTCGTCGTCGGCCCACGCACCCTCGGTGACGACCGGCGCGGCCCCCACCGCCGCGGTCAGTGAAGGGATGTCGGCCGACGCGCGGACCGCGACTTCTCGCCCGTTCGCGAGCCGCACGTAGGCGAGCTTCCCCTCGATCTGCGGCGCGGCGGCCGACACGAGGCCGCCGAGGCGGGGCGATGCCAGCAGCTGCTGGTGGATGAACCGCGCGTGATCGATCGAGAAGAAGAGGCCGCCGAGCCCTCCCGTCTTCAGCACCTCCACATCCACCCCTTCCGGCAGCACCGTGATGGTGCCGCCCCCCACGAGCTTCTCGTCCTTCGCCTGATCGAGCAGCGCCTCGCCGATGGAGAGCAGCACGATCATCACGGCGACCCCCATCGCGAACCCGAACAGCAGGAACAGGCTGCGCCAGGGCTTGAGGGTGAGGTTGCGCAGCGCCAGCAGACGGATCATCGGGCGCGCTCGTCTCCGACCACGACGCCATCGCGCATGTGGATCACCCGCTTCGCCGCCCGCGCCAGCACCTCGTCGTGCGTCACGACGACAATCGTCGTGCCGTCCGCGTTCAGCCGTTCGAACAGCGCGATCATCTCGGCACCGGTGCGCGCGTCGAGCTCGCCGGTCGGCTCGTCGGCGAGCAGCAGCTTCGGCGAATTGGCGAGCGCGCGGGCGATCGCGACGCGTTGCTGCTCGCCGCCGGAAAGCTGCGACGGGCGGTGCGCCGCGCGATTGCGCAGCCCCACGTACTCGAGCAGCGCGAGCGCGCGCTCCCGCCGCGCCGGCCCCTTCATCCCCGCCTCGGCGAGCGGGAGCTCGACGTTCTCGCGCGCGCTGAGCGCCTGCATGAGATAGAAGCGCTGGAAGACGAACCCGATGCGCGTCAGGCGGAAGTCGGTCGCGCGCGCGTCTCCCAGCCCATCCACCCGCTCGCCGGCGATCGACACCGTGCCGCTCGTCGGCCGGTCGATGACGCCGAGCAGGTTGAGCAGCGTGCTCTTCCCGCACCCCGACGGCCCGACGATGGCGACGTAATCGGAGCGGTCCACCGAGAACGACACGCCGCGCAGGGCGTGTACGCGGTCCTCGCCCATGGCGTACTCGCGCACGAGGTCGCGCACGTCCACGATGCTCTCCGTCATCCCACCGCCTCCTGGCGCAACGTGATGGCGATGGGCAGCGAGGCGCTGCGCCATGCTGGATAGATCCCCGCCAGCACGCCGCACAGCGCGAGCAGGCCGAGCGCGGTCCACGCGGCGCGCGGCTGGAAGAGGAAGAAGTCGATCCGCTCCGGCAGCCCCGGGAAGCGGGCGAGGATGGAATTGAGATACCGCCCGGTCACGAGGCCGAGCACGAGGCCGAGCGGCGCGGCGACGAGCATGATGGCGGCGGCCTCGACGACGATCTGCGCGACGATGCGCCAGCGCCGGACCCCGATCGCCCGCATCACCGCGATCTCGCCGACCCGCTCGTTGACGGAGACGGTCACCAGCGTGGTGACGAGCAGGAAGCCCACGGTGAGGCTGACCGCCCCGAGGATGACGGCGAGCTGCCTGAAGTAGCTGAGCCGCTGGTCGACCTGCTCCAGCGCGGCGCTGGTCGAGATCACCGCGACGCGCGGCAGCCGCCGCTCGAAGGCCGCGCGCGCGGCGTCGACCGACACGCCGGGACGGAGCTGCACCATCGCGAGCGAGATGCGGTCGGTCTCCGCCCCGCCCTGCATCGCGCGCAGCGTGGCGAGGGGGACCGACGCGCCGGCCTGCCCCGCGGCGAAGTAGATGAAGCGCACGCGTCCGACGATCACGAAGTCGCGCGCGCCGGCGAGGGCGCGGAGCTGCGCGTCGTATCCCGCGGCGGCGCGCACGGTGTCTCCCAGGCGTCGGCCCAATGCGCGCAGCAGCGCATCGTTGGCGACGAGCTCGTTGCCCGCCGAGGCATGGCGCCCCTGCACGAGCTCGTAGTCCCCCTGCACCGCCGGCTCCAGCCCGAGCGCCGCCGCGGTGACGGCGCTTGCCCCTGCAGGAAAGTGCAGTTGCCCGCCGAGGACGGGACTCACCCGCGCCACCTCCGGGCTGGCGCGCAGCAGCGCGACGAGCGAGTCGGCGCGGGCGATCGTCGCGTCGGTGTCGAACGGGAGCGTCCCCTTGGGCGAGAGCCGGAGCTGGAAGCCCTGCGACAGCAGCAGCCCGCGGAACGACTCCTTCATCCCGCTCGAGAGCATCACCATGTCCAGGAGCATCGCCGCGGAGACGGCGACTCCGAGGATCGCGAGCAGGGTGCGCGCCCGGTGTCTGATCAGCGAGGCGGCGGCGAGCGCGAAGAGCATCGCTAGCGCCCGAAGAGCACGAGCGGCGGCGTGCGCACGAGGCGACGTGCGGCGAGCCACCCCGCGACGATCCCGAGCACGAGCGAGAGCCCCACCGCCAGCACCACCGTGTCGCCGGTGAGCACCGAGAAGCTGAGCGGAGTGCGATAGACGGCGCGATAGTGGAGGTTCACGAACCAGGACACCGCGGCGCCGATGCCCACGCCGGCGATGCTCCCGAGCACCGCGATCGCGGCCGCCTCGAGGACGATGCTCCCGACGATCGTGCGCGCCGAGATCCCCATCAGCCGCAGCGCGGCGACGTCGCGCCGCCGCTCCTCGACCTTGAGGAGCATGATGCAGAGCAGGAAGATCGCACTCGCGAAGACGGTGATGACCCCGATCGCCTTGTGGAAGCGCGACACGACCGCGAAGGTCTGCGACGTCTCCACGGCGATGTCGCGTGAACGGTGCGCGCGAAAGCCGAACGCCGCATCGTTGATGCGCTCCATCGCCGGACCGATCGCCGAGTCGGCGCGCGTCGCCACGGCGAACCGGTCGACACGGTCGCCGTAGCCGGTGAGCTGCTGAAGCTGCGTGAGGTGCAGTCGCACGCGGTACTCGCTGCGCGCGATCTCGGCGGGATCGGCGCCGCGGCGGACGATCGCGCTGACTACGGCGCTGTCACCCGGCTCGCCCGGCGACGCGGCGAGCACGACGCGGTCGCCGACGCGGAGGCCCGCGTCGGCGGCGAGACGCGAATCGATGGCGATGGTGCGCGCCTGGCGTGGCGTCGGTCGATCAGGGGCCGCTGCTCCCCCCTGGAAGGTGGACAGCGCGCCGGCGAGCAGGGCGAGTTGAATGATCACGATGACCAGAGGCGAACACGCGGCGTCCGCCGCGCGTTCCCTCCTCGTGCGCGCACCGCGTCAGGATCGGACGTCGGCGGCCCAGGCGGTGGTGTCCTTCAGGGTGCCGCGCGTCTCCGCCAGCGTGTACGACGGCTCCCCGTACACCGCGAGCCCCCGCTTGACCAGCCAGCCGCCGAACGCCAGCTCGACGACTCCCGTGACGAGCGCGCCGACCCACATGTGGCCATTCACCAGCCGCCCGATCAGAGTGGCGACGAAGACGGTGAGCGCCGTGAGCATCACCACCGTCGCTCCGAACGCCAGCGCCATCCAGAGCACCCCTTTCGTCGCCCGCTTGATGCTCTCCGCCGCCTCGATCTTCGCGAGGCGCGCCTCGTCGCTGACGAGCCGCTTGGAGTCGTCGGCGAGGCGTTTGATGAGGTCGGGGATCCCGGTCTCGGGATCGGTGGCGATGATCGGTCGGGCGGTCACGTGCTCCTCCACGATGGAGTCGGGGCGCTGTCGTCTGGCTGCCGGGGCAAGGAGCGTTCCCGGAGCGCTCCGCTCACTCGGCGCCGGCCGCGTCGACGAAGACGTGCGTCGCCAGCCCCACCCCGATCGCCCGCGTCGCGCCGCTCCCCGCCTCGTCCACCCAGAGCGTGATCGGCCCCTCGAACGGGGCGCGGTCGAGGATGCGCAGCATCGAGCCGGGCCTGATGCCGAGCTCGGCCAGATAGCGCAGCCGTCCGGCGTCCTCGTCCTGCACCTGCCGCACGCGCACCCGCTCTCCCGCCCCGACCTCCGCCAGTGTCCGCAGCTCCTCCTCGGCAACCCGCCCGTCGCGCGTGGGGATCGGCGCGCCGTGCGGATCGTGCAGCGGATCGCCGAGCGCCGACGCCATCCGCTCGATCAGCTCCTCGGATGCCGCGTGCTCGAGCTGCTCGGCCTCGTCGTGCACCCGGTCCCACGGATAGCCCAGCACCTCCGTCAGGTAGCATTCCAGGATGCGGTGCCGGCGCAGCGTGCGGAGCGCGGCACGACGTCCCTGGCCGGTGAGGCGCACGCCGCGATATGGCTCGTGCGTGATCAGTCCCTGATCGGCGAGGCGCCGGACCATCCCGCTCACCGAGGCGGCGGAGATCGTCAACCGCAGCGCGATGTCGTTCGTCGACGCCGGCTCTCCGACGCGCTCCAGGTCGTAGATCGCCTTGAGATAGTCCTCCACCGGCCCGCTGAGCGGCTGCGGCTCGGGCATCGGTGCCGCCGTCACGACGGCCGGAGCTTGCGCGGCGAGCCGCGCACCATCAGCACGGGGACGCTGGTGCGGTGGCGCACCGAGTTCGCCACGCTCCCGCGGATGAGATCCTGCACCCCCTTGTGGCCATGCGTGCTCATCGCGACCAGATCGCACCCCTCGCGCTCCGCCGCCGACGCGATCTCCGCGGCGGGATCGCCCCCCGCCAGCACGCACTCGACGGTGACGCCGGCCGCCTCGAGCATGTCCGACCGCGCCTCGATATACTCGCGGTCCGACTTCATCTCCTCGCTCTCGCGCAGCGCGAGCTGCGACTGGTTGCGCGCCGCCCAGCCGTCGGCGACGTGGATCAGCACCACCGACGCGCCGCAGTGCAGCGCCAGGTCGCGCACGTGCGTGACGATGGCGTCGTCGTAGTCGGAGTGCTCCAGCGGAACGAGGATGCGGCGATACACGGCGGTGAGGGAGTCGATGGTGCGGGGCGCCCGCGTCAGGCGTGCCAACCCTGCACCGTCTGGATGAGCAGCCTCGCGTTGAGCGCGGCGATGACGAACGCGATCAGGTACGCCAGCACCTTGAGCCAGGTGGGGTTCACGAACTGCCCCATCTTCAGCTTGTCGCTCGTGAACATCACGAGCGGGAACACCGCGAACGAGAGCTGCAGGCTCAACACCACCTGGCTGAGGATGAGCAGCTTGGCCGTGCCCGACTCCCCCCCAAAGATGGAGACGAGCACCGCCGGCACAATGGCGACCAGCCGAGTGATCAACCGGCGCAGCCAGGGCCGGATGCGGATGTCGAGGAATCCCTCCATCACGATCTGGCCGGCCAGCGTCCCCGTGAGCGTCGAGTTCTGCCCCGACGCCAGCAGCGCGAGGGCGAACACGCTGCTCGCGCCGGCGCCGAGGAGGGGAGTGAGCAGCTTGAACGCGTCCTGGATCTCGGCCACCTCGGCGTGCCCACTCGTGTGGAAGGTGGCCGCCGCCACGATCAGGATCGCCGCGTTGATGAACAGCGCGAAGGTCAGCGCGATGGTGGAGTCCACGAACGCGTACCGCACTGCCTCGCGCTTCCCCTCGGCGCTCTCCTCGTACCGGCGCGTCTGCACGATCGAGGAATGCAGATAGAGGTTGTGCGGCATCACCGTCGCACCGAGGATCCCGATGGCGATGTAGAGCTGCCCCGGATCGCTCACCACGCTGCGCCGGGGGATGAAGCCGCGCAGCACCGCGGGAAGGTCGGGCCGCGCGAGCAGCAGCTCGAAGAAGAAGCACGCCCCCACCGTCGCCACGAGGACGATGACCATCGCCTCGAGCAGCCGCACTCCCTTGTTCTGCAGGTACAGCAGGAGCAGGACGTCGAGCGCCGTGAGGCAGACCCCCACCGGCATCGGCAACCCGAACAGCAGGTTCAGGGCGATCGCCGAGCCGATCACCTCGGCCAGGTCGCACGCCGCGATCGCGATCTCGCATCCTATCCACAGCATCACCGCGACGGGCTTGCTGTAGTGGTCGCGGCAGGCCTGGGCGAGATCCCGTCCGGTGACGATCCCGAGCTTGGACGACAGCCCCTGCAGCAGTACCGCCATCAGGTTCGAGAAGAGGATGACGCTGAGCAGGGTGTAGCCGTACTTCGATCCGCCGGCGAGATCGGTGGCCCAGTTGCCCGGATCCATGTAGCCGACCGCCACCAGATAGCCGGGGCCGGCAAAGGCGAGGATCTTCCGCCACTTCGTCGTCCCTCCCACCGGAACCGAGCGGTACACCTCGGCCAGGCTCGGCGCGACGCGCGCGCGCCGCCAGCCGTGCTCTGGCGCGGGGCTCGGCGGTGGCGGTGATGGCGGCGGATGGGGCTCGAAGCGGCGGGCTGACATTCTCGTGTTCGGGTTTCTGCTTGTCGGTCTACAGTTTATCGATTCGCCGGTCAGGGCCGACATCTGGCGCATGAGCCGTCGGAGGCTCGCTGACAACGGAAAAGCCGTAAACCGACGAGTCGATTATTTAGTGTTGCCTAATCCTATTTTGAATGCACCAAAAGGCAAGGTTGTTGATTTACGAGAATCTTGACGGGGCGCCGGAACGAGCGACCTTTGCGCGGTAGCCACCCCCGGCCTTCCCGACCATGAGCCAGAGGGGAGCGCGAGGGAAGCTCGACCCGAGGAGACACACATGCCAACGATCTCCGGCCTCGTCCAGGTCGCCGTCACGGTCAGCGACGTTCCGCGCAGCGTCGAATTCTACCGCGACCTGGTGGGTCTCCCCTTCCTCTTCCAGGCCGGACCCGGCCTCGCCTTCCTCGCGATCGGCGAGGTGCGGCTGATGCTCAGCCAGCCGGTGGGCGGCTTCACCCCCGGCGGGGGGACCGTGCTCTTCCTGCGCGTCGGCGACATCCGCGCAGCGCACGCCGACATGCTGTCGCGCGGGGTTCCGTTCGGGGACGAACCGCATTTCATCGCGTCCATGCCCGACCACGACCTCTGGCTGTGCGAGTTCAGGGACCCCGATGGCAATGCACTGGCGTTGATGAGCGAGCGCCCCAGGGGCTCGACGTGAGAGACATCGAGCTCAGCGCGAAGGACCACGAACGACGTCGTCCACCGATTCCCCTTCGGGGGGCTCGCCGAGGTACTCGAGGAACTGCCGCAGCGCGCGCTCGGTGAGCCCCCACACTGTATGCTCGCCGTGCTGGAAGATGCTCACGTGCCGTTCCCCTTCGCGCACCGCGACGCGCCCGGTCCCCCACGCACTCCGCGAGCGCAGCGCCGACAGGGGCACCCAGAACGCGCTCGCCACCTCGCGGCTCGTGTCGATCTCGACGTCGGCGCGCACGAGACCCACATACGGGCGGATCACGATTGCTGGCAGCAGGGGCGAGCGCGGCCGCAGCTCGTCCAGGTGGCCGAGTATCCTGCCGTCGCGCGCGACGTCCACGCCAGTCTCCTCGCGCGTCTCGCGCACGGCGGTCTCGGCGAGGTCGCGGTCCTCCGGCTCCATGCGTCCCCCGGGGCAGGCGATGTGCCCGCTCCAGGGATCCCCTTCGTGCTCGGCGCGCTTGATCATCAGCAGCTCGGGCTCGCCGTCGCGCGCCGCGCGCAGCGCCAGAAGGATCGCGGCGCGGCGTACTGTCGCGTCGGACGTCACCTCCAGGCCGGGGCGTGCGGCGAGCGCCTGCACGAGGCGCGCGACGAGCGGATGCGCCGCGAGCTGGTCGAGCTGGCGCTGCGTCACGCGCTGGCACACGGCTGATACGTCATCCGTCGATGTCGCCTCCCGCTTCGGCCCAGCCGCGGAACCCTCCCGAGAGGGACGCGACCCTCTCGTATCCCATCTGCTGCATCACGTCGGCCACGAACGCCGAGCGGTTTCCGCTGGCGCAGTAGATCACGACGTCGGCGTCGCGCGGGATCGCCGCCTCCACCTTCGTCTCCAGCGTGCCGCGCGAGATGTGCACGGCGCCCGGGATCATCCCGAGGTTGACCTCCTGCTGGTCGCGCACGTCGAGGAACGTCGTCCCCTCGCTGGCGTGCAGCGCGAGCGCCTCGGAGGGCGACACCTCGCGAATTCGCGTCTTTGCCTCGTTGATCAGATCGGTACCGGACTTCATGCGCGCTCCGCGGATGGAGAGATGAATGTGCAGGGTTGGGGCCGCGAGGCCGGCGCCGTCAGGTCAGTCGTACGTGCAGCGTACGCGCGCCGGCATCCAGCTCGGCGCGGGCGCCGAGCGGGATCGTCCACTGGTCGTCGATGTGGCCGAGCGGGATGCCGGCGATCGCCGGCACGCCGGCGACCGCGGCCGCTTCGCGCAGCACGTCGTCCAGCGCGCGCGAGGTGACGTCATGCGAGGGGGTGCCGTCGGTGAACTGTCCGAAGGCGATGCCGGCGACCTTGCCGAGCGCGCCGGCGAGGGCGAGCTGCGTGAGCATGCGGTCGATGCGGTAGGTGTCCTCCCCCACGTCTTCCATGACGAGGATGGCCCCTTCGTAGTCGGGGGCGTAGGGGGTGCCGGCGAGTGCCGCGAGCAGGGCGAGATTGCCGCCGACGAGGCGTCCTTCGGCGCGGCCGGCGGCGAGGGTGCGCGCGCCCGGTGCCGCGCCGCACGGATCGCGTCCCTCCACGACCGCCGCGACCAGCGATTCGCGGGAGAATGGGGTCACGACGCCGCGCGCGGTAGGACCGTGATAGCAGACGAGGTCGCAGCGCGCGCCGACCGCGGCGTGCAGCGCCGTGATGTCGGAGTAGCCGATGAGCGACTTGGGATGACGCCGCAGCGCGGCGTAGTCCAACGCCTCGAGGAGCCGCATCGCGCCGTAGCCGCCGCGAACGAACCAGATGGCGTCGACGGAGTCGTCGGCGAGGGCACGGTTCAGGTCCTCGAGGCGCTGAGCGTCGGTGCCGCCGAGGTAGCCGTGTCGCGCGAGGACGTTCGCGCCCTGCACCGGCTCCCAGCCGAGGGAGCGCGCGTTCTCGATGGAGGTCGCGAGCTCCGCCTCGCTGCGCAGCGGGCCGGCCGGCGCCACGAGCGCGACGCGAGCGCCGGGTCCGAGTGGTGGTGGAAGTCGCATGACGCGCAACGTAGAGAGCGCTTTCTCGCGGGGCAACCGGACGTGCGAGACGCGCTCGAGCGTGGCAAACAGATGGCACCCGTCATGCAAAATCATGCGGCACGATCGACGGAGCGCGTGGACGTTGGACGTCCGGCTCCAGACACTCCGTTCTTCATCAGGAGGCACGCGCTCATGGCGGATCAGAAGAACAGCTCCGGATCTTCGAGCTCGCACCGGGACCTCGAGAGCTCGGCGCAGGGCGACGGGCAGAGCTCGGCGAACAGCTCGAACGGCGGGATGAGCGCCTCGGGGGGCTCATCGGGAACCACGGGCTCGTCGGCGAGCTCGGGCAGCAACCCGGACAGCAAGAGCGGGTCGCCCAGCGGCAGCTCGGGAGGGATGAGCGGCTCGTCGGGTAGCGGCTCGTCGGATGGCTCCAGCGGCGGCAGCACGTCGCGCTGACGCTCGTCCCCACAGAAAGGACGCCCCTCGCGGGGCGCCCTTTCGCGTTTGACTCGCTCGGGCGCCGTTAGCTTGTGTCAGTGCCGCATCTCCTCCCCCTCCTGCTCGCCGCTCCCTGGATCATCGCGCCGGTCGTCACGGTGCTGCGGGCGCGCCACTCCCGCTCGCTCGACGACGAGCCGCTCGACGACGCCCTTCCGCCGCCGCTCGTGTCGGTCGTGATCCCGGCGCGCAACGAGGCCCGCAACATCGCACGCTGTGCCGAGTCGGCGCTGCGGAGCGGCCATCCGCGGCTCGAGGTGATCGTCGTCGACGACCACTCCACCGACGGGACCGGCGACATCGCGCGCGCCATCGCGGCGAAAGACCCGCGGCTTCGGGTCATCGCGCCGGAGCCCCTTCCCGGCGGCTGGTTCGGCAAGCAGTGGGCATGCGCTGCCGGGGCGCGCGCGTCGAGCGGTGAGATCATCGGCTTCCTCGATGCCGATACCTGGCAGGCCCCGGACCTCGTGCCGCGCGTGGTGGCGGCGATGCGCTCGCGCCGGGCGCACATGCTCTCCGTGGCGGGACGCCAGGAGCTCGGCTCGTTCTGGGAGCGCGTGCTGCAGCCACAGATCTTCGGTCTCATCCTGGCGCGCTTCGGCGGCACGGAATCGGTGAATCGCGCACGGCGCGCCCACCAGAAGATCGCCAACGGGCAGTGTCTCTTCGTGCGGCGCGAGGCGTACGACGCGATCGGTGGGCACGGCGCGGTGCGCCACAAGGTGGCGGAGGATCTTGCACTCGCCCAGCTCTTCCATGCGCGCGGACATCGCACCGCCCTGGTGCTCGGCCTCGCCCAGCTCGACACGCGCATGTACACCACGCTGGGCGAGCTCCTCGAGGGGTGGGGTAAGAACGTCTACGCGGGCGGCGCCGACGCGATGCCGCTGGGACGTCTGGGGCGGCTGCTGTACCCTCTCGTCCTTCCGCTGCCGGCCCTCTTCGGCCTCGTCCCTCCGCTCGCCCTCGCCCTCGCCGCGTCGGGATCCCTGCCGTACGGCGTGCTGCTCTGGTCCGCCCTTGCCACCGGCGCCAACCTGATCTGGTGGCTCGCGGTGTACCGGTATCTGAAGCTCGCGCCCTGGTACGCGCTGCTGCACCCCATCGGCTCGGCGCTGCTGCTCTACATCTCGCTGCGCGCCATCGCGAGAGGAGAGCGCGTGCGCTGGAAGGGGCGCGACTACCGCGCAACCTGACGCGCAAGCGACGGGTGCAGCCCGCGTGTTCCTGGTGACGGACTCCCTCCGCGTCGCCGCTAGGCTGCGCGGGTGCTCACACTCCGGCAGGCTGCCGAGCTCCTCGCGCAGGGCGATTCGCTGGACGACCTCGTCCCGCTCGCCGCCGCGCTCGGCTTCGAGCCGGGGGCGATCCCGCTCGATGTCGCCGCGCGACGCGCACTCGGATTGCCTGCGGAGATCACGGCGGCGCGACTGGCCCGCGGCGCCGGAGCGTTGCGTGCGTTGCTCGTGGCCGGCGCGCGAGGTCCCGCCCTCCGGTCCCTGCTCACCGCCACCGCCGTCGCGCTGGCGAAGCAGACGTCGCACGTCCTCTGGATGGTAGTCGCGCTGAGCGGTGACGGCGAGGAGGTGGGGCTCGCCTGCTGGCCCGAGCATCCGCGCGCGCCGCGCATTCGCGCGCTCGTCGTGCGGCGGCGTCATGTCGTGGCGAGCGATGCCGAGTCGGTGTGCGCGCTGGCCGCGTGTTCGGGTGGAGAGGACCTGCTGGTGCATCTCCGCTGGGCCGACGTGCTCGGGCGCGACACCCTCTCCCGCCGGTTCTATCGCACGCTCGAGCAGTGCGTGCGGGGGCTGGCGGCGTCCCTCTCCGGCGTCCCCGCCGCCGACCGGGCCGAGCTCGCCCTGCTCTGCGCGTCGAGGCTGATCTTCCTCTGCTTCCTGCAGAGCAAGGGATGGATGGATGGCGACCGGGCCTTTCTCTCGCGCCACTTCGACCGCTGCATGGCCTCCGGCGGACGGTTCCATCAGCGCGTGCTGCTGCCCCTCTTCTTCGGCACGCTCAACACGCCGCCGCGCCGGCGCGCTCCGCTGGCCCGGCACATGGGAGCCATCCCCTTCCTCAACGGCGGCCTCTTCACGCGCACCCCGCTCGAGCGCCGGCACGCCAAGGCCCGCTTCTCCGACGCGGCGCTCGGCGAGCTCTTCTCCTCGCTGCTCGACGCGTACCGGTTCACGGCGCGCGAAGACCAGGAGCGATGGACGGAAGCGGCAGTCGACCCGGAAATGCTGGGCAGGGCGTTCGAGTCGCTCATGGCGGCGGGCGAGCGGCGCACCACCGGAGCGTTCTACACCCCGCAGGCGCTCGTCACGCACCTCGGCGACCGCGCCCTCGTGGCCGCGCTCGCCGGCGCCGGCCTCTCGGCCGACCTCATCGAGCGAGCGCTGCACGGCGCACCGCTGGGGGAATCGCTCGCGAGCGCGCTGCGGCCGCGCCTGCGCACGCTCACCGTGCTCGATCCCTCGTGCGGATCGGGCGCCTTCCTGGTGTACGTGCTCGAGCGCCTCGCCGACCTGCATCGCGCCGCCGGCGACGCCCGCGACGTCTCAGTCATCCGGCGCGACGTGCTGGCGCGCAGCATCCACGGCGTGGACGTGAACCCCACCGCCGTGTGGCTGTGCGAGCTCCGCCTCTGGCTCTCGGTCGTGATCGAGAGCGAGGAGCAGGACGTCTCGCGCATCCCGCCCCTTCCGAACCTCGACTGCAACATTCGCGTGGGCGACGCCCTCTCCGGCGATGCCTTCCGCGAGACACCGGGGCTGCTCGGCCCCCCAGCGGTGCTCCAGCGGCTGCGCGCCCGCTACGCGCGCGCCGCCGGCGCCCGCAAGGCACCGCTGCGACGCATCCTCGCCCGAGAGGAGCGCCGCCGCGCCCTCGCCGCGCTGGATCGCGAGCTGCACGCGGTGGCAGGCGCTCGGCGCGAGCGGCTGCTCGCGCAGCGCGGCAGCGACCTCTTCGGCGAACGGACGCTGACGTCGGCCCAGTGGCGCACGGAATCGGCCGCACTGCGGCTGCGCGCGGCCGCCCTCCGGCGGGAGCGCCGCCGCATCGAGGACGGCGGCGCCCTCCCCTTCTCCTTCGCCTCTCATTTCGGTCACGTGCACGAGGCGGGCGGCTTCGGTCTGGTCATCGGCAATCCGCCCTGGGTACGGCTCCACAACATTCCGCGCGCCTCCCGTGCCGCGCTTCGCGCCAGCTACCGCGTCTTCCGCGAACCGGCGTGGGACGCCGGCACCCGACCCGGCGAGGCCCGCGGGTTCGCCGCGCAGGCCGATCTGTCCGCCCTGTTCATCGAGCGCAGCGTCTCGCTCGCGGCGCCGCACGGCACCCTGGCACTCCTCGTTCCCGCGAAGTTGTGGAGATCCCTGTCCGGCGGCGGCGTGCGCCGGCTGCTCGCCACGGACACGCGGCTCCTCGCCTGCGAGGACTGGAGCGAAGCCCCCTGCTCGTTCGACGCGGCGGTGTATCCCTCCGTGCTCATCGCCACTCGTCCCCCCGGCGTTCCGGCGACCGCGCGCTTCACCGTGCGCCGCCGCTCGCTCGAGGTGCGGTGGGACGAGCCGGCACAGGCGGTCCGACTTCGCCCCGACGATCCGGCCTGCCCCTGGCTCCTCCATCCGCGCGACGTCCGCCAGGCCTTCGACCGCGTGCTGGCCCACGGCATCGCGCTCGGCGCGAGCCCGCTCGGGCGCGCGACCCTCGGGGTGAAGTGCGGATGCAACGATGCGTTCATGGTGGCGACCACCCATCCGCTGGATGCGTTGGAGCGCGCGCCGCTCGCCACGGTGCAGCACCGCGGACGCCACGGTCACGTCGAGCGGTCGCTGCTGCGACCCCTGTTGCGCGGCGAGTCGCTCGCGCCATGGCGCGCCAGGGCGTCGACCAGCGCGATCGTCTGGACGCACGCGGAGCATGGTCCCCCGCTCACCGCGCTCCCACCGGGGGCGGCTCGCTGGCTCGCCCCCTGGCGCCGCCGTCTCGCGACGCGCACCGACCTGCACGAGGGCCGGTGGTGGTGGATGCTCTTCCGCACGGAAGGTGCGACCTCGTCTCGGACGCGTGTGGTGTGGAGCGACTTCGGGCGCACTCCGCGCGCCGCCCTCCTTCCGGCGGGCGATCCCACCGTACCCCTCAACAGCTGCTACGTCGTCGCTTGCGATGATCCGGTCGATGCCCTCACGCTCGCCGCGCTGCTCAACAGCCCGCTCGCCGCGGCCTGGCTCAACGCGATCGCCGAGCCGGCGCGCGGCGGCTGGCATCGCTACCTGGCGTGGACCGTGTCGCTCCTTCCCCTCCCCCGCGACTGGCACCACGCGCGACGCGTCCTCGCGCCGCTCGCCGAGTCGGCGCTGATGGGTCTCGTCCCGGCCGACGAGGAGCTCTTCGCCGCGGCCTGCCGCGCCTACCGCCTGCGCAGCGACGATGTGGCCCCGCTGGTAGCCTGGTGCACCTGACGGAGCTCAAGCTGCGTGCCGCCCGCGCCGCGTTCGCCGATCGCGCTTCGCCACCGGCGCTCGAGCATCGGCTGGGCGACGTCGCGTTGCGGCCCCATCAGCTCCGTGCTCTCGAGCTGGTGCGGGCGCAGATCGCTCGCCACGGTGGCTGCCTTCTCGCCGAGGACGTCGGGCGCGGCAAGACCTTCATCGCCCTCGCGCTCGCGCAGCGCCATCGCGCGCCGCTCGTCGTGATCCCCGCGGCGCTGCGCGACAGCTGGACGCTGGCCATGCGCCGGTCCGACGTCGCCTGCACGCTCGTGACGCACGAAGCGCTGAGCCGCGGATCGATTGTGTCGCCATCGCACGATCTCGTCATCGTCGACGAGTCGCACCATTTCCGCACGCTCGCCACGCGGCGGTACGCGGCGCTCGCCGTCATCGCCGCTCGCGCGCCGGTCCTGCTGCTCTCGGCCACCCCGCTGCAGAACCGCGATCGCGATCTCGCCGCGCAGCTTGCTCTCTTTCTCGGCTCCTCCGCGCTCGCACGTCCGGCGGCGGAGCTGGCGACGCATGTCGTGCGCAGCGCCTCCACGAGCGACGACTTCCTCCCGGCGTCGGCGCCGCCGCGCTGGATCACGGCGGGCGCGGACGATGGCACCGTGCTTCGCGCCCTCCTCGCGCTGCCGCCCCCTCCGCGCGCGCTCGACGCGGGTGACGCGGGCGCGCTGCGCGCCATCTCGCTCGTTCGCGCCTGGGCCTCGAGCCGCGCGGCGCTCGTGTCGGCGCTCTCGACGCGCCGGCGCATCGCGGTCGCCCTCGAGCAGAGCGCCGCCGCCGGCCGGATTCCCTTCCGCCGCGAGCTGCGCGGCTGGCCGGGGAGCGACGACAGTGTCCAGCTCGGCCTGGTCCCCTTCCTCGCGCCGAGCGCGCTGCCCGGACCGGCGGCAGACGCACTGCATCGCGCCGCCGGCGCCGAGTTGCGCGCGCTCGACCGGCTCCGGCGCATGCTGCGCGAGACGCCCGATCCCGACATCGCGAGAGCCGATGCGCTGCGCGAGACCGTGACGCGCCACCACGGCCGGAGCATCCTGGCCTTCTCGGAGATGGCGAGCACGGTACGATCCTACTTCGCCAGGTTGCGCTCCATCGGCGGCGTGGGGATGCTGACGTCGCACGAGTCGCGCATCGGCAGCGGTTCCATCCCCCGGCGCGAGCTTCTGGCGCTGTTCGCGCCGTCGGCGCAGGGAGCGGTCCCGCCGCACGCGCGCGAGCGTGTCACGCTGCTCATCACCACCGATCTCCTCGCCGAGGGGTTGAACCTCCAGGATGCCTCCGTGGTGGTGCACCTCGACCTCCCCTGGAATCCCGCGCGGTTGGCGCAGCGCGTTGGTCGCGTGCGGCGCCCCGGCGGGGCCGCGGAGGTGTTCACCTACCTCGTGGCGCCCCCGGCGCGGGCGACGGTGCTGCTCGCCGTGGAGGCGCGGCTGCGACGCAAGCTGCGCCGCGCCGAGCGTGTGATCGGCGCCACGTCGGACGTCTTGCCGGTGCTGGCGCCTGGCTCCTGCGAGGCTGCGCTCCACCCGGCGCGGGCCGAACCCCCGCTCGGCGCTGCGCAGCTCGAGAACGACATCGCGCGGCTTCGCGCCGGCTGGTCGCGCGCCGCATCGTCGCGAGTGTGCTCGCGCCCCATCGTCGCCGCCACGGAGGCGCCCTTTGACGGCTACCTGGTCGCGCTGGCCGGCGGAGGAATGCTGGCCTCGCGCGGCGGGCGCATCGCCAGGTCGGCGAGAGCCCGGCATGTGCTGCTGTTGGCCGCCGGGGGCACTGCAAGCCCGGTCAGCCCGCGTCAGGCGGGCGCCGTGCTCCGCGCCGCGCGCCGCGCGCTCGATCGCGAGCAGCTCGTCCGCGCCTGTGGCGTCGGCGTCCCCGGGACTCCTGTCGCCGGCACCATCGCCTCGCTTCTGCAGCGCGGGCCGCGCCACGACCGCGCCGCCTGTGCGATGCTCGCGCACGAGCTGCGCTCCACGCTCGCCTCCGGCATCCCGCTCGGTGCCGAGCGCGCCCTCGACAGTCTCGCGCGCGCCCGACCGGCCGAGTCAGGTGACGCCGGACGCATCCTTCGCGAGGCGCTCGCCATCGTGCGAGCGGCTCCCTCGCGCGTCGATCCGTCCGCCGGCGAGCGGCCAGGGCCCGACTCCATCCGGGCGGTCATCGTCTTGCGGCCGGCCCGGCATCCTGCGTCGCCGGCCGAGCCCGGCTCGCCGCGCGGCTCGTGCACGATGCGCCTCCGCCCGTAGATTCCCGCCATGCGCTACACACGACTCGGCAACACCGGCCTCACCGTCTCCCGCATCTGTCTCGGCTGCATGTCCTACGGCGACCCCGGCTGGCGGTCGTGGGTGCTGGGCGAGTCGGACGCGATGCCCTTCTTCCGCAAGGCGATCGAAGCGGGGATCAACTTCTTCGACACCGCCGACATGTACTCCCTCGGCGCGAGCGAGATCATCACCGGCAAGGCGCTGCGCGAGTTCTCGCGCATGGACGAGGTGGTGCTCGCCACGAAGGTGTACAACCCCATGGGCGACGGACCCAACATGCGCGGCCTCTCGCGCAAGCACATCGTTCAGGCGTGCGAGGCCAGCCTTCGCCGCCTCGGCGTCGACACGATCGACCTCTACCAGATCCACCGCTTCGACGCGAGCTGTCCCATTCACGAAACCCTCGCCGCGCTCGAGCAGCTCGTGCGGCAGGGGAAGGTCCGCTACATCGGGGCGAGCTCGGGCTATGCGTGGCAGATGGCACAGGCGCTCTCCACCTCGGAGCGCAACGGGTGGGCGCGCTTCGTCTCGATGCAGAATCACTACAACCTCCTCTACCGCGAGGAGGAGCGCGAGATGATCCCGCTCTGCATCGAGGAGGGGGTGGGGATCCTCCCCTGGTCGCCGTTGGCGCGCGGGCTGCTGGCGCGCCCTCGCCCCGCGGCGGGCGCCGCGCCGACCGAGCGCGCGAAGAGCGATACCTTCGGCAACGAGATGTACGCCGGACAGGTGGACTGGGACATCGTCGACGCCGTGCAGCGCATCGCCGCGGCGCGCGGGATTCCCGCGGCACAGGTGGGGCTCGCGTGGCTCCTCGCGCGCCCTGGCGTCACCGCGCCGATCGCCGGCGCGACGAAGCTCCCGCAGCTCGACGACGCGACCGCCTCGGTGGAAGTGGAGCTCACCGCGGACGAGATGCGCGAGCTCGAGGCGGGCTACCAGCCGCACAAGGTGCTCGGGCACTGAGCACTGGCCGGCTGGTCACGGGTGCCACGCTACCTGTTTTCGGTTCTCAATGACCGTCGTCATCGCGCGCAGCGCGGCCGAGATCGCGGCGGCGAGCTCCGGATCGGCGGCGAGCTCGGCGGCGGTCATCGTCCGGCGCGGCAGCGTCACGGTCGGCGAGGCCGGTTCGACGATGCACGCCGACATCGTCGTCAGGATCTCGCGGAGCTGCGCTGGCGCATGCACCGAATGCGCGCTGGGGCTGAGGATCGCGACGGGCTTGCCCGGGAGCTCCACTCCGCCGACGAGCCAGTCGAGCGCGTTCTTGAACGCACCGGGAAGTCCGTGCGCGTACTCCGGAGTGGAGAGCAGCAGGCCATCCGCGCGGCCGACGAGGGCGCGCAGCCTGGCCGGCTCGTCGGGGAGCGTGCGGGCGTCACGCTCGAGGTCGGGATTGAAGTGCGGCAGGCGCGCCACGCCGTCATACAGCTCGACACTCGTGCCCTCGGATGCCAGCAGCGCCGCCGCCAGGAGCAGCGCGGTGTTCGTTGCGCCGGCGCGAAGGCTGCCCGAGATCGCGAGAAGATGCATGCCTGACGAAGACGCGATCGGCGTCAGCGGTTCACGGTGCGCGAGGACTCCGCTTCGCCTCCGCCCAGGCCGCGACGCGCCCCTTCGGCCCCACCGCGAACCCGCCGCCGCGCGCGACCTGCACGCTGTTGTAGCCGACGCTGTCCACCTTCATCCAGCTCCGGCCACCGTCGCGCGAGACGTCGGTGCCGCTCGACCCGACAGCGACCAGCGCCGTCCACGCGCGCGAGGGCACGAAGCTGACCGCGGACCGGTAGCCCCCCGGTGAGGTCGCGCTGTCGGCGAGCGTCCAGGTGACGCCGCCGTCGCTCGTGAGCGCGAGGTTGCGTCCCGCGAGCGTGGGCTGCTGGTAGTCGCCACCGGCCACGACGCCATGGCGACGGTCGCGGAACGCCACGGAGAAGGCCCCCGCCGACGCGATCCCCGCGCGCAGCGGCAGCTCCGACACGCTCCAGCTTTCCCCGCGGTCGCGCGAGTGGAAGACGCGCGCCGTGGCCGCCCCCCCGGTCACGAACCAGACGTCCGACGCGCCGCTCACCGCGATGCAGCTTCCGCTCGCCGCGAAGCCCCCCTCCCCCGGCAGCGCCTCGGGCAGCCGCCCGGTCGGGACCTCCCGCCAGCTCTCACCCCCATCGCTCGTCGTCACGAGCAGGAACTTCCCCTCCACCGGGTCGCTCATCGCGATCCCGTGGCGCGCGTCCCAGAAGCGGAGGCAGTCGAAGAACGAGCCCTTCCGCGTGCTGGTGAACCGGAGCGACCAGTGGGCGCCCCCGTCCGTCGTGCGGTAGATGCGCGACGAGTCCCCGATGCTCATCACGTGCGCCACGTGCGCCGACGTCCCCTCGATCGCCCGGAAGTCGAGCGCCGAGGTGCCGGGGATGCTGTCGCGGACCCAATGCCGCCCGCCGTCGGTGGTGTGGAGCACGGTGCCATGCGTCCCGCTTGCCCACGCCACCCGCGGCGACAGCACGCTCAGGCCGCGCAGCTCGGCATCGGTGCCACTGGCCTGGGGGGCCCACTGGGCGCCGGCGGCATTGGCGGCGCCGGCCAGGGCGAAGAGCAGCGATCGGAGGGGAACGTGCATCATGGCTTCGCGTCAGTGAGGGAGGGAGCAGCGCCGCAAGGTATGGAGTATGCCTCATGATGGGGAGGCGTCGAGGATCCGGGTCCGGAGCGGGCCCGGGCGAATACGACCGGAGGTTCACAATGATGACGGGGAACGAGCGGGAGTCGTTCGCGACGAGCGTGATCGACGAGGTACGGCGGTGGCCGGGGGTGGAGACACGCCCCCTTCCGAGCGCGACGACCCCCGGAGAGACGGATGGCGTGGAGTTCCGCCTCTACGGCCGCCAGATCGGCCATGTGCACCGGGACTGCTCGGTGCACCTCGCCCTCACGAAGGCGCTCAAGTCGCACGTCGTCGAGGAACGGCTCGCGGAGCCGGTGGAGTTCGCGCCGACGTCGGGCTGGACCATGTTCGAGCCGCTGAGCCTCGACGACCGGGCCCACGCCGTCTGGCTCCTCCGGCTGAACTACGTCCGGCTCCGCCGGCAGCGTCTCACGCCGCAGGCGGCGGCGCGATCCGCCCTGATTCAGGACTACCAGGCGGCGCTGGGCGCGGTGAGCCCCGGCGTGTCGCGGATCCTCGACCGAACGCAGGCCCGTCCTCCTCGCCCCTTCCCCCTGCTCGGCGACGCCCCCCCCGCCGCGTCGTCAGACCGCGGGGTGCCCGCGGAACATGAAGTACACCGCACCGCAGATGCAGAGCCCGGCCCACACAAAGTCCAGCCGAAGGGGCTGCTTCATGTAGAAGAAGGCAAACGGGACGAACACGGCAAGGGTGATGGCCTCCTGAATGATCTTGAGCTGTCCTAGCGAGAGCGCGGTGTAGCCGATCCGGTTTGCCGGCACCTGCAGCATGTACTCGAGGAGCGCGATCCCCCAGCTGATGAAGGCGGCGATGTACCAGGGGCGGTCGCTGAGGTTCCTCAGGTGCGCGTACCAGGCGAAGGTCATGAAGACGTTCGAGAGGACGAGCAGGCCGACGGTGCGCACGATCACTGACATGGCGATGGAGCTGGACGGTATGACGGGGGAGATGGACGCGGTCCCCCTCGCACGAAACCGGCCGGGAGGGATGCCGTAGTGAACGGGGCCGGGACGATCGCCGGCGTCGGCGGCGCTTGGCCGCCGCGTACCTCCCTCCTTGCCGGAGTTCGGCACATGTGGCTGCTGCTCAGGGGTCTCGCAATCAGGTTCGTGGTGGGCCGTTCCGTGGGAGGACTGTTCGGCGTCCTGCTCCTCGCGCTCGTCCCGATCGCGGCGATCCTCAAGTTCATCGGGCTGCCGATCCTGCTGGTCCTCGGCGTCCTCGGCGCCCCGGTGATCCTGTTGCTGGCGGCCATCGGCTTGCCGCTGCTGCTGGTGGTCGGGATCGGCGGGGCGTTGCTGTTGCTGCTCGGGCTGATGCTGTCGCTGGGGCTCATCCTGTTCAAGCTCGCCCTGCCCTTCATCGTGATCTATTGCATCGTCAGGCTGGTGCGGCGATGCCGGCGGCTGTCGCCGCCCGTCCCGCCGGCGCCGCCCGCGCCGCCGATAAACCCCGAGATGACCGACTGAGCCCTGCCGTCGAACGCTCGGTACGGGGCACGGGTATGGGGTACGGGCGGGGCACGGGGGGGGCACGGGCGGGGTACGGGATGCGATGCGGGGCACGAGCTCGAACTTCCGCAGTGCGCATCCGGACTCCGCACTCGCGCACGCCGTCGCCCGCACCGCGCACCAAGCCGCCCGCACCGCCCACCCTGCCGTCCGCACCGCCCACCCTGCGGTCCGCACCGCGCACCCTGCCGTCCGACGCGCCCACCCGGCCGTCCGACGCGCCCACCCTGCCGGCCCCCCCGCCCCCCAAGCCGTAACACCGGCGGGGCCGGCGGGCGGGGCGGCGGGG
>JBBQJC010000016.1:0-64205 GCA_038325515.1 Gemmatimonadales bacterium | reverse complement strand
GGAGCGGGAGCGGGAGCGGGATCGGGAGGCGCGCGGGGCGCGGGGCGCGGGGCGCGGGGCGCGGGGCGCGGGGCGCGGGGCGCGGGGCGCGGGGCGCGCTCAAGATATCCGCGCCTTCCTCCTCCGGCAGTGCCGTTCGCCGGGCTACCGGTCCGTCGCCTTGCGGAGCAGGCTGCCGATCTGCGTGGCGGGAGCGCCGGCACCGTGGACCGCCACCGAGCGGTCGATGGTCGCCGCCGGAACAGCGCTCGCCACCGGGGAGACGGGGATTCCCGGCGGAGTGGTGTCGCGCAGCGCGGCCCAGAGGGGGAGCGCGACGCAGTCGTGGTAGGCGAGACCGCCGCAGGTGGCCTGCGCGTCCTGCTCCACGTGCTGCTGCACCTTCTGCGGGTAGGCGCGGCAGTCGGGGGTGTTCGAGCCGCGGACGCAGCCGTTGTAGCTGAGGAGCGCCAGGCGGGTGACGTCCTTGGCATCCAGGGTGTCCGACGTCTTGCGGGCGAAGTGACGAAGGATGTAGACGCCGTACCGGAGGTTGGTCTCGTCGTCCTTGAGATTCCGGCCGAGGATGGGACCGAGGTTCTTGGTCCAGAGACGCGGCATGATCTGCATCAGCCCGAGCGCGCCGACGTTGGAGCGCGCGTGCGACTTGAAGGCATCGTTCTCGGTGAGCATCACGCCGAGGACGAGCGCGGGGGGTATGCGGCGGTGGTATGCTTCCCGCACCGCGACGCGGGCGATGGAGTCGGCGCGCTCGTCGTCGATCTTGCCGGTCTGCCGCAGGTCGGAGGCGAAAGCCTCGACGTCGCGCTGGAACTGTGGGTGCCGCAGGGCCAGCGCTTCGGGGAGGCTGAGCCAGGGGGCGCGCACGGTGGCGGAGTCGAGGTACGCCGCGGAGAGGACGCGGGCCGCGACGGGCGCCTGGCCGAGAAAGACGGGCTGTACCTGCGTGGCGGTGAACACCACGGTGCAGGCCGCGACGACGGCGACGGCGATCTGGCGGACGATCGGGCGGAACTTGATACGGGCCTCCGGTCGGGCAGGGACAAATGGCCGAGGCGGGCGGTGTCCGGGAGGACGCGGCCCTGACGTACCCAAGGACGGTAACTGTGAATTGGACGCGAGACAAGCTCATCCGCAACATTCGTTGCGTGTGGCGGCGAGATGGCGAAATCCCGGCGGCATCGTTCTTCCCCTGTAGATTGGCAACCGTGATCCTTCCAGCCTGCACGTGACCGACGCACCGACTCCGATCCCCGCCGAAGGCGTCTGGACTGGCGACCCCGCCGACCTGCCCAATTGGGAGGCGCTGCCGCGTCGCAACCGGCGCCGTCGGCGGCGCAGCCCCTATCCCGTCTGGGTGAAGTACATCGGCTGGCTCGTCGGCCTCGCCATCGTGGTGACGATGCTGCAGATCGGCTATCACTCCGTGCGCTCCGACCCTCGCGATGCGCGGGTCTACGCCGAGCGCGAGCTGCGGTTGACCCTCCTCAAGCCGAACGAGCGGGTACTGGCGATGGTCGACGTGTCGCAGCGGCCGGCGATCGACTACTTCCGGACGACGCGCGGGCTGCTCGTGCTGACCGACGCGCCGGGCGACGCGCAGAAGCCGGTCGGGGGGCGCCTGATCTATCTGGGGCTCCAGCCGCGCGACCCGTTGAGCCCGGCCGACGCCCCCCCCACCTTCGACGAGCGCGAGTGGCCCGTGGACACCTCGGTGTCCGTGGCCCCCACCCGCACCTACTTCCTCCTGTCCCGCGCGCTTTCGGTGGCCGCACCCAGAGAGCAGAAGCTCGTGGTGGGACTGGGGACGAACGCGCAGGACGACGCCGACAAGCTGGAGGCGGGGCTCGCGAAGAAGTACGCGGCGCTACGCGCCGTGGGCTGGCAGCGTCGCGAGGCCCGCCGCGCCGCGGCGCGCGTGAAGTTCGCCGGCGTGTACGAGGGGCGCCGCGTCTGGTACCACACCGTCCGCCGCGGCGATGCGCTGGCGTCGGTGGCGAAGATGTTCCAGGTCACCCCCGACTCGCTCCGCAGCTGGAATCACATCACGGGCGACCGGATCCGGATCGGCGACCAGCTCATCGTGAAGCCGTGGACGAAGCAGCCCGTTGCTTTCCCGCCTGGAGTGGTGCCCGAGGTGGAGCGGCGAACCGGTGGAAGTGAGAAGTGAGAGGTTTGGGGTGTGCGGTGAGCGCTTCGCTTTCGCGGAGACGCTGACGACTTCGCTCGCGACCTCCGCACGCCACCTCGACCCTCTACCTCACGGCGAGCCCCGCCCGCCCGTCCAGTACCACGCGCACCACGAACGCCGTCGGCGTGGTGACGAAGCCGGCGATCCGGATGTCGTCGACGCTCCCCGACACGGAGACGCCGGGAGCCAGAGGACGATTGAGCTGCGCGGTGAGCTGATGTCGCAACGAGTCGAGCTGCATGCCGACGTCGAGCCGGCCATGTCCCGTCGCCTCGTCGAGCGCCCGCTTGATGCGGTACGACCCCAGCGTCGCCTTGATGCGGCTCATCGCGTTGTCGCTCGCGAGGGTGTAGCGCAGGTCGGTCACGAGCAGGCGACGCGTCGACGGCTCGTAGCCCACGCGACCCAGCATGTAGAGATCGCCGCGCACGGTGCCGCGCACGCCGACCTTGACGACCGCGGTGTCGCCGGACCCCCAGATGCTGACGTCGTCCACGGTGAGATCCTTGCCGGCGATCTCCCCCTTCATCGACTCCGTCACGCGTGCACTCAGCTCCGCGAAGGGCAGCTCGATGTCGAGCGGCACGTGGATCCCGCTCGTCTGCTGCGCGAGCGAGAGCGTCGGAAGGGGCCGTCGCGCGGCGAGGGGGCGCGGCCCGACCTGCGCCCGCGGATGCGCGGTGATGACGAGCGCCGTGGTGAGTGCGTCGCCGCGTCCGAGGGGCCGGCCGAGCGCGATGCCGTCGGGCTGCATGAGCAGCCAGACGGTGCTCGCCGAGTCGAGCGCGACGGGGGTCTGCAGCGCGCGCCATAGCGAGTCGGCGGAAGGCCGCAGGTCGGCGAGGGCGGGCAGTGCGCTGTCGAGCTGCGCCCGCATTGCCTCGAGCTGGCCGTCGACGACGCGCTGCATCAGCGGCGTGGCGTCGACCTTGAGCAGCGTCACCTCGCAGGGGTCGGGGAGGGTGGCGGCGAGCGCGGTTCCGCGCGACGCGAGCCGCCAGTCGGTCCGCCAGTACAGCGCGGTGCCGGCGCGGAGCTCGGCGCGCTTCATCGGCTCGGGCGCGTACCCGCAGCTCGCCAGCCCGCCGACGCGTGGAAGGGCGACGCGCCCGCGGTAGCGCAGCCGGGTGGCCAGATCGACGCGGTCGCCGTTCATCCGCAGCTCGATCGAGTCGCGGCGATAGACGTACTGATGGCAGACGGCGCCGCCGAGCGCGACGCACTGCGCCTGCGTCAGCGAGTCGCTCACGGGAAAGCGCTGTGAGAGCGCGGCGCGCACCTTCCCCAGCGAGATGCTGATCGGCAGGGCGATCACCGCCGCTTCCGGCGGAGGCAGTGCTGTCGCACCGCGCATGTCGACCTGCGGCGCCGGCACCTCGAAGTGTCCCCCGCCGCATGCGGCGGCGAGGAGCAGGATCACCGCGAGCGGGCGGGGGCGCGCCGTCAAGCTGCCACGACCATGCCGCGGCACTCGCCGAAGCCGATGCGCCGCGCCCCCTCGCGCTCGCACCAGCCGCGCATGATCACCTCGTCGCCATCCTCGAGGAAGCGGCGCGTCTCACCGGACGGGAGCTCGAGAGGCTCGCTGCCGCGCCAGGTCCGCTCGAGCAGGCAGCCACGCGACGCCTTGTCCTGTCCGCTGACGGTGCCGCTCGCGAGGAGATCGCCCGGCCGCAGGTTGCAGCCATTGCTGGCGTGATGCGTGACGAGCTGCGCGACGGTCCAGTACATGTCGGTGAAGCTGCCGATGCTGATGCGCTGCGGCGGGAGGCCGTCGTGGCGCATCTTCGCGGTGAGGAGCGACACCTCGAGCGTGACGTCGAATCCGCCGCGCCGCTCGTTCGTGTCATCGTGGAGATAGGGGAGCGGCGACGGATCCCCCTCGGCGCGCGCGAAGGCGGGCGCGCGGAAGGGAACGAGCGCGTCGAGCGTGACGAGCCAGGGAGAGACCGTCGTCGCGAAGCTCTTCGCGAGGAAGGGACCGAGCGGCTGGTACTCCCACGTCTGGATGTCGCGCGCCGACCAGTCGTTCACGAGGCAGAGGCCGGCGACGTGGTCCTCCGCCTCGGTGATCGGGATCTCGGAGCCGAGGGCGTTGCCGGTGGCGATGAAGGTGCCGACCTCGAGCTCGTAGTCGAGCCGGCGGCTCGGGCCGAAGACCGGCGCCCCATCGGTGCCATCACGCGTCTGTCCGCGCGGACGCCGCACGTCGGCGCCGCTCGGCACGATCGAGGAGGCTCGGCCGTGGTAGCCGATCGGGACCCACTTGTAGTTGGGGAGCAGCGCGTTGTCAGGACGGAACATGCTCCCGACGTTCGACGCGTGGTGGATCGACGCGTAGAAGTCCGTATAGTCGCCGACGCGCGCCGGGACGAGCAGCTGCGCGTCATGCATCGGCGTCAGGATCCCGCCGGCGTGCGCCTGCGCCAGATCGCCCTCCGCGCTCCCGGCGCGGAGGAGCCGGCTCGCGGTGAGGCGGAGCCGCGTGATCGCGCCACGTCCCCCGGCGAGGAGGGGGTTGAGCGTTCCCTCCTGCGCGCACGCGTCGACGATGCGCGCGTCCTCGTTGACGAGGAGTCCCGCCTTCAGCGCGGCGGCGAGGTCGAGGATCTGATCGCCGATCGCCACGCCGGGACGCGGCGCGCCATTCTCCGTGGTGAAGATGCCGAACGGCAGGTTCTGGATCGGGAAGTCCGTCGCGGGGTCCTGGGCCGAGTCGACCCACGACGCGAGCGAGGGATCGAGGGTGTCGTCGTGATGCATCGTCAGAGAAGCCCGAGCTGGTGGAGGTCGTTGACGGGCTCCCGGAAGGAGCACGATCCGAAGGAGATTCCCGACGCGCCGCGGGCCGCGCGGAGGTCGGCGAGCGGGATGACGTGCTCGCGCCACTGCACGGCGTCGTCGGTGAAGCGCAGCGCCTCGGCGTCGCGCTCCTCGAGCAGTCGCGCGATCGTCGCTTCGTTCGCACCGCCGCGGGCGAGCGCCGAGGCGAGGAAGACGTTGAGGAAGCCGAACATCGTTGCGCGGGGTGCGTCCGGCTCGTACGTCAGCGAGTGCTCGGCGCGCAGCGGGTGGTGCAGCCCGGCCGTCGCCTTGAACGGCACCCCCGTCCCGGCGCACCGCGCGATGAAGCGCGCCACGTGCTCCGTGGCGGGGAAGGCGCCGGGAACGACCCCGCCGGTACGCAGCTTGGCACGCAGCCCGTGGCGCTGCAACGCCTCGATCATCGGGCGCGGATCGGGATCGGCGCGCAGCTCGACGTACCCCGCCATGCCGCGCGGCAGAAGGCGCGCGATCCGCTCGATCGTCTCCGGCGTCGTCGCGGGGAGCTCGACCGCATCGACTGCGAGCCGGCCCCGATGGCGCGCGCCGAAGGAGACGACGACCGCCATGTCGCGCACGAGGTCCTCGCCGAGCAGCACGCTCAGGCGCCACGGGGGACCGCCCGCCGTCGTGAGGGGAAGCGCCATCGCTTCGAGCTCGTGCAGACGCGCGGCGGGAACGACGAATCGGCCGAGCATCCAGGCCTCGGCCGATTCCAGATATGATGCGTACGCGCCGACCGCGTCGGGCATGGAGAGCGCCGCGGGCGGAAAGAGGCCAGCGTAGTCCACCAGCTCGCTCGCCAGAGCGTGCAGCGCGGCGGCAGGGGGCATCGTGGCGCCGGCGCTACGACTTCTTCGGGGCGAGGATGCTGCCGCGGCACTTCGCCGATCCGCACCGGCAGGCGTAGAACTTCTCGTCCTCCTCCGTGTGCTCGTCGGTGCGCTCGTACTGGTAGTCGTAGAGCAGCTCCTCACCCGCCTTGATGTTGCGCCGCGCCTCGATGAAGATGCGCTTGCGATCCGTCACCGCCTCGCAGTTGCCGTCGCACGAGTGGTTGAGGAAGCGCGCGGCGTTCCCCTGCACCGCCCCGTCGATCACGATCTTGTCGTCCACGGTGAACAGGAAGGTGTGATGGCGGCCCATCTTGTCGTCGTCGTACCGCTTGTCGGCGGTGCGCCAGGAGATGCGCTGGCCGAGGTACTCGATGATGCGCGCCCCCTTCCTGATGTTGCGGATCGCGAAGGCGCCGGTGCCCTGGATGTCGGAGGTGCGGAGCTCGAGGTACGGGTTCGGCTCCTCCTTCCACGGGTAGCGCGCGAGCACGCCGCGCTTCGCGATCTTGGGCGCCTTCGTGGCCGGCGTGCGGGGCGACGTGCGCCCCTTGCCGACGACGGACTTCCGGGACTTCGAACCGTGCTGCTTGGTGGTGGCCATGTGACGCGTGAAGTGTGAGCTCAGGACCAGGGGCGGCTGTCGCGCAGGCGTGCGCGGAGCGAATCATCGGAAAGGGCATCCAGCTCGGCGCTGGCGAGGAGCATCGTCTCGGCGTGCAGGATGCTCGTGCGCGCATCACCGCCCGAGTCGGGCGAGAAGAGGAGCACCAGCGTGCCCCACGACTCCTTGCCGATCATCACCTGCCAGCGGGCGCCGGCGTCATCGGTGAAGGAGCGCATGCGCGCGCGCGGATCAGGCCAGGTCGGGGCGCGTCTTGCGGTACGCGTCGGCCGCGTGGCGCAGGGCAAGGAGCGACGACGCGGCGAGCTCGTATTCCATCTGGACGCTGCCGAGCTGCTCGGCGTTGTGCCGGGCGGTGATGCGCTTGGCCATCAGCTCGCAGCCGGCGTGGCGATTCGCGCACTCGCGGCTGGCGTGCCAGAGCTGATTCGCCTTGTGCCACCACGGCTCGTCGGTCCCCGCGGGTACGAGGCCCGCGGCATCCTTGTACTCCTGCGCGAGCTCGCCGAGCGAGGAATCGCACATCTTGCACATCGCGTCGAGGTGGGCGTGCTCGAGCTCCGGCTCCTCGTCATCGTCGGGATTGTTCCGCTTTGCCGACCGGTCGTGCTGACGGCAGGATTCCACGGCGCAGCGATACAGCGCATCGGCGCGGGAGCGGGCAACGACCAACGGATCTCTCGCGGGCGCCTCTCCGGACGCGGGCGATTGGGTGCGGGTCTTCGGCATGGGTGCTGACGGGTAGGCGACGGCGGCCGGGGGTGCTGCGAGATTCGGCCTCACCGGAAATGTCGCCATGCACGCGCTGTTCTCCAAGGGGAGGGGGCCCTCAGAGATACGCCATCGCCGTCAGCGCCTCGTAGCGCCGCAGCGGCGAGGCCGGATAGTCGGTCCCCGCACCGTCGAGGCGGTACGACCGGCCGGGAAACTTCACCTGTGCCGCAATGGCGAGGGCGGCGTCCCACGCCGTGGGAATCGTGTAGCCGAACGCGCACGCGAGCAGCAGCGCCTCGCCGTAGTAGCCGGCGGTCAGCAGCCGGCCCCCCTCCCGGTAGACGTCGATGCGGTAGAGCGACCGCGCCACCGACTCGGGATACTGCACCGCCTTGCCCGACGCAGGATGGTCCATGTACATCGTCACCGACGCGCCGAAGCCGGGAGAGAAGTCAGGAACGAAGGTGCGGTCGACGAGCGCCGCGAGCGTCTCGCCGAGCGACGCGCGATTCAGGTTCCAGAGCAGGTTCGGGTGCGCGTTGTAGCCGAAGCGCTCGCACTTCTCGAAGAACCAGATCCCGTCGCGTCCCACGATGAAGTTCGCGTCGCCGAATCCGGTGTAGCGCATTGCCCGATAGACGGGGAAGAGCCGCCCGACGCTCTCCCGCACGATGCGGCTCTCGAAGGGGACCACGAAGGTGAAGTCGAAGGCGCATCCCACGAAATCGCCGAGGTCGCCGGTGAGCTTCCGCTTCGCCTCGGGCGCCATGAAGGCGAAGCGCGGCTCGCCGTCGACGAACCACACCTCCACGTTCGTCTCGATCCCGTCCTTGGTCCGCATCGGTGCAGCGCGCCGAGGGTGGCGGCTGCAGCCCGTGCTCGCCGACGAGCCGGAGGCAGGCGTCGCGGTCATGCTCCATCGTGTCCGCCTAGCTCCCACCCGAGAAGACGCGGTGGCCCTCGGCGCGCAGCAGCTCGTTCTCCTTCACCGAATGGTTTTCGTCCCAGATCCAGTACGCATCGCGCCACGACGCACGGTCGCTCATCAACTCGGCAAGCGGGCGTTTCGCGACGAGACCGTTCCCCACGAGAGCGTAGCGGTCCTCCAGCCGCCGGTCGGCGGTGCCGGCCGGAGCAAGCACCACCTCGTGCCGTTCCTGCTGCAGCCGGAGGGCGCAGCCGAGTCCCGAGACGTGCAGCGTGGCGACGACGAAGCGCATCGGGGGCACCGGGCGTGAGAGAAGGCGGGCAGGGCGGTTTCGGGTGGTCCCATGAGCAGGGGATGAGCCCTCGAAAGGCGGCCGGGCCCGCTTGCCTTGCCCCACGGGAGCTCGGCCATTTGCTTACCTCGCATGGCAAGTGTTCTCTTCGTCGACGACGAGCCGATCGTCCGCCGCGCGGTCAAGCTGTACCTGGAGCAGAGCGGCCACGTCGCGTACACGGCAGCCACGCTGGCCGAGGCGCAGGCCGTGGCGCTCGCACACCCGCTCGACGGGATATTCCTCGACATCTGGCTGGCCGGCGGTGAGAGCGGCTTCGAGCTCATCGACTGGATCAACGAGCACATCCCCGATCTTGCGCCGCGGGTCGTCTTCGTGACCGGACACGCCAACCCGCAGGCCGGAGCGGCGCAGCTCCGCCGCAGCATCGACCGCCCGCTGCTCGCCAAGCCGTTCGCGATGCGTGCCCTCGACACGCACATCGCGGAGTGGGCGCGCCCGAAGCGTGCGAAGTGGTTTCCCGACCGGGACGCCGACAGCGACTAGCGCGCCGGCCCGTTCAGACGGGTTGCTGTCCCCGGCCCCGCGCCGCGACCGGCCAACTGGTCTCCACCGCGTCGCCGCGCACGCCGTACACCATGTCGTTCAGGTGCACCACGATGCACACATGGTTGGGGACGACGCGCACGCGGTCGCCCACGCGCGGCCTCCAGCCGGAGTCGGAGAGATCGAGGATGCCGTGCTCCTCGGACATGCGCGACACGACGATCTCCGGCCGGCCGAGCAGCTGTCCGAACCCCTCCCCCTCGGCACCGCGCACCGGCTCCCGCCCCAGCGCCTTGGTGCCGGCGTCGATCACCGCCTGGCCCGGCACGGCGGTGGACACGACGGTCGCGAGCACGGTGAGGGCGCAGTCGTCCCACGCGCACGCGCCGATCGCCGCGGTGGTGCGGTCGTTGTAGACGTAGGTGCCCGGGCGGAACTCGGTGACTCCGGGAAGCTCGTGGGTGCGCCAGAGCGTCGGGGTGGAGCCGCCGCTCACGACCTCGGGGACGATCCCAGCGGCCCGGAACGCGGCGAGGGCGTCATCGAGCGCTTCGCCGAGCGACTGGAGCTTCGCGTCCTGCTCGCCGACCGGCTCGCGCACGTGTCCGGGATAGAAGGCGATGCCGCGGAAGCGCAGCGCGGGCTGGCGAGCCGCGTGCGACGCGAGGGCGATCGCGTCGCGCAGCGCCGGCAGTCCCACTCGATGCATGCCGAGGTCGAGCTCGACGTACACGGCGATCTCGCGGCCGGCATCGCGCGCGGCGGCGGCGAGGTCGTCCACGGCGCGCTCCGAGTCGAGCGCCACCGTGACGCGAACGTCGGCGGGAAGGCCGGCGACGCGGCGCGCCCTGGCCGCGCCCACCGCGGGATACGCGAGCAGGAGGTCGTCGCACACCTCGGCCATCACCTCCGCCTCGAATGGCGTGGCGCAGGTGAGCCCGCGCGCGCCGAGGCGGATCTGCTCGAGCGCGACGCGCGGCGACTTGTGCGTCTTCACGTGCGGCCGGAGCGCGAGGCCGTGCGCGCTCGCATAGGTCGCGGCGCGATGCAGGTTCCGGTCGAGCCGGTCGAGGTCGACGACCGGCGCGGGGGTCTCGAGCGCATCGAGCGCGGGGAGATTCTGGGTCACACTTCAAGAATCCATCGTGGCGCGACGGGTGGCAAGGCCGCGAGCCGGGTGGAATTCTTGCAACGGGGCAGGCCCGGCCACCAATGACCACCGACGCGGCACGCGCACGCGCGCTCATCCACCAGCACGGCTGGAACGCCACGGCGTACCAGCTGCTCAACCCGGGCATTCGCCACTGGTACCCCGCGGCGGGTGACGCGCTCGTGGGTTACGTGACGCGCGCGCGCACGCACGTCGTCGCCGGCGCGCCGGTGTGCGCGCCGGAACGGCTCGCCGACGTGGTGCGCGAGTTCGGCATGTGGGCGCGCGCGTCTGAGACGCGCGTCTGCTACTTCGGCGCGGGGGACCGTTTGCAGCAGCTCCTGCTCGGCACCGGCGCGTGGAGCGCGGCCAGCCTCGGCGCGCAGCCGAGCTGGCATCCGGCGGGCTGGCCGGCGATCCTCGCGCGGCGCGCATCGCTGCGTGCGCAGCTCAACCGCGCGCGCAACAAGGGCGTGCGGGTCCGCGAATGGAGCGCCGCCGAGGCGTCGGGGAGCGCCGCGCTGCGGCGCTGTCTCGCCCAATGGCTCGAGACGCGCGGCCTTCCCCCGCTGCACTTCCTCGTCGAGCCGATGACGCTCGGCGATCTGGACGGCCGGCGCATCTACGTGGCCGAGTGCGGAGGTGACGCCGAGCCGGCGGGCTTCCTGATCGCGTCGCCCGTCCCCGCCCGCCGGGGCTGGCTCGTGGAGCAGATCATCCGCGGCCGGCGCGCACCCAACGGCACCGCCGAGCTGCTGCTCGACGCCGCGATGCGCACCCTCGCGGCCGGCGGTGCCGAGTATCTCACCCTCGGGCTCGCCCCGCTGTCGCGGCACTCGCGCTTCGACCGGGGGCTGATGCCCGCGTGGCTGCGCCTCGCGCTCCCCCTGGTACGCGGATGGGGCCGACGGTTCTACAACTTCGAGGGGCTCGACAGCTTCAAGGCCAAGTTCGAGCCGGAGGAGTGGGAAGAGATCGTCGCGCTCGCCGACGCGAAGCGCTTTCCCCCCCGCGCACTGTGGGCGATCGCCGCCGCATTCAGCGCGGGAAACCCGCTGCTGCTCGTCGTCCGGGCACTCTGGCGCGCGGCGCGGCAGGAGAGCCGCTGGGCTGCGACGAAGCTGTGGAGACGAGCGGGGCGGCGCGGGCGCGCCGTACCCTGAGCCCTACACCCCCGCCCGCTCGAAGGTCTCGCTGATGGTCGCCTGCGCCTCGGCCTGGATCCGCGCGAGATGGTCGGGTCCCTTGAAGCTCTCGGCATACAGCTTGTACACCTCCTCCGTCCCCGACGGACGCGCCGCGAACCAGCCGTTCTCCGCCACGACCTTGAGCCCGCCGATGGGCGCGCCATTTCCCGGCGCGGAGGTCAGTCGCGCGAGGATCGGCTCGCCACCGAGCTCCGTGGAGAGAACGTCGCCTGGTGTCAGTCGCGCCAGTGCCCCCTTCTGCGCCGGTGTGGCGGGGGCGTCGATACGGGCGTAGGAGGGATCGCCCAGCTCGCCGGCAAGACGCGCATACAGCTCGCTCGGATCGCGCCCGGTCACCGCGGTGATCTCTGCGGCGAGCAGTCCCATGATCAATCCGTCCTTGTCGGTCGTCCACACGCGGCCGTCGCGCCGCACGAAGCTCGCTCCGGCGCTCTCCTCTCCACCGAATGCCAGCGTACCAGCCGACAGCCCGTCGACGAACCACTTGAACCCGACGGGCACTTCGACGAGCGGACGGCCGAGCCGCTTCACCACGCGGTCGATCATGCTGCTGCTGACGACGGTCTTGCCGATCGCCACTCCCGCCGGCCAGCCGGGACGGTGCGTCGCGAGATACTCGATCGCGACCGCGAGGTAGTGGTTGGGCGGGAGCAGCCCCCCCGCGCGCGTGACGATGCCGTGGCGATCGTGATCGGGGTCGCTCGCCCACGCGACGTCGAAGTCTCCGGCGAGCCCGATGAGACGGCGCATCGCGTAGGGCGACGAGCAGTCCATCCGGATGCGGCCATCCCAGTCGAGCGTCATGAAGCCGAAGGTCGGGTCCACGACCTCGCTGACCACCGTGAGCGGGATCCGGTATCGCTCGGCAATCAGCGGCCAGTATGCGACTCCGGCACCGCCGAGCGGATCCACCCCGAGTCGCAACGACGCGCCGCGGACGGCATCGAAGTCGATCACCTGTTCCAGGTCGGCGACGTAGGCGCCGGCGTAGTCGTGGTGATGCGTCGTCGCCGCGGCGCGCGCGCGCGCGAGGGGAATGCGTTGCACTCCCGCGTTGCCCGCGCCGAGCAGGGCGTTGGCTCGGTCCTGGATCCAGCGCGTCGCCGCGGTGTCCGCCGGGCCGCCGTTCGTGCCGTTGTACTTGAAGCCGCCGTCCTCCGGCGGGTTGTGCGAGGGCGTTACGACGATCCCGTCGGCGAGCCCATGCACGCGGCCGCGGTTGTGCACGAGGATCGCGTGCGACACGGCCGGGGTGGGCGTGTATCCGTCGCGGGCGTCGATCATGACCTCGACGCCGTTCGCCGCCAGCACTTCGAGCGCGCTCCCGAGGGCCGACTCGGAGAGGGCGTGCGTGTCGATGCCCAGGTAGAGCGGTCCGTCGGTCGACTGCGACCGCCGGTACTCGCAGATCGCCTGCGTGATCGCGTGAATGTGCGACTCGGTGAAGGCGCCGTCGAACGAGGAGCCCCGATGCCCGGAGGTCCCGAACGAGACCCGCTCCTCGGGACGGTGCGCGTCGGGGACCCGCGTGTAGTAGTCGCGCATCAGGCGCGGCACGTTCACGAGCCGAGTGGGGTCGGCGGGCTGCCCCGCATGCGGATCGATGCTCATCACAGTCCTGGTTCGATGGCTTCCTGCTCTCGCGCTCGCGCCTGCAGTACGATAGCGTAGGCGAGTCCCGCGAGAGGAGTGGTATTGCCGCAGACCGATGTCGTACGCCGTCGCTCCGGGCGGTCGTCGCCCTTCCTTGCCGTGCTGCTGCTCGCCGCCTGCACGCGCGAGACGCCCGGCGTGCGCGTGGACGTGACCGACGTCGCCGCCGCGCCCCCTCCCCCTCCGCCCGCCATCTCCCGCTTCAGCGTCCCGCTCGCCTACGACTTTTCTCCAATCCTCCGCGTCGTGGAGGAAGCGGTCCCGAAGACCTTCGGATCCATGGACAGCGTGCGCACGGTGGGCACCGACACTCGCAAGCACTACGCCTTCGAGGCGCAGCGGGGAAAGTTCACGACATTCGCCGAAGGACGCGAGCTGCATCTGCGCGCCACGATCGCCTACCGGGCCCGCGGATTCTACAAGCCGGTGATCGGGCCGACCCTGTCGGCGGGGTGTGGCGGGGGAGCCGAGCGGCCGCGGATCGTCGTGGAGCTGGCGACCCCCCTGGATCTCAGCGCCGAGTGGCACCTGAGGTCGCGCGCCCGGGTCGTCAGCGTCGCGCCGGCCTCGAGCGAGCAGCGCGATCACTGCGACGTGAGCATCCTCCATCACGACGTCACCGAGCGCGTCGTCGAGGCGGCGCGCGGGGCGCTCGCGTCGCAGCTTCCGAAGATCGACCGCAAGGTGGCGGGGGTGGATCTCCACGACCGCTTCGAGGGATGGTGGGCGCTGCTCGCGAAGCCCATCCCCCTCACCGACGGCGTCTGGCTGATGCTGGAGCCGGACCGGCTGGTCATCGGCAAGGTCGGGGGTCACGACAAGACGCTCATCGTCCCGGTGAGCCTCGATGCGCGGCCGAAGATCATGATGGCGCGCGAGGCACCGGTGCCCACCACGCGTCCCCTCCCGCCACTCGGCCACGACGACGTCAGCGACGGCTTCCACGTCACCCTGGATGGCGTGCTGGACTACGGCGAGCTGTCGCGGACCGTGACGCGGGCGCTCGCGGGCCGCGTCGTCACAGAGGGGGGACGCTCGGTGACCATCCGCACGGTGCGCGTCGTGCCGGCGTCGCGCGGGCGGCTCGCCCTTTCCGTCGGATTCGCCGGCGATACGAAGGGAACGCTCGACCTCGTGGGGACCCCAAGGTACGAGCCGGGCACGCGCCAGGTCTCCGTCCCCGATCTCGACTACGAGCTCGACACCGACAGCAGGATCGTCAATAGCTACGCGTGGCTGCGCACCGATGCGCTCCGGCGCACCTTCCGCGAAAGGTCGCACGTGTCGGCCGACTCGGCGCTCGGGCGGGGTCGCACCCTGCTGCTCGCGGGACTCAACCGGACGGTCGGCGACGTGCTGACCCTCTCCGCCGCCGTCGACTCCACGGCGGTGACCGGGCTGTACGTCACCCGAGACGGGTTGATCGTCCGGGCACAGGCCAACGGCCACGCGAGCGTGGCCGTCAGCCAGCACTGAGAGGTCAGGAGCTCAGAACGCCGTGTCGTTGCTCCGCAGTGGCTGCGGGGGGGCCTCGCGCTGGGCAATGGGTACCGGCTGCGCCGCCGCAGCGGCGATCGCCCGCGCCCCGCCCTGCTCGCCGAGCACGCGCGTGACGAAGCGCTGCCCCTCGCCGATGCGCTCCACCTCGATCGCGATCGAGTCCACCGCCTGGTCGAGGCGCGTGAGCCGCTCCATCAGGTCCCCCGGCAGCGCGGCGACGGCAGCCGAGCCGCGGCGCCAGATCCGGCGGGCGAAGGCGATGGAGAGGGGGAGGAAGACGGCGAGGATGAACACCACGCCCATGGCGATGACCCCTTCGGGAGGACCGGAGGGCACGTACGGGGGCGGCTCGACGACGGCACCGGGGATCGCGGCGGCCTGGGCGACCGCCTGGTCCGCGGCCGCGATCTGCTTGTCGACCGCCGAGATGCGCTGGTCGATCTCGGACATGCGCTTCTCGAGGCCGAGCCGGTTCGCGCTGTTGACCGGGACGTCCTCCAGCGAGTTGGTGATGGAGCGGCGCTCGTCCTGCAGCGCCACGAGCTGGTTGCGGAGCTCCTTGCGCTGCGCCACCTGCGCCTTCCACACTGCCGTCGGGCCGCTTGCGAACTGCGAGAGCTCCCGCTGCAGTACTTGATTGGGCGTGGGGGGCGCTGGCGGCGGAGACTGAAGTATCATTGCTCGTGGCTCTCTCGTTGGCGGATGCGCGGATCGGGGCTGCACGCTCCCGTCCCATACGAAAGCTCCGGTTCAGACGTTTCACCAGCCCCGGCCGGAACACCCCCTCTTCCTTACCGACATCATGCTGCGTCGCTTGCTCATCCTGCTGCCCCTCCTGGGCGCTCCGGTCGCCGCTCAGAACGTCCCCGCGGCGGTCACTGCCGGCGTCGTGCACATCGACGTCCCACGGCTGCGCGCCCTCTCCGACTCCCTGCGCGCCGCCGGCAAGCAGACGGCGCAGCTCGGCGGCCGCGACGGCTTCACCTACGCGCTCACCCAGCGCGACAGCTCCGGCACCCCCGAGCTGCACGGCGCCTGGACCGACCTCTTCATCGTCGAGCGTGGAAGCGCGGTGGTGCAGTACGGGGGCGCGGTGCCGGACGCGCGCGAGACGACGCCGGGCGAGCTCCGCGCGAAGGTGATGACTGGCGGCACGCGCGCGACGCTCCACGAGGGGGATCTGTTCATCATCCCCGCCGGCACCTGGCACCAGATGCACCTGCTGCCGGGGGAGCACATCGTCTACATGGCGTTCAAGCTTCCTGCCGCCTAGCCGGATCGACCGCGCCCGTTCCCCATCATCCGGCCGTGGGCGACAACGAGACCTTCAACGGCGTATCCAATCGCAAGGAGAGCTGCTCGAGGTAGCTCCACCAGTCGCGCACGTCGCGGAAGTCGCCGCTGTCCGTCCATCCCGCGCCCACGTAGTTGACCACCGGCTCGCCGGACCTCGCGTGCGCGACGGCGAGATAGTGAGTCTCGGTCTCCTTCCAGTCCACGAGGCGGGAGCGCTCCAGCACGACGGCGGTGCCGAGGTCGCCATGACCGCCGTCCTTGGGGTTCACCGCGCCCCACCCGGTGATCCACGTCCACGGCTGCGCCCTGCTCTCGCTGCCGATCATCCCCTTTCGCTTCACCAGCCCGACGACGTACGGGACGTCGCCGCCGTCCGCGGCGTGGAAGACGCTCGTCGCGCGGTTGAGGTTCTGTCCCGCGTCGATCGAGACGCGCTTCGTCTCGGAGAAGGTGCGCCCTCCGGCGTTCCACGGCGCGTACTTCAGCTCGAACACCGCGCGTACGGGCCCGTTGGCGATGATGCGCCACGCGTTGAAGTTCGCGGGGCGGTACATCGTCTCGTCGCGCCAGATCGCGGTGCCGCCGGCGCCGAGGGTGGGGCCGACGTCGAAGAAGTCGGCACCCTCGCCGGTGTCGCGGTGATAGAGGTCGTGTCCCTTGGCGTACCACTTCGCGACGATCGGATCGCGGGTGCGCTTGACCCAGACGTCCACGCCATTGCCGCCGAGCGAGTCGATCTTCGCGAGGCCGACGCCATACATGCGATAGGCGATGCGATCGCTCTCCCAGGCGATGTCGTCGCGGTCGGTGATGTGCGTCGCGAAGACGCGCGCCTTCGCCGGCGGCGCCGCCGGCGACACTGCCTCAACCGCGAAGGTCCTGATCTCGCCGGGGGCGAAGGTGGACTGGAAGATGAGCTCGTCCGGCGTTCCGTCGCCGTCGTTGTCGACGACCTGCGACACGACCTCTCGGTGCGAAGCGCCGTCGAGCACGCGGACGCGATCGGGGCACGCGCCGGCGAGTCGCGAGGTCACCGTGCCCCACGCGATCGCCACCGTCTCGTCGGTCCGCGTGAACCCGAGGGTGTTCTCCGCCGTGACCGTCAGCGGCGGTGTGGCCTGTGCGACGGCGGTCCGCGGCGCGCTCGCCGAAAGGAGGATCGCGAGCCCGCTCAGGGCGAGGCCGTGCAGCGGAAGTCGTGTCATCCTGCTCACCGGAGAGTTGTCAGGTCGAGGGCCTGCATGTCGGCGAAGTCCTGGTTCTCGCCGCCCATCGCCCAGCAGAAGGAGTAGGCGGTCGTGCCGCAGCCGGCATGAATCGACCAGCCGGGCGACACGACGACGTCGCCGTCGCGCACGACGAGATGCCGGGTCTCTCCGGGCTCTCCCATCATGTGGAAGACGACGCTGTCGGGCGCGAGACCGAAGTAGAGGTAGACCTCCGTGCGCCGCTGATGTGTGTGCGCGGGCATCGTGTTCCACACGCTTCCCTCGCGCAGCGTCGTTACCCCCATCACGAGCTGGGCGCTCGCCGCTCCGTCGCCGTGCACGTACTTCACGAGTCGCCGCTGGTTCGCGCGCTCCATCGTGCCGAGCTCCGTTGCGCTCGCGTCGGAAGACCTCGCCAGTTCGGTCGGGTGCGCCGCGTGCGCGGGATAGCTCACCAGGTAGAAGCGCGCCGGTGTCGCCGCCCGGTCGCTCGCGAGCGCGATCGCGTCGCTTCCCCGGCCGACGTAGAGCAGGTCGCGCGGCTCGAGCCGGTGCGTCGTAGCACCGACGGTGACGGTTCCCGTCGCGCCGATGTTGAGGATCCCGAGCTCCCGTCGCTCGGTGAAGGACGCCGCGGCGAAGGCGGCGGGCGCGTCGAGGCGCAGCGGCGCCGCGGTGGGCACGACCCCGCCCACCGCCACGCGGTCGAGGTCGATCATCTCCAGGCGAATCTCTCCTGGCCTGAAGAGCCCTTCCACGAGGAAGTGCGCGCGCAGCTCATCGGTGCTCATCCGCGCGGCGTGGCTCGGGTGCGGCATGTAGCGCATGGTCTCTACGGGTGAGTGCGATTGGTCATGTCAGCGCGCCATCCAGCCGCCGTCCACGACGAGGACGTGACCGTTGACGTACTGGCTGGCGCGCGAGGCGAGGAACACCGCCGCGCCGGCGATGTCGTCCGGCTCGCCCCAGCGGCCGGCGGGGATCCGCGCACCGATCTCGGCCGAGCGCTTCGCGTCGTCCTGCAGGCGCTGCGTATTGTCGGTACGGAAGTAGCCGGGGGCGATGGCGTTCACCTGGACGTTCGCTGCCGCCCATTCGTTGGCGAGCGCCCTGGTGAGTCCGGCCACGGCGTGCTTGCTCGCCGTGTACGCCGGCACGCTGATCCCCCCGCTGAAGGAAAGCAGGGAGGCGACGTTGATGATCTTCCCGTCGCTCCGCGCGACCATCGCCCGCCCGAGCCGCTGGCAGAGGATCCAGGTGGCGTCGAGGTTGGTGCGCAGCACCTCGTCCCAGTCGTCCATCGCGTAGTCCACCGCGGGGCTGCGACGGATGGTGCCGGCGTTGTTGACGAGGATGTCGATCCGCCCCGCCAGCCGCGTTGCGTCGTCGGCGAGCCGCTCGGCCTCCTCGCGGCGGGCGAGATCGGCGCTCGCCTCCCAGGCGGTGGCACCGAGCGCACGGATTCCCGCGGCCGTCTCGGCGGCGCCTCCCTCGTGGGTGCTGGCACACACGACGCTCGCGCCAGCGTCGGCGAGGCCGAGCGCGATCGCGCGCCCCAGCCCCCGGCTCGCACCGGTAACCAGCGCGGCGCGTCCGGTCAGGTCGAAGGCGATGCTCATCGTCCCAGCTCCAGCGCCGCCATCACGAAGGGACCGACCCCCTTGAAGTCGTTGGCGACGACAGGCTCCCGCACGTAGTACTCGAACGAGCCGTCGCGCGGGGGAGTGCCGCCGAGCCCCGCGACCCTGCAGATCCCCTGAAGCGAGACCGTTCCGTCGCTCTCGACCGTGACCAGCCGCGTGACGAGGCCGTTGAACCCCCGCTCGGCGATGTCGCGGTAGCGCGGGTCGAGATAGCCGCGGCGCACGCCCTTCGCGAAGGCGTAGACGAACATGCTCGACGCCGACGCCTCGAGATAGTTCCCCGTGCGGCTCGGCTGGTCGAGCACCTGATACCAGAGCCCCGACACCGGATCCTGCACGCGCGCGACCGCCTCGGCGCCCTGCTGCAGGAGGCGGATCAACGCGCCGCGGTCGGGGTGATCGGCGGGGAGATGGTCGAGCACGTCGACGAGCGCCATGAGGTACCAGCCGTCGGCGCGCCCCCAGAAGTTCTTCGACAGACCGGTCGCGGGATCGGCCCAGCCCTGGCTGTGCGACTCGTCCCAGGCATGATAGAGCAGCCCGGTGCGCGCATCGCGCGTCTGCCGCGCGGCCAGCAGGAACTGCCGCGCCACGTCGTCAAGCATCGCGCGGTCGCGCCGCTTCGCCGCGAACTCGGCGTAGAAGGGCTCCGCCATGTACAGACCGTCGAGCCACATCTGGCTCGGATAGATCTGCTTGTGCCAGAATCCTCCCTCCTTCGTCCGCGGCTGGTGCGCAAGCTGCGCATGGAGCAGATTGGCCGCCTTCATATAGCGCGCGTCGCCGGTCTTGCGGGCCAGCGCAAAGAGGAGGCGTCCCTGGTTGATCTGGTCGAGGTTGAACTCCTCCACCCGATAGGTCGCGATGCTGCCGTCCGACTTCACGAAGCGGTCCATGTTCTCGCGGACATAGCGCTCGAGCGCGGCATCGTGGCGTGCGTCGGCGACGCGGTCGATGGCCAGCAGCATGAGTCCCGCCGTGTAGTCCCATCGCTCCATCACCACCGGGCTGCGCTTCACTACCGAACGCGCCATCCGCACCGACCAGGGCTCGACCTTCGCCGGGGCCCGCTGCGCACCGAGGGTATCCGCGGAGGTGGCGAGCGACGAGAGGGCGCTGGCCAGCACGAGGAACCGAGTGGCTCTCACGACTTGAGCACTCCATTCACCCGCGAGTTGCGCCAGGAGAGCCCGGTCACGTTGTCGGCCACGCTCCCCTTGGCGACGTTCGCGAAGTCGCAGTCCACGACACGGATGTCGGCGATCGTCGAGCCCGGCGTGCCGCGAAGATAGACGTCGTAGTGGCTCTTCCGGCTGGTCACGCGGAGCAGCTCGACGTCGCGCACCACCGGCACGAACGGCCCGTTGGCCCCTTCCTCGTAGAAGAAGTCGATGGCCAGCACCGCCTCGCCAACCTGTCCGATCTCCACGTCGCGCATATAGATGTGCTCGAGCGTCCCACCGCGCATCGCGTTGTTCTTCAGCCGCAGCGCGCGATCGAGGTTCGCGCTGTCCATGTGGCATCGCTCGACGAAGACGTTGCGCACGTCGCCCGAGATCTCGCTGCCGATCGTCACACCGCCGTGGCCGTCCTGCATGTGGCAGCCGCGGACGATGATGTTCTCGCTCGGCACCTGAAGCCGGCGCCCGTCGCCGTTGCGGCCGGACTTGATGGCGATGCAGTCGTCGCCGGTCGTGAAGCGGCAGTTCTCGATCAGGACGTCGCGGCACGACTCGGGGTCGCAGCCGTCGTTGTTCGGCCCCATCGACTCGATCGTCACGCCGCGAACAGTGACGTTCTGACAGAGCACCGGATGGATCTCCCACATCGGCGACCGCGTGATCGTCACCCCTTCGATGAGAACGTTGCGGCACTCGTAGGGCTGGATGAACTGCGGCCGCAGGAAGCTCCCGTCGCCAAAGACGCGCTGCGCGACGGGCACGCCGCGCTCCCCCATCTCGACGAGCCTGTCGCGCGCGCCCTTCTGCGTTGGTCCCCCCTGCACGTAGCCGTGCTCGGCGCTCCCCTTCCAGGGCCACCAGTGCTCCGGTCCCGCCTGCCCGTCCAGCGTGCCCGCGCCGGTCACGGCGACGTTCTCGGCAGCGTGGGCGTAGATGAGTGGCGAGTATCCCATCAGCTCCACTCCTTCGAAGCGCGTCTTCACGGCAGGCAGATATCGCGCGGGATCGGTGCTGAACAGCAGCGTCGCTCCCTCGGCCACGTGCAGCTCCACGTTGCTGCGCAGGGTGATCGGCCCCACGGCGAAGGCACCCCCCGCCGCGAGCACGCGCCCACCCCCTGCGGCGCTGCACGCCTCGATCGCCGAGCGGAACGCCGCGGAGGCGTCGGTGCGACCGTCGGCGACCGCGCCGTAGCGCATCACGTCGAACGTGCGGGAAGGGAAGACCGGCGGACGAATGCGCGCCAGGATGGCCGGCACCATGTCCCAGCCCCTCGTCGCGCCGGGGAGGAGCATCCCCGCGCTCGTCAGGTTGCGCGCGCAGCCCGCGAGCGGCGCGGCGAGCAGCAGTCCCGCCCCGGCGGCCATCTCGCCGAGGAATGCGCGGCGCGTTCGGAGTCCGTCGCCGTGTGTGAATCGTGTCATCGCCTGCTCCGTGGGTGGCGCGCCGTCCACTCGTCGTAGCGCACCAGCAGTGCGGGCGGCTCGCTGGTGAACCAGCCATAGCCGCTGCGGCGGTCGGTGAGCTCCTCCCACCGGTACAGCACCTTTCCGTCGCGATTGCTGAAGATCGGCCGGTTGCTGCCGATCTCGTACATGCGAGCCCAGAGCGGCGGCGCGCCGGCCTTCTGCCGCAGCTCGTAGCGGGAGTAGTCGTAGCCCTCGATCGCGTTCGCGCGGTACCACGCGATGGCGTCGTGCACCGCCCGCACCGCGGCCGCGCTCGGCGCGGCAAATGACATCAGGAAATCCGCGATCGCGATGCTCTCCTTGGCGGCGAGCGACGTCTTCTCGTAGCTCCGCGCGCTGGAGGGCCGGAGCGTGATCGGATCGTGCTGCTGCCCCCAGACCGTGCCTCGCCCACTCACCTGTACCTGGCTCGCCAGCACGCAGCCGAGCGCCGCATCCACCGCCGCGGCGGCGTGCGGCCGCAGCGCGTCGTCGACGAGTCCGGAATAGCGGCCCGCCGCCACGTCGCGCAGAACCGTCGCGGCATGCATCGAGGCGTCGTCGTTGAAGGTCGCGTCGTCGTGGTAGCCGCCCTGCAATGGCCAGACCTGCGGCCAGCAGCCGGATGGAAGCTGTGCCGCGAGCAGGTAGCGCACGCCGCGCGTGCCGCTCCGTTGGTAGCGGGGGTCGGGATGCGCCAGGTTCGCACCGCGCAGGAAGGCCAGCTCCTCGGTCGTCGCACCGTTGTCGATCGTGGCGATGTACCGCCAGTCCGGCGTCTCGGAGTAGTAGCTCTGCCCCGGCTTCCGCGGCCCCGCGAGAAAGTCGACGTGCTTCGACCAGCCTCCGTTCGGCGCCTGATACGAGAGGATGCTCTCGGCCATGCGGCGTGCCGTGTCCGTGGCGAACCAGCGCTCGGTCATCGCCGGCACCACGAAGAACTCGTGCGTGTAGGGCGCGCGCACCATCGTGTCGCGTCCCGCCGCGCGCAGCTCGGCCCGCATCGCCTCGAGGTCGGCGGCCCGCGCGGCACGCGACCGCGCCACATACGCGCGCCAACGCCCCTGCGCCGCGGCCGGCAGCCGCGAGATGCGAACGTCGCTCAGGTGCGATGCCGTGTCGCGCTCCATCTGCGAACCGGGAAGCCGCTCGATCGAGTCCATCGGGCTCTGCGCCCCGAGGGCACCGAGCGCCGCCAGGCAGAGCGCGGCGCCGGCGAGCGCTGACGCGCCCATGCTACGCACGCGCCGGCTCGCCAAGATCGATCGGCTCGAGCCGCGGTGCGAGGAGCTGGATGATCGCCAGCGCGAGCACGTACGCCAGCCCGCAGCAGACGAAGACCGGCGTGTAGTTGTTGCCGTTCGACTGCAGGATGTATCCGGTGGCGCGCTGAAAGAAGAAGCCCCCGGCCGCGCCGGCGAAGCCGCCGATCCCGACGACCGATCCCACCGCCCGCCGCGGGAACATGTCGCTGCTGAGGGTGAACAGGTTGGCCGACCACCACTGGTGCGAGGCCGCGGCGACGCTCACGAGCGCGACGGACATCCAGAGCCCACCCGCGTTGGGCGCGAGCATCGTCGGGACGATCAGCAGCGCGGGGATGAGCAGCGCCGTCTTGCGCGCACGATTCAGCGACCAGCCCCGCTTCATCAGCGGCGACGACAGCCAGCCGCCACCCACCGATCCCGCGTCGGCGACGAGATAGATCACGACGAGCGGCGCCGCGAGGCTGCTCAGCTTGATGCCGTAGCGTGCGTCGAGGAACTTCGGCAGCCAGAACAGATAGAACCACCACACCGGGTCGGTCAGCAGTTTGCCGACGACGAACGCCCAGGTCTGCCGGTGCCGCAGCAGCGTCCCCCAGCTCACGGGCTCGCCGGACTCGGCGGCGTCGCTCCGGATGTGCGCGAGCTCCCCCGCCGAGACGCGGGCGTTCTCCTCGGGCTTGCGGTAGATCGCGAGCCAGGCGAAGAGCCAGAGGAACCCGAGCGCGCCGGTGATCAGGAATGCCGCGCGCCATCCCCAGTTGACGGCGATCCACGGCACGATCAGCGGCGTGAGAATCGCGCCGATGTTCGAGCCGGCGTTGAAGATCCCGGTGGCGAAGGCGCGCTCCCGGGCCGGAAACCACTCGGCGACGGTCTTGATCGCCCCGGGGAAGTTGCCCGACTCTCCCAGTCCCAGCGCGAACCGGACCGCGCTGAACCCGCCCGTCGTCGTCACCACCGCGTGCAGCACCGCCGACACGCTCCAGATGATGATCGAGCCGGCGAACCCCTTCCGCACCCCGAAGCCGTCCATCAACCTCCCCGCCACCAGGTAGCCGAGCGCGTACGCGAGGGTGAACCAGGATGCGATCGCCGCGTAGTCCACCTCGTTCCATCCGAGCTCGCGCTGCAGCGTCGGTGCGAGGATCCCGAGAACCTGCCGGTCGATGTAGTTGATCGTCGTGGCGAAGAACAGCAGGGCACAGATGGTCCACCGGTAGCCGCCGATCTTCTCTGGCGCCTCCGAGATCGCGACACTGCTCATCGGCGCTCCGCCGCGGTGCGCTCGATCTCCTCGACCGAGACGCGGTTCACATCGCCGGGGATCGTCAGCTTGAGCGCGCTCGCCGCCGTGGCGAACGCCACGGCCTGCGCCGTCGGGCGGCCGTCGAGCAGCGCATGGATTAGCGCCGCCCCGAAGCTGTCCCCTCCCCCTACCCGGTCCACGACCCGCACCTGGTACCGCGGACTCACCTCGAGCTCGCCCGTCGCCGAGTCGTAGAGCACCGCGCTCCACGCGTGCTCCGACGCCGAGATCACCTCGCGATGCGTGAGCGCGATGCGACGACATCCGATCGCCTCGTGCACGCGGCGGCTCGTCTCGCGCAGCCCGTCGGCCGAGAGACCCGCGTCGGCCGGCGTCTCGATGCCAAGCAGGGCGCGCACCGCGCCCGGGTTCCCGATCAGCAGCTCGCACGACTGGGCGAGCGGGCGGATCACCGGGACCGGATCGCGCCCCTGCCAGAGCGCGGGACGGTAGTTGAGATCGATGCTCACCGGCACGCTGAGCATCCGCGCCTCGCGTGCGGCGGCCTCGGCGCTCGCCCTCGGCCCTTCGCCGAGCGCGGGGGTGATCCCCGACAGGTGGAGCCAGTCGGCGCCGCCGAGAATCGTCGGCCAGTCGATCTCGCCCGCATCGATCTCTGCGAACGCCGAGCCCGCACGGTCATAGACGACGCGCATCGGCCGGAGGTCGGCACCCGGCTCCACGAAATAGATCCCCAGCCTGCCACCGCCGCGCGCGATGGCGTGCGTCCCGACCCCCTCGGCGCGCAGCATCCGCAGCGCCGCGTCGCCGATCGCGTTGTCGGGGAGCCGCGTGACGAACTCGCTGCGACGGCCGAGGTGCGCGAGGCTCACCGCCGTGTTGGCCTCGCTCCCGCCGAAGTAGGTGCGCAGCTCGGGCGACTGGAAGAACCGCTCCTGGCCCGGCGGGGAGAGACGCAGCATCAGCTCGCCGAAGCACACGACGTGCTTCATGGGCCACCTCGCGCCAACGCGATCTGCCCGACGATGCGACGCGCGCGCGCCGTGATCCCGGCGTAGTCCCCCGCCGCGATCAGCTTCGGATCCATCAGCGCGCTCCCCACGCCCACCGCCACCGCGCCGGCGCGGATCCACTCGCCGGCATTGTCCGCGGTGACGCCCCCGGTGGGCATGAGGCGCAGGAAGGGCATCGGCGCCAGCACCCCCTTGAAGAACGGGGTGCCGAACCCCTCCGAGGGAAACACCTTCACGACGTCCGCGCCGGCGCGGTGCGCCGCGAGGATCTCCGTGGGCGTGAATGCGCCCGGCATCGCCGCGACGCCGAGTCGGTGCGACTCCGCCACGAGCTCCGGCAGGAAGACGGGACTCACGACGTAGCGGGCCCCCGCGTCCACGGCACGCCGCGCCGTGTCGACGTCGAGCACCGAGCCCACACCCACCATCGCATCGTCGCCGTAGCGCGCGCCGATCTGCGCGATGAGCTGCAGCGCGTCCGGCGTCGTCATCGTGACCTCGATCGCCGCGATCCCCCCGGCCATCATCGCCTCGACGACTTCGAGCGCGCGCGATGACGCCTTCAGTCGCAGCACGACCACAGCGCCGAGGCGCTCGATGCGCGCCACGGTCGCGGCGCGCGCCGCAGCCCCGCTCTCGGTCATACGCCAGCCCCCTCGAGATGCGCGGCGAGCGCCGCGCGCGGCCCATCCACGACGAGCCGCACGAGCGCTTCCGTGGCGGCGGCGACGAATCCCGGTACGGTGCTCAGATCGATACCCCACAGTGAGTGGTCGGCATAGACGCGGTGCATGAGCGAGACGAGCTCCGAGTCGTCGGTTCCCGATACACCGCCCCAGTAGCCGGCGAACACGGACGACTGGTCGTCGAGCGGCATGGCATGCCCGGTGTCGCGGCGCGCCTGCTGCAGGTCCCCGCGCATGAACAGCACGTGCGCGGCGAATCCGAACGCGAGCGACTGCGCCACGCGACCCGTCCGCTGCCCGAGCTCCACGATGGAGGGGATCACCCGCACCCGCATCTTCATCGTGCCGTGCAGCGTGATGTCGCTGAGCGCATGCCGGATGTACGGATTCTCGAACCGGTCCACGACGTCACGAGCGAATGGCTCGGCGTCGGGCGCATCGACGCTCGGCACGATCTCGTCGAACAGCGCCCGGCGGATGAAGCGCCCCAGCAGCTCGTCCTCCATCGCCTCGCGCACGAGCTCGCAGCCGCAGAGCAGCGCCAGCGGGACGCTCGCCGTGTGCGTCCCGTTCAACAGTCGCACCTTGCGCGTACGATATGGGCCGACGTCGGGCGTCACCACCACTCCGCTCGCCGACGCGAAGCCGAGCCGCTCGGCGAGCGCCGCATCCCCCTCGATCGCGAACAGACGATACAGCTCGCTGGCGAGGAGCAGATCGTCCGTGTACGGGAGCGCGCGCCGCAGCTCGTCGGACTGTTCCCCCGTCGGCGCGCCCGGCACGATGCGGTCGACGAGCGTGTTGCAGAACGGCACCGCCGCATCGAGCCAGCGCTCGAACCGCGCATCAAGCTCCCAGCGTCGGGCCAGAGCGCCGACGATCTCGCGGAGCCGCTTCCCGTTCTCGTCGATCAGCTCGCAGGGCGCGACGACGAGGCCGAACGCCGGGTCGAAGCCGAACGCCCGCGCCCGCTCGAAGAGAAACCGCGCCAGCTTGCCCGGGAACGATGCCGGCGGCGATGCGTCGGCGCGATCGGTCTCGTCGAGCGTGATGCCCACTTCCGTGGTGTTCGAGAAGACGATCCGCAGCTCCGGGTTGCGCGCGCAGGCCAGGACCTCCTCCCACTCGTCGCGGGCCGACAGCGCGCGGCTCAGCGAGCCGACCACGCGGAGCTCCTGCCGCGCTGCGCCGCGCTCGATGCCCTCGGAGCAGAGGGTGTACAGCCCATCCTGGCCGTTCAGGATCTCGTCGCGCCCGCTCCCCGTGGAGCCGATCGCCACGACGCGGCCCTCGAACCGTCCGGCGCGGTTCGCGTCGTCGAGGATGGGCTCGATGAAGCCGCGCAGGAAGGCCCCCGTGCCGAACTGCACCGCGCGCTCGGGAAGCGCGAGCATCGCGGCAGTGGGATACACGATGCCACCCCCCTCACCTCCCTGCGACGACACGAGCTCGCGATCCAGCGACGGCCTGGACATCTAGAGTGTCACTCCCTCTTTCCAGATCGCGATCTCGCGTACTCCCTGCTTCTCGTTGTTCGCCAGTGTGCGCCCCGATGCCACGTCGAGCACCAGCGCGAACAGCTCCTCGCTCAGCTCGTCCATTGTCGTCGCGCCGTCCAGCAGCCGCCCCGCATCGAAGTCGATCCAGTGCGGCTTCTTCTCCGCGATCGCCGAGTTCGACGAGATCTTGATCGTCGGCACGGGAAAGCCGAGGGGTGTCCCCCGCCCCGTCGTGAAGAGCAGTACCGTCGCGCCGCTCGCCACCATCGCGGTCGACGACACCCCGTCGTTCCCCGGCGACTCCAGCAGGTTGAGCCCGCCCGACGCGATCGGCGCCCCGTACCGCAGCACGTGCTCGACGGTCGCGTGCCCCCCTTTCTGGATCGCGCCCAGCGACTTCTCCTCGAGCGTCGTCAAGCCGCCCGCCTTGTTGCCCGGCGATGGATTCTCGTAGATCGGCTGACCGTGACCGATGAAGTACTGCTTGAAGTCCTGGATCATCGCCACGAGCTCGGCGAAGACGCCCTCGTTCGCCGCCCGGTCCATCAGCACCTGCTCGGCGCCGAACATCTCCGGCACCTCGGTCTGCAGCACGCCGCCACCCAGCGCCGCCACACGGTTGGTGATCGTCCCCACGAGCGGGTTGGCGGTCATCCCGCTCAACCCGTCGGAGCCCCCACACTTCACCCCGATCACCAGCTCCGACACCGGGCAGGGCTCGCGGCGGTCCCCCGCCATGCGCGCCACGAGTGACTCGACCGCATCCATCCCGTTGCCGACCTCGTCGCCGACGTCCTGCGTGTTGAAGTAGCGCAGGCGCGACCGGTCCACCTCTCCCGCCTGCTGGAGCAGCGTGTCGAGCTGGTTGTTCTCGCAGCCGAGCCCCAGCACGAGCACGCCGCCCGCGTTCGGATGGCGCAGCAGCCCGGCGAGCAGCTTCTGCGTGTTGCCGAGGTCGTCCCCGAGCTGGCTGCAGCCGTACGGGTGCGCGAAGGCGTACACGCCGTCCACCTGACCGGCGAAGCGCGCGTTGGCGTTGCGTGCGATTGCCTCCGCCGCCCAGTTGACGCAGCCGACGGTGTTGATGATCCAGATCTCGTTGCGCGTCCCCACCCGTCCGTCCGCGCGCCGGTAGCCGTCGAAGCTCGGCGCGCTTGCCGGCACCGGCTCGAGCGGCGCGGCGTGCGGGCTGTACAGATACGCGAGCTCCCCCGAGAGCGCCGTGCGCAGGTTGTGCGCGTGGATCCACGCGCCCTGGGCGATGTCGGCGACGGCGAGCCCGATCGGATAGCCGTACTTCCGCACCGCCTCGCCCGCCGCGATGTGGCGCAGCGCGACCTTGTGTCCCCGCTCGATCGCCTCGCGGAGGACGACGTCGTGCGTGCCCGCGCGCACCGTCTCCCCCGCGGCGAGCGGCACGACCGCGACCGCGACGTCGTCGGTGGGATGGATGCGCACGGCCCGCACCGGGGACGCCCCTGCCGCTGTCATGCCGAGGCGCCCTGCGCCGCGGCGCCGTCCAGCTTGTACGTCTCGCGCACGAGGTCGTACGCGAGCGCCCGCGCCATCCGGCGTGCGTCGTCCAGGCTCACGACGTGCCGCGCGACGAGCCCTCCCAGGTAGTTCGCGTCCACGCGCCGGGCAAGATCGTGACGCGCCGGAATGGAGCAGAAGGCGCGCGTGTCGTCGTTGAAGCCGGCCGTATTGTAGATCCCCGCCGTCTCCGTGGTGCTCTGGCGGAAGCGGATCATCCCCTCGACGGAGTCATGGAACCACCACGGCGGGCCGAGCCGCACGGCGGGATAGTGGCCGGCCAGCGGCGCGAGCTCGCGCGCGTACGTCGACTCGTCCAGGGTGAACAGCACCAGCGTCAGCCGCTTGTCGTTGCCGTACGCATTGAGCAGCTCGCGCAGGTTCCGCGTGTACTCGGTGGCGACGGGGATGTCCGCGCCCATGTCGGCGCCGAACTGGTCGAAGATCTGGCGGTTGTGGTCGCGCAACGCTCCCGCGTGGAGCTGCATCACCAGTCCGTCCTCGGTGGACAGCCGCGCCATCTCGATGAGCATGTGCGCCTCGAAGCGGCGCTGGTCCGTCTCGTCGGCCTCGCCGGATAGCCCCCGCTGGAAGAGAAGGGCGGCGTCGTCGGACGTCAGGCTCTCGGTGTACGGCTCGACGACGGCGTGGTCGGTGGCCGTCGCCCCCATTCGCGCGAAGAAGGTGCGCCGTTCGCGCATCGCGCCCATGAACGCCGGATAGTCCTCGATCGGCCCCCCGTGCGCCTCCGCCAGCGCCGCCACTTCCGCTGTGAAGCCGCGCGCGGCGATGCGGAACACCGCGTCGGGACGGAAGGTCGGGAGCACCCGCCCGGTCCACCCCGAGTCGCGAATCGCCTGGTGGTGCGCCAGCGAATCGCTCGCCTTGTCCGTCGTGACGAGCACCTCGATGTTGAACCGCTCGAACAGCGCCCGCGGCAGGAACTCGGGGAGGGTGAGCTGCTCGGCGATCTCGTCGTAGATCGTCCCCGCGCTCCCGCCGTCGAGGGGGCGCGACACCTCGAACACCTCGGCCAGCTCATGATCGAGCCAGGCGCCGGTCGGGGTGCCGCGGAACAGGTAGTAGTGCTCGGCGAAGAGCTGCCAGATCTTCCGCGGGTCCCGCTCCACGGCGCTTCCGTCATGCGTCGCGATGCCGAGCCGCTCCATCGGGATGCCTCGGGAGTACAGCATCCGGAAGATGTAGTGATCCGGAGTGATCAGCAGTGCCGTCGGCTCGGGAAACGGTGCGTTGTCGGCGAGCAGGCGCGGGTCGACGTGTCCGTGGGGGCATACGAGGGGGAGGCCGCGGGTCTCCTCGTAGAGGGCACGCGCCGCGGCCCGGGTGGACGGGTCGGGATCGAAGAAGCGATCCTCGTGCAGCACCAGCCGGCTTGCCGAGCGTCGGGCGGTGGGCTGGGGCGTGGCGGAGACGGACAACGGCGTACCGGCGGCGGGAGATGAGGGGTCGCAAGGCGTGAGGGGTGCGCCCGGAGGCAGCGGTGGCAATCACGGCCCTGCTATTGTTCCAACTACGAACAATATACGAAAACGTTGACGGCAAACGTGGTGCGGTGCGTTGCGGCTGGCAAGTGTGCGATGCACCCTTCCCCCTGGCTGCGCCGCCATTCCCTCTCCGGAACCATCCGGGCTCGGCCGTGCGAAGATGAGGACCCGGGAGCTCGACCCGGGCGATCGCCAGCACCCGAAGCGCGTTCACGCCCCCTTCCGCCGCACATGGACCCGATCGATCTCTCGAACTTCGCCGGACTCGGCGCACTCGGCCTGCTCACCCTGAACATTCTGATCGGGCTCCTGCTGGCGACGAAGTACAACGCGAAGCGCCGGTGGCCGCACCGGCGCGTGAACACCGTCAGGATCCACAACTGGACAGGCTACGCGGCGCTCGCGCTCGCGCTGATCCATCCGGCGCTGCTGCTGATCCCCAACCGCGTCCGTTTCCGTCTCGTCGATCTCCTCCTGCCCCTCGGTGGTCCCAAGCAGCCCTGGGTGAACCTCGCCGGGGCGATCGCCCTCTACCTGATCGCCTTCGTCGTCGTCACCTCCTACTACCGGTTCACCATCGGCCGGAAGTGGTGGAAGCGGATGCACTACACGACGTACGCGCTCTTCCCGCTGTACGCCGTGCATGCCGTGCTCACCGATCCCGCCCTGCGGGACAACCCGATCGACTACCTCGATGGCGAGAAGGTGTTCGTCGAGCTCTGTCTGCTGCTCGTGGTCGTGGCGATCGGGGCCCGCGTGCGCTGGCAGAAGCGGCAGCCACCAGCGCGGGTGCACCGGGAGAAGATCCGGCGCGCCGCCTAGGGCCGCGGCGCCGCCCCGATCTGGTACTCCTTCGGCGGCTCGGCGCCGAGCAGATTCTTCACGAAGTAGTCCCACCGCTTGCGCATCATGTACGCCGACATCGCGCCGTACCCGTGCGCCTGGTTCGGCAGCATCAACAGGTCGAAGTCCTTGTTCGCCTTGATCAGCGCATCCACCACGAGCGTCGTGTTGTTCGGCGGTACGTTGTCGTCCAGCGTGCCGTGCGCGAGCAGCAGCTTCCCCTTCAGATTCCTGGCGTACGTCTGGTTCGCCTCGCCGGTGTAGCTGTCGGTGCCGTTCGGCCCGCGCGTCAGCAGCCCCTGGTAACGCTCTCCCCAGTCGTCCTCGTACACGCGATTGTCGTGATTGCCCGACTCGGCGATCCCCACCTTGAAGAAGTCCGGATACCGGAACATCGCGTCAGCGGTAGCGAAGCCGCCCCCCGAATGGCCCCAGATCCCCGCCCTGTCCAGATCGATGAACCGATAGCGCGACGCGAGCTCCTTCATCCCCGCCACCTGGTCCGGCAGCGTGTTGTCGCCGAGGTGACCGTAGTACGCGTCGTGGAACGACTTGGACCGCCAGGGCGTCCCCATCCCGTCGATCTCGACGACGATGAACCCCAGCTCCGCCAGTGCCTGGTCGTCGCCGCGCGAGGGCGCGAAGCCTCGTCCCCCCACGCTCCCCGTCTGCGGGCCGGGATAGATGTGGTTGATGACCGGGTACTTCTTCGTCGAGTCCAGCACCCTCGGCGTGTACATCAGTCCGTACAGGTCGGTCTTCCCGTCGCGCCCCTTCACGGTGATCGGCGTCGGGGCCTTCCACCCGCTCGCCACGAGGCGGGTGATGTCCGCCTTCTCGAGCGAGGCGACGACCTTCCCGTTCACGTCGCGCAGCACCGACACCGGCGGGACGTTCGGCTGCGCGTACACGTCGACGAAGTACTTGCCCGACGGCGACGGCGTGATCTCGTGATCCCCGGTCTCCGGCGTCAGCACGGCGAAGCGCTTGCCGTCCATCTCCACGCGGCAGAGCTGCCGGAAGTACGGATCCATCCCCGGCGTCCTCCCGACGCAGCCGAACCAGAGGGTGCGGCTCTTCTCGTCGGTGCGGAGGAGCTGCGTCACGTTGCCCGTGCCGCTCGTGATCTTGCTCTTCAGCTTCCCCGTCGCCAGGTCGTAGAGGTAGAGCTGCCCCCAGTCGTCGCGCTCGGAGAACCAGATCACCTCGTTCGACGCGGGGAGCACCTGCCAGTTCGCCTTTCCGTTGCCCGACTCGTACTGCGTCGCGACGGTCTCGTTCATCACGGTGCGCACCGCGCCCGTGGCCGCGTCGGCAACGCGAAGCGTCGCGCTCTTGTGATCGCGGGACGTCGAGACGAAGGCGATGTGCGAGCCGTCTGGATACCACTGCACGTCCGTCCACTCGTTGCCGCGACAGGCGACGTCGTCGCACAGCGTCGAGCGGTGCTCGTCGGCCGGCATCTGGAAGCGCGTGACCTTCGGCGACTCGACGTCGATCACCACGCGCTGAATGGTCGTGATGACGCTGTCGCCCGGTAGCGGATAGGTCCACGCCCTGAGCTCCGGATGACCGGTGTTCGTGCTCACGAGGTACATCTTGCCCACGCCGCGCTCGTCCTGCTGGAACGTCGCGATGCGTCTCGAGTCGGGCGACCACATCAGGATCGGCCGGTCGCTGTGCGTCCAGCCGGCATTGTCGGTGGCGTAGCCGAAGTCCTTCACCCCGTCGCGCGTCAGCTGCGTCTCGGCCCCTGACTTCACGTCGCGCATCCAGAGATTGAAGTCGCGGATGAACGCCGCGCGGCGTCCGTCGGGCGACCGTACCTCGGGCACCCCGGCGCCGCGACGGCCCCCTCCCCCCCCGCCGGCGGGCGGGGCTCCGGCGCGCATCGCTTCCCGGTCGTCCACGGCGGCGCCGCAGCGCCCCGTCTCGACATTGCACTCCAACGCCCCCTTTCCAGCGACCATCACGCGAATCGCCGTGTTACCGGGAGTGAAGTCGAACGCGTTGAAAGGGAGCCGCGCGGCGTCGTACGTCGTGCCCGTCGCGGCACCGAGGCCGACGGCGATGCGCGCCTGGTCGAACGCCGGCTTCCGCGATCCCGTGGACGGATCGACGAGCACGAACTCGAACCCCTGCGCCGTCGCGCTGCGGTAGTAGAAGCGGTCGTTGGCGAGCCACACGGGGCGCACCGCGCCGCCGAGCACGAGCGGCGTCGTCGTGGTCGCGAGCTGGCGCTCGGCGCGGGCGTAGTCGGCGGCGGTGAGCGAGCGCATCTGCTGCGCGGTCGCCGGCGTCGTTCCGGCGGCGCTCATCGCGATCGCCGCGGCGAGCGCTCCACGGTTGAGGCGTGAGGACATCCTGACTCGGGTCTTGGGTGGTGAGAGCCTGCGAGGATGACGGGAATCTATCCCGCCGAACCGGCCGCTGTCATCGTCGCGACAGCGGCGGGGATTAGCCTGATATCCATGTCAACGCACCGCACCCCCCAGCCGCTGGTGCATCACCGAAACCAATCGAGGAGACACGCACCATGATCGCACGCGTCAGGATCGCCGCCATCGCCGGCCTCGTCGCCCTCTCGGCGACCTCGGCCTCCGCGCAGAAGCGGCACGAGACCCCCGCGCAGCTCCGCGCCAACGCGAAGGTCACCCTCGCCGCCGCCCGGACGACCGCCCTCGCCCAGGTCCCGAACGGAAAGATCAAGTCGTGGGAGCTGGAACGCGAGCACGACACCCTGCTCTACTCCTTCGACATCGCCACCAGGGGGAAGACGGGCATCGACGAGGTCCAGGTGGACGCCGTCACCGGCGCCCTCGTCGGCTCGGTGGTGCACGAGAGCCCCAAGGCGGAGCAGGCCGAGAAGAAGGCAGAGGCGAAGGAGAAGCACGAGAAGCACGAGAAGCACGAGAAGCACGAGAAGCACGAGAAGCACGAGAAGCAGGCAGAGGCGAAGGAGAAGCACGAGAAGAAGGGCTGATCCATGGGCAACCTGCGTGAGCGCCTCGGTCGGCTGCATCCGAAGGCATTTCTCGCCCTCCACGCCCTCGGCGGCGTGGCGGCGGCCGTGGCGCTCGTGTGGGGCTTTCTCGCCATCGCCGACGCCATCCCCGAGAGCTCCTGGTTGATGCGCGCCGACAACGGCATCGTCGCCGGCCTGCAGTCCCGGGGGAGCGAGACCGGCGAAGCGGTCTTCGCCGCCATCACCCACCTCGGCGACGTCGGCTTCGGCATCGTCATGGCCATCGCGATCGTCGCCTTCGTTATCCGCCATCACCGCGCGCGGGCGATCGGCCTGTTTACCGCGTCGGCCGGCGGCACGCTGCTCGACAACCTGCTCAAGGCGATCTTCCACCGCGGACGTCCGGAGTACGCGACTGAGTTCATCACGCGCGCGTCGTGGAGCTTCCCCAGCGGCCACGCGACTAACAGCATCACCGGGTACGGGTTCCTCGCCTTCCTCCTCATCACGCATACGACCGACCGTCGCCGGCGATGGGCCATCGGTGCCGGCGCCGCGCTGCTGATCCTGATCGTCGGGTTCAGCCGGATCTATCTCGGCGTCCACTATCCCTCCGACGTCCTCGGCGGCTACCTGGCGGGCGGGATCTGGTTGATCGCGTGCATCATGGGCTACCGGTTCGCGCAGGAGCGGGCGCTCCTGCGTCAGCCCTGACGAACACGCCGATCCGTCGAGTCAGACTTGACAGGTGACCATTTGGTCACCTATACTGCGTCTCATGTCCGACGACGACCGGGTGTTCAAGGCGCTCGCCGACCCCACGCGCCGCTTCCTGCTCGACAAGCTCTTCAAGCGCGACGGCCGCACCCTCACCGAGCTGGAGTCCGGGCTGGCGATGACCCGGTTCGGCGTCATGAAGCACCTCCGCCTCCTCGAGGAGGCGGGGCTTGTCGTCACACGGAAGGCCGGGCGCGAGAAGCTGCACTACCTCAACCCGGTCCCCATCCGGCTCGTGCACGACCGATGGATCGACAAGTTCACCGAGCGTCGCGTGTCGGCGCTCACCGCGCTCAAGCGCCAACTGGAGGAGGAGAGCAGATGACCACCACCGCAGCCACCACCGCAGGGACGACGACGCAGATCTATCGCGTGTTCATCAGGGCAACGCCGCAGGCCATCTGGGACGCGATCACGAAGCCCGAATGGACGCAGAAGTTCGGCTACGGGCTGAAGGACGAATACGACCTGCGCCCAGGGGGTCAGTACCGTGGCCATGCCAACGCGGGCATGATCGCGATGGGCATGACCGGCGTCGTCGTCGACGGCGAGGTCATCGAGTCCGATCCCCCGAGGAAGCTCGTCCTCACCTGGCGCATGGCGATCGATCCGCGCATGGCCGCCGAGGGCTTCACGACCCTCACCTACGAGATCGAGGAAGGCAAGGGCGGCGTGAGCCGTCTCAGCGTCCTTCACGACGTCACCGGCCGCCCCGGACATGCCGCAATGGTCGACGGAGACAAGCAGGGACCGGGCGAGGGAGGCGGCTGGAAGTGGATCCTCAGCGACCTCAAGTCGCTGCTCGAGAGCGGCGCGCCGCTCACCACCGAAAAGGTCTGGTAGTCAGCGCAGCCCTTGCCCTCCAACCGGCGTCGTCTCGACCCGGTTGGAGAAGCCGGCGATCATCGGGCGTCCGTTCGCGATCGCTCCCTGCACGGACGGGAGCGCGAGCGACGCCTGATGACTCGCCTGGTCGGTCCAGATCTCGGTGATCCAGAGCGCGTCGGCGTCGGCCGGATCCGTCGCGACGACGTAGCTCAGGCAGCCGGGCATCTCCTGCGTTCCGTCGAGCAGGATCGCGACCAGCGCATCGCGCTGGCCGGCGACCGCGGTCATCTTGGCAATCAGTCCGTACATGAGTCGTGGATGCGGGTGGCGCGCAGGTTAACCCCCCGCAAACTCCAGCGCCATCACCGGCCCCGCTCCCGCCTCGATCTGTGCCGCCAACGCCTTGACCTGTGGCAGCAGCTTGGTGACGTAGAACGTTCCCGTCTTCAGTACGTCGTCGCCGCGAACGCCCCCGGCCAGCTCGGGCTTCGCGCTCGCCACCGACGCCATCCGCACCCACATCCATCCGGTCGCCACAAGCCCGAACATGCGCAGGTAGTCCGCGGCTGCCGCCCCGATCTCCTCGGGGTCCTTCATCGCCCGGCCGACCACCGACATGGTCGTCTTCTGCAGCAGCGCCAACGCATCACCCATCGCCCCCGCCAGCGGCGCCACCTTCGCATCGGCCGCGGCGGCGGCCAGATCTTTCTGCACCATCCCGAGGAACCGCTTCACCAGCCGTCCCTCCCCCTCCGGGATCTTCCGGCCCAGCAGATCCATCGCCTGCACGCCATTCGTCCCCTCGTAGATCTGCGCGATGCGCGCGTCGCGGACGAACTGCTCCATCCCGTACTCGCGGATGTACCCGTGCCCTCCGAAGCACTGCAGCGCCAGGTTCGTCACCTCGAACCCGATGTCCGTGTCGAACGCCTTGATCACCGGCGTCATCAGCGCCACCAGATCCTCCGCCTCCGCACGCCGCTCCGCGTCGGGGTGATGCAGCTCCACGTCGATCAGCAGCCCCACCCAGTACGCGAGCCCCCGCATCCCCTCCACATAGGCCTTCATCGTCATCAGCATCCGCCGCACGTCGGGATGCACGATGATCGGATCGGCCTCGCCCTGCGGATTCTTCGCGCCGGTGAGCGCCCGCCCCTGAAGGCGGTCGTGCGCGTACGCCAGCGCGTTCTGATAGCTGACCTCTGCCAGCGCCAACCCCTGGATCCCCACCCCGAGCCGGGCCGCGTTCATCATGGTGAACATCCCGCGCATCCCCTTGTGCGGCTCGCCGATCAGCCACCCGCGGGCGCCGTCGAAGTTGATCACGCACGTCGCGTTCGCCTTGATCCCCATCTTGTGCTCGATCGACCCGCAGGTCACCCCGTTTGCCGCGCCGACATTCCCCTCTTCGGTGGGCAGATACTTCGGTACGAGGAGCAGGCTGATCCCCTTCGTCCCCGGCGGTGCATCGGGCAGCTTCGCCAGCACGAGGTGCACGATGTTCTCGGCCAGGTCGTGATCGCCCGCCGAGATGAAGATCTTCGTGCCGGTCACCATGAACGCGCCGTCGCCGGCGGGGACCGCGCGCGTCCGGATCATCCCGAGATCGGTTCCTGCGTGCGCCTCCGTCAGGCACATCGTCCCCGTCCAACGCCCCTCGACGAGGCGCGGCAGGAAGCGCTGCTTCATCTCGTCGCTCCCCCACTTCTCCAGCAGCGACATCGCGCCGTGCGCGAGCTCGGGATACATCCCGAACGAGAGGTTGGCCGAGTACAGCATCTCCTGGAAGACGAGCCGCGGCAGGACGGGAAGCCCCTGTCCGCCGTACTCGGGATCGGCCGACATCGCCGGCCATCCTCCTTCGCAGTACGCGGTGTACGCCTCCTTGAACCCCTTCGGCGTCCGGACAGTCCCGTCCTCGAGCCGGCACCCCTCGGCGTCGCCCGTCGCGTTGAGCGGCGCGAGCACCTCCTCGCACAGCCGCGCCCCCTCCTCGAGGATCGCGAAGATCATGTCCGGCGTCGCCTCCTCGTAGCCCGGCAGCGACGTGAGCTGCTTCGCGTCGAGCACGTCCTCCAGCAGGAAGCGGATCTGGTCGAGCGGCGCCTTGTATGTGGGCATTGTCGGTCTCTCGATGACGCAGGAGTATGACGCCGCGCCTCGTGGCGCGGCGGGCTTCGTCAGTTGATGGCTCGGTCGCGCACGGCCAGCACGGTGGACAGCACGGAGTCCACGGCGCACTCGATGTAGCGGCCGCGGTCGATGCGCGTGTCGAGCCGCTCGGTGAGGAGCGTCGAGACGACACCGTGCAGGGTCGCCCAGATCGCCGCCGCGAGCGGCCGGCTCTCGTCGGCACTGAGCAGCTGCTCGCCGACGCAGGCGCGGATCGTGTCGGCGGTGAAGTCGAGGCTGCGGCGGATCCGGCGGAACAGCTCCCTGGGCAGCCGCTCCATCGAGCGCGAGTGGAACAGGAACATGATCTCGTACATCTCGGGGTTCTCCAGCCCGAACTCGACGTACGTGCGCGCAATCCGTTCGAGCCGCTCGAGCGGGTCGACGTGCCGCTCGCCCAGCGCCTGCAACTCCTCGTACCAGCGCTCGAACCCCTCATCGATCAGGGTGTGGATGAGCGCGTCGCGATTCGTGAAGTGGAAGTACAGCGTGCTCACCGAGCACCCCACCGCCGAGGCGATGTCGCGCATCGACACGTCGCGGTAGCCGCGCTCCGCGATGAGCCGGCGCGCCACGTCGAGCGTCTGCACGCGCAGGTCGGCGGTGTTGGAGCTGGTCTCGGTCACGCGTCCTCTCCGTCGGGGCCGCAACACTGCCGAACACTGTTCGACAATAGGCACGCAATCGACCCCGCTCGGGGTGCGATCGTTCTCGCCAGAGTACGCCCGGACCTGGGCCTCGTCAAGCTGGCATCGCCCTGGCAGGCTCGGAGACAGGGCTGGACTTGCGTCGCGCACCTGTCTGATTTATCTTACTTCTAAGATGAATACCTCGACCAGACCATCAGCTACCTCGACGGCGAAGCCGACCCCGCCCGGCGGTGCCGAATCTGCCGCCTCCGGGCTGCGCGCGGCCTCGCTCAAGCTGTGGGTCGTGCTGGCACGCGCCTATGCAGCGGTCGGCCGGCAGGTGGAGGACGACATCGCCCGCCACGGCCTCACGGTCACCGAGTTCGGGATCCTCGAGGCGCTGCATCACAAGGGCCCCCTCCTCCTCGGCGAGATCCAGAAGAAGGTCCTCGTCACGAGTGGTGGGATCACCTACCTGGTCGACCGCCTCGTGGCGAAGGGGCTCGTCCAGCGGCAGGCCTGCCCGGCCGACCGGCGGGCGCGGTTCGCCGTCCTCACTCCGGCCGGCGAGGAGCTGATCGCGCGGATCTTCCCCGAACACGCGGAACGGATCGAACGGGCGATGGCGGGGCTCACCCTTCGCGAGCGGCAGGAGGCAGCAGCGTTGCTTCGCCGCCTGGGATTGGGCGCCGCGGAACAGGATGCGAAGTAGCCGGGCCGCGAGCCAGCTCGCACATTGCCGGCCGTAATATCTCAGTACTTTGATTCACAGCAACTAAACCTTATTCGAGGCAACGACAATGACGGCTCCGACCAGCACCTCCGCGACGACCACCTGGAAGCTCGACCCGACGCACACGACCATCGAGTTCTCCGCCAAGCACATGATGTTCACCACGGTGAAGGGGCGCTTTGCCGAGTTCGAGGGGACGGTGATCGCCAGCGAGCAACCGCTCTCGGCGTCGTCCGTCGACGTCACGATCAAGGCGGCGAGCATCGACACCCGTACCGAGCAGCGCGACCAGCACCTCCGCTCGGCAGACTTCCTCGACGTCGAGCAGTTCCCCGAGGTGACCTTCAGGAGCACGAAGCTCGAGGGGACGAAGGAGCAGTTCAAGCTCACCGGCGACCTCACCATCCGCGGCACGACGAAGCCCATCACCCTCGACGTCACCTACGAGGGGGCCGGGAAGGATCCCTGGGGCGGCCAGCGCATCGGCTTCAGCGCGACGGGCAAGATCGACCGCCGGGAGTTTGGTCTCGTCTGGAACCAGGCGCTCGAGGCGGGCGGGGTGCTCGTGTCGAACGAGATCAAGCTCACGATCGACGCACAGCTGACGCAGGGCTGAGTACAGTTCGGGGTCCGGGGACCGACGTCCCTGGGTGAATGTCGAGGGTGAGGGAAGCCGCGAGACGGCGCCCCTCACCCTTTTTCGCACATCGCCCCCCCGTGCTCTCGGGCCAGCCTCTCCCCGAACGCCAGGCTCAGAACAGCGGACTCCGAACCCCGAACGTGTCTAGTGGGCCCTCGCCCGATCCAGGCCGATATCGGGTAGTCCCACGTCCACGCTGTATCCATCGCGCGCCAGCATCGCCCTGAGCATCATGCGCGCGCTGGTGTCGGCCCGGGCGAGCAGCCCGGTCTGCAGCGCCCCCTGCGTGAGCTGCGACCGCACCTGACGCTGGATCGCGTCGCGGTCGTCGGCGGTGAACTGGTTGATCAATCCCGAGTGCTCGTCATACGTCTTCAGACCGAGGACGTCCACGGCGATGATCTGGGCGGGCGGCAGCGTGATGACGATGCGCTTGCGCGAGTGGTCGATCGACACGGCCGTCCCCTTCTCGAGGTCGATGCCGGCGAGGACCTTCCCCGTCACGACGTACAGCCCGCGCTTCGTCGAGCCGTACCGCGTGTTCTCGAAGGTGATCACGTCGCGGAGCGTCACCTCGGTGGACACGAGCTTGGCGACGTCGCGCACCTCCTGCACCACGACGTCGTGCGACAGCCGCGCCTCGGACGCTCCCCCAAGCCAGCCCGGCAGCGCGCTGCGGAGGCTCGCCAGCATGTAGATCACCAGGAGCAGCGCGCCGATCGCGACGAGGGGCCGCACGAGTCGGCCGGTGGCGCTGGCGCGCGGGGGAGAGTCCATGCCCGGGAAGGGGCAAGAGGCAAGCCATGCCCATCCCGCCATCCCGCAGCCGCGAAACCCTCGTTGTCATCCCGCAGCCGCGAAGTCCTCGTTGTCATCCCGCAGCCGCGAAGCGGCTGTGGGGATCTGGTTTCCCTCGCTCGAAGCCAGTCACATGAAACGCGCGGCAGATCCCCACATTCGCTTTCGCTCGTGCGGGATGACAGAAACGAAGAAGGGCCGGCATCGCGTGGCGCTGCCGGCCCTCCCCTTCACCTCCGATACGACCTATACCCCGCGCCGAAAGTTCTTGAGATGCAGGCTCAGCGACCCGACCAGCGGCACCCTGCTCCTCAGCTGCACCAGCGTGCGCGCGTTGTCATCGGTGAAATACACCTCCGCCTGCCCTCCCTTGCCGAACAGCCCGCCCACGTTGGTGATCGTGGGCTGGACCACGATCGTCTCGAACGTCCCCGCCGGCACGGTGACCCGCTCCTTCCGCAGCACGCGCAGGATGACGTCGTGCCCCGGCTTGAAGTAGCGCGGGATGGTGTCCACGTCGCCGACCTTGAGCGGCAGGGTGCGCGCGTAGAACAGGAAGGAGACGTCGTCCAGCGGCTCGTTGCTCGAGAGCTGTCCGGTCTCGCCCCCCTTCTCCCTGTAGGTCCGCTGCTCGGGGGAGAGCTCGTACGACTTGTACCGCGTGTTCGTGAGCTCCTTCTGGTTCTGCACGAACCGCCGCGAGAACAGCTTCTCCGGATCGATCCACGACTCGAAGCGGTCGTCGACGCGCGCCATCAGGATGCCCCCGTTCACCTGCAGCACGGTGTGCAGCGTCGAGAATCCCCCCACCCGCTCCTCGCCCACGACCTCGAGAGACCCGGAGCCGATCTCGCGACCGGCCAGGCGCAGCTCGTAGGTCGCACGCTCGCCGGCCGCCATCTTCCGGATCGCGTTGCCCGGCGCCGACGCCGCGCCCATCGACGCGGCGAAGGCCGGCTGCGCCGACACGTCGCCCGCCATTCCAACCATCAAACCGATCGCGAGTGCGCCCCGCGCCGCCAGGCGCGTGAAGCCACGCTCGAAGTTGCCATTCCCCTGGATGATCATCGCCCGCCGCGCTCTGGTAGTCCTGCCGCTTCCGCTGCTTCTACACATCCCGAACTGGACTTGTCCGTCCACTTCGACTAAAATTAGACCGTTTCGTCTAGTTGTCAACCGACGTCGCCTCCCGCCTCTCGAGCATCGGCGGCTGGCTCCCCATCAATACACCGAGTCACCGAATGGCTCCCACCTCGTCCCGCACCGGTCCCCTCCCCCGCCCCCGTCCCGCTGCCCAGTCGGCGCTCGCGGAGCCGGCCGATGTTCCCCCTACGGGGAAGGTCCCCGTTGGTGTCGGCGAGCGTGTATGCGGCGCGTTCCGTCTGCCTCAGCAGCCCCGTGGCGAGCGGCGCGTCCAGGTCATTCTCGATGCGGCGGCGGCGCTCATTGCTGAAGGTGGTACGGAGCGACTCACCGTTCAGATGCTTGCGGACCGGGCGAAGACGTCGAAGGGCTCGCTCTACCACTTCTTTCCCGACCTTCCCGGCGTGATCCGCGCCCTCGCCGACCGCCACTTCACCGCGGTCTCGGCGCTCACGGACGCGATGATCGCCGACGAGTCGATCGCGTGGCGAGAGCTCAGCGTCGAGGGCGCGGTCGAGTGCCTTCTCTGCCCACTGTCCTATCTCGCCGCGAATCCGGATCTCCTCGCCCTCGTCCGCGCGCCGATGGAGATGGAGTCCTCGGCGCGCCGCCTGATGCCGATCCGCGACCTCGCGGCGCATCTGCTCGCGATGCGCTGCCCCGCGCTGGCGGCGGAGCAGCGGCTCGCCGTGGCGGCGACGATGGTCGGGATGCTGGACGGCGTCGTCGGCTACGCGCTCCGCACGAGCGACGTGTCTCCCGGGCGGATGAAGGAAGAGCTGCGCCGCGCGCTCGTCGCCTATCTGTCGGCCGTCGAGCTGGCCTCCGCCACTACTCCATGACGGCGTGCCCGCCGCCCGAGCTGCGCGTCTCCCGCACGAGCAGCAGCAGGGGGATCAACAGCAGGATCAGTCCCGCGGCGAGGATGTAGATCCGCGAGTACGCGACGACGCTCGCCTGGCCGAAGAGCTGGCGGTCCATGATCGCGAAGGCGCGCTGCCGGGCGGTGAAGGCGTCGGCGCCGCGCGCCATCATCCCGCGCGTCAGGAGCTCGAGCCGCGCGAGCGCCGACGGATCGGTGAACGACAGATGCGCCCCGATGATCGCGCGATTCTGCGAGGTGTCGCGCGACACGAGCGTCGCGATCCCCGCGATACCGAACGACCCGCCGAGCTGGCGGAAGAAGTTGTACAGGCCCACCCCCTGCGGCAGCTCCTGCGGCGAGAGCTCGGCGAGCGTGATCGTCGTGAGCGGGACGAACATCATCCCCAGTCCGATTCCGCGCAGGATGAGAGGCCAGAAGAAGTCGTGCGTGCCGCTCTCCCCGGTGATGAGCGACAGCTTCCACGCCGCGAAGGCGAAGATCGCCGCGCCGGTCGCGATGAGGAGGCGCGGGTCGACCTTGTTGGTGAGCCGCCCCACGAGCGCCATCGAGATGGCCGTCGCCGCCGCGCCGGGCAGCAGGATCATCCCCGTCTGCTGTGCCGACATGCGCAGATTGGTCTGCAGGAAGACGGGAAGGGTGAACGACATCGCATACAGCCCCACCCCCATCACGATGCCGAGCAGCGTTCCGACCCACATCTGCCGGTGGCGCAGGACCCGGAAGTCGATCACCGGACGCTCCGTCGTCAGCTCGCGCCAGACGAGCACGGCGCCGGCCACCAGCCCGGTGACGGTGAGCATGAGGATCTGCCGGGAGTCGAACCAGTCCTCGCGCTGGCCATGCTCGAGGACGAACTGGATGGCGCCGACGCTCACGGCGAGCAGCGCGATGCCCTGGTAGTCGATCGACTGCGGCTTCCTCTGGAACTCGGGATCGTGGACGTACGAGGCGATCATCGTCGCCGCGAGGATGCCCACGGGGATGTTGATGTAGAAGATCCAGGGCCAGCCATAATTGTCCACGAGCCAGCCGCCGAGCGTCGGCCCGATCGTCGGGCCGACCATCACGCCGAGCCCGAACAGCGCCATCGCCGTCCCCGCCTCTTCCGGGGGGAACGACTCGAACAGGACGGCCTGCGACACGGTCATCAGCGCGCCCCCTCCGATCCCCTGGATGATCCGCCAGATGATGAGCGCCGAGAGCGAGTGTGCCGCGCCGCAAAAGAAGCTCGACGCGGTGAAGAGGACGATCGAGCCGACGAAGTAGCGCTTGCGCCCGAACAGGTCGCCCAGAAAGCCGGTGAGCGGGATGACGATCACGCTCGCCAGGATGTAGGCGGTGGAGACCCAGGCGATCTCGTCGAGGTTGGCGCCGAGGTTCCCCATCATGTCGGGGAGGGCGACGTTCACGATGGAGGAGTCGATCACCTGCATCACCGCCGCCAGCACGACCGCGACGGCGATGATGTACTTGTGCTCGGCGCCGCGCCGTGCCGAAGCTCCCACCTCTGCCATGACCACATCCACAATCGGGTTGCGAATAACATACTTGCGGGTATAATATCCCGACAACCGCTGACCGGAGGGAGCGATGCGAGCGGCGAGAGCGCTGCGCTGGGAGCGCCGGCCAGACGACCGACCGCAGGAGCTGATCGACGCAGCGCTGCGCGTCTTCGCGGAGCGCGGCTATCGAGGCACGCGCCTCGAGGAGGTCGCCGAAGCGGCAGGGGTCACGAAGGGGACGATCTACCACTACTTCGACACGAAGGAGGAGTTGCTGCTCGGCGCGATCGAGCACTACCGCGCCCTCGCCTTCGGGCGCATCGAGGAGGTGCTCGGCGATCCGGCGCTGTCGTCGGCCGATCGGATTCGGCTCGTGGTGCGGCGGACCTTCGCGGGGGGGAGCGGGCCGCGCCGGGACCTCCTCTCCCTGCTGGTGCTGGGAGTGGCGCACGAGGTGCCCCGCCTGTACGATCGATGGATCGGCGAGGGTCCCGCGCGCATCTGGGGGACGATTGCCGCGCTGGCGGATGAAGGAGTGCGGGGTGGCGAGTTCCGCAGCGGAGTGGACGTCGAGGTCGCCGCGCGGATACTCGTGTCGGGACTGCTGCTGCAGCTCATCTGGCATGGGCGCGAAGGGGCGTCGGCCGCGATGGCGATCGACGAGGACCGGCTCATCGACGGGGCAGTCGAGAGCTTCCTCGCGCCGCTGCGGCGCGCGCCGGACGACGACCGACCCGGAGGAGTGCGGTGACCGTCATCGACCTCGTCACGATCTCGCGGGAGTACGGTGCAGGCGCGAGTGACCTCGCCCGCCGGCTCGGGGAGCGGCTCGGCTGGCGCGTGATCGATTCGCAGATTCCCGCCGCCGTCGCGACGCGGCTCGGCATCCCGCTCGACGCGCTCGGCGAATGGGACGAGCATGCGCCGGGCCTGCTCGAGAGCATCGGCCACGCACTCGTGCTCGGCAGTCCCGAGATCCTGCTCGATTCGTCGGTCACGTCGCGCCCCGATGCGCGACGTGTGGCGAACGTCACCAGCGACTACCTGCGCGCCGAGGCGGAGACCCCGCGCGCGGTGATCGTCGGTCACGGGGCGCAGGCACTGTTCGCGTCGCGTGCCGGGACGCTGCATCTCCGGCTCGTCGCTCCCCTCGCCGTGCGGGCGAAGCGCGTCGCCGCGAGGCGCGGCTGCAGCGAGCAGCACGCGATGGAGATCTGCCGTCGCGTGGACGCCGACCGGATGCACTACGTGAAGGACTTCCACGGCCGCGACGTGCGCGACCCGCTACTGTACGACTTGCAGATCAACACCGGACGGGTGGAGATGGCCGATGCGGCCATTCTGGTCTCGACGCTGGCAGACGCCCGCTGACGCACTGAACACCACTGAGGATTCCGATGACGAACGCCATGGCGAGGGAGACGGAAACGACGGCTGCGGCTCGCGCCGTCATGCACGATCTCTTCGGGGAGCCGGCCGCGCGGCCGTTTGCCGTGCGCTACTGGTCGGGCGACGAGGAGCGGGCCGCCAGGGAGCCGGCGCCGTTCACGCTGCTGGTGAACCGTCCCGACGGACTGCGCCGCATGCTCCTGCCACCCAACGAGCTGAAGATCGTGGAGGCCTTTCTCGCCGGGGACCTGGATCTCGAAGGAGACGCGGAATCGGCGATGACGCTCGGCGACGCGATCAACGCGCGGCTGCTCGAGCCGCGCACCACCCTGTCGCTCGTCCGCAACCTGCTCCGCCTCCCCTCGCCGAAGCGCGCGGAGCGTCAGGCGATGCTCGCGCGCCGCGCCGAGCAGACGGTCGAGCGCGTCGGCGGGCAGCACGAGCCGACGCGCGACCAGGCGGCGGTCCGCTTCCACTACGACGTCGGCAACGATTTCTACGCGCTCTGGCTCGACGAGCGGATGGTGTACAGTTGCGCGTACTTCGAGTCGGCGGACGACCCCGACGGACATCTCGAGGACGCACAGGAGGCGAAGCTCGAGCTCGTGTGCAGCAAGCTCGGTCTCCGTCCCGGCGACAGGCTGCTCGACGTGGGCTGCGGGTGGGGAGCGCTCGTCATGCACGCGGCGAAGCATCACGGTGTGCGGGCGGTGGGGATCACGCTGAGCGAGGCGCAGGCGCAGCTCGCGCGGGAACGCATCGCGGACGCCGGCCTGCAGGACAGCTGCACGGTGGAGATCCGGGACTATCGATCGCTGGCGGGTCTCGGGACCTTCGACCGCATCGCGAGCGTGGGGATGGTGGAGCACGTCGGCGTGCCGCACCTGCCAGGCTACTTCACGGCGCTGTACGGCGCGCTGCGGCCGGGCGGGATGCTGTTGAACCACGGCATCGTCAGCGTGGAGGATGCCCGGCCGGCGTCACCGCTGTCGCGGCTGGGCGATCGCCTCTGGAAGCGCGACGCCTTCATCCACCAGTACGTCTTCCCCGACGGAAAGCTCGGTCCGCTGAGCGCGGTGATCGACGCCGCCGAGCGCAGCGGCTTCGAGACGCGCGACGTCGAGAGCCTGCGTCCGCACTATGCGCTCACGCTGCGCGCGTGGCTGGCGCGGCTGATGCGGCATCAGGAGGAGGCGATCGCCGCGACCGACGAGCGGACGTTCCGCATCTGGCGGCTCTACATGACCGGGTCGGCGCACGGCTTCGCGAGCGGCCGGCTGAACGTCGTGCAGACGCTCCTGGCGAGGCCGTGTGCGGGGGGCGAGGTGGAATTGCCGCTGCGGCGGTCGCAGTGGGTCACACCCCGCAGAACACACTGAACGCTCCCGACGGCACGAGTGGGTGGTCAGGGTGCGAGCTCGATGCGGAAGGTGGTGCCTTCGCCCGGGACGCTGCGCAGCGTCAGTTCGTAGCCCATGACCTCGCAGAGCTGGCGCGAGATGGCGAGTCCGAGCCCCGAGCCGCCGAACCGGCGCGTGATGCTCGTGTCCTGCTGGGCGAAGGGCTCGAATAGCGTGTCCCGGTGCTCCGCCGGGATGCCGATTCCCGTATCGCGCACCTCGATCGCCGCGGGCGCTCCATCGGCGCCGAGAAGCACGGCCACCTCCACCGAACCCCGCTCGGTGAACTTGAACGCATTGCCGACGAGGTTCATCAGCACCTGGCGCAGCCTCATCGCGTCGGTGCGGATGACGGCGGCCTCCGGCGGCACGGCCGCGGAGACGGCGACGAGGGGCGATCCGTCACGCGACTCGAGATCCTCCAGTACCTCCCGTATCATCTTCGAGAGGTCGACGTTCGACCACTCGAGCTCCACCCCTCCCGACTCCACCTTGGAGAGGTCGAGGACGTCGTTGATGAGCGAGAGGAGATGCACGGCATTCGTCCAGACGCGCTGGACATACCGCGCCTCCTGCGTGGAGAGGTGGCCTTCGCGGTTCGCCCCGAGGACGCGGGAGAATCCGATGATTGCCGTGAGCGGGGTGCGCAGCTCGTGGCTCATGTGCGCGAGGAAGCGCGACTTCGCCCGGTTCGCCCCCTCGGCGTCGTCGCGGGCCTGCAGCAGCTCCGCCGCCTGGTCGGCAAGCTCCATCGAGAGCCGTTCGCGCGCGAGGTCGGAGCGCACGCGGTCGGTGACGTCGCGGAAGGAGGAGATGGCGCCGCTGATCGCGCCGCCCGGGTCCACGAGGGGGCGCGCGCAAACGGCGACCCAGATGTCCCGGCCATCGGGGCGCGGGTAGCGCAGCAGCGATTCGGGCTGCGAGTTGCCGCTGCGCAGCGCGCGGAAGATCGGGTGGCTCGTGCGCTCGATCGGATCGCCGACCGCGTCATAGGCGCGCCACGGGAGCTCGGCCAGGGGCATTCCTACCATCCAGCTCGCGCGTGCGCCGAGGATCTCCTCGGCCGCGCTGTTCGTCGATTCGACGACTCCGGCGGCGTCGATGACGACGACCCCTTCCGTGAGCGCCATGAAGACCGACTGGACGCGCGATTCGAGCTTGCGCGCCTCGGCCTGGGCGCGGCGCGCCCTGGTGACGTCGCGGAAGAGGGCGCCGACGGCGACGATCGCGCCGTCGTCGTCGCGGTGCGCACGCACCTCCCCGGCAACGAGGATCCGGCGGCCCGAGCGGCTCACGAGAGTGGACTCGATGATCCCGATGACGTCGCCGCGGATGGCGCGCGAGAAGATGCCGGCGCTGCGCTCCCGCTCGTCGGCGGCGATGAGCTCCTCGAAGTGCAGGTCGCCGGCGAGGTCGTTCTCGGAGAGCTCGAGCGCGTCGCGCAGCCCCTCGTTCGCGTAGCGGACGAGGCCGTCCACTCCCACGCTGCAGGCGAGCAGCCTGGTCAGCGCCAGCACCTCGCGGAGGTCGTGCTCGAAGGTCGTCTCGCGGGGGATGGTCACGACGGAAATGGACCTGCGGCCGCGACCACCGTCAAGTCCGCCAGAGGCCGCAAGGTGCAGCTTCGGCTGCCCCCTGCCGAAGCTAGAACGAACGGGACAGTCCGTCAGGTCGCGCTCCGGTTGCCCGTTCCCGCGTGACTCGTCCGATGCATACCGGCTTCGCGACCTCCAGAGAGCTCATCGTGTCGACTACCTCGCCGTCCAGACCCAACGCGATCACCTGCCCGCACGAGCGGGGACCCGGGACCGCACTCTGTCTCCGCTGCCGTGCCGAGGCGAACTCCGTATCGGCTGGCCGGCAGCGGCGCGCCCTGGCGAAGGTGGCCGTCGGGCTGGCGAGCGTCCTGGCGGCGCTCGCCTTCGGCGGCAAGCTCCTGGCCTCGCGCGCGCAGGGTGCATCCGACGTGGTGACCCCCACCGAGCAGGTCGTCGGTGCTCCGGGCGACCCCTCGGCCGGTGTCGTGCAGCAGGCCTTGGCGGCGACGCCCGCTCCCGTTCCGGTCCGCGCGCCCTCGGATTCGCTCGGCACCTCTCCCGCGCTGGCTCCGGTGGTTCCGAGCGGTCGCACCGACCTGCACAACGGAGTGTACGCCGAGCGGTCGGCTGGCGAGGTGACTGTACACTTCGACACGCCGGGGTCGCGCACCCGCCGTCGCGACAAGTTCGAGCAGGTGGTGCGCCAGACCCTGCCCGCGCTGTACGGCCCCGACGCGGCGGCGCTGCTCGCCGCGATTCCCCACGGCCGCCTGCTGCCCGAGGGTAACCTCGTCTCGGACCTTCCCACGCGCGGGATCAAGCTGCCGACCTCCGACGGGGGCTCGCTCACGCTCTGGCCCGCGACGCGGCAAGGCCAGGACGGCCCGCTCGTCGTGAGCTACCGCGTGGCGGTCAGCCCTTCGGAGTAGCCCGGTCGCCGACGGCCGCCCGGTCCACGGCCGCCTGACGCTCCAGCGCGACGTTCCAATCGATCGCCGGCGCCACATCCTCGTCCACGAGGGCCAGGCTCTCGCGCGCCCGCTGGATCACCGGCGCCCCCTGCTCCGCCGGCAGCGCCAACCCGAACTCCAGCTCGGCGCGCCGGCAGAGTCGCTCCTCCCGCGCCATGTCGTGGCCCTCGCGCGTCACCCCCATGCGGTGCACTCGCGCATGCATCCCCTCGTGGAGGATGGACGACGCGACGGTCCCGGCGCCGATGTCGCGCCGGGCCAGGAAAGTGAGCTCGGTGATGCAGGTGCGATCGGCGGGGAGGTAGGCGCCGCGGCAGGGATAGCGGAGCACGAGGATCTGGCGAAGATCGCGGCGCAGGTGCGCCATCCGCCAGGGCTGGTGCCGCTCGATCAGCTCGAGCGCCTCGCCGAGCCGCGAGAGAACGTCCGCGGTGAGAATGTCCTCCCGGCTGTTCTGCACGACGACCCGAATGCCGCTGATCGTGTGCAGCTCGTCGGGAGGCACGCCGGCGAGCCGGCGCAGCAGTCTGTCGACGACACTCACGGGCCTCCCCCGCCCCCCTTCGATCCCCAGATCGGCTCCGTGCCGAGCGAGTCGATGCTGGCGGCTCCCTTCCGCGATGCGACGATGTGCACCCAGGGCCCGCCCCCCTCGTCGACGCGCACCGCGAACTCCGCCTGCCCGTCGGGAAGCCAGCGGACGTGGTTGAAGTTCACGTCGGAGGAGAAGCCGCTCCCCAACTCGTGGCGAAAGAGCTCGGTGCCACTCGGCCAGTCGCGGATCAGCGCCATGAGCGCCCCGGCCGAGTCCTCGGCGACGTAGGCGAGCGCGCGGCCGTCGGGGGCGAAGGCCGCCTCGGAGAAGTAGTCGCTCATGTCGTCGGGCAACGCGGTGCGCGTGAAGGCGCGCGTGCGAGGCACGTAGCGATAGGCGAAGTCGGGAGTGCCGCGGCGGGTGAAGCTGATGCCGAGGAGCTCGCCCTCGGGAGTGACGACAGGCTCCTCGTCGGTCATGACGTCGCGAATCGTGTCGCGCGCGCCGGCGCCGACGGCGACACGATACCACACGAAGGTCGTGCCCGCGGAGTCGGTGGCCGAGTCGGGTGCGACGAGCTTCACCGCGGACGGCGCCGCGCGAGCGGAAGGCGCGCTCGCCGAATCGCGCGAGGAGCAGGCAAGGACGGAAGCGCCGAGCAGGGCCAGGAGAAGTCGCATTCGGGCTGAGGGATCGGGGACGTTCGCCGCGCCGTTGCTGTAATAGTGCGCCGGCGCGAGCGAATGGCAATACGGGGATGCCCCGCCCCGTCAGCTCGCTGGCGACTGCGCGCGGAACGCCTCGGGACGCTCCTGCCGCGCCTCGGCAAGCGCGCGTGCGACTCCGGCGGCGTCGTGATCCGTGCCGTACACGGGCGAGTCGGGCTGTTGGCGCCACGACTCGTCGATCGAGCCCGCGTCCACCGCGTCGAAGCCGAGCTCCTCGACCAGTGCCATCACCTTCCGCTTCGCCTCGGCGTCGTCGCCGGCGACCGGAAGTGCGATGCGGCCGGGGGTGCCCTTCGACACTCCCTTCTCGAGCAGGTGCTTGGCGTAGATGTTGTTGAACGCCTTCACCACGGGGCGGCCGATCTGCTGCGACACCCACCGGCTTTCCGTCATCCCCTGCTCGATCGCGTCGATGCGTCCGTCGCGCTGGCGAGGGTAATAGTTGCCAGTGTCGACGACCACCGCATCGCCGGCGCCGGCCAGGAGGCCGGCCGGGAGCGCCGGGATGTTCTTCTCGGGGATCGTGACGACCACCACGTCCTTCCCCTGTGCCGCCTCCTCCGCCGTGACCGCCTTCGCCCCCGACTCGCTCGCGAGCGACGCCAGCGTCCCGGGCCCTCGCGAGTTCGCGATCGAGACTTCGTGCCCGAGCGACGCGAAGCGCCGCGCGAGGGTGCCGCCGATGTGGCCCGCCCCGATGATGCCGATCTTCATCACAGCTCCCGTGCCGAGGTCCGCCTGGTACCCAGTCGGCTCGCGACAGCGCAATTCCCGTGTCAGCGCGCCACTACCAGTGCGACTCCAGTCGCATCGCGAGGACCCGGCCCGCGGCGGGATAGAGGAGCAGCCGCTGCCCGCCGCCGGGATCGGGGAACCCCGTGGCGCTGTACTCGCGCCCGGCGAGATTCTGCGCGCTCAGGGAGATCCGGACAGCGCCGATTGGGCAGGACGAGCGCAGATCGATGCGCGTGTGCCCCGGCAGCGTGACCGCGTTCGCGTCGTCGAGGAAGACGCCGCTGACCGTCGTGCTCGTCACGGTCAGCGAGGGGCCCGAGGATGGAGCCCAACCGCCGCCAAGCACGAGGGAGCGGCGCGGGATCGCCTTGAGATAGCGGCCATTGTCGCCGCCGGCGCGCGAGGTGGCGTCCTGTTGCGTGTAAGCCCCGAACGCGGTCGCTCCCGCCGGTGTCGAGAGATCGAGCCCCGCCTCGGCGCCGCGGTGACGGCTCCGGCCGATGTTGACGTACTTGAAGGTCGCGAGATCGAAGTCCAGCTCGTCGCGCATGTCGGTCTGGTACAGTGAGAGCGCGGCGCGTGCTTCCAGTCGCCCGGGCAGGAGCGCGAGGCGGTGGTACGCGCCAGCCTCCACGCTCGTTCCATACTGCGGCAGCAGCATCGCACTCGAGGTGGTGATCGCGAACGGGGGAAAGGGGACGGGAGTGGACCGCTGATCGAAGAGCTGGTCCATCGTCGGTGCCTTGAACGAGCGCCCCGCACTCATGTAGACATTCCCCGCCTGCCGCGCGTCGGAGCGATAGCGGAGATTGACGCCGGCGTGCGGGCTCACCGCGGTGCGCGACGGCGTCATCACCTGCCCGGTGCTCGGGGACCGCGGCTCGTAGCGGTCGTCGATGCGGTCGACGCGGCTTCCGAGCGTGACGCGCAGCGCCTCGGCCGGTGCCGCCTCCCAGCTGCCGAAGGCCGCCGCCGACTTCCGGCTGCCGCGCCCGCGCGTCGTCACCGGTCCGGCGACGCCAGGGGCCCTCGCGTAGGCGATGGCGGGCCCGGCGACGACGTCGCGATACTCCGACTCGAGCGTTCCCGCGGAGAGATCGGTGCCGAGCACGAGATGGCTCGACAGGCCGGCGACGGAGCCGCTCCGCTCCACCTGCAACGAGCCGAGCGCGCGCGCGGCGTGGGTGTCGCGCTGCTTGGTATCGGCAAAGGCGACGGAGAGCGGCAGGGTGTGCACCGCCCCGGTGCTGGCCAGCTCGCCGGCGAGGTAGCTCGTGGCGCGCCACCCTTCCCCGAACGTGGCCGAGCCGCGCAGCGTCGCGCGGTGCAGCCGCTCGTCCGAGTCGTCGAAGCGGAAGAAGGGGGTCGCGGCGCGCCGGCCGCTCGTCACCGCGGTGTCCACCAGGGGGCCGGGGTCGTCGAGGCGGCGATGGTGCTCGAGCAGCGAGAGCGCGAGCTCTGAAGTCCCTCGCCGGACCAGCGAGACCGAGGCGCCGAGCGTGCCCGACACGCGCCGCTCGTGGGCGCGATAGCCCTCGGAGGCCCGCACATCGGCGAAGGCGGTGGCGTAATGGCCGGCGACCTCGCCCCCCGCGGCGCCACCTCCGCGCACGACGCCGAGCTCCCCAGCCGAGACACGCCACGCCGCATACCGCTGGTCGCGCCGAGTGACGAGGTTCACCACCCCGCCGACCGCCGCGTCTCCGTACAGCGACGATGCGCCGCCGCGCACCACCTCCACCGCATCGAGCGCGGCAAGGGGGACGAGATCCCAGTTCACCTGCCCCGACGCCAGCCCGGTGAGCGGAACGCCGTCGAGAAGCACCGTCACGTACTCGGTCTCCCCGCCGCCGTAGAAGCCGCGCACCGCGAGGCGCGGCGCGTCCCCCATCCCGTCGCCCTGCAGCACGACGATGCCCGGCACCAACGCGAGCGCCTCGCTCACCGTCTGCACCGGAAGCCGCCGCAGCGCGTCGGCCGAGAGGCGCGTGACGGCCGCGGCGCTGCGCTCGAGCGGCGATTCCGTGCGCGTCGCCGTCACGACGACGGTAGGCAGCGCCGCTGCGGAGGTGTCGTCCGCCGCTGCGTCGCGCAGCGAGATGCGAGCCGGCTCGCGCCGCAGCGCGCGTCCGGCGAGCGCTCCTGTCGGCTTCCCCTCGTCCACCGCGAGGCGGCCATTCACGATGACGTAGCGCATCCCCGTGGCGAGCAGCTCCGGCTGCTCGTACGTCGCGACGTCGGCGATGGTGCGCGGATCGAAGAGCACAACGTCGGCGAACTGTCCGGCCGCGAGCAGTCCGCGGTCGCGGATCCGCAGCGCCCGGGCCGCGAGCTGCGTCGACGCGTGCACCGCCTGCGGCAGCGCGAGCAGTCGCTTCTCGTAGACGTACTGCCGCAGCTTGCGCGGAAAGGTGCCGTACTTGCGCGGGTGCCCGTCCGACCCGTCGGACCCGGTCATGACGAACGGCTGCACCATGAACTTCTCGACGTCGGCGTCGCTCATGTTGAACGACGCCACGCTCGCGTCGCCTGCGAGGATGATGCGCAGCGCGGCGTTCATGGGCGTCAGCTGCCAGAGCTCGGCGACCTGGGCGAGCGTCAGCCCGCGGATCGCCGCGTCTCGGCCGCCGGTGATGAGCAGAGAGGCGGCGCCGCCCCGGCGCTTCATGTTCGCGAGCATCTCGGAGACGAGCAGTGCGCGCGCGGCGGAATCGGCAACGCGGGCACGGAGCGAGTCGCGTCCCCCGGCCTCGGCCCACCGAGGCAGCAGTGAGGCGCCCACGCTCGTCCCCGACGCGAGGTACGGATACTGGTCGGCGGTGACCTCGAGCCCTTCGGCACGCGCCGCCCGGATCAGCGCGATCACGGAATCGCTCTGCCCCCACACGTCGGTGCCGAGCGCCTTGATGTGGGCGATGTGCACGGGGATGTGCGCCTCGCGCGCGATGCGCAGCGTCTCGTTGACCGAGCCGATCAGCCCGATGCTGTACGATCCCTCGTCGCGCATGTGCGAGTCGTAGATCCCGCCGTGCTGCGCGGCGACGCGGGCCAGGTCGACGATCTCCTCCGTGCTCGCGTAGCTCCCCGGCGCGTAGTAGAGCCCCGTGGAGAGGCCGAGCGCGCCGCCGGCCATCGCACGCGCCACGAGCGCACGCATCGAGTCGCGCTGCGCCGCGGTGGGCGCGGCCGACGACATCCCCATCACCTTGCCGCGCACCGAGCCCTCGCCGACGTAGAGCGCGGCGTTGGTGCCGATCCCGCTGCGCGCCCATCCGGCGAGCGTGGCGCCCACCTCCGTGCTGCCGCCGCCGTCGTTGTTGGTCACGACGGTCGTCACCCCCTGCATCAGGTACGGCAGGTTCGTCCGCCGTTCGGCGTTGGACAGGTCGCCGGCGGTGTGCGTGTGCGGATCGATGAACCCCGGCGCCGCGACGAGACCCGTCGCGTCGATCGTCCGTCGCGCGGTCCAGCCGGCGGCGGCAGCGTTTCCCACGTAGACGATGCGGTCGCCGCGGATCACGACGTCGGCCTTCCGCTCGGGGGCGCCCGTGCCGTCCACGACGGTCGCGCCGTGAAGCACCAGATCGGCGACGGGGCGCTGCGCCGCCGCCGGGGTGGCGAGCAGCAGCAGCGCCCCCGTGGAGCGAGCGAGCGACGGGAACCAGGTCATGGTGCGGAGAGTGGCTGAGAGGGAGAGGCGGGCAGGTACGGCTCCAGGCGCGGAAGCACCACCTGCTCGAGATGATCGCAGACGTCTCGCAAGGTGTCGAGCACCGCGGCGCCGCGCAGCGGTCCACCCGCGGAGAAGGCGAGCTCGAACTCAGGGACCAGATGCATGTCGAGCTTGGGATCGGGGCCGACGACGGTCGCGCGAACCGAGGCGATGACCGCGCCATCCGCGAACGCCCCCATCCTCGGCTGCAGGTCCCCGGAGAGCTCGACCTTCCGCTTCGTGTTGATCCCGAGCGGTGAACCGCCGCTCACCGCGCCGGCGGCGAGCCGGCGCGCTCCGGGATCGGCGAGCTGTACGAGCAGCCAGAGCGGATGCCCGCGCGGACCGCCGATGTTGTGATACGGCTGGAGCGCCTCGAGCTCGGCCTGCGCCTCGTCGGGCATGGCGCGGATCGCCTTGCGCGCCCGCTGCGCGAAGAGGGCGAAGCTCTCGAAGACCGGAAAGCGGACCGGCGATGGCGCTCCCTCTTCATGACCGGCGAGCGCGCCGGCCAGCGCGTTCAGCGCCTCGGTCGCCAGTCCCACCACTTCGGCGATGCCGGCCGCGATCCCTTCCGGGAGCGCGCGTGTCACCTCGGCGCGCACCAGGTAGCGCCCCTCGCGCATGTCGTACTGGTGGACCAGCCGGTACGGATGACCGGCGAGGTAGTCGCGCGCGTCGGCCGAGAGCTCGCCGAAGCGTGCGCGTGCCTGTGAGAAACCCGACCGATGATTCATCGCTGCGAGGAAGGAGAGCACGGGAGACTGCCGTCACTGTCGGAGGGCAATCTACCGCTCCAGCCCGCAATGCGAACCGGAGTGGGTCGAGCGTCGTATCGCGGCGATACAACTGCCGGCACACGGTGATACAAGGAGGCAGGCGGCACGCGTGGCTCGGGCCGTGCAAGTCGTTGCCATGGAAAGCGTTGCACCGTCGCGCGGCATCGCGCCGCGACTTGCACTCCACGCCGGCGTCCGTCCGTTCGACGCGATCCTCTCTCTGGAGCTTCATGACGATGCGCAACCGCCTCACCACGTCGAGCACGCACCGCGCGCTCCGTCGCTCACTCCTTGCCGGGCTGGTCGTCGCGGCGGGCGCCTGCGGCGGCGGAAGCACGGCCGGCGGCTCACCCGGCACGCCGACGTCTCCGACGACCCCCACCACTCCCTCGAATCCCACCGCCACCACCGCGGTGACCCTCCTTGGGAGCGCGTTCACGCCGCAGGACATCCAGGTGGCGCCGAGCGCGGTGGTCACCTTCACGAACAACGACCAGACCGCGCACAACGTCATCTTCACCAACACGTCGATCAATGGCGTGGGCGACTGGAGCGGTGGTGACCGGACGGTGACGATGCCGGCGACCACCGGCAGCTACGCGTACCACTGCTCGATCCACGCGGGGATGAGCGGCAGCGTGACGGTGAAGTAGCGCGCGATGACCGCCGTCCACCTTCTGCTGGCGCTGGTGCTCGGGGCACCGGCGGACACCGTGCCGCTCGCCGATCATTCGCGCGACTCCGCGGCGGTTGCCCTATACACGGTGCCGGCGCCCTCCGACACGGTGCGCCGGCGCCCTCGCGCCATCGAGGTGAGCGACGCGTACGAGACGCGCCTTCGCGTGCACCGTTATGCGTCGTTCGCCCTCGTTCCCCTGTTCGCCGCGCAGGCGGTGGCGGGCAACCAGATGTACCAGTCGGGGGGCCCCACGCCCTCCTGGGCCAAGCACCTGCACGACGTCGGCGCCGGGGGGCTCGCGGCGCTGTTCACCGTCAACACCGTGACGGGCATCTGGAACCTCTGGGACTCGCGCGGCACCACGGAAGGTCGAACGCGAAGGCTCCTGCACAGCGGTCTGATGCTCGCCTCGGACGCCGGCTTCACCTACGCCGGCGTGAAGCTCGGCCCTGATGCGCGGCGCTCGTTCGAGCGGCGGCAGCAGCATCGCCGGGTCGCGACGATCTCGATGGGCAGCGCGTTGCTGGGCTACGCGACGATGCTCATCGGCAAGCACTGACCCGACAGCGGACAACGCATGACCGACGCATCGCATCAGGACTGCGGGCCCTGCCCGCTCGCCGCCGGCGGCGCGGCCATCGCGCGACGGCGCTTCCTTCAGCTCACCGGGCTTGCCGTCGCCCCGCTGCTGCTCACCGCACTCGACGTGCGCCCCGCGCGCGCGCTGTCCTCGGCACGCGAGGAGAAGCGATATCCGCTACCGGCCGCCGACGGGGTCTCGGTGGACCGTGACAACGGCGTCATGATCGCGCGGGCGAGCGGCAAGGTCTACGCCTTCTCGCTGGCCTGCCCGCACCAGAACACGGCGCTGCGGTGGGAGGCGGACGCGCACGAGTTCCGGTGCCCGAAGCACAAGTCGCACTATCGTGCAGACGGGACCTTCATCGAGGGACGCGCGACGCGGCCGATGGACCGGCTGGCGCTCCGCCGCGAGAGCAACGTGCTCGTCGTGGAGGTGGACACGATGTACCGGCAGGACGAGCATCCTGCCGAGTGGGCCAACGCCTCCATCGCCGTCGCATGAGCACGACATCGAGGCTCGTGCGCGCCGCATGCGCGTTCGCCGTGGGCACGGCCATTCTCTCGTGCGGCGGTGGCGACGCCGGCACGGGCCCGCACCCCGATCCGGGCCCCAGCACGAGCAGCAGCGTCGACGTCGGCGACAACTTCTTCAGCCCCCGGGCGACGACGGTTCCGGTGGGCACGACGGTGACCTGGAGCTGGAAGGGGAGCAACACGCACGACGTGACCTTCACCAGCGGGCCCGCCGGTCCCAGTTCGACGATCAAGTCGAGCGGCACGTTCGCACGCCAGTTCACGGAGGCGGGGACCTACGACTACTTCTGCGGCGTGCACGGCCCGGCGATGTCCGGCCAGGTCGTGGTGCGCTGATCACCCGCGCCGCGCGCGCGTGCGGGGCGGCGCCGTCACCAACCGGAGGAACAATGCGCACACGCATTACGCTCGTCGCCACCGCGGCCTCCGCCGCGTTCGTCGCCACCGCCGCGGCCATCGCCTGCGGGGGGAGCGATTCCACGACGCCAGTCCCCGTTCCCGTCATCTACACGGCGTCGCTCAACGCGGCGAACGAGCGCCAGGCCAATCCCGTCAACTCGTCGGCGACCGGCACGGCGACGTTCGCCCTGCGCAGCAACGACAGTCTCGATTACACGGTGACGGCCAGCAACCTCACCTCCGGAGTGACCCTGTCGCACATCCACGCGGGTGGCCCGTCCATCTCGGGGCCGGTGGTGAACGGCTTCGCCGTCAATACCGGCATCACCAGCGGCACCGTCACGTCGGGGACGCTCGTCCTGTCGAAGCTCGTGGCGGCGGCGGGCCAGATCTCCGGCGACTCGCTGCGCGTGCTGCTGAACAACGGCAACGGGTACGTGAACGTGCACACGACCAGCTTTCCGGCGGGAGAGATCCGCGGTCAGATCGTGAAGCAGTAGGCCGCGCGGCGCGACGTCAGCCGAGCAGGCGCTGCAGCTCGGCGCGACGTCAGCCGAGCAGGCGCTGCAGCTCGGCGCTCTCGGACGTCGCGCCGAGTCGGTCGAAGATGGAGATGGCGCTTCGCGCGTCCTCCCGCGCTCCCGCCGTTTGCCCCTCCTTCAGACGCAGTCTTGCACGATCGCGAAGAGCCTCCGCCTCGTTAAGGAGATGGCCGTGAGCGCGGGCAATGCCAATGGCACGCTCGAACGAGGCGAGCGCAGCGTTGGCGTCCCCGAGCGTGGAACGCGCGACGCCAACAACGCGATGCGCGTCAGCCTCGTGGATGGGATCGCCCAGCTGCTCGAACTCGCCGGCCGCCAGCGCTGCAGTCGACTCGGCGAAACGCGCGTCACCGCGCAGGCAGGCGATCTCTGCACGCCCAACCAGCCCCATTGCCGCCACGCGTCGCGCTCCACTCCCTTGCGCGAACTCGATGGCACGGAGCTCGTGTTCGTCCGCCTCCTCGAGCTGGCCGAGGTCGCGGAGCGCGTGCGCCATGTTGTGGTAGCCCTCCGCCAGACGACGCGGTTGACCCAGGCGTTGGAGGATGGGAACGGCGAGCCGGTAGTTCCACAGTGCCTCCTCATATTGCCCGCGCACATTGGCAATCGTTCCCAGGTTGTTGGTCGCCTTCGCCAAGATCAGAAGGTCGTCGTTTGCGCTGGCCAGCTCGACCGCCGTATTGAAATCAGCGATCGCGCCGTCCAGCTCTCCGACCGAGTAGCGGGCGACCCCCCGCAGGTTCGCAGCACGCCGGCGCGCCGGCCGGTTCATTCCCTCCGCAAGCTCCGCATCGAGCGAGCCGAAGAAATCGAGCGCGCGACGGTCCTGCCCGCGCAGGATCAGTGCTTCCGCAAAAAGCAACGCCAGGTCGATGTCCGCGGGACGCTGTTCGACGTGTGGCTCGAGAAGGGACTGCACCTCACCCCACGCGCCCGCCTCGGCGAGTTGGCGCGCCGAAGTGAGAAGTGGGGAGAGCTCGAACGAGGTCATCGCAGAATGAGGGCTATGTCGTGCTCAGGTCATCAGCGCGTAGCCGCTGAACCCCGTCAGCGGCGCCTCGATCGCCTGCGCGGCCGGCGTCGAGGTGCTCTGCAGCTTCGTCCACGGAAGTCCGGGCCCCTCCTGCCGCCAGATCCCGATCTGGTCGACGAGCGCCGAGTCCCGCGCGTCCGCGACGCCGTCGTAGTTCAGATCGTCCCCGCACGCCGTCCAGAACAGCCGCAGCAGCGGCTGGTCCGTGCTGGCGAACTTGAGTCCCGACGGTTGATACTCCACCACGAGGTGATACGGGTCCGAGACCGTCAGCGTGATGAGGACGGAATCGCCCACCGCGATCGCCGTCCCGTCGGGACGCCGGTCGAGCGAGGCCGGCCCCATGCGATACTCGAGCAGCTTCACCGAGTCGCGCGACCCCGGGCTTGCGTGAAACCAGAGGTCCACGCTCGTGCTCTTCCCCTTGATCGCCCAGAAGGAGACCTGCGTGGTGACCAGCGGCGGAAAGCCGTGCTGCACGTGCAGGAAGCGCGTGTCGCTCGCGTCGCGCGTGTCGGGCGACGTGATCCCCTCGCCGCACGAGAGGCCCGCGCAGAGAGCCGCCACGCCAAGAAGGGCGGATCGGAAGCGAGAGTACGTCATCGGGTCATCCGGCGTCGGAGTGTGGTGAGTCGCGTCTCATGCATCGTCGGTGTCGTCCTCGTCGGAGAAGTCGGCGGTGGCGCCGAGCAGCCGGTGCAGTCGCGGCCGCGAGATGCCGAGCCGGCGCGCCGCCTCGCTCTTGTTGGCGCCGCACAGCTCCAGCATCCGCACCGCGGCGGCGTGGTTCAGCTCCACGATCGTCGCGGGAAAGGGGAGCTCGCCGCTCGATGCGGCGAGCGCGGGGGTCTCCTCCACGTCGGCCGGCAGGAGCGCCGGCCCGTTCGAGAGCAGGACGGCGCGCTCGATCACATTGCGCAGCTCGCGGATGTTGCCATTCCAGCGCCGCTCCCGCAGCGCCCGCGCCGCCGCCGCCCCCAGCTCGAGAGGGGGCGTGGCGTACGCGCCGGCGAACCGCTCGAGGAAGTGCCGCGCGATCAGGATGATGTCCTCCCCCCGCGCGCGCAGCGCGGGAAGCTCGATCGGGACGACGTTCAGGCGGTAGTAGAGATCCTCGCGGAACTCGCCGCGCCGCACCGCGGCGGCGAGGTCCACGTGCGTCGCCGCGACGAGGCGGACGTCGAAGGGGATCGCGCGCGTACCGCCGACGCGGCGCACCATCCGCTCCTCGAGAGCGCGCAGGATCTTGCCCTGCAGCACCAGCGGGAGGTGTCCGATCTCGTCGAGGAAGAGGGTGCCGCCGTCGGCGAGCTCCATCAGCCCGGGCTTGGCGCCTGTCGCGCCGGTGAACGCCCCCTTCTCGTGTCCGAACAGCTCGCTCTCCAGGAGGTTGTCCGGAATCGCGGCACAGTTCACGTCGACGAAGGGGGCATCGCGGCGGGGGCCGTTGTAGTGGACCGCGCGCGCCAGCAGCTCCTTGCCGGTGCCGGTCTCGCCGGTGATGAGGACGGTCACGGTGGCACGCGGGATCACGCGGGCGGCGCGCTCCAGCGCGGCGTGGAGCGCCGGGCTCTCCCCGAGGATCCCGTCGAAGCGGTACTTCGTGCGCTCGTCGGCCGCGAATGCCGACGCCGCCGATGCCACGAGCAGCCGTTCGGCCCCGTCCCGCAGCCAGTTGCCGAGAGCGACGAAGTCCTCCGGCAACAAGAAGAAGTCCTCGGCGCCGGCACGCACCACCGCCGCGACGAGGCGGTGGTCGGCCTGCGCACCCACGGCGGCGATGAGCCGGTTCCCGCGCGGCACCTCCGCCAGCGCGGCGACGAGGCGCTCCTCGTCGCCGGCAGCGGCGACGAGGGTGAGCGTCCCCTTGCGCGGCTCCAGCGCGGCGGGCTCCGTGACGGGCACGAGCGTGAGGCCGCTCGCCGCAGCGAGGCCGGCCCACTCCGCATGGAAGGAGTCGGTGAGGGCGAGGATCCGAAGGTCTGCCAATCGCTGGGGAGTGGTGGTCGGCGGCTTCGCGGGCGTGCGGTAGGGTCTGGGCTCGACGCCCAGCAGGCTGTCCTCCATGCCTCGACCGGCGCGCTGCGGCGCCGCACGTACAAGATTCATCGGCGACACGCTGAAGGCCAGCGGCCAGTCATGCTCATCTTTCCACCGACGAAGAGTCCGCCTCACGCACGCCACGGCACGAAAGCCGCCACGATCGCTGTGCGGCACGATGGGTGCCTGTCGCATCGAATTCCGGCTTGACACGGAACCCGTTGCGGCGCAACGGTTTGACAGTCCCACGTACGCGTCTTGCACCCGCGCCCTGTATTGATCCGATCCAGCGGGCGTATCGCCGCGTGCCAGCACGGGATCGCATTCCCGGCGTCACGTCAGTCGTCCCATCAGTCGTCCCTCACATCGCACACCAAGGAGCGGTCCCGTGCCACTCACAGACGCACAGCGCAGCCACCTCGAACAGCGACTGCGGCTCGAGCGCGCCCGCGCCAGCCGCGTGCTGAACCGTTCGGTCTCCGACATCGAGGGGGACACCAACGAGGAGCGGTCCGGCGACCTCTCCGTCATGCCGACTCACATGGCCGACCTCGGGACGGACACGATGGAAGAGGAGCTCGACGCCTCCAATGCCACGCGCATCTCGCGCGAGCTCGCCGAGATCGACGCCGCGCTCGAGCGACTGTACCAGGATCCGGAGCATTTCGGGATGTGCGAGACGACCGGAGCCGACATCCCCTTCGAGCGGCTCGAGCTCGTCCCCTGGGCCCGCACGGTCGCCGACGAAGCACCCTGAGCGTGTCTCTCGGCTGGCCCTGAGCTTGCGCTTTGGGCCGGCATGCCGCCCAACGATACGCCGGCCCACCGCTCCACGGAGCCCCCCAGCGAAGCGCCCGACCCGGCCGAGATCCGGGAGCGCGAGGCAGCATGGCGGCGCGGCGAGGCACCGGCGCCGGCGCCGGCGCGCGACGGACGCGTCCACGCGCCCCCCGCCGAGGAGCTCGACATGCACGGCGGCGTGGCGATGCGCGTCTTCGCCGCGCTCGCCGACAACGTCCGGGACTACGCCATCTTCCTGATGAACCCCGTGGGCGTCATCACCTACTGGGGCGAGGGGGCGCGCCTCATCAAGTGGTGGTCGCGCGAGCAGGCGGAGGGGTCGCACATTCGCCTGCTCTATCCCGCCGGCGGCGCGGAGGATGGCACGGCGGAGGACCATCTGCGTTCCGCGGCGGAGCATGGCGAGTACACCGGCGAGGGGTCGCGCGTGCGGAGCGACGGCTCGACCTTCTGGGCGGGGGTGACGCTCACTGCGCTCTGGGACGACGCCGGATTGCTGCTGGGCTTCGCCAAGGTGACGCGCGACCTCACTGCGCGGCGGGCCGCCGACGCGCTCCTGCAGACGGCGGCGGAATCCGCCGAGTCTGCCCGCCGGCACGCCGAGTCGGCGAACCTCGCCAAGAGCGGCTTCCTCGCGACGATGAGCCACGAGATCCGCACACCGATCAACGCCGTCATGGGCTATCTCGAACTGCTCGATCTCGAGATCGGCGGGCCGCTCACCCCGCATCAGCGCCGCTACCTCGCGCGGGCCGGCAGCAGCGCGCGACACCTGCTCGCCCTCATCGGCGAGGTCCTCGACTTCTCCCGCATCGAGGCCGAGCGGGTGGAGGTGAAGCGCTCGGCCTTCCGCCTCGGAGACGCCGTCACCGGGGCGCTGGAGCTTGTGTCCCCGCAGGCAAGGGCGCGCGGCATCGAGATGGAGGACGCGGTCAGCGGCTTCGCCAGCGGGCTCGCCGCATGGGGCGACGAGTCGCGCGTTCGGCAGATCCTCGTCAACCTGCTCGGCAACGCGGTGAAGTTCACACGCCCGCGCGATGGTGAGGCGGGGCGCATCGTCATCAGCGCCGGCAGCGCCGCCGAGCCCTCGCCGCACACCAGGCTCACTGGCGACGGTCCCTGGGTGTATCTCCGTGTCGAGGACACCGGCTGCGGCATCCCCGCCGACCGGCTGGAGCCGATCTTCGAGCCGTTCGTCCAGGCCGACATGACGCTGACCCGCACCAACGGAGGCACGGGACTGGGGCTCGCCATCAGCCGGCATCTGGCGCGGCTCATGGGGGGCGACGTCACCGCGTACAGCGACGTGGGGATCGGCTCCTCGTTCTTTCTCTGGCTGCCGGCCGCGCCGGTCGAGTCGCTGGACTCCCATGGCGTCGAAGGCCACCGGCAGGAAGGCGACGACGACCGCCTGCGCGGTGAGCTCGAGCGCTTTGGAGGGGACGGAGCACCAGGGGAGCTCGCGCGCGCCGGCCGGCCGCTGCGAGCGCTCGCCGACGCGGTGCTCGCCGAGCTGGAACGCACGCTCTACGCCTACGTCGCCAGGTTGCGCAGCGATCCGGCGACGGCGAGCGCCCGTGCCCTGGACGAGACGCAGCTCGAGGATCACATGGCCAGCTTCCTCGCCGACGTCGCCGCGACGCTCCGGAGCATGGATCCCCCCGAGATCGAACCCGTGGGAGAGCCCACGGTGGCGCTCCGCGACGGGACGGCGATCCAGCGCGTCATCGCCGACCGGCACGGCGCGCAACGGGCGCGGCTCGGCTGGACCGAGCAGGAGGTGCGCCGCGAGTTCACCATCCTGCGCGAGGAGCTGGCCGCCGCGGTGCTGCGGCGGGCGCCGCAGCACCTGCCGGGTCCGGACCCCGAAGGGCGCGCCGGC
>JBBQJC010000015.1:0-64306 GCA_038325515.1 Gemmatimonadales bacterium | reverse complement strand
GCCATTGCCCGAGCCCACCCCCCCGCCCGTGCCTGGTCCGTTGCCGGCCGTGCCGTCTCGGCCGCTTCCGCCGCCGATGCCCGGCACCGCGGAGGCGACCTGCTGCGGCGCGGGCAGGGCGGCCTGCTGCTCGGGCTTCGGCTGCGGTGGCGGGACGGGCTTCGGCGGCTCCACCTTCGGCATCACCGGGGGAGGAACCGGGGGGAGGGTCTTCGGCGTGGCGACGGGATCGGGTGCGAGCCGCACGTAGCGCAGCGCCTCCACCGTGCTCCCCCCGGAGCCGCGCGACCCGCCCCCGCCCCCACCGGCAGGCCCTGCGCCACCCGCCCCCTGCTCCATCCGCTGGATGACGGAGCCGGGCATGAAGAAGGGGACGATGAGCAGCCCGATGAGCAGCGCGTGAATGACGATGGAGACGAGCGCGCCGGTGCGGCGCCCCTCGTCTCGAAGGGGCATGCCGACGGGGACGCGATAGCGCGGCGTGGGGGACTCGGGCGCTGCCGTGCGCAGCGGATCGTCCGGCGAATGATGTGTCAAATCAGCCATGCGAATGGGAGATGGGCCGGGGGAGGCGCGCCCCCAACGTTATACGGCGGACGCCCCCCGAAAGGTTCGTCCGCCGCATGACTTTCTTCCTGCGCAACCGGGCCGAAGCGCCGCCCGTGACGCGTGCTACTTCGTGCTGCCGGGCGTGTCCTTCGGCGGGACGCCGATGACCTTCACCCCCGAGCCGCGCGCGACGTCCATGGCGTGCACGACGCGCTCGTACTTCACCTTCGGGTCGCCCTTGACGAAGATGATCTTCTCCGGCCGGGGATCGTAGATCTCCTTGAGGCGGGACGCCAGCCGCGACTCGTCGACCTTCTCCGAATTGACCGAGTACGAGCCGTCCAGGTTCACCTCGAGGACGATCTGATTGGACTGCGCGTTGGCCGGCGCCAGGCTCGGCGTGGGATCGGGGAGCTGCACGTCCACCGACTTCCGCATGGTCGGCAGCGCCGCCATGAAGATGATCAGGAGCACGAGCAGCACGTCGATCATGGGCGTGACGTTGATCTCGTTCGTCAGCCCGCCGCTACCACCAGAAGTGAATGCCATTCTATTTCTTCGCTCCCGGCGCCTTGGAGTCGCCCGCCACCGTGGACACGGTGCCCGATTTCTGGTCGCTGATCAGGCCGATCACGCGGACACCGTTCTTCGAGGCCATGTCCGTGGCGTCCACGACCTTGGAATACTCCAGATTCTTGTCCGCCTTCAGGTACATCACCTTGTCGACCGTGCGCTTGTCGTAGATGCGCTTGATCTCGGCCTCGATCGCGGTCTTGGAAACGGGCTGCTTGTTCAGGTAGTAGTTCCCGTCCTTGTCGATGCCGAGGACCTGATCGTTCTCGGCATCCTCCGGATGGTCCTTCAGGTTCTGCCCCTGGGGGGGCTGCGCATTGAATCCGGCGAGGAGGGCCGGCGTCACCACCATGAAGATGATGAGCAGCACGAGCATGACGTCGATCATCGGTGTCACGTTCGGCTCCGCCTTGACCCCTCCTCCACCACCACCGGCGCTCATTGCCATCGGACTACCTCCTCAATGGGATGGCGCGGGAATCAGCTCGAGATCGGGTTGGTGCCGCCCGACGCGTTGAACTCGCGGGTGAAGCGCGACCGTCCGAACTCGCCCGAGACGCCCTTGATGAGATAGTCGATCATCTCCTTGGAGACGTACGTCATCTCGGCGGCCAGGTTGTCGATCTTGGTCTGGAAGTAGTTGTACGCCCACACGGCCGGAATGGCGACGATGAGTCCGAACGCCGTGGTCGCGAGCGCCTCGGCGATACCACCGCCGATGGCGGCCAGACCGCCGGAACCCGACGCGGCCATGCCCGTGAAGGCGTTGATGATGCCGATCGTGGTGCCGAGCAGGCCGACGAACGGCGCCGTGGCGCCCACCGTGGCCAGCACGGCGAGGCCGCGCTTCAGGTTCGTCATCTCGAGCAGCATGTTGCGCTCGACCGCACGCTCGGCGGAGTTGATGTCGGAGACCGTGACGGAGCCGTCCTGGATGAGCGGCTTCACCTCACCGAGGGCGCCGCCGAGAACGAGCGCGACGTGCGACTTCTTGTACGACTCGGCCAGCTTGATCGCCTCGGTGAGGTTGTCCTCCTCGAGGAACTGCGAGAACTCGGGCGCGAACTTCAGCGTCTCCTTCTGCGCCGCGCGAAGGCTCCACCACTTGGAGACCATCACGGTGAGCGAGTAGATGGACATGATCGCCAGGAGCACGACGATGCCCTTGGCAAATGGCCCCATCTGGCCCCAGAGGCCGGCAATTGAGAGATCCATGGTGTGTCAGTCTCCGAGAGGATTAGCTCTTGCTGAGAGAAAATGTGAACGGCTGCTGGACGAGCTGCTTCACCTTCTTTCCACCAACTTCCGCCGCGTAGAAGCGCATGTTCGGCAGCGCGTTCTTGACCGCCTGGGTGAACAGCTCGTGGCTCGACTTGAGGACCTTGAAGCTGCCGGCCTCGTAGCGTCCGTCGGCATCCACGATGAACTGTGCAAGGACCTCGCCTTCCACGTTCGCCGAGCGAAGCATGTCGGGGTAGCGGAGGTTGCCCGTCCCCGGGATCTGCTGCACCTGCTTCTCCACCTGGAACTCGAAGTACGGCTGGTCGGTGTTCACCGGGGCAGTTCCGCCCACCACACCGCTGGCCTTGCCGCCCTGGACACCCTTGCCGGAGAAGTCGGCTTCGTTGGTGACGCTCTTGGACAGGTCGATGTCCGGCAGCACGTCCGGCACCTTGATCGGAGCGGTCAGCACCTGGAACCCCTTGGGCGGCGGGGGCGCGGCCACCACGTCCTTCGGCATGGGCTTCGGCTCTTCCTTGGGCGGTGGCGGCTCGTCCTTCTTCTTCATGTCGACGAACTCGACCTTCTCCGCCTTCATCTTGTCCACCTGCTCCTTTGCCTGGAGCGTTCCGAAGACGGCGGCGGTGATGAGACCCGCGTGAATCACCACGCTGATGATCATCCCCCTTACCGTGCGCTGCCTCTTCGGCTTCGATTCGATCAGGTTGTTGAACATGTTCCCGTAGACCTACCGAGGCTGAAGGACGGGACGTACAAGGGTACGAGATGCAAGCTACAGAGCTCGTTCCGGAGTGGTACCGCTGCAGCATTAAGTTTTGGTGAAGTCCCAGTTATTCGAGCGTGTCGATGCGGACGGCCTCGCGGGCGTCGCGCGCCTCGCGCAGCTCGCGGCGGCTCCGCTCCGCGGCGGCCACCTCGGCGTCGGACATCAAGGGAAGGGTCACGGTGAAGATGGAGCCGCGCCCCAGCCGCGACTGCACCGCCACGCGTCCCCCGTGCGCCTGGGCGATCCACTGGCTGATGGCGAGCCCCAGCCCGAACCCCCCGCGCTCCCCGCCGCGCGAGCGCGCCCGGTCGGCGCGCCAGAAGCGGTCGAACACGTGCGCCAGGTCCCCCCCGGAGATCCCGATCCCCGAGTCGCGCACCGTGAAGGCGAGCTCGTCGCCGATCCGCTGGCTGAGCGAGAGCTCCACGCGCCCCCCGCGCGGCGTGTACTTGATGGCGTTGGTGATCAGGTTGAGGAAGAGCTGTCGCAGGCGCCGCGCGTCGCCGTCCACCACTCCCTCCTCCAGCACCGCCATCGTGACGGTCAGGCCGGCGTGCTCCCCGAGGATCACCGCGGTCTCGTACACGTCGCGCGCGAGCGGGCCCATGGCGACGGGCTCGCGGTGCAGGTCGAAGCGCCCCTCGTCGGCCCGGGCGAGGGTGAGGAGGCTGTCCACCAGGTCGGCCATGCGCGCCGACTCCTGCAGCGCCTCCTCGAGCGCCTGCATCTTTTCCGAGCTCTTCGCGCCGGGGTGCATCGCGCGCTCCACGTCGGCGCGCAGCACGGTGAGCGGGGTCTTCAGCTCGTGCGAGGCGTCGGCGGTGAACCGGCGGAGCGCGCCGAACGAGCTCTCGAGGCGCGCGATCATCGCGTTGAGCGTCGTCCCGAGCCGCGACAGCTCCTCGTTGCCGAGGTCGGAGGGGAGGCGGCGGTGCAGCGAGCGGCCATCGGTGATCGCCTCCACCTCGTTGATGAGCTGCTCCACCGGCTGGATCGCGTTGCCGGCGATGACGTACGCCACCCCCGCGGAGAGCAGGATGATGAAGGGGAAGACGACGAGCATCGTGCCGGCGAGCAGCGCGGGGCTCAGCTCGACGATGCCGCTGGGGACGCCGGCGACGATGCGCGTGATGTTCGGGAGCAGCACCGGATCGCGCCGCGCGGCCAGCAGCAGCCGGCCGTGGAAGAGGGAGTCGCGCACGGGGACGAGCGCCCCCTCGCCGTTCGGCTTGAGCCCCACGGCCACGTCGTCGATCGCCGACCGGTCATCCGCGGGGAGCTGGCGGATCCCGATCGAGCTGAAGATCTGCCGGTCTTCCGGATCGTAGACGATGAAGTAGCCGGGGACCCGCTCCAGCAGTGACGCCAGCGCCTCCGTGGCGTACACCCGCGTGCGGCCCGAGCTGTCGCCGCGCGCGCGCACCACGGTGAGCACCTGCCCCTCCTCCTGCGCCGCGCGCAGGTAGGCGAGCGCGCGGTCCCCCTCGGCGAGGGCGACGGGACCGAGCTGCTGGAGGCCGCGCGCCGAGCGCGCGAAGTACAGCGCGCCGGCGAAGACGATCAGGCTTCCGACGAGCGCGAAGCCGTACGCCACCGTGAGCCGCGCGCGCAGCGTCGCCACGCTACTGCTTCAGCACGTAGCCCACGCCGCGCACGGTCGTGATGAGCTTCCGCGCGTGCCGCGCATCCACCTTCTTGCGCAGGTGGTTGATGACCACGTCCACGATGTTGGTGCCGGGATCGAAATGGTAGCCCCAGGCGTACTCGGTGATGAGCGTCCGGCTCATCACGCGGCCGGCGTGGCGGGCGAGGTACTCCAGCACCGTGTACTCCTTGGGGGTGAGCTCGATCAGCTCGCCGGCGCGGCGCACCTCGCGCGTTCCCTCGTCGATCTCCAGGTCGCCGACCCGGAGCACGGGCGAGGCGAGCGAGCGCGGGCGCCGCGCCAGCGCCTCGACGCGCGCGAGGAGCTCCTCGAACGCGAAGGGCTTGGTGACGTAGTCGTCGGCGCCGGCGCGCAGCGTCGCCACCTTCGCGTCGACGGCGTCCTGCGCGGTCAGCACGAGGACCGGTCGCTCGAAGCCCTTCGCGCGCAGCGCGTGCAGCACCTCCAGCCCGCTCTTCCCCGGGAGGCGCATGTCGAGGACGATCAGGTCGTATGCCTCGGAGCTCGCGCGACGCTCCCCCTCCTCGCCGTCGGTGGCGAGATCGACCGCCCAGCGGTGCTCCTCGAGGCCGCGCTTGACGTACTGACCGACCGTCGGGTCGTCCTCGATCACCAGGATGCGCATGCGCCGGCCCTACTCGACGCCGCCGGGGCGCCGGAACCCGTATTCGCGGATCTTGCGGTAGAGCGTCTTCGAGCTGATCCCGAGTGTCGACGCGGCGCGCCCCTGGTGCCAGTTCGTGTCGTGCAGCACCGACTCGATGTGGTTGCGCTCCAGCTCGGCGAGCGACACCGCCGGCGAAGGCGCGCTGCCGCTCCCGTGCCCGGTCGGCTGCAACGGCAGGTCGGCGGCGCGAACGTGCGGCCCCTGCGCGAGCAGCACCGCCCGCTCCATCACGTTGCGCAGCTCGCGCACGTTACCGGGCCAGGTGTAGCGCGACAGCAGTTCCAGCGCATCCACCGCGAGCGTGGGGGGCGCGGACTTGCCGAACTGGTGGAGGAACTGGCGCGCGAGCAGCGGGATGTCCACGGCCCGCTCGCGCAGCGGCGGGAGCTCGATGGCGATCGTGTTGACGCGGTAGTAGAGGTCGTCGCGGAACTGCCCCTCGCTCACGCGCATGGAGAGGTCGCTGTTCGTCGCGGCGAGGACGCGGACGTCCACCTCCACCTTCTGCGTGCCGCCCACGCGGTAGAAGCTCCGCTGCTCGAGGGCCCGCAGCAGCTTGCCCTGCAGCTTCGAGGAGAGCTCGCTGATCTCGTCGAGGAAGAGCGTTCCCCCCGCGGCGAGCTCCATCAGCCCGAGCTTGCGTTCGTCGGCGCCCGGAAAGGCGTTCCGCTCGTGGCCGAACAGCTCGCTCTCCAGCAGCCCTTCGGTGAGCGCGGCGCAGCTCACGTCCACGAACGGCCCGCTGCGCCCCGACAGGCGGTGCAGCATGTGGGCGACGAGCTCCTTCCCCGTCCCGGACTCGCCGGTGATGAGCACCGGTGAGTCGCTCGGCGCCACCCTGGCCACCACGTCGAGCACCGCCTGGAGCGGCGCGTACTGCGTCGTGATCTCGCCGGCCCCGCCGGCGCGCTCGAGCTGCGACTGCAGCAGCACGTTCTCGCGCGCCAGCCGCCGCTTCTCCCACGCGCGCCGCACCAGGACGTCGATCTCGGCCATCCGGTACGGCTTGGCCATGTAGTCGTAGGCCCCCAGCTTCATCGCGCTGATCGCCGTCTCGATCGTGCCGTTGCCCGTGATGATGATCACCTCGGGGGGATCGGCGTCGGCGCGCACCTGCTTCAGCACCTCGAGCCCGTCGAGCTCGGGCATGACGATGTCGAGCAGGGCGACGTCGAACGACTCGGCGCGCAGCGATTCCAGCGCGGCGCGGCCGTTCGTGACGGTCTGCACGGCGTAGCCGCGGCCGCCGAGGAAGTTCGAGAGGATCTGTCCCAGATGCACCTCGTCCTCGGCCACGAGCACCTTGATCTTCGATTCGCTCATGTGGCCGCTCCGGGCTGCCCGGCGCGCGGCAGGATGATGCGGAAGACGCTGCCGTCGCCGGGCGCGCTCTCCACCTCGATGATGCCGCCGTGCTCGGCGACGATGGCGTAGCAGATCGAGAGACCGAGCCCCGTGCCGCGGCCCGGCGCCTTCGTCGTGAAGAAGGGCTCGAAGATCTTCGGCAGGTCGGCGTTGCGGATGCCGTCGCCCTGGTCGACCACCTCGGCGATCACCGACTGGCCGTCGTCGCTGATCTTCGTCGTGAGGGCGACCGTGCCCCGCTCCTGCATGGAGTCCATGGCGTTGAGCAGCAGCGCCATGAAGACCTGCACGAGCTGCTCCTCGTTGGCCAGGACCTCGCGGCCGATCGTGCGGTCGAGCACCGCGTTGACCGAGAGCTTCTTGAAGCGGGTATGGTGCTTCAGCACGTACAGCGTGCGGTCGATCGCGTTGTTGATGTCGACGAGCGTCTTGTCGCCGCCGCGCGGACGGCTGAAGTCGAGCAGTCCGTCGATGATCCCCTTGCAGCGCAGCACCTCGCTCTGGATCAGGCGGAAGCCGTCGGCCACGTCGGGGGGGGCGTCCTCGTGCGTCAGCTCGAGGCCTTCGGCGCAGGCGGCAATGGTGGCCAGCGGGTTGTTGATCTCGTGCATCACGCCGGCGGCCAGCGTCCCGATGGCGGCGAGCTTGTCGGCCTGCGAGAAGCGGTCCTGCGCATCGCGCCATTCGGTGACGTCCTCCCCGACGGTGATGACGTGCGTGACGACGCCGTCGTCGAGCCGCATCGGGATCTTCGACAGGCGGTAGGTGCGCAGCTCGCCCGAGGCGCGCGATTCCATCTGGAAGCTCTGGAGGCGGCCCGTGGCGAACACCTCGTCGAACTCGCGGCGGAGCACCGTCGCCGGCTGCCGGTGCAGGATCTCGAAGATCGTGCGGCCGATCGCCTCCTCGCGCGACACGCCCTGCATCCCGGTCTCGCGCTTCCGGTTCCAGACGGAGATGCGGTAGTCGCGATCGATGACGTAGAGGCCGAAGGGGAGCGAATCGATGATCCGCTCCGTGACGCGGCGCTCGCGGTCGATCTGGCGCGTGCGGTCGAGCACCTCGCTCTCCAGCCGCTGCGCGTACGCGGCCTGCCGCAGCACGGGAGCGAGGATGTCGGCGACGGTGCCGAGCAGCACGCGGTGATCGGGCGTGAGCGGGATCGTCGGCGCGATGACGAGTGCGCCGAGCGGGTGATGCGCCGCGTCGAGCCGGACGAGGACGAGCCCGTCCTTGTCGGAGATCGACTGCGACAGCCGGCCGCGCACCATGGCGCTCGGCGGAGGTGGCGCGCCGACGAAGGCACGGCAGCGGAGATCGGCGCCTTCCATCAACCAGAGCGACGCGGCGGAGGCAGACACGGCCTGGGACAGTCGAGTCAGCACGCCGTCGAGCACGTCCGTCGGCGCGCTCCCCGTGGCGAGCGCGGCGGCGATCTGGGCAACGGCGGCAAGCAAGGGGCGCTCGCTCGACGGCGCGGCGGCGTTCGCCGTCGCGGAGGACGGAAGCGTGCCGGACGTGGCCGCGGCGTCGCGGTCCGGGAGGTTGGCCAGGATGAGCTCGGGAAGGGAGGAAGCCTCAAGGTACGTCAAAATGCCCGAAAGGACAAGATGACCGACGCCACTTGCCAAAAGTGGTCCCGGTCTCCTCCAGAATGGCCGACTCTACCGGACGCTCAGCTCAGCGCGGCGACCTGCTCGAGGATCTCGGCATTGCTGCGCTTCTCGCCCGGGTTCGCTTCCACGTGGGCCCATCTCACGATGCCGCTCCTGTCCACGAGGAAGTAGGCACGCTGCGAGAAGAAGCGTTCGGGGTGCAGGATCCCGTACTGCGTGGTCACGTCGCGCGTGAAGTCGCTCACCATGTCGGCCTGCAGTCCGAGCTGCTTCCGGAACTCGCCGAGGGTCGGCACCGAGTCCACGCTGATCGGGACGACGACGGTGTCCGCCGTCGCGAACCGGTCGAAGTCGTCGCGCATGTCGCAGAGCTCTGCCGTGCAGGTGCCCGTGAAGGCGAGCGGGAAGAAGGCGAGCAGGACGTTCTTCCCCCGGAGCGCGGAGAGGGTGAAGTCCTTGCCCGAGGTGGAGGGGAGGGTGAAATCCGGAGCAGGAGTGCCGGCGGCGGGAATCGTGGAGGCCATGGAGGGCTCGGAGGATGGATGAGTGGCTGGCGAGGGCGCGACGTCGGTCAATCTACCATCGGCGCCGGCGGTTCCCGTCGGCCGCCCTCAACGCGTGGCGGCATCCGTGCGTGTGCTCAGGTGCAGCTTCGTGGCCGCCTCGCCGCGGCAACCGCGCGCTTCCTTCAACGCGATCCCGATGATCCGCCTCCGTTCCCGCGCCCTGCCCCTTGCGCTCATCCTCGCCTGCTGCCTCTCGGCGCCACACGCGGGGCTCGCGCAGTCCGCGCCCGCCACGCGCGTCGGCCCGCCCCGGGGGGCGGTGATGGTGGTCGGCGGTGGCGTGATGGGGCCCGACCTCCTCGCGAAGTTCATCGAGCTCGCGGGGGGACCCGACGCGCTCATCATCGACGTGCCCACCGCGGGGGGCGATTCGGTCTATCCGGCCGACTGGCGCGGGACGCGTGCCCTGAAGCAGGCGGGGGCTCGCAACGTCGTCGTGCTGCACACGACCGACCGGAAGGTGGCGGACTCGGAGGCCTTCGCGGCGGCGTTGGCGCGGGCGGGGGGGGTCTGGTTCGAGGGGGGGCGACAGTGGCACCTCGTCGACTCGTACGCGGGCACGCGCGCCGAGCGCGCCTTCCACGATGTCCTGGCGCGGGGGGGCGTGGTCGGCGGCTCGTCGGCGGGGGCGTCGATCCTGTCGAGCTACGTGCTGCGAGGCGCCCGCGCGGGCAACGGCGTGATCATGGCGCCCGGATACGAGACGGGGTTCGGCTTCCTCCGAGGCGTCGCGATCGACCAGCATGTGGTGGCGCGCGAGCGGCTGCGCGACCTCGCCGACTCGCTTATGCCGCGGCGTCCGGACCTCCTCGGCATCAGCGAGGACGAGGGGACCGCCTGGATCGTCCGCGGCGACACGGCGGAGATCATGGGGCGCAACAAGGCATTCGTCTACGGCGGACGAGATGCGACCGATGCCGGGGTGCCGTTTCTCACCCTGTGGCCCGGGGACCGCTACGACCTGGCGCGCCGGCGCGTCACGCACCGGGCGAGCGGGGAATCGCCGCTGAGCGCGGCGTTCGTGGACTCGGTGTTCGCCGGCTTCGGCGGGGCCGGCGGCCCGACTGCCACGGTGCTCGTCGCGCGCCGCGGCAAGGTGCTCGTCGACCGAGGCTACGGCATCCCCCCGCATCCGAGGTACATGCCTGCGACGACGGTCCCGAACTATCCCCTCGGCGGCCTGTCGCGAGGCTACCTCGCAATCGCCGCGCAGCTCGCGGCACTCGATGGCAAGCTCTCCTTGGACCAGCCGACCGGTGACGGCGGCCGGACGATCCGGGAGCTGCTCGGGGACGAGCAGGGAGGCGCGCGGTCGCTGCAGGCGATGGCCGCGGAGATCGCGGCGCGCAGCGGGACGCCGCTGGCGACGGTCGTCGAGCGCCGGATCTTCGGGCCGATCGGCGCGCACAAGACCGTCATCGCGCCGGACGGCGCCGTGCAGTCCAGCGTGGACGAGCTCTATCGCTGGTCGCTCGGGCTCGACGCCCCCGCGGGCTTCGTGCGCGACACGTCGGGTGCTGCCACGCCGCGCGACGCCGCGGCGGCGCTGGACCTGCAGCTGGGGTGGAACGCCGATCGCGCATTCGGCGGCAGGCGGCTCGCCGAGTATGGCACGGCCGACGGGCGCCGCAACGCGTTCGTGCGCTACCCCGGCGCGGGGGCGGTGGTGATCGTCCTGACCTCGAGCGACGACGCGGATGCGCGGGCGCTCGCCCGACGACTGGCCGAGCGGCTGTTCACCGGCCCCGCCGACCGTTGAGCGGCGATGCGCGCTCCACCCCGCTCTTCTCGCTGCGTGATGTCAGCCAGGAGCGTGGCGGACGGGCCGTGCTGCAGCAGGTCTCGCTGGAGATTCCGGGCGCGCAGATCGTCGCCCTCATCGGGCCGTCGGGCGCGGGGAAGTCGTCGCTCATCCGCCTGCTCGACCGGCTCGACGATCCGACGGATGGCGAGGTGCTCTTCCGCGGCGAACCGATCACCGCGCAGCCGGTGCGGGCGCTGCGCCGGCGCGTCGGGTTCGTCTTCCAGTCGCCGACGATGTTCCCGGGGAGCGTCGCCGACAATCTGCGCGCGTCGTCGAGGCTCGGCGACGCCGCGCGCGTGCCGAAGGACGCGGAGCTGCGCGACATCCTCGACTGGGTGGAGCTCGACGAGTCCTATCTCCCGCGTGCGGCGCAGGGCCTCTCCGGGGGGGAGCAGCAGCGCGTGAGCATCGCGCGGGCGCTCGTCTCGGGCCCGGAGGTGCTCCTGCTCGACGAGCCCACCTCGGCGCTGGACCCGGAGGTGGCGGAGCGGTTCATGCGAACAATCGCGCGGCTGAGCGGGGAGCACGGGCTGTCGATCGTGATGGTCACGCACCGCCTCGCCGAGGCGCGCGCGTGGAGCCAGACCACGGTGATGCTCGAGGGAGGGCGCGTGGTGGAGAGCGGGGCGACGGCGGCGCTGTTCGCGGGGGCGCGCGAGGAACGGACGCGCGAGTTCGTGCGGAGCGCGCAATGAGCCCCGAGCTCTCGTGGCTGGACCTCGCGCTGGCTGGGGCGCTGGTGCTCGTGGCGGCGGCGATCGCGCGGTGGCAGCGCATCGGGCTGGCGCGCGGCTTCCTCTGGGGAGGTGTGCGCGCGGCGGTGCAGCTCGTGGCGGTGGGCTACGTGCTCACCTACGTCTTCGCCACGAGCCGGTGGTATCTCGTGCTGGCCGTGCTGCTGCTGATGCTCGCCGCGGCGACCAAGACCGTCACCGACCGCCAGCGCGGCAACCGGGGGACGATCGCGCTGATCGCCGGGAGCTCGATGCTGCTCGGTGCCGGCCTGACGCTGGCGTACGTCAACGAGATCGTGCTGCGCGTGTCGCCCTGGTATGCGCCGCGCTTCCTCATCCCGCTGTTCGGGATGATCGTGGGGAACGCGATGAACGGTGCGGCGCTGGCGGCGGAACGGCTCGAGTCGGAGATGGATTCGCGGCGCGCGGAGGTGGAGGCGTATCTCGCGCTCGGTGCCACGCCGGCGCAGGCGTCGGCGGAGCCGGTGCGTCGGGCGCTCACCGCGGCGCTGATCCCGGCGGTGAACGGGCTGATGATCGTCGGGCTCGTCTCGCTGCCCGGGATGATGACGGGGCAGATCCTGGCTGGGGCATCGCCACTGACGGCGGTGCGCTATCAGATCGTGGTGGCGTTCATGCTCGCCGGCGCGGTGGCGGTCACGTCGGTGGCGGTGGTGCTCTGGTACCGGCGGAGCTTCTTCAACGACCGGGAGCAGCTGGTGGCACGTGTGCCAGTGTGAGAGGGCACGGAGGCGCGGCGGAGGGTGCGGAGCGTTTGTCTCTCCGCGCCTTCACACGCGACGAGCCGCCGCCCCTCGCGGGCGGCGGCTCGTGGCGGGGGCCATGGAGCGTATCGGAATCGAACCGATGACCTCCTGCTTGCAAAGCAGGCGCTCTACCAATTGAGCTAACGCCCCGAATCTTGCACGTCGAGGAAGGTAACGCCCCACATGCCGAGGGAGAAGCGATGACGACGACCGAGGCGGGACCGGCCACGCAGGCCGCGACGATCACCGCGCGCTGCGCGAGCTGCCAGCAGTGGAACCGGGTGCGCGCCGACCGCGCCGCCCATGGCCCCAAGTGCGGGTCGTGCGGCACGCCGCTCGGCTTCGACCATCCGCTGCACCTCGACGACGACACCTTCGACCGGACGATCGCCCAGACGACGATCCCGGTGCTCGTCGACTTCTACGCCGACTGGTGCGGCCCCTGCAAGATGATGGCGCCCGCCGTGGACGAGCTGGCCCGCACGAGCCTCGGCCGCGTGCTCGTCGCCAAGCTGGACACCGACAAGGCGCAGCGCACGGCGGCCCGGTTCCAGATCCGCGGGATACCTACCGTGATCGTGTTCCAGGGGGGACGCGAGGTGAAGCGGCAGAGCGGGGCCATGCCGTTGGGGGCGCTCAGGGCCATTATCCCCTGAACCGACGGGCTGTGATCGTGCACGGTGAACGGTGAACTTCTCACGTTAGCAGTGAGAGGTGAGAAGTGAGAGGTAACCGCAAAGGGCACACCGGACGCGATCCGGTGTGCCCTTCGTCGTAGCCTCTCACCTCAGACCTCTCACCTCAATCCGTTCACGGTTCACCGTTCACCGTTCACGGTCAGAGGCTATTCGTGCGCCGGCAGCGGCTCCATCGTCTTCGCGTCCACCGGGATCTGCACCTCGTCGCGGAAGGGCGAGGTCATCAGCACCACGCGCATCCGCGGGAAGGCATTCATGAACGCGAGATAGCACAGCCCCCAGATGCCCAGGTAGCCGAGCGCGATCGCGATCTCCCAGATGCCGAAGGGAAGCCCCGCCGCCTCGCCGTACAGCGACGGATAGACCTCGAGGTACCGTACCAGGAACATGCCCACCAGGCTGATCAGGGTGAACAGGGCAAGCGTCGGACGGAACACCTTCGCCGCCCTCGAGAGCAGGCCGAAGAAGGGGGCGAAGAACACCATGATCACGGATGCCACCGTGAGGTTCGCCCACGGGGCGATGAGGCGGAGGCGCGCCCAGTGCGTCTCCTCCCCCACGTTGCCGTACCAGATGACCAGGTACTGGCCGAAGGTGAGGTAGCCCCAGAACGCGGTGAAGGCGAAGCAGAGCTTCCCGAGATCGTGGAAATGGTTCTCGCGAATGAGGGCTTCCGCGCCGAGGAAGCGGCGCCAGGCCATCACGAGCAGCGAGAAGAGGGTCAGGGAGCAGAGCCACGCCCCCATGAAGAACCACCATCCGTACAGCGTGCTCTGGAAGTGCAGGCTCATCCCCATGGAGAGATCGAACGCCATGATCGACCAGCCGTAGCCGAAGGCCAGGGCGAGGAAGACGGCGAGCTTGCCCTGCAGCGAGTGCGTGCTGTGCAGCTCGCGCCGCTCGTCGCGGTAGCCGCGGCGCATGCGGGCGCGCAGGCCGGCCGCCCAGCGGGAGCCCGCCTCGGGAACCACGCCGACGTCGAGACGCACGGAGGTGTAGATGTACCAGCACGACAGCACGGTGATCACCAGCAGCGCGAGAAGCACGCGCAGGGTGAGGAAGGTGCCGTCGTAGTAGATCGCCTTCTCGTGCACCGGCGGCGCCTCGTGCGTCCACGGGAAGATGTGGCCCTTCCCCAGGACGATCGTGAGCAGCAGCAGCACGAACGCGACCGGCAGGAAGGCGATGTAGCCCTCCATGAAGCGGATGATCGGGCGCGACCAGCGCGCCGTGGTGATCCGCTGCACGGCGACGAACATGACGCCGGCCGACGAGAGCGAGGCGAAGAAGAGCCAGCTCACGTGATAGGCGCGCCAGGCCCGGTCGGCGTCGACGAACAGCCCGGCGAGGAAGCCGAGCACGCCGATAGCCGCGAGCACAGCGCAGAGCGTGCCGAGCGCCTTCGGGATGGGCTTGGTGTACGCGGCGACGAGCTCGTCGCGCGTGATGACGTGCTCATGATGCGAACTCACCGCTCGCCTCCGGTCTTCGGCGTCGTGGCTGTGGGATGCGCGGGCGCGGGCGCGGGCGCCAGCGAGTCGGCGCCGGGCGCAGGCGCAACGGCGGGCGTGGAGGGCGCGGCGGGCGGCGGCGTCACGGCGCTGCCGAAGCCCGTGGTCTGGGCTCCGTGGAAGAGCCCCGGCGATGCGTCGGCCTGCGAGCCGAGGTGCCTGTAGTAGGGCGACGCGCGCGTCGGTCCGAGCTGCGAGGGACCGGGCACCTTGTCGCCAGTCTCGCCGGGGAGTCCGGTGGGACCGACGGCGACCTGGTACCTGCCCTGCAGCCCGCGCACGTAGTTCACCACGTCCCAGCGATCCAGCTCCTCGATGCGGTTGTACGACGGCATCGCGCCGCGGCCGTTGCGGATGATGCCGAAGATGTAGCCGTCGCTGCGGCCCTCGGCAGCGGCCCCGATGAGCGGCGGGGGGAAGATGGCCTTGGCCTTGAGGATCGGACCATCACCCTTCCCTGCCTCCCCGTGACAGACGGCGCAGTTGATCTGGTAGTACATGCGGCCGTTGTGCAGCGAGCGCGCGTCGGCGGGCACGGGGTTCTGGATGCCGGACATCGAGTCCACCGCGCCGATGGTCGGCAGGCGGCCGTAGGCGTAGCCCGGCGCCGCGGTGCCGTACACGGGCACCGAGTTCTGCGGGTTGCCGCGCATCGGGATCGTGTCGCTGGTCGACTCCCATGGATCGAACTTCGGCTGCTCCTTGAAGTCGGTGAACCAGGAGCAGGCGCCGAGGCTCGTGGACACGAGGAGCGCCGCCGCGGCGCGCTTGGCGTGGCGGAGGGTCTTAGCGTTCATTGCGTACCTCGGTCGCGCCATGCTTGCGGAGCAGCTCGGCGGCTTCGCCCGCGCGGTCGGGACCCGCGGAGACCCAGACGCCGAAGTCACCGTGGCTGAAGCGCTCGTCGTAGCCGACGGTGGTCGTGAGCCGGGGGAGGCGCGACACCGCGAACATGGCGAACACCGTGGAGAGAGAGCCGATGAGGACCATCAGCTCGAAGCCGATGATGGTGTACGGGACCCAGCTGGCGATCGGCTTGCCGCCCACCACGAGGGGCCAGTAGTCCGAGATCCAGATGGGGATCCAGTAGCCGAAGGTCAACCCGAGCAGCCCGCCGGCCAGCGTGAAGCGGCGCACCGGGCTCTGGGGAGCGCCCAGCGCCTCCTCGATCTCGTGGCGCGGCGTGGGCGTGTAGACGTTGATGTTGCTGAAGTTCTGCTTGCGGAGATCCTCGATCGCGTCGCACGTCGAGTCCAGCTCCGCGAATACGGCGATGACGCCTTGCATCAGTCGTCTCCCGCGGTGTTGATGGGATCGAGGGTCAGAGCATTCAGGTCATGCTCGATGTTACGCGAGTGGCGCATCCGCGGCGGGATGATCTCCTTGATCTCGGCGAGCGCCATCACGGGCATCTGCCGGATGAAGAGCAGGAACCACATGAAGAACCAGCCGAACGAGCCGAGGAGGATGGCGAAGTCGACCCAGGTGGGATGATAGCCGCCCCACTGCCAGGGCTCGAACTCGTGCGAGAGCGAGGGGATCACGATCACGAAGCGCTCGAACCACATCCCGATGTTGATGAAGATCGAGAGGACGAAGAGCCAGCTCGTGTTGCGCCGCAGCTTCTGGGAGAAGAGCGAGAGCGGCAGGACCATATTGCAGATGAGCATGATCCAGGCGGCCCACCACCACTGCCCGAAGACGCGGTTCCAGAAGTACTCCTGCTCCACCCGGTTGCCCGACATCCAGGCGACCTGGAACTCGGTGAGGTAGGCGAGGCCCACCACCATCGAGGTGAAGAGGCAGAGCTTGGCCGCCGCGTCGATGTCGTTGAGGGTGACGATGTGCTCGAGCTTGAACACCTTCCGCAGCGGGATGACGATGGTGAACACCATCCCGATGCCGGAGAAGATGGCGCCGGCGACGAAGTACGGCGGGAAGATCGTCGCATGCCAGCCGGGCGTCAGCGCCATCGCGAAGTCGAACGACACGACGGAGTGCACGGAGAGCACGAGCGGCGTAGCGAAGGCGGCGAGGAACAGGTACGCCCTGGTGAAGTGGCGCCATTCCGTATCCGAGTTGCGCCAGCCGAGCGAGAGGGCCGAGAAGATCCGCTTGCGGACGGGGTTCGTCTCCTGGTCGCGGAGCACCGCGAGGTCGGGGATGAGGCCGACGTAGAAGAAGGTTGCCGAGACCGTCAGGTACGTGAGGATGGCGAAGACGTCCCAGACGAGGGGGCTCTTCGGGTTCGGCCAGATGAGCCGCCAGTTGGGATAGGGAATCAGCCAGAAGAACTTCCAGGGCCGCCCCAGGTGCAGGATGGGGAAGAGCCCCGCCGTCATGACGGCGAAGACCGTCATCGCCTCGGCCGCACGGTAGATCGTCGTGCGGAAGCCGGCGCGGAAGAGATAGAGAATCGCCGAGATGAGCGTGCCGGCGTGGCCGATACCGACCCAGAAGACGAAGGTGACGATGTAGACACCCCACATCACCGGCGGCTGGTAGCCGGCGGCGCCGAGGCCTTCGTGGATCTGGTACGTCCAGCTGGCGGCCCCGATGATCAAGCAGAGGACGGCGGCGCCGAGGGCGGCAAACCAGCCCAGCGATGGCTTCAGTGTCGAGAGGACGTCGCGGTCGACCTGCTGGTAGTCGCGGACGCCGGGGAGGCGATTGCTCGCCGAGGGGACGTTCGGACGCTGGGAGCGCTCGTCGCCCGGGCGCGGAGTAGCCATGGTAGCCATGCGCGCGCCCCCTTACGCCCTGGCCGGCGATGCCGGACCGGGATGGTTGACCTTCTTCAAGTAGACCACCGCGGTGTAGGTGTTGAGCTCTTCGAAGACGTGGTACGCGCGCCGGTCCTCGACCTGCTTCGCCACGGCCCAGCGCTCGTCGGCCGCGTCACCGAAGGTGATGGCGCGCGACGGGCAGGCCTGCGAGCAGGCCGTCGTGAACTCGTCCGGCGCGACCTCGCGCCCCTCGGCCTTCGCGCGCGTCTCCGTCTCGCGGATGCGCTGCACGCAGAACGAGCACTTCTCCATGACGCCCTTGCCACGGACGGTCACGTCGGGGTTGAGCTGCCAGTTGAGCGGCTCGGGGAACGCGTACTGCTTGCGATCCTCCTCGCCGTAGCCGAACCAGTTGAAGTAGCGCACCTTGTACGGGCAGTTGTTGCTGCAGTAGCGCGTGCCGACGCAGCGGTTGTAGACCTGCACGTTGAGGCCGTCGGGCGAGTGGTACGTGGCGTACACGGGGCACACCGGCTCGCACGGCGCGTTGCCGCAGTGCTGGCACATCATCGGCACGAAGCGCGCGTCGAAGTCCTCAGTGAACTCCCCGTTCTCCGCGCCCTCGAAGTAGCGCTCGAGTCGCAGCCAGTTCATCTCGCGGCCGCGCGTGATGTTGAAACCCGCCTTCGCCTCGGCGTACACCGTCGCGTTCTGCCACGGGGCGCCGACGGTGGGAATGTTGTTCTCGGCGTAGCAGGCGGTGACGCAGGCTGAGCAGCCGGTGCAGCGAGCCAGGTCCACCGTCATCGCCCAGCGGCGGTTCGCGATCCCCGACCAGTGGTTGGGGGCGTACATCCCCTTGTCCTTCCCGTGATCGGCCGCGGTGGGCGAACCGAGCTCGCCCTGCGCGTCGGCGGCGACCGGCGACCGGAGCCCGGGGAGGAAGGCGCCAGACGGCTCGCCGGGGATCACCTCGGCGTGCTCGCCCTTCCCCTCACCGCCCTCCTTCCCGCCCCCAGGCGCCTGCTGCAGGCCGTGGAGCTGCGTGATCGTGAGCGCCTGGCCGATGCCGCGGCCGTGCTGGCGTGCCGAGCCCTCGGTGGAGACGAGCGTCTCGTGATCGCCGGTCTTGCGCAGGGTGGCCTTCGTGCTGACGAGGGCGAACCCGCCCGCACCGTCGCCGCCCGCGCCGAGCAGGTCGTGCGCGCGCACGCCCAGGTTGCGGGCGTAGCGGCCGTAGCCCCACTGCGTCGGGACCTTGTCGTTGTGCTTGCCGTCGAACTCGTCGACCCTGGCCGTCGCGCCGTGCCCCTGCCCGAGGGCGAGGGCGATCGTGTCGGGACGGATGCCGAGGTAGAGGTAGGCCGGTGCGCGCACCTTGCCGTTGATCGTGCTCACCTCGACGATGTCGCCGCGCTCGATGCCGAGCTTCTCGGCGGTCTGCGGGTGCAGCTCCACCCACGAGCTCCAGAGCACCTTGGTGACCGGGTCGGGGAGCTCGAGCAGCCAGGGCTTGTTGGCGCCGCGGCCGTCGCCGAGCACGGGCGAGAAGTACGTGACCAGGTAGTAGTCGCCCTGCGTCTGGTCGAGCGGCTGCGGCATGCGCGTCGTGGCGGCGGCCGACAGCGCCGGCAGGGCGCGGGGGACGATGCTGCCCGCCCCGACTCCCTTCTGCAGGGTCGCGGTGAACGCCGACATACCGCCGGGGAAGCGGCCGATCAGCCAGTCGCGGTAGCTCTTCTGCGGGTACTTCGCCGCATTGGCCGGATCCTTCTGCGCGAGCGCCATCAGGACGTCCGACGTCGCGCGCGTGCCGGTGAAGACCGGATCCATCGCCGGCTGCTGCAGCGAGATCGTCCCCTTCCCCGCCTCCGCATCGCCCCACGACTCGAGCGAGTGCAGGTCGGGGAGGATGAGATCGCACAGCTCGGTGGTCTCGTCCGGGTACATCGAGAAGCTGACCTTGAACGGCACCTTCGCGAGCGCCTCGGCGGCCTTGGCCGACGCTGGCAGGTTGTACACGAAGTTGACGCCGCGCACGAAGACGACGGGCACGGAGCCCGCGCGCATCTGCTCGACGCTGTCGACGACGTCGCCGAAGCGCGCGACACCCTCGAAGGCCGCGGCCGCCTCGGCGGGACGGATCGTCGTGCCGACGGCGCCGTTCGACTGGTTGAGCGCGGTGCCGGCCATCGCCAGGTCGAGCGCGTTGGCGCCGCGGGCGCCGGTTAGCACCATCGCCGGCCTGGCCGACGCGAGCTCCTGCTGCAGGCGGGTGAGCGTGGCCTCGGCGACGCCGCTGGTGCGCGCGGCATCGGCGATGGAACCCTTGCCGAGCAGCGCGTTGGCGATGGCGAGCTCGGTGCCCGGCTTGCACGCGACCCACTGGTCGGCGTTCAGACCAGTGAGAGATCTGCGCGGTCCGACGTAGACGAAGCGGGGCGCGCCTTCGATCTTTGCGCGTGCGTCGGCGAAGTCGAGCTGCTGCGGCACCGACATTCCCCAGCTGTCGAGGAAGTCGGCGCCGAACGAGATGATGAGCTTCGCGTCGCCGAACGAGAGCCGCGGCCACGCGACACCGTAGGCGCGGCGATTGGCCTCGATCACGGCGCTGTCGGCCTCGAAGTCGACGCTCAGGTGCGGCTTCATGCCGAAGCCGGCGAGCCAGCCGTCGAGGAAGCCGGGGAAGCTGCCCGTCTCGTGCTGGTTCAGGAAGACGGCGTTGGCGGCGCCGCCTCGGCTGCGCACCTCGCCGAGCTTCTGGCTGAGCAGGGTGAGCCCGTCGTCCCAGGAAATGGACTTCCACGCGCCGTTCTGCTTGACCATCGGGCCGCGAAAGCGGTCCGGGTTGTAGAGCCCCTGAAGCGCCGACTGGCCACGGGCGCAGAGGGCACCCTTGTTCAACGGATGTTCGGGGTTGCCCTCCAGCTTCGTGGTGCGGCCGTCGCGCGTCTCGGCGATGATGCCGCAGCTGGCCGCGCATTCGCGGCAGGTGGAGGTGTAGTACGTGGAGACGCCGGAGACCGTCTCGTCCGGGTGGACGAGATAGGGAATCAGCTTGCCGACCTTCTCGGAGCTGCAGCCCACCGTACCCACGGTGGCGCTGGCGGCGCCGAGCACCTTGAGGAAGTCGCGGCGCTTGACGCCTGTCGACCCCGTGTCGTTGCTCATGAGCGAATCGTCCTGGGGCGGTCTAGTAATGACAGGAGGCGCAGTCGTAGCGCGCGCGGCGGCGTTCGGCGGACGGGGTGGCGGCGGGGCCGGCCCCGTGCGTGGAGTCCGCCGGCTTGGTCATGCCGGGCGGCGTGAAGGCGATGCCGGCGCGGCTCCCCGGCGTGCCGTAGGGGACGCCGCCGTTGTAGCCGGCGGGGGGGACGCTGTCATAGCCGGCCGCCTTCATCCCTTCCTTGGGGTCGTAGCCATTCACGTGGCAGTTGACGCACCAGCCCATGTTGAGCGAGGCGGACTGATAGACCTTGGTCATCTCCTGGACCTTGCCATGGCAGGCCTGGCAGGTGACGCCGGCGTTCACGTGGCGGACGTGCGGGAAGTGGACGTACTCCGGCACCTTGTGGATGCGCTCCCAGGGAACCGGGAGGCCCTTCGCGGCGTAGTTACGGAGCTTGGTGATCTCCGCCTGGGCCGCGGGGGTGGTGCCCGAGACGCTCGTGTGGCAGCCCATGCAGGTGCTGACGGCGGGCATGCCGACGTCGCTCGACTTGTTGCCGTTGTTGTGGCAGTAGAGGCAGTTCATGCCCAGGCCACCTTTCGCGACCGCGCCCGCGTGCTTGGGATGCGGGAAGGCGATCGGCTGATCGGGACCGCGCCCCTGCGAGGAGGAGGCACCACTATAGGCAGACAGCACGACGGCACCGATCGCCAGCAGGAACAGGCCTGGGATAGCGGTCCACTTCCTTCGCTGCGTCATCGCGATGGGGTGATGGGAGACTCTTGAGATCGGGGCCTTGTGAACGAATTCACAAGGCCCTCGGACCGGCCAGCAATCTGCTCGCGCGGAGGGGCGCGCCGCAAGGCGAGCCGCCGCGAAATTCGTGTCGTTCTCCAGCAACTTCCCGCCAACTTCCGCACTCCGCTGCAACCGGACAAAAAGCCCTCCGCGAGCGCCAGGGTCAAGTCGGCTTTTTCCCTACCGCCGAGATCGCCGCCACGTCCGCCAGCGCGGGCGACGCCAGCTCCGCCGGGAGCAGGTCCAGATTCGCCCGCGGATTCTGCGTCAGCCTCAGCGGCCAGTGCGTGCCGTACACGAACCGCTCGGCGCCGATCGTCCGCAAGAGATGGGCGAGATGGTCCTCCGGCGGCCCCCAAACCCACGCGAAGTCCCAGAAAACCCGCGCCTGTTCCGCCGGCGTGAGCCCCCAGTGGGTCTCCTCGATGAGATCACGCCCCGCGCCGGTGACCACGAGGCGCACTCCCGTACCTGCCCGGGCCAGCGCCCGGACATGCGCCGCGCTCAGGTCGCCGGCGACGTCGAGCGGATGCCGCTGCCGCAAGTCCTCGAACCGCACCGTCAGCAGGAGAGGAACGTCCATCTCGCCGCAGGCCACGGCCAGGGCGACCATCCCGCGGTCGGCGGGCCCCAGCCCCCATTGCATCGGATAGGCGCGGATCGCCGGCACACCGCGCGCCACGAGGTCGCGCAACGTGCGCTCCCATGCGGGCCAATCCGGCCGTACCACCGGCGCCGGACGCAGCACCTCGCCGAACGGCGCGAGCGCGGCGAACAGCGCCTCGTTCGCCGGCGCGGGGTCGCGGTGCCAGGCAGCAGGGAGATACCCGACCCAGGCCCCCGCCAGCCCTTCGCGCGCGAGCACGCGCACCAGTACCTCGGGGTCAGGGTGCGGCAGGTGCCTGAACGGATACGGGCCGATGTACGCGGCGCAGTCGATCGTGCGCGGCGCGGTCATGCCACCGCTCCCATCGCCGCGCAGCGCGGGAAGGCGCCGCCGGGAAAGATGCGCGCCGCGTTGCGCCAGCGGATGTCGGCCATGTCCTCGTTCGAGAGCCCGATCACCTCGAGCGCACGAAGCTTGGCGAGACCCGTCTCCATGGTGAGATCGCAGGCCCAGAGCAGCCGCCGCGCGCCGAGCGCCTCGACCGCGGCGTCCACCATGCCGCGATCCACCCCGCTGCCCGAGAGGTCCGGGTAGACGTTCGCGAGGTCGCGCACCGCGGGCAGCGTATGCGCCCAGTCTCCGCCGCCGCCGAGGTGCGCGAGGATGAAGCTCGTGCGGGGGTGCCGCGACGCGAGGCGTCCGAGGTCCACCCCGTCGGAGATCTCCTGGTTGGGCCACTCGCGCGTGCGGTGCTGCCAGATGTGGTGCAGGACGGGGAGCCCCCGCTCCGCCGCCAGCGCGCAGAGGTCGTCGAGGAGGGGATCGTCGGCGCGGCGGCTCGCGAGGAGCTTCACGCCGATGGCGCCGCGCTCGACGCCGCGGTGGATCTCGGCAAGCGCGTGCGCGGTGTGGTTCGGGTTGACGGTGACGAACCAGCGAACCTCCTCGTGCGTCGCGGCGAGCGCCGCCATCGCGTCGTTGCCCACCACCACGTCGGCGGGAGAAGGGAAGTAGGTGGGCGACGTGTGCCCGAAGCTGCCGAGGATGCTGGCGACGTGATAGGTGATGCCGATGCGCGCGCCGGCACGGAGGCGCGCCGCGTTCACCCGCCGCCAATCGGCGCGCCCCGACGCCTCGTGGTAGAAGTGCGCGTGCGCATCGATGAGCGGCTCCGGGCCGGCGAGCGCGCGAGCGGCTCCGGTCACGCGCGCTCCTCGGCGACCAGGGCGACCAGCGCCTCGCTCGCCCCCTTCTCGATCTCGCGCATCGCGGTCTCGTCGTGAGCGATCGCGGCGAAGTTGTAGGCGCCGCGCTTGAACAGCACCCCCGAGTCGACCGCGTGCATCAGGAAGCGCGACTCGCGCGCGGCGTCGTCCCAGTGCATCAGCCACATCTGGTCGATGCCGCCGGTGTGGACGCCGCGCACGCCGCTCGCCGTGATCGCGTGGTCCACGACGGCGCGCATCTCGCGCCCCGTCTCGGCGAGCGTCGCGCAGATGTCGGCCTCCTCGTGCCAGTCGAGGACGGCGAGCGCCGCGGCGAGCGCCGTGGACTCGCTGGCGAGGGTGGAGGAGATCCATGTGCGGCGCGCGCAGTCCATCAGCGCGGCCTGGCCCACCACCGCGGCCAGGGGATAGCCGTTGGCCATCGCCTTCCCGAAGGAGGCGAGATCGGGGGTGACGCCGGACACCTCCTGCCACCCGCCCGGCGCGACGCGGAATCCCGTCTTCACCTCGTCGAAGATCAGGACGGCGCCACGCTCGTCGCAGAGGGCGCGCGCGCGATGCAGCCACGCCTCGGAAGGCGCGCGCTCGACGACCGGCTCGAGCACGATGGCGGCGAGGTCGTCGCCCGCGGCGGCGACCGCTGCCTCGAGCGCCGGGATGTCGTCGAAGGGGACGCTCGTGCGCGCGGCACGCGCCGAGGCGGGCACACCCTCGGCATCCGTCGACCAGTCGTGCCAGCCGAAGTAGCCGCTCGCCACCACGTGCGTGCGGCCCGTGTAGGTGCGCGCGAGGCGCACGGCGGCGGAGGTCGCCTCGGCGCCGGTCTTGAGAAACTGCACGCGGTCGGCGCAGGGGACTATTCCCGTGAGCCGCTCGGCGAGCTCCACCTCGCGCCAGCTCGACAGGGCGGAGACGTTGCCCTGTGTCGCCGCCTCGATGACGGCGGCGGTGACGCGCTGCTCGCCGTAGCCGAGCGCGACGGAGCCGAGCGCCATCGTGCAGTCGAGCAATCGCGAGCCCTCGGTGTCCACCAGGCGGCAGCCGCGCGCCGACACGAAGTGCGTCGGCATCTCGACATCCACTTCGCCGTAGAGCGCGACCTTGCGCTTGCTCGCCGTGGAGGCGCCGGTGGGGAGCACCGCTTCGGCGCGCTCGCGCCAGTTGTGCTCCGGAACCAGTTCGGCGTCACCCTCGGCGACGGACGAGTCCTCGGCGTCCTGCTCCGCGGCAGATGCTTGGTCGGGGGTGGACTGCGGCGCCGCGTCCTTGCCGCGGCCGAAGAAGCGGGAGAGGGGCATTGTCGTGAGAGGCGGTGAGCGGTGGACGAGGGACGGTTTTCGGTGTTCGGTTTTCGGTGCTCGGTTTTCGGTCTTCGGTGTTCGGTGTTCGGTGTTCGATGTTCTGCGTCGGCGCTTCGGTTTACGGCGTCGGCGTTCCGGATTTCCGGCGTGCGCGCGTTGGTTTCAGGCGTGCGCGCGTTGGTTTTCGGCGTGCGCGCGTTGGTTTCCGGCGTGCGCGCGTTGGTTTCAGGCGGCTGCGTATTGGTTTTGGATGTCTGGTCTCTGGTGTCTGGTGATTTGTCTCTGGTTTCCGTCCACGGGCTGCTGGTTTCCGTCCACGGGCTGCTGGTATTGGTCGCTGGCTTGCGACTTATCCAGCATTTCACCAGTCATCGGAGATCAGTCCTCGGTCCTGTCGCGCGGCTCCGGGGCGCGGATGCTCGTGTCACGCCCCGTGACGTGGCGTGGACGGCGCGGGGAGACGTCGTCAGGCAGTGCGCGCTCGATGGCGCCGGTGCGCTCGAGGAAGCGCACCGTCTCCAGCGAGATGGCGCGGAGCAGCGAGAGCTCGCGGTCGTCGGGAGCGGCGCGGAAGGTGATGGCGCGCATGGAGCGCATGATGTGCTCGGGAAAGCGCGTCTTGAAGAACTGGATGGACTCCAGCGCATTCTGCAGCTCGCCGAAGTAGCGCTCGAACATCTCCTGCGTGGGGGGCGGCGCCTCCTTGCGGGGGCCGCGCAGCGTGCGCGTGGCGTCGCCCGCCGCGAGGTGCAGCTCGTAGAGCGAGATGAGCACCGCCTGCGCCAGGTTGAGCGACGCGTGGTTGGTGGTGGGGATCGTCACCGCCGCATGGATGCGATCGAGGATCTCGTTCGGCAGGCCGGAGTCCTCCCGTCCGAACACGAAAGCGACGCGACCCTCGTCGGTATAGCCCAACGCGTCTTCCGCGGCGGTCTTCGGATCGAAGATCGAGAACTTCGCCTTGCGGCGCCGAGCGGTGAAGCCGACGAGGCGGACGCAGTCGGCGACGGCGCTGTTGAAATCGTCGAAGTGCTCGATCTTCTCGATCACATCCCAGGTGTCGTGGGCGATCCCCTCGAGCCGCTCGGGATCGTACTTGACCGGGCGCACGAGCCGCAGCGACATCACCCCCATGTTCTTCATCGCGCGAACGACGGCGGCGATGTTGATGGGGTTCTGCGGTTCGAAGAGAACTATCGAGATCTTGTCGAGTCGGGAATCAGTCATCGGCGAGCGAGAGTCGAACGAGCCGGTCGGGATCGTGGCGGTCCCCACGAAGATAGACGAATTCCCCGCGCGCGCCCGACAGGACGAGCTGGCCGCGGCGCCGGGCCCGTCCGGGCGCCGTCTCGTTGACGAGCACGTCGAGGGCGGCGGTGGGCGTGCCGGCGGGGATCGGGACGACGGCGGTGAGAAGATAGCCGGTCGCGCTCGGCTCCCACGTGGCCGTCACGCCGAGCCCGGCGCCCCATCCATCCACGGTGCGCGCGAAGACCTCGGCCGTGCCGGCGACCGGGACGAGCAGCCAGCCGCCCTTCACGCTGCCGGCCTCGAGGTAGAGCTGGACGCTGTCGCCGTTGATCGCCGCCGGCTCGTTGTCGAGGAGGTTCTCCGTGCCGGGGGCGACGAAGGCGCGGGCCGATCGCGGCACTTCCACGCGAATCTCCAACGCCGCCGGGCCGGCGCGCGAGATGGTCACGAGCGCACGCGGCGACTCGGCCTCGTCCCACGAACGCTCGGAGCGGCGGTAGTGGAGCTCGCCGAGCTCGAGAGTCGCGGGGAGATGAAGGGGGGGAGGACAAGATGCATCGAGCTCGAGGCTGGACTCCAAACGCGTGGATTCGGCGGAGGAGGAAGGCAACTCCCGCCGCGGCAGCACGAGCACGCGCCGGTCGTGGCCCCGCTGCATCTCGATGCGCCAGCCCTCCTCGGTCTCGCGATGGCGATGTCGCTCACCCGATGCGAGCGTGACGACGATCCCGTCGACATCGCGCGCGGCGCTTGCCACGCGGCCATCCCAGCACCAGACGGTCGCGAGCTCTCCCTCGGCGGCCGAGGCGCGCTGGAGGAGCATCGGTCGTGGGGCGGGATCGGCGGGGGTGCCGGGGGCCATCGCGCCCCACCATTCGGCGCCAGCGGGTGAGAGGCCCCACCCCTGCAGCGCTCGCCCATCGCGATCCAGACGAAGCTGCACGACGAAGGCGCGCTCGCCCGAGAGAAGGAGCCGCGAATCGCGCAGGATGCGGAAGCCGTCCTCGATGCCGTCGCTGCCGAGGAGCGATGCCGGAGTCCCCTTGAGCGGAGCACCGCCGGCGTCCACGATTCGCGCGCCATGCAGCGGCAGTGCGATCTCGTGTGGTGCCTGGCCGCGCCAGCGCAGCGTATCAACGAGGTATCCGTCCGCAAGCACGAGGCAGCGCCGCACGAACAGGTCGCCGGCGAGCCGGGCCTGCGCGCTGATCCAGGCCGCGTCGTCCTCGTCGGCGAAGGCGACCAGCTCGCCATTCGTGCGCGGCTGCGAGGCGCCATCGACGAGCGGCGCGGTGTGCGCGAGCGTGCTCCGATACCAGTGCAGCGAGGGATCCACGTACGAGCCGGTACCGGGGTCGTCCATCCATCGGACGTCGCCCTGGCTGAACAGCACGTTCAACCGGTCCGGATGCCCGTGGCCGCCGCCCGAGTGACCGTAGTCGAGCGCGAGATAGAGCGCGGTCTCCTCGCGGCGCAGGATGCCGAAGCCCTGCGCGGGGAGCAGGTCGGAGCGCAGCGCAACCGGCCGCAGGAGGGGAAGCTCGCCGCGCGCCACGAGCAGCGCGCGCCAGCCGAGATCGGCGCGGGAGAGCCCGGTGCCGGGCCAGTTGCGCTCCACGTCGCCGCTCGACGACGCGCGATGCGTCTCCCCGCGCGGCACGCCGGGATCGTAGAGGCGCGCGAGCATGCCGGCGAGGCGCTCGTCGTGCGCGCGCGCGAGCCCCAGCTCGCACGACTCGGCGAAGCGCGGCTGTCGCACGCTGATGGCGTACTGGGAGTCGCGTCGCGACGGATAGGTGAGATCGGGAAGCAGGGTGCGAAAGGGGGCGGCGAAGCCCTCCTGAAACCGCTGCACGAGCGCCGCGGGAAGCTCGAGCCCTTCCTGCTCCGCCATCGTCACCCCGTACCAGAGGCCGCGGTGGGCGAAGAGGTGATAGTTCTCCCCTTCGTACCAGCTGCCGTCGGCGAGCAGGCTGACCTCGAGGTGCGCGCGTAGCCCCGACGCGCCGTACAGCGCGCGCTCGGTCATGCCGCGATCACCGAGCAGGATTCCGGCGGCGACAAGCGCGGCGTTGTTCCAGACCTGGCGGTTCGACATCCCCTCGTCGTACGAGGCAATCAGCGCCGCGCTGGGCGCGACGAGGCTGTCGCGCACTCGTGCGCCGAGCGCCGAGACCTCGCTCGAGCGCGCTCCCGTCTCGAGCAGGTCGAGCGCGATGCTGAGCTGCAGCAGCCAGATCGATTCGAGATAGGTGCTGAAGAACGGGCGCGAGGGCCCGAGCACGTTGTCGGCGTTGGGATAGCGCAGGTACTGCGCGGCGAAGCGGTCGAGCAGGGTGATGGCGACCGCGCACGCCTCCCGGTCGTCCAGCAACACGCCGAGCAGCGCCGCGTGCACCGTGCGCTCGGCGAGCCAGAGCTGGTGCCAGTAGAGCCTGAAGCGGTCGTGCACCCCGCCGGTGTACTCGGCGCCGCATCGCGGACAGAGGTGCAGCTCCGTGAAGGGCTCGTACCGGAGCAGCGTGCCGTCGCGTGCGCAACGGCCCCCCTCGCGCGAGAGGAGCGCCTTCGCGGTGGGCACCTGCGGCGGCGCATCGACGAGCGGCTGCAGTTCGGCGCGCAGCCCCGTCGCGAGGCCGGCGAGCGGGCCCGCCGCCACCTCGCGCCGTACGGCGAGCGCGTCCGCCGAGGCGAGGAGGCTCATGGCGCGCTCCGCGGCGCCGTGGCGAGCGACCAATCGTGGATCGAGACGAGCTCCCCGCGCAGGTCCATGCGCACGCCGAGGACGCGGCGGCTCACCCCCTGCACGCCGCGCGAGTGGTAGAGCCAGGTGGCGGGCGCGAGGCTGTCGAGCGCGACCTGCACGGCGCGCCAGGCGGCGAGGCGCGCTTCGCCCGACGGAGCCCGGGCGGCGGTGGCGAGCAGCGCGTCGAGCCCGGGGAGGTGGAAGCCCGTGTAGTCGAGCGTCCCGCCGCGCTGCGAGGTGGCGAAGAGGGCACTCACGTACGACAACGAGAGATCACCGGGCACGCCGGCGGCTATGAGATCGAACTGCTTCGCCGTCGCCCGCACCGTCGTGAGGAAGCTGCCCATCTCGGTCTGCCGCACGCGCAGGGTGATGCCGCGCGCCGCGAGGTCGGATTGCACGAGCTGCTCGGCGACGTTGTCGCCGCTCCCGACGGTGAGGAGCTCGACGTCGAGCGGCCGCCCGCCGCGGCGTCGCAGGCCGTCAGCACCGCGGCGCCATCCCGCGTCGTCCAGGAGGGCATCCGCGGCGAGGGTGTCATACTCGGCGGCGCGATGCCAGGCGAGCGGGCTGTCCGGTGGAACAGGGCTCGACGTCGGCATTCCGTAGCCGGCGAGCGCCACCTCGACGATGCGGGCGCGGTCGAGCGAGCGGCTCACCGCGCGGCGCACGCGCGCGTCGTCGAACGGGGGACGCGTGGTATTGAAGAAGAGTCCCGTGCCGAACAACACGGGGTAGGTCAGCACGCGGAGAGTCGCGTCGCGCCGTGCGAGCTCCGCCATGACGGGCGCGATGCCTGCCATGTCGAGCTCACCGCTGGCCAGTCCGGCGAACTTGGTGGTCGCCTCGTCCACGACGGCGACGACGAAGCCGTTCAGCCGGGGCGGGCCGCCGAGCGTGCGGGGGAAGTCGGGATTGCGGGTGAAGGTCCAGCGTGCGCCGCGGCGCCGCGACACGAAGCGGAAGGGGCCGTTGCCGACCGGCGCATCGTTGAACGGGGCGGTGCGCAACGCGCGACGAGGCAGCGACGCGAGCAGGTGCGCCGGGACGACGGGGAGCTCGGCGAGGAGCGCGGGCAGTTCGGCCGTCGGCTCGCGCCAGCGCAGCACGAGCGTCGTGTCGTCGAGCGCGAAGGCAGTGTCGAGCGCGGCAAGCTCCGCGGCGCGCGGGTAGCCGGTGGCCGGATCCCTGGCGGCGAGGAAGGTGAAGGCCGCATCGCGCGCCGTCGTGGGCACGCCATCGTGCCAGCGCAGGCCGTCCGCGAGGTGAAGGGTAAGGGTGCGGCCGCCGTCGCCCCGCTCCCAGCGCCGCGCGTAGTACGGCTGCGGGGCGAGCGCGGAGTCGTAGCGCACGAGCGTGACGAACAGCGCGTAGCGCTGTACCTGGCGCGAGAGCGGGTGGATGGTGACGAGCGGGTTGCCAGACTCGAGATCAGCACCCGAGGCCATGACGAGCACCCCCGCGTCGCGCTGCGGCGCGATGCAGCCACCGGCGGCGGCGAGCGCGAGGAGCGCGAGCAGGTGGCGGCAGGACGTTGACGCGGCGCGGACGAGATGCGATATCACCGCGTGCGCCCCCCATCCCCTGCCCTTCTGCGTGCGCTCGGCCGCACGGCACTGCTGTACTGGTGCGTGCTCTCGCTCACGTTCGGACTCCTCCGGCTTGCGCCGGGTGATCCGGCGACCTTTCTGCTCCCCCCGGGAGCGTCGGCCGCCGACGCAATGCGCCTGCGCGCGGAGCTGGGGCTCGACCGCTCGGTCGCCGTCCAATATGCACGCTGGGCGGAGGGGACGCTGCGCGGCGACCTGGGCACCAGCTTCGTGCACCGGCGCGCGGTCTCCGCAGTCATCGCCGACGCGCTTCCCGTGTCGCTCGGGCTCGGGCTCGCGTCGCTGGCGCTGTCCTTCCTCGTGGGAATCGGCGTGGGGATCGTGCAGGCGGCGCGGCACCGGTCGGCGACCGACCTGCTGCTCACCGCGGCGTGCGTGGTGCTCGTGGCGTCGCCGGCGTACTGGCTGGGGCTCGGTGCCATCGCCTGCTTCACCTACCTCGCCTCGTCGCTGAGCCTGCCGATGTGGATGCGCCTCCCGGCCGTGGGGATGACGACCCCCGCCGCGGAGCTGCACGGCGTGGCGCACTTCGCGGATCTCGCGCGCCATTCGATCCTGCCGGTGGGATTGCTCGCGGCGATCGGGGCGGCGGGGGTGGCGCGCTTCGTCCGCACGAGCGCGCTCGATGTGATGGGGGCCGACTGGATGCGCACGGCGCGCGCGAAGGGGCTGAGCGAGCGCCGCGTGCTCGCACGGCATCTGGTGGCCAACCTGCGCGCACCGATCGTGACGCTGTTCGGGCTGACGCTGCCCGGCGTCGTGGCGGGCTCCGTGTTCGTGGAGACGATCTTCGGCTGGCCGGGAATGGGGCGGCTGATGGTGACGTCGATCGTGTCGCGCGACTATCCGGTGGTCCTGGGGTGCGCGGCGGCGTACGCGCTGCTCACCATCGTCGCCAACCTGACGGCGGAGCTGCTGCTGCCGTGGGCCGATCCCCGGATGGCGGGATGAAGGGACCGCGCGTTCGTGGGGCAACTCGTCCGGCGCTGCTCGCCGCCTTGCTGCTCGTATCGCTCGCGCTGGCGGTCGCGCTCGTGCCGGCGCTCGCGGCGCGCGACCCGCTGCGCATCACCGACGTCCTGGCGCGGCGGCTCGTATCGCCGCTGCATCGCGACGCGCAGGGGGCGTTCCATCTCCTGGGCACCGACCGGTTCGGTCGCGATCTGTTCGTGCGGATGATGCTCGCCGGGCGGCTCTCCCTGCTGGTCGGTGTAGTCGGCTCGCTCGCCGCTGGCGCGGTGGGTACGCTGCTGGGAGCGGTGGCGGCGTGGCGGGCCGGCGTGATCGATCGTTCCGTGATGGCGCTCGCCGACCTGCTGCTCGCGCTGCCGCGGCTGGTGCTGCTGCTCGTGGGTGTGGCGCTCTGGGCCCCGGGGGTGACGACGATCCTCGTGGTGCTCGTCGCGACGGGATGGATGGGCGTGGCGCGGCTCGTGCGCGCGGAGGTGCTCGCCGTGCGCGCGCGCCCCTTCGTGCCGGCCGCGGTGGCGCTGGGCGCGTCGCCGGCGCGGCAGCTCTTCCGTCACGTGCTGCCCAACGCGATCGGGCCAGCGCTCGTGGCGACGACGCTCGGCGTGGGGAACGCCATTCTCCTGGAGTCCGGGCTGTCGTTTCTCGGGCTGGGGATCCAGCCGCCGGCGCCGAGCTGGGGGAACATGATCTCCGGGGGACGCGACCTGCTCGTGGTGGCGCCGTGGGTGGCCCTGGCGCCAGGGGTGGCGCTCGTGCTCACCGTGCTGGCGACGAGCGTGCTGGGGGATGCGATGCGGGACCGGCTGGCGGGGGAGCGGTAGGGTCCACGACTCACCGCATCAGCACGCTCACGATCTCGTACGGCCCCGCGATGAAGGCGATGCGGTGACCGTCCACGTCGAGCGTGGCGACCGGCGTCTCGTCCAGCCGGCAGCGATGCGCCTCGCGCACCGCGCGCCCCAGCGTCCACGAACCCGCCACCGATTCCGCGCGCCGGTTCACGCAGCGCAGCACGATCCACCCCTCGCGCTGCGCCGGCATCGCCGCGCTGAACGCGAGCCCATCGCCCCCGAGCGCCAATCCGCCCGATGCATGGGGCGGCTCCAGGTTCGAGCGGAGCGTCTCGCCAGCGATCGGCAGCAGCACGTCCTCGGCCAGACGCTCGATCTCCTCGCGCACCTCCGCACAATCGTCCGCGTGCAACGCGAGGGCGAAGCGCGCCGCGAAGGGACCGAGCGACTGCGCGCCCGGAGTGTCAGCGGGCCATCCTGCATGGCCGGGGCGCTCGGGCAGATCGTGACGCGACAGCGCTCCCACCGACCGCACGAGCGTCACGGCGATCGCGCCGTCGCCGCAGCTCTCGTACTCGGCGAGCCCGTCCGAGAACAGCGTGACGCCCCGCCCCTCGCCGAAGCGGCTCACGAAGCGGTGCAACGGCGCCGTGGGCACCACCTTCTCCGACGCTTCCTCATCCGCACCGATCACGAGCGGCGTGCGCACGATGGGGTGAAACGCCGCGTCCGCGAGAGTCGCCGCGCGCGCGAGCCCTGTGCCGGCACGCAGCCGGAGCCGCTGGTTGGGGCGGCGGTTCTCCCCCGTCACGATGACGCGCAGCGCGGGAAGCGCGGCATCGAGCTGGAGACGCAACTGACATCGGCCGGCGTCGCGCCCGTGTGCGCCGAGGGTGTAGTCGACGGCAATCTCGCCGCGCAGCGGCCCGTGATGCGTGACGCGCACGCGGTGCACTACCGGCGCCGGGAGCTCCTCGCGGATCGCGGGGGTGTAGAGATCGCCGACGTCGGCGTGTGCCTCGAGCGTGATGACGTCGTCGAGCCCGACGCCGGTCGCAAGCGCCAGAATGTGCACGCGCCCCGTCTCGGAGACGGACACGCGCAGAAGACCGTTGTCGATCGTGAGCTCCCTGACGTGCACCGGCGACGGCGGCGCAACGGGCTCGGCGCCGCGCTGCGCGACGGTGCGGACGGAGTACCCGTCGATGGCGTCCACCCAACCGAGCGCCGTCACCTCCGAGACGAGATCGGCGTCGGGATAGGCGCGGGGTGACTCGGTGAGCTCCACGCACTCGCGCCGCGACAGGAGCTGCAGCGGCATGTCGCCGACATGCCACGGTGGAACGCGGCGCCGATCCCCCTGCCTGCTCGCCGAGCCCGGCCCGACGGCCACGTCGGCAATGAAGGCGCGCAAGGTGAGCTCGGCGACGCCCGACCGCGCGCGCGCCACCGGATTGCGCAGCACGACGACCGGCTTCCACTCGGCCCGCGCGTCCCGCGCCCGTTCGGCGTCGTGGCCGGCGACGTCGAGCACAACGCGCTCGCGCATCGCGCGGCTCGCGTGATCGACCGCCGCGAAGCGCGCGTCGGCCGACTCGGCCACTGCGTCGATGGAGGTACCGCACAGCGTGTCGTGCGGATGACAGCGCAGCAGGTCGCGCCAGGTCGCGCGGAGGATGGCGCGCATCGCCGCGCTGCCGCCGGAGGGCAGCAGCGCGAGCCAGGGCTCGACGTCGCGCACGAGCCGGCGCTCGAGGCGCGCATTGGCCCGCTTCTGCGCGGCGCGCGTCCCGAGAGTCCCCTGCAGCGTCCAGACGCACCCGTACGAGTCGCGCAGCTCGCCGCTGATGAGCGGGAGCAGCGAGTCGTCGGTTGCCGAGACGATGGCACCCGACGCGGCGCGCAGCGTGCTGGAGACGACGCGCGCGGGCGCCGCGGCCGCCGCGAGCGCCGCGACCGCTGCATGCTGCCCCCGCTGCCGCGCATGATGGTCGGCCCCGTTGAGCAGGAGCGAGACGCCAGTGCTGGCGCGCGGCTCGAGGGCCTCCTCGATGCGCCTCCATCGCGCACGCGCCTCGTCGGCGCGCAGCGGGAGCGAGACGCCGAACTCATAGCCGTCGGTGGAGAGATGATAGAGCAGCGCCTCCGTCCCGGAGGCGGAGCGCCACCGCACCGTGTCGCCGAGGGGAGAGCGGGCGCTCCCGTAGCCGCGCCAGAGCACGATGAGATCGCAGCCGAACCCGCACGCCAGATCGGGAAGGATCGCGGGATGGCCGAAGGCGTCCGGACAGTAGAGCACGGGCGGGGGATCACCGCGAAGCCGCCGCACGAGCTCGCGCCCCGCCAGCAGGTTGCGCACGAGCGCCTCCCCACTGGGAATCAGCTCGTCGGCGAGCACGTACCAGGGCCCTGCCTCCAGGCGCCCGTCGCGCAGCAGCGCGGAGAGCTCGCCGGCGCGCTCGGGACGAACGAGCAGGTAGTCCTCGAGCATGATCCCCTGCCCGTCGAGCAGGAAGCTCTCGCCCGGGTGCGGCGGCTCGTCGAGCAGCTCGTCCACGAGCGACACGAGACGGACGCGGAACTGCTCCGCGGTGTGGTACCACTCGCGGTCCCAATGGGTGTGCGCCACGACGTGCAGGTCGAGCGGCATGCGGCGGTTCGGGGTCGGGAGGCGACGTTCGAAGTTCGAAGTTCGACGTTCGACGTTCGAGGTTGGAGGTGAACGGTAGTTTCGCGGGTGGCCGTTGTCGATGTGTCCACCTCGGAGCGAGTCCGGCCGGTGCGAGCTCGGCTCGGCAGGGTCCTCGCGCATGTCCGCCGTCGGGCAAGCCCGTCCTCCGTCCGCTGTCCTCGGTGAATCGGGCGGTCAGCCATCGATTTGACGAAACAAACGGCCGAGGCCCGAGATCCAGAGGACTGAAGGCAGACGACCGGGTTGCCCGAGAGTCGATCAGGCACGAGGATCCAGCCGAGGGGGATATAGGGCAGTGGGGCGCGCCGTACCCCGGCGCGCCCCTCGACTCCGAATCCTGGCCTACGCCGTCAGACGACCGGCCTGCGCCCCGTGATCAGGCGGTACACGATGACGATGAGCGCGATGACGAGAAGGAGGTGAATGAGCCCCCCTGCCACGTGGAAGGCGAAGAAGCCGAGCGCCCAGAGCACCAGGAGGACGATGGCGATGGTGAAGAGCATGTGATGGATCCTCGTCGATGAGGGTGATTGCGAATTGCCGCGACTGCCAAAGCAACAGTCGTACCGGACCCGTCGTCAGTCGCGGGGAGCCCGCTCGATGTACTCGCCCGCGGGCGGGTGGTCGCCACCGTGCAGCGTGTGCGTCTGCCGGGCCAGCAGGATGCGGGCGGCGCGCACGTCGTGGCCGACGTCGATCAGCAGGATCGCCAGGTCGCCGATGCCCCACAGCATCCCGGCCAGCACGATCAGCCGGCTCGCCTCGCCGAGCAGCGTCGGGATCGCCGCGCTCCCCTGCGCCATGACGCCGGTGACGATCTCCGCCAGCAGCAGCAAGCCGAGGATGACCCCCATCAGCTTGAACAGCTTGGAGAGGTAGCGCAGCCCGACGTACGGCTCGAGGTCGCTCGTACGGATGTCGGGGATCTCGGGGAGATCGTCCTCCGCCTTCAGCACGTGGCCAAGCCTGTCGATCGGACCCTTGTGCGGGGCCGCCGTAGTCGTGTCTTTTGCCCGCCGATGTTCAGTCATCATCCTCCTCCGGAGCCGACCCAGCGGGCGCGATAGCCCCGCGAGTCGATGTGTATGAAAGGACCGTGCCCAGCCTCGGCCGGATAGACGCCACCGCCCCCCACCAACTCGGGATGCGCCGCTTCCACCCGGTCCTCGGCCTCGAGAATCACCCTGCTGTCGGCGATGGAGATCTTCCCGTCGTGATTCAGGTCGTCCATCACGCCGTCGCCGTTACTGTCGATGAAGATGTCCGCGGCATCTCCGTACATATGGCGGCTGAGTCCGGCTCGCCCGCCCGCATTGCCTCCACCCGCGTTGTACTGCGGGGTGCGGAAGCCACTCATGACGTGCACCCCCCGTACGTCCACGCCGCGCCGCTGCAGATCGGTCAGGATCAGCTCCAGCTTGTCCACGTTGCGCATCTCCAGCACGAGATATTTCGGCCAGACGTTCTGCTGATCGTGCGTCAGGAAGTCGCGCAGCTTGAAGTGGTCGGAGACGCGCGTGTCAACATTCGCCTGCGTCACCTCGATGAAGCCCGAGGGAGGCCTGTACCGCTCGGGCGGTGCCTTCCCCGGCGCGCGCACGGGTCCCGTTTCCCCCGGATAGGTGCCAATGTAGTAGAGCCCGAGCCGGCCGTTCTGCTTCTCGCTGCGCGGATGCATGCTGATGAGGCTGAAGTCGGAGATGGGCTTGATGGCGTTGCCCACGGCGACGGCGAGCTTCCAGATGCCGGCCCGCGGGGCGACCGCGGCGCCCCCCGTCGACGGTGACTCCACCGCGGTGAGCGCCCCCCCAGCGGGAAGGGAGTCGGCCTGCAGCGGCGTGCCGGCGGGCTGGATCTGCACGCGCAGCTTGCCGCTCGCACCGTGCAGCTCGCCGGCGAGGGCGTTCAACGAGGCGTCGGTGAGGTACGCTGCGGAGGGCGCATCGCCGTTCGTCAGCGCGCCCGCGATGACCGCCGCGGGGCTGGCGGACGTCGCCGGGAGGGCGCCGGTGCGCTGGGCGACGATCGTCCAGGTCCAGCCGGCGGCGAACAGCACGACGAGGAATCCAGCGCCGAGGTCGAACAGCCGCTCGGCGCGCTCGCTGACGCCGGCGCGATGCCAGCGGCTCGTCGGGTGCGCAGGGATGTGGAGCGCGCGCTCCCACATGTGGGCAAAGTCGTCGAGCCGGCCGGTTGACCGGTGGGGTACGGCTGTCGAACTTCCGTCGCTCGCGCCTCTCTCCCCTCGACGATCCGCATGCAGACCCTTCTCGATCTCTTCCATCAGCTCAACGACGTCCAGGGGCTGGTTCGCGCCGGCGGGTACATCGGCCTGACGGCGATCATCTTCGCCGAGACGGGGCTGCTGATCGGCTTCTTCCTGCCGGGCGACTCGCTGCTCGTCACCGCCGGCCTGCTGTCGGCTCGGCCGGAATTCGGGCTGAACGTGTATGCGCTCGGGTCGATTCTCACGGTGGCGGCCATCCTCGGCAACTCGTTGGGCTACGTGATCGGGCGCTATACGGGGCCGCGCCTGTTCACCAGGGACGATTCGATGCTTTTCAAGAAGAAACACCTGTTTCGCGCCCAGGAGTTCTACGAGCGGCACGGCCGGAAGACGCTGGTCATTGCGCGTTTCATGCCCATCGTGCGGACCTTCGTGCCGGTGGTGGCGGGAATGGCCAACATGCCGTTCCGGACGTACACGGTCTACAACGTGCTGGGAGCTGTCGCGTGGATCTGGTCGATGCTGTTCGTCGGCTTCGTCCTTGGCCGGTACATTCCCGGCGTTGAGCACAACATCGAGAAGATCATCCTCGTCGTCATCTTCGTCTCCCTGCTGCCGGGGCTGATCTCCTGGTATCGGGAGAGCCGGAAGGCGAAGGCGGCACGCACGTCGCGTTCCGCATCGGACGCCTGAACCAACCTGGAGAGACCCGCATGCCGCACACCCTGCCCCCCCTGCCCTACGCGCCGGCCGCCCTCGAGCCGCACATCGATGCGCAGACAATGGAGATCCATCACGGGAAGCACCACAACGCCTACGTCACCAACCTGAATGCCGCACTCGAGAAGGCACCGGAGCTGGCGGACAAGCCCATCGAGGAGCTGCTGAAGAATCTCGACGCGGTGCCCGAGGCCATCCGGACGGCGGTCCGCAACAACGGCGGCGGCCATTGGAACCACACGCAGTTCTGGCAGTGGATGGCCCCGAACGCCGGCGGTGCACCGACGGGGACGCTGGCCGAGGCGATCAACGCGTCGTTCGGCGACTTCGAGAAGTTCAAGGAGGCGTTCGCCGACGCCGGCGCGAAGCGCTTCGGCTCGGGCTGGGTGTGGCTGCTCAACGATGGCGGCAAGCTCTCCATCACGAGCACTCCCAACCAGGACAATCCCCTGATGGAGGGGAAGGCCGCCCCGATCCTCGGCAACGACGTGTGGGAGCACGCGTACTACCTGAAGTACCAGAACCGCCGGCCGGATTATCTCAAGGCGTGGTGGAACGTGGTGAACTGGGGCGAGGTTTCCAAGCGGTTCGGCAAGTAGATGTGAGAAGTTTGAAGTGAGAAGCGAGAGGTCATGCCTCGGGACGCCAGGCGCCGACGGAGGCATGACCTCTCACCTCAAACTTCGAACCTCTCACCAATGCCGTCAGCGGGCTACTGCGCCGCCTCCCCCTCCAGGTACGTATACCCCTCCAGCCCCGCCACGTAGTCCGCGATGAAGGCGTTCGCGTCGGTGCGGCTGAGATGCTTCACCTGCGTCACCTTTCGGCGGAAGGTCTGCAGGAGATCGGACGCGCGGAACTGCACGTAGTTCAACACCTCGGTCACCGTGTCGCCGTGCACGAGGTCGGTGATCTCGTAGCCCTTGCCGGCGAGCCGGATGTGCGCGGCGTTCGTGTCGCCGAACAGGTTGTGCAGGTCGCCGAGGATCTCCTGGTAGGCGCCGGTGAGGAAGATGCCGAGCATGTACGGCTCGCCGTCGCGCCACTCGTGCAGCTCGAGCGACGGATTTCCTTCCTTGCCGCCGATGAAGCGGTCGATCTTCCCGTCGGAGTCGCAGGTGATGTCCTGCAGCGTGCCTCTCCGCGTCGGCTCCTCATTCAGGCGATGAATGGGCATGATCGGGAAGAGCTGGTCGATGGCCCAGCTGTCGGGGAGCGACTGGAAGAGGGAGAAGTTGCAGAAGTAGCGGTCCACCATCGTCGCGTCGAGGTCGGCGAGGATGTCCTCGTACTCGTCGCGGTCGCCGTTCACGATGGAGAAGATCGCGTTCATCGTGGCGTGGTACATCTGCTCGGCGACGGCGCGGCCGCGCAGGGTGAGCACGCCGCTGGCGAAGAGCTGCTGCGCCCGCTCCTTGTCGAAGGTCACGTCATGGAAGATCTCCTTGACGCGGCGGTGCTTGATCTTTCCCGCGCTCACGTCGTGGTGATCCTCGGCCATCTCGTGCAGGATGGCGTGATCGTCGTCGGTGAGCGCCGGCACCGGCACCTCCACCACCGACTCGACGTCGATGACCTTGAGCAGCAGCAGCGCATGGTGCGCCGTGAGGGCGCGCCCCGACTCGCTGATGATGTGGGGCATCGGCAGGTCGAGGTCGCGGCATGACTCCGCCATCGTGTAGATGATGTCGTTGGCGTACTCCTGCAGCGAGTAGTTGACGCTCGCGTTCGACGTGGAGTTCGTCCCGTCGTAGTCGACGCCGAGCCCCCCGCCGACGTCGACGTGGGTGATGTCCACGCCGAGGGCGCGCAGCTCGGCGTAGAAGCGCGCCACCTCCTGCAGCCCCGCCTTGATGTAGCGGATATCGGTGATCTGCGAGCCGAGGTGGAAGTGGATCAGCTTGACGATGTCCAGCCGCCCCGCCGCGCGCAGCTTGTCGACGGCCTGCATGAGCTGCGCGGCGTTGAGGCCGAACTTCGACTTCTCCCCCCCGCTCTCCTTCCAGCGGCCATAGCCCGTCGAGGCCAGCTTGATCCGGATCCCTGCCATGGGAATGACACCCAGTTCGTCGGCGGCGGCGAGCAGCACGTCGATCTCGCTGAGCTGCTCGATGACGATGAAGACCTGGTGGCCGAGCTTCTGCCCCATGAGGGCCAGTCGCATGAACTCGTCGTCCTTGTAGCCGTTGCAGACGATGAGATGCTCCGTGCTCTCGGAGAGGCCGAGCACCGCCTGCAGCTCGGGCTTGGACCCGCACTCCAGCCCCACGCCGTGCTTCGCGCCGAACTGGACGATCTCCTCGACGACGTGGCGCTGCTGGTTCACCTTGATCGGGTACACCGTGGTGTAGCCCCCGGTGTACTCGTACTCGGCGATCGCGCGCTCGAAACGGTCGCTCAGCGCCTCGATGCGCGAGCGGAGGATGTCGGAGAAGCGCAGGAGCACGGGGAGCGCGACTCCCTGCTCCTCGAGGTCGCAGGCGAGCTCGTAGAGGCTGAGCTGCCGGTCGGGGTGCTCCTTGTCGGGACGCACGACCACGTGGCCGCGCGCGTCGATGTCGAAGAAGCCGGCGCCCCACCCCTCGATGTTGTAGAGGTCGCGCGCCTGCTCGACGGTCCAGTCGTTGGTCGGGGTGGCGGCCGGCGCCGCCAGATCAGTCGTCTCAGCCATGCGGAAAAAGATAACGGCGTGACGGGGGGAGCGTCATGGATACAGCGCCTGCGTCCGCCAGCCGTCGGCCTCGCGCAGATAGACGATCCGCTCGTGCAGCCGGCTCGGCATGTTGTGCCAGAACTCGATGCGGTTGGGGATGAGGCGGAAGCCCGACCAGTGCGGCGGGCGCGGCACGGGCTGGCCCTCGTAGCGCGCCGCCACCTCGGCGAGGCGCGCGGCGAGGTCGCCGGCCCCTTCCATCGGCTGGCTCTGCAGCGACGCCCACGCGCCGAGCTGGCTCCCGCGTTCGCGGCTCGCGAAGTAGGCGTCCGCCTCCTCGGGCGACACCGGCTTCGCCGTTCCCTCCACGCGCACCTGGCGCTCGAGCGGCTGCCAGTGGAAGCACATCGACGCCTGCGGGTGCGCGAGGAGCTCGCGTCCCTTGCGGCTCTCGAAGTTCGTGTAGAAGACGAAGCCGCGCTGGTCCACCCCCTTCAGCAGGAGGACGCGTGCCGACGGCTGCCCGTCGGCGCCGACGGTGGCGAGCGTGAAGGCGGTGGGCTCGGGGAGCAGCGCCGTGCCGATCCCCTTCGCCGACGCGAGCAGCTCGGAGAAGCGGGAGAAGGGCTCGTTGACGGGGGCGCGATCGGTCATGTGAGTGCTCGCTTGCGAAAGGCGCGCAGCCCCGCTCCCCAGAAGATCGCGGTGACGATCAGCAGGGCACCGAGGGAGACTGCGAGCGGCATGTGGGGAACCTCTGGCGTGAGCGCGGCGCGCATCCCCTCGCTCACGTACACGAGCGGGTCGATGAGCACGACGTACTTCATCACCGGCACCGCGTCGAGCCCGCGCCACGGATAGTAGGCGCAGCCCAGGAAGATCATCGGCGCGATGAGCATGCTGAACATCAGCCCGATCTGCTGCGGCGCGATCGCCGTGCCGAGCCACACGCCGAGCGCCGAGAAGGCCATCGCGCCGAGCAGCGAGATGAGCAGGACGTCGCCGAGGTGCACGAAGGTCAGGTTGGCGATGGGCCCCATGATCAGGCGCGCGAGGGGGAGGACGCACAACGCGGCGATCAGCCCCTGCAGCATGCCGGCGACGACCTTCTCGGCGCCGACGACCCAGGTCGGGATCGGGGCGAGCAGCCGGTCCTCGATCTCCTTCGTCCAGCCGAAGTCCTGCACCATCGGCAGCGCGACGGACTGGATGGCGGAGGTGCAGAGGGAGACGGCGAGGATCCCGGGGAGCAGCGCGGTCTGATAGCCGCCGCGCACGAATCCCATCTTCGGCAGGAGATAGCCGAAGACGATGATGAACAGCAGCGGCTGGCCGATGGTGCGCAGGAGGAAGAAGGGGAGCTCCTTGGCGGCGACGCGGAGGTCGCGGTGCAGCAGCGCCAGGAAGACGGTGGAGGTCGCGACGTCGGTCCGGTGGAGCCCCGTGGCGGCGGTCAATCGAGCTTCCTCCCGGTGAGCGAGATGAAGAGCGTCTCCAGGCTGGGCTCCGAGAGCGCGATGTTGCGCACGTGGCGCCCGCTCCCTTCCGCGGTCTCGATCACCGGCGAGATGACGCGGCCGCCGGCGGCGCTGTGCACGCGCAGCGTCGCGCCGATCGCCTCGGTGCGCGAGACGTTGGGCAGCAGCGCGACCTGCGCCGCGGCCTCGTCGGCGGGGCCGTCGAGCTCGAGATCGATGACCGTAGCGCCCGGCGCGCGGGCCTTCAGCGCGTCGGTGGTGTCGAGCGCGAGCAGCCGGCCATTGTCCACGATGGCGAGCCGGTCGCAGAGCTGGCTCGCCTCCTCCATGTAATGAGTCGTCATCACGATGGTGCGCCCCTGGCGGTGCAGCTCGCGGAGCACGTCCCAGAGCGCGAGACGCGCCTGCGGGTCGAGGCCCACCGTCGGCTCGTCGAGAAAGATGACGTCCGGCTCGTGGATCAGCGCGCGGGCGATCATCAGCCGCTGCTGCTGTCCTCCGGAGAGCGCGTCGACCTTGGCGTTCGCCTTGTCGGCGATGCCGAGCTGGCCGAGCAGGAGGTCGGCGCGCTTCAGCGCGTCGGCGCGGCCGATGCCGAAGTAGGCGGCGTGGAAGAGGAGGTTCTCCCGCACGTCGAGGGCGCGATCGGGGTTGGGGCGCTGTGGCACCACACCGATGCGGCGGCGGACGCCCACCGGATCCCTGACGACGTCGGCGCCGGCGACCATTGCCTCCCCCGCCGTGGCGAGGACGCGCGTGGTGAGGATGCCGATGGTCGTCGTCTTGCCCGCGCCGTTGGGGCCCAGCAGCCCGAAGAACTCGCCCCCCTGCACCTCCAGGTCGAGCCTTTCGAGCGCGACGATCTCGCCGGCGGCGGTGCGCGGCGCGCGGCTGTCCGGCGCGGCAGCGGGAGGAGTGAACCGGTTGGCCTGGGAGGCGGGACCGCGGCGCTTGCCGGAGGGGGCGGGGTAGGTCTTTCTCAGGCCCTTCGTCTGGATGGCGATCACGCGGGGAATCTAGTGGAGCGTAGCGGCCCGGCGCGAGCGACGAAGAGCCGCGCCGGTTGCCCGGCGGGGGAGCGGGGATAGCTTGCGGCGATGTCGCCCGACGCACTCGTGATCGTCGCCCGTGCCCCCGAGCGGGGACGCGTGAAGAGCCGGCTCGCCGCCTCGGTCGGTGAGGCGCGCGCGCTGTCCATCTACCGCGCGCTCGGCGAGCGCATCGTGGCGGGGGTGCAGGGGGCGGCGCGCCGCGTGGTGGTCTCCCACACACCGGCGGATGCCGGCACCCTCATGCGCGACTGGCTGGGCGCCGACCTGGAATACGAGCCGCAATGCGAGGGCGACCTCGGCGCACGGATGGCCGGCGCGATCGCGGCGCGGCTGCTCGAGGGGGCGCGGCGCGTCGTGGTGATCGGCGCGGACTGTCCCACGGTGGATGCGCGGACGATCCGCGATGCGTTCGCCGCGCTCGACGAGGCGGACGTCGTGCTGGGGCCCGCGCACGACGGGGGCTATTACCTGATCGGCATGCGTGCGTCGCATCCGGCACTGTTCGAGCGCATCCCCTGGAGCACAGCCTCCGTGCTGGCACTCACGCTGCAGCGGATAAACGCGTCGGGGCTCTCGGTGAGGCTGCTCGCCCCGATGCGCGACGTGGACACGATCGAGGACTGGCTGGCGACGGAGGCATCGCTGCGCGGATAGCATTTCCGGTCACCGCCGCGCGTCGTATCTCGCCGCGAGCGCCGCGGGCGATGCTCCGGCGAGGAAGCGCGCCAGGAGCATCGCGTTCCCCAGCGAGCGGCCGATCACTCCGTCGTCCGCCCACCGGCGGTCGCTCACGGTGATCGTTTCCGGCAGGAGCGTGATCCCGCCGAGTCGGCGAAGCGCGCGCGCCAGCATCACGTCCTCCATGAGCGGCACATCCGCGAAGCCGCCGGCGACGTCGTACAGCGAGCGCGAGACGAGCAGCCCCTGGTCGCCGTACGGGAGCGAGAGCAGGCGGGAGCGCAGATTGGCGCCCCACTCGACGACCCGGTAGCCGGCGCGCCGGCCGGCGATGCGCAGGCGGAACGCCCACGCGCCGCGTGATCCCGAGCAGACGAGCCGCTCGACGGCGGCGCGCGCCGCCGCTTCGAGCCGGACGTCGGCATGGAGAAAGAGGAGCAGCGGCGCCCGCGCCGCCCGCGCGCCGCGTCGCATCTGGACGCCACGGCCTCGCCCGCTCGCGAGCACCGTCGCCCCCCGTCCCTCGGCGAGCGCGCGCGTGTCGTCGCTGCTCCCACCGTCCACGACGATCGTCTCCGCGGGCAGCGCGAGCCGCGCGAGATCGCCGAGCAGGGCGCCGAGCCCCTCGCGCTCGTTCAGCGCGGGGATGACGATGCTGAGCGACGGCGCGGTCACGCCGTCACCGGCGCGCGAACCAGCGCGCGAGCAGACGCGGCGCGCGCGTGAAGCGCGCCTTGGCGTGCTCGTTCGCCGCCTGTCTGATCCCCTCGCAGAGCGTCGGATACGGATGCACCAGCTCGGCGAGCGCACCGATGCCGAGCCGGTGCTGCAGCGCCATCGTGATCTCCCCGATCATCTCCCCGGCGCCCGGCGCGGCGACGTGCCCGCCGAGCAAGATGCCGTTCGCGCGCACCACGAGCTTGATCATGCCCCGGTCATCTCCTTCGGCGACCGCGCGGTCGAGCTCCGCGAGGGGCTTGGTGTAGACGCGCACGTCGTCGCCGTGCGCTGTGCGCGCCTCGCGTTCGGTGAGCCCCACGTGCGCGATCTCGGGATCCGTGTAGGTCACCCAGGGAATCGCGTCGTACCTGGCGCGCTTGTGGCCGGGGAAGAAGGCGTTGCGCACGACGATCCGCGCCTGGTAGTCGGCGACGTGCGTGAGCCGGGGCGCGCCGGCGACGCAGTCTCCGACCGCCCAGATCCCCTTCGCCGACGTGCGCATCGTGTCGTCGACGTCGATGCCGTCGTCGCTGGAGAGGACGATGCCGGCGATACCGAGGTCGGCGGTGTCGGTGCGCGGCTGGCGCCCCACCGCCACGAGCAGGTGCGATCCCGACGCGTTCCCCTCCCCCGCGAGGCCACGGAAGGACAGCGTGATGCCTCCCTCGTGCACGGCGACCGCCGTCGCCGTCGCGCCGAGCTCGATGGTCACGCCGTCCTCGCGCAGGGCGTCGGCGACGATGCCGGCGAGCTCGGGCTCCTCGCGCGGCAGGAGGGTCTCATCGGCGGCCACGATCGTCACCCGGCTGCCGAGCCGCGCGAACGCCTGGGCGAGCTCGACGCCGACGGGACCGCCACCGAGGACGAGGAGGTGCTCGGGGCGCTCCGTGAGGGAGAAGATCGTCTCGTTGGTGAGATACGGCGCGCCGGCGAGGCCCGGCACGCGCGGGATGAAGGGACGCGATCCCGTGGCGATGACGATCCGCTTCGCGCCGATGCGGCGGCCGTTCACCTCCAGCTCGCGCTCGCCGACGAACCGGGCGGTCCCTTCGATCACCTCGACGCCGAGCCCCCGGAAGCGCTCGGCGCTGTCGTTCGGCTGGATGCGCGCCTGGGCGTCGCGCACCCAGGCCATCGCGTCGCCGAAATCGATCGTCGCTCGCTCGAGGCCACGCGCGCCGAGCCGCGCGGCGCGGCGGCCCTGCACCGCCGCCTTCGCGCAGGCGAGCAGCGCCTTGCTCGGCACGCAACCGGTCCAGAGGCACTCGCCACCGAGCCGCTCGCCCTCCACGAGCGCCACGCGCGCACCGATGCCGGCGGAACCCGCCGCGGTCACCAGTCCACCCGCACCGCCCCCCACCACGATCAGGTCGAACCGTTCCATGGAACCATCGCGAGAGTGCGTGAACCGGCGGCCCGGCGCGCGCGTTCAGCTGGCGCGCGGTGCTCTCGCGTATCTTGCGCGAGGGCGTCATCTTCGAGCCGGGCCGCCACGCCGCAGCCGCTCGACATCCGACGCACCCAACCTACGAGCCCACCATGTCCGAGTCCACAGCGAGCCCCTCGTCCGAGCGGCCGGAGTACTATCACAAGGCCGACCTCGCGAAGTTCGGCGAGATCGCGGAAGGAGCCCCGGCGCTGGCGGCCAGGTTCTTCGATTGGTACAACGCCGTCTTCGCCGACGGGGCGCTCTCGGCGCGGGAGAAGTCGTTGATCGCGCTGGCGGTGGCCCACGCAGTGCAGTGCCCGTACTGCATCGATGCGTACTCGTCCGATGCGCTCGCCAGGGGCTCGAACCTCGACCAGATGACCGAGGCGGTCCACGTGGCGGCGGCGATCCGCGGGGGCGCCTCGCTCGTGCACGGGGTGCAGATGCGCAACCACGTGCACGACATGGGGATGTAGATGGGGCGCGTCCTCGCCACGCTGCAGAAGAGCGGGAACGCGCTGGCCGGCGCGGAGGCGCAGCGGGCGCGGCTCGACGCGGTGCCCGTGCGCCGGTTCGAGGAGGCGCTCGCGTCGTCGGCGCTGCACCCGCTGCGCCCGACGCGCCTCGAGGTGCTCCAGCTCAACGTCGGGCGCCGGTGCAACCAGACCTGCCGGCACTGCCACGTGGACGCCGGCCCCGACCGGCGCGAGGTGATGCCGCGCGAGGTGATGGAGGCGGCGCTCGCCTTCCTGGCGCGCCATCGCATCCCGACCCTCGACATCACCGGCGGCGCGCCGGAGCTGCATCCCGACTTTCGCGAGCTCGTGGCGCGCGGAGCCGGGTCGGGCGCGCACGTGATGCACCGCTGCAACCTGACCGCCATCCTGCTGCCCAACTACGCGGACATCCCCGAGCTGCTGGCCCGCCACAGGGTGGAGGTCGTCGCGTCGCTTCCGTACTTCCAGGCGCGCGAGACCGACGCGCAGCGGGGCGAGGGCGTGTTCGCGGAATCCATCGAGGGGCTGCGCCGCCTGAACGCGCTCGGGTACGGACGCGGCGACGGCCTGCTGCTCAACCTCGTGGCCAATCCGGTGGGGACCTTCCTTCCCGGCAACCAGGAGGACCTGCAGCGGATGTGGAAGGGGGAGCTGAAGCGGCGGTGGAACGTGGACTTCGACAACCTGTACACGATCACCAACATGCCGATCTCGCGCTTCCTCTCCTTCCTCGACGAGCGGGGCAAGACGATCGAGTACATGACGCGCCTGGCGAATGCCTACAACCCCGCGGCCGCGGCGGCGGTGATGTGCCGCAGCACGCTGAGCGTGGCCTACGACGGCACGCTGTTCGACTGCGACTTCAACCAGATGCTCGAGATCCCGCTCGAGGACGGGGCGCCGCGAACGATCTTCGAGGCGACGCTCGAGGCGCTGGAACGGCGGGCAATCGCCGTGGGACCCCACTGCTTCGGATGCACGGCGGGCGCGGGCAGCTCGTGCGGCGGCGCCGTTGCCTGAGCGCGTGGCCGGGACCTCGCGTGGAAGCTACGCGAAGCTCGCGGCACTGCTCGTCATAGTCGGTGGCGCGCTCTGGGCCGCGTATGCGCTCGGCCTCTTCCGCTTCACCGACATGGCGACGCTCGCCCACACGGTGCGGGGGCTGCGGCAGCGGCCGTACATGGCGCCGCTGTTCGTGCTCGTCTATGCACTGGCGACGACGCTGGCGCTCCCGGGAAGTGTGCTCACCCTGGCGGGAGGGGCGATCTTCGGCTTCGGGCTCGGGACACTGCTCAACTGGATCGGTGCGTCGATCGGGGCCACGCTGGCATATCTGATGGCGCGCGCGCTCGGGCTCGATGCGGTGCGGCGCCTCCTCGGACGCCGCGCCGGCCGACTCGAGCGGCTCGCCGACAGCCACGGCTTTGCGACGGTGCTGCGCCTGCGGCTCATCCCGATCGTCCCCTTCAACATGCTGAACTTCGCCGCCGGACTCGCCGGCGTGCGAGCGCGCGACTACATCCTCGGCACGGTGATCGGGCTGCTGCCGGCGTGCGCCGTGTACACGTACTTCGCCGACGCCCTCTTGAGCAGCGCGGCGGGGGCGCGGAACGAGGCGCTCGTGAGGCTGCTCGTGGCGGGTGGGCTGCTCGTGGGGGCGTCGTTTCTCCCCAGCGTCATGCGGCGGCGTTAGTCGTCGTTGTTCAGTATGCTCCCGACGATCCCTCCGAGCACCATCCCGCCGAGCGCTCCCCCCTCCTGCACGCGCTGGCCACCGGCGCGGGGCGACGCGGCGATGATGCGGTCGGCGAGCCGGGAGAAGGGCAGCGTCTGCAGCATCACCTTGCCCGGCCCAGTCAGCGTGGCGAAGAAGAGTCCCTCGCCCCCGAAGAGCGCCGTCTTGATCCCCGGCACCATCTGGATGTCGTACTGCACCTGCGACTCCATCGCCACGATGCAGCCCGTGTCGACGCGCAGCGTCTCTCCCGCCCCGAGCGTCTTCTCCCAGACCGCCCCCGAGGCGTGCAGCACCGCCACGCCATCGCCGCTGATGCGCTGGAGGATGAACCCCTCCCCCCCGAAGAACCCCGCGCCGATGCGGCGCGTGAACGCGATGTCGACGGTCGTGCCGCGCGGTGCGCAGAGGAAGGAGTCCTTCTGCGCGATCATCACGCCCCCCCACTCCCGCAGGTCCACCGGCTTGATCTTGCCGGGGAAATAGGACGAGAATGCCACGTTGCGCTTCACGCGGTCACCGTTCGCGAAGGTCGTGACGAAGAAGGTGTCACCGGTGAGCGCGCGCTTCGCCCCGGCGAAGAGCTTCCCGAGCATCCCCCCGCCCTGCCGGTTCGGGTCGAGCGTGGTGTTCATCTCGATCCCCTGCTCCATGAACATCATCGCCCCAGCCTCGGCAATCACCATCTCGCCCGGATCGAGCGTCACGATCACGGCCTGCAGGTCGTCGCCGATCACTTCGTAGTCGATCTCGTCAGCATTGCGCGACATCGTGTTCTCCTGTCGTTGAATTGATCAGCTTCGTGGCGATACCTGACGCCGAAGCGGCGGGTCATGCCAGGTCGCAGTACCAGAAGCCGTCCCGCAGCTCCGGGGCGAAGACGGTGACCGGCACCGGGTGCGCGAAGCGCGGTCCGGCATGCACGAAGGTATGAAACTCCCCGCGCTCGCCGCAGGGATCCACGCCCGGCGGAAGCTCCGCCAGGAAGCCCGCATCGAACGACCGGCCGCAGAAGCGCGCTTCAAGCTTCTCCGGATCGGCGCAGACGACGACCGCCTCGTGGCCGCGGCGGAGCAGATCGAGGGCGACGTCTCCCGTATCGCGCCCCCAGAGCGGATAGCGGCCGCGCATCCCCCGCGCCGCCAGCAGCGGCTCCCGAAAGGCCCGCACGTCCTCGAGGAAGAGATCGCCGAAGACGATCTCCTCCACCCCGTCCCGCGCGAGCGCCTCGAGCGCAACCCCCAGCCGTGCCGCATAGATCTCGTTCGAGGGCCGCGACGGCAGCAGCATCTCGACGACGCGGATGCCGAGCGCCGAGGCTTGCGCCGCGACGAGGTCGCGGCGAACACCGTGCATCACCACGCGCTCGCTTTCCTCGGTGACCGAGATCAGGAGCGCCACGACGGCGATCCCCGGCTCGTCGAGGAGGAGATCGAGGGCGAGCGCGCAGTCCTTTCCTCCGCTCCAGCTCACCGCGAGACGCGTCGGCGGCAGCGACGGGAGCTCCAGCTCCAGCGTCTGCGTCTCCGCCAGGGGGAGCGCCTCGCTCATCGGCGGAATGGGAGAATGGTCACGCGTGAATCTCCACCTTTGTCCCCGGCAAGTCCACACTCACTCGCGCCCGGCGCTCCGGGCGGTATCTTCTGGCCGTGACGCCGCCTGCTCCGGCGGTGGATCCCCGGCGCTTTCCCCTCACCCTCCCGATCCTTGCGCGCTCTCCCGATCCTCAGCCTCGCCGTTGCCATGCTCGGCGTCACCAGCTCGCGCCCCGGCTCGGCGGCTGCCCAGGCACCGGCGGCGCGAACCGCCGACAGCGCGACCGTCCTCCTGCTGCCGGACCGCGTGTTCGACGGCACCGAGAGCCACGAGGGGTGGGCGGTGCTGGTGCGCGGCGAGCGCATCGCCGCCGCGGGACCCGCCACCTCGATCGCCGCACCGGCCGGCGCGCGCCGCGTCGCGCTCACCGGCACGACGCTGATGCCCGGGATGATCGAGATGCACTCGCACCTGCTGCTGCATCCGTACAACGAGACGCCGTGGGACGACCAGGTGCTCCACGAGCCGCTGGCGCTGCGCATCGCGCGGGCCACGAACCACGCCCGCGAGACGCTGCGCGCCGGATTCACCACGGTGCGCGATCTCGGCACCGAGGGGGCGGGCTACTCCGACGTCGGGCTCAAGCGCGCCATCAATCAGGGAATCATCCCCGGCCCGCGCATGTTCGTCGTCACGCGCGCCATCGTCGCCACGGGCAGCTACGGCCCGCGCGGCTTCACCGCGGAGATGGACGTCCCGCAGGGCGCCGAGGAGGCCGACGGCGCGACGCTCGCGCACGTCGTGCGCGACCAGATCGGGCGCGGCGCGGACTGGATCAAGGTGTACGCCGACTACCGTTGGGGCCCCAACGGTGAGGCGCGGCCGACCTTCACCCTCGACGAGCTGAAGCTCATCGTGGAGATCGCGCGCAGCTCGGGGCGCCCCGTGGTCGCGCACTCCTCCACCGAGGAGGGGATGCGCCGCTCGGTCCTCGCTGGCGTCGAGACGATCGAGCACGGTGACAACGGGACGCCGGCGGTCTTCCGCCTGATGAAGGAGCACGATGTCGCCCTCTGCCCGACGGTCGCCGCCGGCGATGCCCTGCTGCGCTATCGCGGCTGGAAGCACGGCGATCCCGAGCCGGCGCGCATCACCGAGAAGCGCGCGAGCGTCAGGGCGGCGCTCGACGCGGGGGTGACGATCTGCGTGGGGGGCGACGCGGGGGTGTTCACCCACGGCGAGAATGGGCGCGAGCTCGAGCTGCTGGTGGACTACGGGATGACGCCGCTGCAGGTGCTCCGCGCCGCGACGACCACCAACGCGCGGCTGTTGCACATGGAGCAGCAGCTCGGTGCGGTCCGTGCCGGGATGCTCGCCGACCTGGTGGCCGTCAACGGCGACCCGTTGCGCGACATCCATGCAGTGCGCGACGTGCGCTTCGTGATGAAGGGGGGAACGGTCGTGCGCCAGTAGGCGCCGACATCGCGCGTCACGCCGCCTGACGGGCCTCGCGCGGCTGGAGGAGCACGGCGAAGCGCGAGCCTGCTCCGAGCTGGCTCTCCACGGTCAGTTCGTGCCCCATGAGCCGGCAGAGCTTCTCGGAGATCGCGAGGCCCAGACCCGTGCCTCCGTAGAGGCGCGAGGTGTCGTGCTCCGCCTGCTCGAACGCCTGGAAGATGGCGACGAGCCGGTCCTCCGCGATCCCGATGCCGGAGTCCTCCACCTCGATGCGCGAGGGCATCCGTGCCGCGTCGTCGGTGACCACACGCACGAGGACGCGCCCATCGGCGGGGGTGAACTTGATGGCGTTGCCGATCAGGTTGATCAGCACCTGCTTCAGCCGCCCCGCGTCGGTGACGGCTTCCGCGAGGTCTCGCGGCGCGATGACTGAAAGCTCCACTTGCGCGTCGTTGGCGCGGCCCCAGAGCTCGGCGACGGTTTGCTGCACGATCTCACCGATGGCAGTCGGCTCCAGCGCCACAGTCTCGCGGCCCGATTCGATCTTGGAGAGGTCGAGCACGTCGTTGATCAGGCCGAGCAGATGCCGCCCATTGGCGTTGATCCGCTCGACGTAGTTGAGGTGCTCCGGGGTCATCTGATCGCCCTTGCGCCGCAGCACGTTGGTGAAGCCGATCACCGAGTTGAGCGGCGTGCGCAGCTCGTGGCTCATGCGCGCGAGAAACTCGCTCTTGGCCCGGTTCGCCTGCTCGGCGCTGTTGCGACTCGCCATGATGAGGTCTGCCACCGCCTTGCGCTCGGTCATGTCGCTCCCGACGATCAGGCCGCCGAGCACGCGGCCGTCGGCGGCGCGCATCGGGGTGACGGTGACGTCGAGCCAGCACTCGCTCCGCGATGCGTCGTTGCGCGCCCGCACGTCGGTGAGCCGCGTCTCACGTCCCTCGAGCGCCTCGGCCAGGAGCCCGGACTCCTCGTCCGGCCGCAGGAAGGTGAGCAGGTTTCCCACCGCACGCCCGGCGGCGTCGAGCGCAGTGCGCCCCGTGAGCCCGCTCATCGCTGGGTTCCAGGCAATGACGCAGCCTGCCCGGTCGAACGCGGCGACGGCCGCCGGCGTGGACCGCACGAGCGCCGCGCTCAGCTCGTGCGCGCGCTCGAGCGCGTCGCGCTGCTCCTCGAGCTCGGCGGCGGTCTCCTGCAGCGAATCGTTCTGCGACTCGAGCTCCTCGGACTGCATCTGCAGCTCCTCTGCCTGCGCGTCGAGCTGTGCCTCGGCCGCACGGCGCACCTCGTTCTCGCGCGCAAGCTCGTCGGCCACCACCGCGAAGCGGAGCGCGTCGTCGCGCGCGCGCTGCGCGAGACCAACGCCGAGCGCGGCGATCAGCGCGGCGACGAGCCCTCCCACGAGAAAGGTGAAGGGCACGCTCGAACTGGCTCGGTGGACCGACGCCGCCGAGGGGACCACGGAGAGCGTCAGCGTCCGGTCGAGCGCGTACGTCTCCACCGAGGTCGCCCACGCCTCCGGCGCCGACTCCACCGCCGGCCGGTGCGCGTGCAGCACCGACGCGCCATCGCGCAGCACGTAGGAATCGCCGTCGGTGAGATCGCTCCGTAGCACGTCCTCGGCGAGCGCCGCCACCCAGAGATTCGAGGCGACGTAGCCGGTGACGGAATCGCCGTTCATCACGGGCGCCACGAGATACACGCCGCGGCGCAGCGAGTCGATCGCCACGATGCCGCTCGCGGACGCGCGGTGGGCCGAGCGGGCCGCGGCGAGCGCGCCGGCGCGGCCGGCGTCTCCAACGATTGGCGTGCCGAGGCGTGCGCGCGGCGTCGCTCGGCTCGTCCACTGCACCACGCCTTCAGCGTCGATGATCGCGAGATCGGTGAGGCCCGGGTAGTCCAGTAGCGTGCGCGGCGCCCCGTCGGCGAGGCTGGCGCGCTGCGCACTTCCGTCGTGGCTCTCGCGCGCCGCGAGGCGCGTCAGGAGCTGGCCGCGCTCCTCGATGCGCCGCGACAGCTCGTTGGACATGAGCCGCGCGCGCTGCGCGATCGCATCCTCCACGTCTCGGCGGTCGTGGTCGACCAGCGCCTGCCACATCATCAGGGTCGACACGGCGACGGCGAGGCCGGTGAGACCCGGCAGCCACTCGCGCGTTGACCGGTCGGCGCGCACCCCGGCGAGCATCGCCGCCGCCGCGGTTCCCAGCCCCAGCAGGCTCACCCCGAACGCGGTAGGAAGGGCCATGCGCGTCAGGTTGCCCCAGCCATACGCCGTCGGTATCCCGATCAGGTAGCCGGAGAAGGCCACAATTCCCAGCGCCGACGCGCAGAGCGCGAGCGCGGCCGACACGATCACGCGCCAGTGGCGAGTCGAGCCGCTGGCGAGGGCGAGCATCGCTCCGCCGAGCAGCGTGAAGGAGAGAGTCGTGTTCGGCGCCATCCGGCCGGGGGCCGACTGCCGTACGTTCGCCAGCTCGCCCATGGCGCCGCGCGAGACGCCCAGGCGCCACAGCAGCTGATCGATCCCGAACGACGCGCCGGTGAGATGCTCCAGCAGCGTGAGCCCGCCGAGGACGAGGACGCCGCTTGCGCAGGCGACCGCGATGCGCGCATGGCCGCGCCGCAGCGCCGTGAGCGCGCCGGCCGCGAGCAGGAAGGCCACCGCGGTGTTGTACTGCATCGCGACGAAGCTGGGGCCCACCCGCGTGAGGATGGGGACGCGCGCGTACCAGCCGACCAGCACCATCGCGCCCACGAGCGCGCTGCAGACGGAGGCGCCGACGACGCAACGCGCGAGGATCCGCTCCATGCGGTCCGCCGCGGTGCGAATCGCGGCGGTCTCGGTGGAGACGTGGGTTGAATAATTCAATGCTTCCAACGGGACGCGAAGGACGGGACGTTCGACACCGTTCAAGTATCGGAGTCGCGGTCCCCGATCTTGAGTCGGGTCCCGTACCCAGTCGTCGCGCTAGCCGGACCGTCCGAGGGCCAGCGTCTGACGCCGGCGCGCGATGCGGTAGCAGATGGGCCCCGCGGCGATCGCGACCAGGGCGCCGCCCACGGCGGGGATCCCGTACTCCCCGTCGGCGAGGCTGAGCGCGACGACGAGCAGGAGCACCGTGAGGGGGAGTGCCGCGAGCAGCGCCACGCCGCGCGTCCCCACCGGAATGCGGAACACTCCGCGCAGCGACGGCTCGCGCTGGCGCAGCTTGACAAGGGCGCCGAGCTCCAGCATCAGCGCCAGCGAGTAGAGCAGGACGTCGGCCACCACGAGCCCGCCGAAGGGGAGCAGCATGAACAGCGAATAGCAGACGGCGGCGAACAGCACCGCGTTGCGCGGCGTCCCGCGACCGTCGGTTCTCCCGAGCGCCGAGGGGAGCAGCCCGTCAGCTGCCATCACGAAAGGGATGCGGGAGTAGGCGAGCAGCAGCGCGTTGAACAGCGCCACCGCGCTGACCATCCCGCCGAGCGCGATCCAGGCGGCGAGGATGGGCCCCAGCCGTCCGCCGGCCGCCAGCGCGATCGCCGGCCAGCCTCCCTCGGTCCACATCGTCCAGTCGGTGGCCGACAGCGCAGCGAGCAAGGGGACGATGTAGCCGGCGACGACGAGCGGCAGTGCGATGGCCAGCGCGCGCGGATAGCTGCGGGACGCATCCCGCACCTCCCCCTGCACCGTCGAGGCGTTGTCCCAGCCGATGTAGTTCCAGAGCGCGATCGAGAGCCCCACCGCCAGCCCCTTCGCGCCGGTCGCCTGCGGCGCGGCGAAGGGGTGCCAGGGAAGGTGCGTCGCATGGCCGAACGCGACGACGCTCAACACGACGAAGCCCCCGATGATGAACGCGCCCGCCATCACCGATCCTCCTCCCACCCGGCGGGCCCCCAGCAGGTTGAGCCCCGTCGCCCCCCAGATCACCAGCAGCCCGATCCCCCACAGCGACGCGGCGCCGAGCCGGGGCGCCAAGAAAGCCAGATAGGTGATGAACAGCTTGGGATACAGCGCCATGTCCACCAGCGAATACACCCAGGTGAGCCACCCGTTCTGGAAGGCCCAGAAGGGCCCGAAGGCACGCTGCACCCACCGGTAGTACCCGCCCTCCTCGGGCAGCATGCTCGCCAGCTCGCCGACGATGAGGATCTCGGGGATGGAGTACACGAGGGGGACGAGCAGCATGATGAGGAGGGCGAGCCCCGGCCCCACCTCGTGCACGAGCGACTCCGTGGTGAAGGCGCCGCCGGAGGTGCTGAAATACAGGATGAACACCAGCGACAGCGTGCCCAGCGAGCGCGAGAGCTTCATGGCGGCTAAGCTCGCGCGGGCGTGCGCCCACGGCAAGAATTAGCTTGCGGGCATGGCGCACCCGATGATCGTCCCCGTCCGACAGAAGCGGCCGCTGGCCGAGGAGCTGCGACCGCAGAACTGGCGCGAGCGGCTCGCCGCGCTGCGCTACCTGCCGCTGCTGCTGCGCCTCGTCTGGTCGACGAACCGCCCGCTCACCGCGGCGATGATCGCCCTGCGGCTGATGCGCGCCTTCGTCCCCGTCGCCACCCTCTGGGCGGCCAAGCTGATCATCGACCAGGTGGTCTTCCTCACGCGCGACCACGGGGGCACCGGCTCGCTGGCCGGCCTGTGGCGCGTCGTCGCGCTGGAGCTGGCGATCGTCGTCGTGGGCGAGATCCTGGCGCGCGCCTCCTCGCTCGTGGAATCGCTGCTCGGCGACCTCTTCTCCAACCACATCAGCGTGCGCCTCATGCGGCACGCCGCCACCCTCGACCTCGCGCAGTTCGAGGATCCGCAGTTCTACGACCACCTCGAGCGGGCACGCCGCCAGACGACGGGACGCATCGGCCTCATCGCCATGCTGCTCTCGATGTGCCAGGACGTGCTCACCCTGCTCTCGCTGGGCGCGGCGCTCGTGGTGCACAATCCCTGGCTCCTCCTTCTCCTCGCCGTGGCGATCCTGCCGAGCTTCCTCGGCGAGACGCACTTCGCCGCGCTGAGCTACTCCCTGCTCTTCCGCTGGACGCCGGAGCGCCGCGAGCTGGACTACCTCCGCTACGTGGGCGCGAGCGACAAGACGGCGAAGGAGGTGCAGATGTTCGGGCTCGCCGGCTGGCTGAGCGACCGATACGCCGTCCTCGCGCAGCGGTACTACGACGAGAACAAGCGGCTGAGCGTGCGGAAGGGGATCGTCAGCGCCCTCCTCTCCATCCTCGGCACGCTCGGGTACTACGGCGCCTACGTCACTATCCTGCTCGGCGCCGTCGCGGGGGCGATCACCCTTGGCACCCTCACCTTTCTCGCCGCCGCGTTCGCGCGCAGCCGGGACCTCATCCAGCGGCTGCTGATGTCGGCCAGCGACATCTACGAGCAGAGCCTCTACCTCCGCGACCTGTTCGTCTTCTTCGAGATGCAGCCGACGATCTCGTCGACGCCAGGAGCGCCCCCCGTTCCCGATCCCATGCGCGAGGGATTCGTCTTCGACGACGTGGGGTTCAAGTATCCCGGGAGCGAGCGCTGGGCGGTGCGGCACGTGCACCTGCAGATCCGGCCGGGCGAGCGCATCGCCCTGGTGGGAGAGAACGGCGCCGGCAAGACGACGATCACCAAGCTGCTCGCCCGGCTCTACGACCCGTCGGAGGGGCGCATCCTGCTGGACGGCCGCGACCTGCGGGAGTACGACCTCGCGTCGGTGCGCGAGGCGATCGGGGTCATCTTCCAGGACTTCGTGCGCTACGACATGCGCTTCGACGAGAACGTCGGCGTGGGACAGATCCAGGGGGTCACCGGCTATCTGGAGGAGGCGCGAGACGCCTCACCGGCGGCGCGGAAGGAAACGGTCCCGCCGCCAGGGCTCGTCGATGCCGCCGAGCGGTCGCTCGCGTCCTCGCTGCTGCCGCGTTTCGCCGACGGCTACCGGCAGATGCTCGGCCGCCGCTTCGACGACGGGGTGGATCTCTCCGGCGGCGAGTGGCAGAAGATCGCCCTCGCGCGCGCCTACATGCGCTCGGCCCAGCTCCTCATCCTCGACGAGCCCACCGCAGCGCTCGACGCGCGTGCCGAGTACGAGGTGTTCGTCCGGTTCAACCAGCTCATGGCGGGGCGCATGGCAGTCGTCATCTCGCACCGGTTCTCCACGGTGCGCATGGCGGACCGGATCGTGGTGCTCGGCGGGGGCAAGGTGATCGAGGAGGGGACGCACGAGTCGCTCGTGACGTCGCGCGGCCTGTACGCCGAGCTGTTCGAGATGCAGGCGGCGGGATACCGATGACGGCGGTTTGGAGTCTGGGGTTTGGGGTCGGGGGGCAAGCGTTTGAAGTTTGAAGTTTGAGGTTCGAGGTCAAGCATCGGGACGCGATGCCGACCGAGGCCCGACTTCCAACCTCTCACCTCTCACCTCTCACCTCTCACGACTTTGACCGTTCACCGTCACCGTTCACGGTTCACGGCGGTTGACGGCTCACTGTTTGGTGACGATCTCGATCACCCCGCCCGTCTTGTCCGACCCGAACTTTCCCGCTTCCCAGGCGCGGTACAGGCGGATCGTGTTGACCTGGAAGGCCGGGATGTTGCGCAGCTCGTTCAGGCCGCCGAACAGCATGCCGTCCACGTAGACCACGGGGAGCGCGGAGGCGCTGCCGAGAATGGTGGTCTTGCCGCGGTTCGAGAGGAAGTTGGCGCGCAGCTTCACGATCGCGTCGTACGCGGTGCTCGCGTGCGATTCGGCGATCTGGTCCGCCGTGATCGTGTCCGGCGGGCTCTCCGGATCGTTGCTCGTGCTGTGCGTGCATCCAGCGATCACGACGAAGCCCATGACGACAGCGATGCGGCGCATGGCGCCTCCCGAGTGATGGATGCGTGAAGATGGAGCGCGCGTTCACGCGACACCAGTAGCGACCCGGCGACCCGCCGCGGCGCCACGATGAATGACGAGCGCCCCGCAGCCGGATGGCTGCGGGGCGCTCGTCCTTCACCAGCGTTGCCGCAGTCTTACGAGCAGACCGGGGTCAGGTTCTGGCGTCCGCCGCGGACGTCCGCCTCGCCCTTGGGGATCGGGAAGGCGTTGTTGAACGGGTCGCCCGCGCCTTCCGGCGCCGTGATGCCCGCCTTGAGCTGTCCGTACGCCCGCAGGTCGACGAGGCGCTGCGGGCCCTCGAAGAAGAGCGAGTACCGCTTCTCGTACAGCACGGCGGCGCGGGCCGCGGTGATGTTCGTCGCGGCGACCGGCGTGAGCGCGCCCGGCGTGGCGCTGTAGAACGACCGGACCGAGTTCAGGTCCAGGTTGCCATTGACGAAGTCGCCGTTCTCGTAGTACGCCTGCGCCCGGAGGAGGACGAGCTCCTCGTCGCGGAGGATCCCCACCGGGTTGGTCAGGTTGGCGGTGTTGGCCGTCGACGCGCCGATGTAGTTCTTCGACGTGGTGATGCCGTTGCCGCTGATCGTCGAGCGGTCGATGAACTTCGCCTTGCGGGTGTCGTTGATCGTATCGAGCGCCTGATAGGCCTTCGGGTTCACGCCGATGCGCGAGTCGTCGATCGGGTTGGCCGAGTTCTCCGTGCCGCCGGCGACGAAGGTGAGGTACACGCCGGTCTTGAAGGTGCTCGGCGAGACCGTGCCCGGAGCCGCCCCACCCAGCGCCTGGGTGAGCTCGGCGATGGCCGTCGCGAACAGCGCCGGCTTGGCCGCCTGGTGATCGAGGGCGCGGTAGAGATCCACCTTGCCCTTCAGGCCGCGGTTGAACTTCACGATGTTCGAGACCGTGCCGTAGTCACGTCCGAACGCGGTGAAGCCCGAGGGCAGCGCGAGGGGAAGCTTGGTGCCTGCACCCGCCGCCGTCAGGTCGGCATTGGCGCTGTCCAGCAGGGCCGCGATGTAGTTGAGGCCGGTCGTCTTGCAGATGATCGGTCCCACCGCTGCCTCGTCCTGCGGCTGCATCGCGATGCCGAGGGTGTCGCGGAGCTCCAGCAGGCGATAGTACTCGAGCGCCTTGATCGTCCGTACGAAGCCCGCCGTCGCCTGCTGCTGCGCGACGGGGACGTTGGCGGTGGGCAGCTTGGCCAGGAGCGTGTTCGCCGCGCGGATCGTCACGTAGCCGTTGGTCCAGCCACCGCTGCCCGAGAAGCCGCCCGGATCGGCGGAGCCGAGGAGCGTCTCCGTGACGTAGCGCGGCTCGTTGGGATCGATGCGGTAGACGTCGCGCGCGTAGATCGCCGTCAGGATGAGGTACGAGGTTTCACGCGCGAGCGCGCGGTCGTTGGCCAGGACGCCGAGCGTGAGCGTCTGCACGTCGGTCGGCGAGAGCGCGCCCTTGAGCGCGTCCGACGACGGCGAGTTGACGTTCGACACGATCGTGTCGCTGCACCCCGCCGCCAGAACGAGTCCGGCGGCGAGGGCGGCAATGGATTTCTTCATGTATGCAGTCACTCGGGGCTAGAAAGTTGTGGTGATCGAGACCAGGAACTGGCGGGACGGCGGATACGGGGTCACGTCCTGGAATCGCCCGAGCGGCTGGTTGCCGAAGTTCGAGACTTCCGGGTCGTATCCTGTGTACTTCGTCCAGGTCTTGAGGTTCCGGCCGCTCACCTCGAGGCGTGCGGTGCGCACGAGCCCGTTCAGCATGTTGCTGGTCAGCGATGCGGGGAGCTCGTAGCCGAGCGTGATCTCGCGCAGCTTGACGAAGCCGGCATTCTCGACGTACACGGCCTTGCCGGAGCGGTACAGCTGGTAGCGAGCGCGAGAAACGACAGTGTCCGCGGCCAGGTTGGCGCCGTCGAAGTAGTTGTTCGTCAGGTTGACGACGTCGCCACCCTTGCGCCACTCGAGCAGGCCGGACAGGCGCATCGGACCGAAGGTGACCTCGTTGTTGAAGCCGGCGGTGAAGTCCGGATTCGCGTCGCCCGCATGGTTGTCGATGATCTTGTTGACCGTCGAGCAGGCACCCGTGGACGAGAGCGCCGTGGAGCAGCCGTTGTAGGCCTGGATCGTGGTGATCGGCAGCCCCTGCTGGATCCACGCGTTGCCGTAGGAGGTCGAGAACGAGCCCACGCCCGGATTGAAGGCCGGGTACGGGAGCGAATCGACGTTGCTGCGGAGGCGCGAGAAGGTGTTCGTCGAGATCCAGGTGAAGCGGCCCGTCTGCAGCGGCGTGACGTCGAGCTCGAGCTCCGTGCCGCGGTTGGTCAGCTGGCCGCCGTTGACGTACTTCGACGTGAAGCCGGTGGACGGCGCGGTGTTCGGCTGCAGGAGCAGGTCGGTGATGACCTTGCGGTAGACCGTCGCGCTGAACCGGACGCGCGAGTTGAGCGCCGTGACGTCGAAGCCGCCCTCGGTCTCCGTGGCCTTCTCCGGATGGATCGTCGTGTCACCCTTGACCGTCGACGCGCGTGCGCCGGTGACGCCCTCGTACAGCAGCGGGGTGAGGAAGGTCTCGCGGCCGGCGCTCGGCAGGTTGCCGGCGCGGCCGTAGGCGCCGCGGAGCTTCAGCTCGCTGAGGAACTCGGGCAGCATCGGCACGCGGTACGACGCCGAGAACTTCGGATACGAGAAGTACTTCTTCTGGTCGCCGTTCGTGCTGGAGCGCTCGGCGTTGACGCCGGCCGTGAGCAGCAGGCGGTCGCTCAGGGCGAAGAACTCTTCCTGGACGAACACCGCGAAGTCCTTCGCGAGCGCCTGCGACTGGCTCGGGTAGGTCTGGGCGGCGGCATCCACGTCCGTCACCGTGGGGAACACCACACCGCGGCCCGTGATCTGGGTGACGATGTTCTGGCGGCGCTCCTTGCGGAAGCCGCCGGAGGTCTGCGCGGTGAAGGCCGGCATGACCAGGCGGTGCACGATGGAACCGTTCAGGTTCGCGTTGACCACGTTGGCGTCGCTGTTGAACAGCGTGCCTGCCTGCGCGCCGAACGACGACTGCTCGGTGTAGCCGGTGTTCGGCGAGATCAGCCGCGCGTTGTCGTTGTAGCTGTCGAAGCCCGCCGTCAGGTTCGCGTCCACGGTCTGCTGATCGGACGAGTAGACGGACAGGTTGCCCGTCATGCTCCCGATCAGGCGGTAGACGTTTTCCGGGGTCTTGATGAGATCGGCGTTCTGGTACGGGTTGGAGCCGCCGAGCAGCGGGGAATCGTTGACCGGGAAGGTGCCGTCCGCGTTGCGGCGCAGCTCCATGAACGACGGCGTCGACGCGAAGATGTCGCCCGGGCTGATGCCGTTGTTGTCGTTGCCGCTGATGCCGCGCTGGGTGAGCGTGTGGAGCAGCTCGGAGTTGGCCCGGAGGGTCAGCTTGGAGCCGATCGACTGGCCGAGGTTCAGACGCAGCGACTGCTTGTTGTAGAAGTCGCTCGAGATGAGGCCGTTGTCGTGCTTGGCGAGGCCGGAGAGGAAGTACGTCGTCCCCCCCGAGGTGCCGCCGCGCAGCGAGGCGACCGTCTCGTAGGCCAGCTTGTCGTTCGAGTAGAACTCGCCCTCGTAGTCGTGGCACTTGATCGGGGCCGCATTGTACGCGGCGGCATTGGCGGCACGCGCCGCGGCCGAGCTCTGGCCGAGGATCTGGGCGCCCCACGCCGCGTAGTCGTCACCCGAGGTGAAGCAGCGCGACCCGAGCTTGTTGGCGAGCGTCGACCGGCCCAGACGCTGTGTGAAGTCGATGTTCGTGCGGCCGGCGCTCCCCTGCTTGGTGGTGATCAGGATGACGCCGTTCGTCCCCTTCGAGCCGTAGATCGAGGACGCCGAGGGGCCCTTGAGGATCTGGACGCTCTCGATGTCGTTCGGGTTCAGGTCGGCGATGCGGTTGACCGACTGATCCTGGCTCGACGAATAGTTGCCGCGCGCCGCGCCGGAGATGACGTTGGCGCCGTTCGCGATCGTCGAGTTGTTGACGATGATGCCGTCCACCACGTAGAGCGGAGTGAAGGCGCCGAGGATCGTCGAGACGCCGCGGAGCTGGATCTGCGTGCCGCCGCCGGGTGCGCCGGAGTTGGACGAGATGATCGCGCCCGCGACCTTGCCCTGGAGGGCGTTGTCGATGGTCGGTGCGGCGACGCGGTTGAGCTGCTCGGACGAGACGACGGAGACCGCGTTGGCGGCGTTGACGCTGGAGACGGCGGTCGCCGTACCCGTCACGACCTGCGTCTCGAGCTGGAGCACGTCCTTCTCGAGCGTCACGGTCACGTCGTTCTGGCCCGCGGGGACGACGACCGTCTTCTGCGCGTAGCCCAGGCGGCGCACGCGGAGCGACACGGTGGCTCCCGGCGCGTTGACGGCGAAGCGGCCGTCATCGCTGGTGTAGGTGCCGATCGTCGTGCCGATCACGGTCACGGACGCGGCCCCGAGAGGGGTCTGGGCCGCGGTGGGGCCGTCGCTCATGACACGGCCCGTGATGCGGCGCTGCTGTGCCTGCGCCGCCGAGGCGGCCAGCAGAGCGATCGCGCTATAAAGCAAAGTCCTGGTTTTCACTGCTCCTCCGATTAAGCGAATGGGCCTGCGGTAGGGTGGCGCTGCGCGGTGAGTGGGGTGCACCATTCAGGTCGCTTGCTACGTGGGGGGGACAGCCCGGAATGCGGTGAGGTTGGGGGTCCGAGATGAACGGCGGACGAGCTGGCGGGGTCGCCGGATCGACGCCAAGAGGCAGGCAGACAGCCCCGCCAACTCGCCCCGGACCCGGCCTGGGACAACGCGGTCACATTCTCCGGCGGGCAAGGGTACGGCGATCGGGCTCGACAGGCAAGGGTTTAGGCTTCAAGTATTTCGCCGGCCTGCCGATACTGGCTCACATGCCCCTCCATCCGCCCATGCGCCGACTCGCCTTCCGCACCGCCCTGCTGGGCGGATCCGTGTTGCTCGCCTGCAAGTCCACGCCGCCCGCCAGCCAGCGGCAGGGGCCCGACCCCCTCGGCAATTCCGAGATGATCGGGCGGCGCGAGGCGATGGAGCGGGCCGCCGCGAGCCGGCCCGAGGCCTACACCTCCCTCGACCACGTGTACCGGGTGGCCGGCAGCCGCCTCCCCACCGCGGTGCGGCTCGTGATCATGGACACGAGCGACTACAACCAGGTCTGGTCGCGGCTCGTCGGGCGCGACGACAGGACGTCGCGCCCCAAGGTGGACTTCTCCCGCGAGATGCTGCTGATCGTCGGGATGGGCGAGCAGCCGTGCCTCGGCTACAGCATCAACGTGGACACCGTCTACCGGGACCAGGAGAAGCGCATCTTCGCCGTGGTCCGCGAGCGGCGGCGCGGCGCGCGTTGCGGCTGCCTCGCCGAGGTGATCTCTCCGGTGGACATCATCCGCGTCCCCCGCACGGAGCGCCCGGTGAGCTTCCTCGAGCGCGTCGAGACGAACACCTGCGAAGAGCGCTGACGACCGCATCCTCCCGGCCCGCCGCCCCGCGCTGATGCGCGGCGCGGCGGGCCGGTCCCGTGCTACCGGTACGTCAGCTCGATGATGCCGCCGTTGTACTGCATCCCGAAGCGGCGCTTCGCCTCGTCGATCCCGTAGAAGCGAGCCGACTTGACCGTCACGGCGGGGATCGCCCGCAGATCGGCCAGCTCGCCGATGTGCTGTCCGTTGACGATCACCGAGGGGGGCGGCGCCTCCGCGCTGCCGCCGGCCAGGGTGCCGGCCCCCCCCTGCGCCGGCCGCGCGCGCAGCCACTCGGGACGCATCCGCTGGATGAACTCGAGCGTGGACTCGCCCGTGGCGCTCGCGAACTCCGCGTCGGCGATGACCGCGCGGTTGATGGCGCTCCCCCCGGGATTGGCGCCCCCGCTGGCGCAGGCGGCGGCGAGGGCGAGGGCGAGGACGGAGAGCGAACGTCGCAGTGTCAGCATTGGTCTTCGTGAAGCAGGGTGATGGCCAACCGACCGCCGGGTACCCTTGGTGGCCGCTCGGCACGAACTAACCGCGCACCGCCGTCCGACGCAACCACCCCTCACCCGATCCGGTCTCCCGCCCGCTCCACGGCGTCGAAGAGCTGCGCGAAGTCGTCGACGACGAAGAGCACGTCCTGCAGCCGGTCGATCTCGAACGGCTGCGCGAGCACGTCGTCGAGGTCGAAGGGACGCCGGTCGCACGCGCCGCCGAGCGCGTTGGCCGCGTCGCCGTGCGACGAGATCAGCCCCGAGCCGTACACCTTCACCGTGCCCCCCTCGCGCACGAGCCCGAACTCCACGGTGAACCAGAACAGCCGGGCCATCGCCTCGACGTCGGCCTCGGTCGTGGCCCGAGCGGCGGTCTTGCCGAAGTGCTGGAGGAAGTCGGCGAACGCCGGGTTCGCGTGCAGGGGCACGTGTCCGAAGACGTCGTGGAAGATGTCGGGCTCCGGGAGATAGTCGAGCTGCGACATCGGACGCACCGTGACCGTGGTGGGAAAGCGGCGCTGGGCCAGACAGGCGAAGAACTCCCTCGCCGGCAGGAAGCCCGACACCGGCACCGCGTTCCAGCCGGTGCGCGGCGTGAGGCGGGCGTTGACGTCGGCGAGATCGGGGACCGAGTCCTGCCGCAGCCCGATGGCGTCGGCCCCGTCCAGGAAGACCCGGCTCCCGGTGTCGCGAAGGGTGGCCATCCGGCGCGCGTAGAGCGTCCTCCACACCTGGTGGTCCTCGTCGCCGTACGACGGCCAGTCCTGGGTGACGAAGGTCGCGGGCGCGGGGGCGTGCAGGTGGCTGCAGAGGGCGGCGTCGTTCATGGGATGGCTTGTGGCCCGGGGGGATAAACGAA
>JBBQJC010000014.1:0-65562 GCA_038325515.1 Gemmatimonadales bacterium | reverse complement strand
CCACGACACAGGCCAATTAACCGATCCCGTGGTCCAGCGCATCCGATGATCGCCTTGGAGCGAAACGCGTGATCGCCTTGGACCGAAACGCCTGATCGCTTTGGTCCGAAACGAGTGATCGACTTCGCCGAAATACGCAGCAGCACGTTTGCCGGCCTTTGTAAACACCAAGGCCGGCGACGATCCGGACCAAAACGGTGAATTGGTGGACCCCGCGGTGGACCCCAAAGAAGCCCGGGTCCATGACGTGGACCCGGGCCTCTGGAGTGCCAATACAGCGACTTAACAAGGAGCGGGCGACCGGACTCGAACCGGCGACGTCCAGCTTGGGAAGGTGACCGGTCTACGGGTTCAGACCTCGCTCTACCACGGTACTCGCCCGGAGGACCGCCAGACAACTCCATTCCAGAACGGTCGCTCCGGTTTGAAAAACGGACTTGGTGGACCCTCGGTGGACCCCGGGTCAGCGCCGGCGTCCATCCGATGAAGATCGAAACGAGGCGCAGTCCGGTCTAAGAATCACCGGTCGATCATCTTCTGCTCGCCCCAGGAGTACGGGTGCCCCTGCACCGGGATGCGTGGGGTCGCCCTGTCTATCTCGCGCACGTCGCCGGGCGTCAGCGTGAGGTTGACTGCGCCGAGGTTTCCGTCGATCCACGCGCCCGCGCAGATTGACCCGCAGGTCGTTCCCGGTATTCGAGCGCGGCGACATGAGCGCGGTCCGTTCAGATGCGCACCATTACCTCCACGTCCTGCGCGCCGGCGCCCGGGCGAACCCGGTCGAGCAGGTAATCGGCGAACTCGTCCTTTGGAGTCGGAGCCCCACCGCCGCGGTTCAGCGTGCGCGCGATGCTGGAGGTGTAGAGGTCGGCGAGCTGGATGAGCGGCTGGGCCTTTGAATCAACGGATTCCACGGTCTCCACCTGGAGTCTGTTCCCATACCGCGCGAGTGACTGTGCTGTGAGCGCCTCCTTCAGCCTCACAGCGAGCAGCGCATCACGGCCCTCGTCGTCGCGGTCCTTCCAAACGGAGATACGCCGCGGTAGCGGGGCTCGCGCGCTCGTATGCTCTTGGTCGACCCCGTCGAGGATGTTGCGGACCAGCAGGTCGTCTATCGCAGCGTTGACGTCGGCGACACCCGCCTTTCGGACGCTGGCCTGTTTGAATCCGAGGCTGGTGCCAGCTTCCAGCATCACGTCGAGCGCCTCGATGTAGAACGGAAGCGTCCGGCGCGTGATCTCGGTGAAATGGAGCTCCTCGTCGAATCCCCGCGCCTCGCGCCACCGCCCCATGCGCCGAGGGATCGAGAAGGTCTCGAGCGGGTCAAGCAGCCATACAGTGCCCACGACCAAGTGCTCCTGCGTCTTGCCACTCTCGTCCGCATACACCGTCACCAGCGGGTCGGGCGCGGGCGGGTTCATCAGGCGCTCGCGCTCGTCTTCCGACATCGTCTTCCGCCGCCGCCGAACGTCGGCATTCGCGAGAAACAGCTTGTGTGTGTTCTGAATGCGTGCCCGTGCGCGCGAGAGCGACGTGAGCTTCGGCAACACGTACATCGCTCTTCGATCGCGCTTGAAGTCCTCGAACAGCTCGAGATGGTATTCCTTCCAGTACTCGAACTGCAGCGTGATGTCCGAATTGCGTGCGGCTGGGAAGCGGTTAAGGATCCATGCCACGCGCTCAAGCGCCTTGTCGGTGCGGCCCGCAGAGAGGGCCTCAACGAGGGCCTCGCGCTCTTTTGCCGCCTTCTCTTCATTCGACACACGACCGAGACGCTTCTCGCCACCCCGCTCGTCCCCTAGATCAGGGTCGTCGGCCTCTTCGCCAAACTCCTCGTCGATGTCATCGCGAAATTCGGTCACGGGGTGTCGCTAAGTCGGAGGTGAGTAAAGGGGGTGAGCGCATGGCCAAGCTGGCGCGGCAGCACGATCGCGGCTAGCCCACCATTCCTGAGAAAGCTCTCAGGAAGTCGCTCGACCGGTGCGGCGTGCCAATGCTTCTCGCCGGAGTTCGCGCCAGACGCCCTCTCCCGAGCGGATCTTCTCGAGTGGCGCCTCGTGGGTATGAAGCACCACGGCGTGCGCCCTCGGCGACCAGGGGTTCACCGTTCGCGTACCCAAGCGCGCGCAGTCATCACCAAACTAGCTGGAGCGCGATCGTTCCCTTCACCGTGTCAGCACCTGCGGCGCCGTGCGCGAGCCGGATCGTCGCGCCGTCGTAGGTGATGCAGTACTTCGCGTACTTGCCGACCTCCACCCGCTTCACGTCCCTGCCATCTCCGTTCGAGCATCCAGCGTTTCCACGCAGTACGATGGTTGGCGGCGCATCGTCCGGATCGCGCGGGAGGTACGTGAGCCAGAATGCGGCCTTGGGCATGGATAGCTCGATGGTGTCGCCACGGGCCAGTCGAACAGGCATCGCCAGCAGGTCGTCGTCGCGCGGATGGCCGACGAACGTGGTGACCAGCCGATGCACGAGGATGAGGATGTTCGCCGTGGCCGTACCGGCAGTGACGGTGGCAACGGTCCGCCCCGCCCTGATGGGCCGCACGGCCGGGCCTACGAGCTGGGCCACGCGGCCGTCCTCGATTGAAATGTCACCACGCAGCTCGGTGACGCGGGCCCCGTCTGGCCCGCGCGCGACGAAGTGAAGAGGGCGCGCGCTGTCGCCGGCGACGAGGTTGAGCGACGAGACGGCCTCGACCCACTTCACTGGGCGGCAGCGCAGCACGAACTCGCGGGTCAGAGGGCCCAGCGTGGCGCGCACCGCGGCATCTTCAGTGCGCGGGCAGGTGACGATACCGCTGTGGGACACGGGCACCGTCCCGGTGAGACGCCGGAAGTGTACGCCCACTGCGGGCGCGCGCCGGTCATACTGATCCGCCACCGACATCTCGAGCCGGGCAGGACGCATCGCGTTCACGATAACCGTGTCCGCATCGCCGGGTCCTGGCGTCACGAGGCGAGCGGGTTTCGGCCGGAGCACGTGCACGCCGATGGCGCCTACTCCCGCGAGCGCGAGCAGTGCGGTAACGAGCCGGGATCGGAGTCGCATTGGTGTACGGGTTTCGGAAGAGGTTGTCGCACTCGAGGCGACCGGGCGACGCGAATTCGCGGCACTCGGCTCTTGCAATCCCGGCCACGACCGGATAGCATGAGGCCGTCCTACCCCCACGACTCTTACCCCATAACCTTGGGGAAAGGAATGGTATGCAATGGCGCTGCTCAAGGGAACACTGGATGTCCTCGTCCTCAAGGCGCTCTCCTGGGGACCGATGCACGGTTTCGAGATCACGAGCTGGCTCGAGGAGCGCTCGGGCGGCCGCATCGAGGTGGTGGATGCTGCGCTCCTTCAGGCCCTCCATCGCATGGAGGAGCGCGGCCTGATCTCGGCCGAGTGGGGAATTACCAAGAACGGGCGACGGGCCCGCTATTACCAGCTCACCGTCTCGGGGCGGGCCCGGTTGAAGAGGGAGGCGGCGGAGCTTGTCGATCACGTGAAGGCACTCACGACGATCCTCATGGCGCGCACCGCCGAATCATGAACCGGAGGCGGTCGTGGACATTCAGCGCGAGCCACGTTCGAGACGGAGGACGTATGCTGCGTGGAGCGCCGCGCTGCTCGCCGTCGTGCTCATCTCCCTTGGCCTCGGTCGGCTCCGGCCGGCGGCCCCCGCAGTGGAGCGCGGGACACTCTGGTTCGGTGTCGTGGAGCGCGGCGAGATGATTCGGGAAGTGCACGCGGCGGGCACGCTGGTACCGGAGCACGTGCGCATTGTCGCCGCGGTGACCGCTGGGCGCGTCGAGCGGTTGCCCGTCCGCATCGGTGACACGGTCGGGGCCAGCACGACCATCGTGGAGCTCAGCAACCCGGACGTCCAGCTCCAGGCGCTCCAATCGGACCAGGCGACGTCGGGCGCGCGGAGCGCCTTGGCGAGCCTCCGTTCCTCGCTCGTGCAGCAGCAGCTCTCACAGAAGGCGGCGATCGCCACGCTCACGACACAGCTTCAGGTCGCGCGGCGCAACTTGGCCGCCCAGGAAGGGCTCGATCGCAAGGGGCTCGCGGCGCGCAGCGACGTCGAGGCCGCGCGCGACGCGGCCACAGAGCTCGGGACGCGCCTATCCCTCGAAGAGGAACGGCTGGTCCAGATGACGCGCGCCGCGGCGGAACAGACGCGGCTCGACGAGGAGCAGATCGGCAGACTGCGCGCCATCGTGAACGAAAGTCGGAGCCGAGTGTCCGCGATGCGGGTGGTCGCCGGGGAGGCCGGGGTGGTGCAGACGCTCGGCAGCCCGTCCCTCGAGCTGGGGCAGTGGGTGAACTCAGGCGTCGAGCTCGCGCGGCTGGCCCGCCCGGGACGGCTCAAGGCGGTACTCAACGTTCCTGAGGGGCAGGCAGGCGGCGTCACCGTTGGTCAGCGGGCGTCCATCGACACCAGGCACGGAATCGTTGCGGGGCATGTGTCGCGCGCCGCCCCGTCGTCGCAGTCGGGGACGGTGACAGTGGAGGTCACGCTCGACGGCCCCGTGCCGCCGGGGACGCGCTCGGAGCTGAACGTCGATGGCACGATCGAGATCGAGCGCCTCCGTGACGCGCTGCACGTCCCGCGTCCCGCGAACGGCGTCGAGAACAGTGAGGCGAGGCTGTTCAGGATCGAGCCGAACGCAGGCTATGCGAGCCGCGTGAGCGTGAAGTTCGGCCGAGCATCCGTGAATACGATCGAGGTGCTGCAGGGACTTGCCGTTGGCGACTCGCTCGTCATTTCGGATGTGTCGACACTCGAGAATGTCTCCCGAATACGACTCAAGTAGCGCGCTGGGCCAAGCGGGCGCTGTCGCGCGCTCTCGATCATGCAGTCATTCGTCTTACCCTCACCGGCGGCGCCAATGATGACCGACCCGATGACGCAGGTATCTCGTACGACGTCCGCGGCCGCGAGCGCAGACCAGACACTGATTCGCCTCGCCGGTCTCGCGAAGGTGTTCTACACCGACGAAGTCGAGACACATGCGCTCCGGGACATCGACTTCGAGCTCCGGTCGGGAGAGTACGTGGCGATCACGGGACCGTCGGGGTGCGGAAAGACCACGCTGCTCTCCATACTCGGACTCCTAGACACCCCGACGAGTGGCGAATACACGCTCGCCGGCGAACCAGTCGCCGATTTGCCGTCGGCCGAACGCGCGAGGATCCGCAACCGGCAGATCGGATTCATCTTCCAGGCGTTCAACCTCATCGGCGACCTTACCGTCTACGAGAACGTCGAGCTGCCGCTGACGTATCGCGGTCTGTCCGCGCCCGAGCGGAAGCGCCGAGTGACGGAGTCTCTCGATCGAGTTGGAATCGGTCACCGCATGCGGCATTATCCGGCGCAACTCTCCGGCGGCCAGCAGCAACGCGTCGCCGTCGCGCGTGCCGTCGCCGGCGAGCCCCTGCTCCTCCTCGCCGACGAGCCGACCGGCAACCTCGATTCGGCGAGCGGTGAAGCGGTCATGGAGCTGCTGCGTGAGCTGCACCTTGCCGGATCGACGATCTGCATGGTGACGCACGACCCGCGCTACGAGCAGCACGCGGAGCGCTCGGTGCACCTCTTCGACGGGCGCCTCCTCCGCGATGAGCGGCCGGTAGGAGCGCTGACGTGACGCGCAACATCCGGCCCGGCGTCCGGCGGCTATTCCGGCTCTCGCCACGCACCGACGTCCAGGCAGTCGCCGACGCCGACGGCGAGCTCGACGCATTCCTCGAGGAGCGCATCGAGTACCTCGTGGGGCGCGGCATGACGCCCGGCGCGGCACGGGCCGAGGCACTGGCACGAATCGGTGCGCCCCTGCACGAGGCGCGTACCAGCCTGCGCCACTCCGCGAGTCGTCGCGAGGCTCGCCGCCGGGTGGGCACCATGGTCGACGAGCTGCGCGACGACGTCCGGTTTGCCTGGCGCCAGTGCATGAAGGCACCCGCCTTCACCGCACTCGCGGTGCTCACCCTGGCGCTCGGCATCGGCGCGAACACGGCGATCTTCAGTGTCGTCCACCGGCTCGTCCTCGCCCCGCTGCCATACCCGGAGGGGGACCGGATCGTCATGCCGGTGCAGGTCGCCGCCGGGGAACGTGACGTCCCGCTGAACGCCTCCGCAGGCACCGGCTTGGCGGCGGCATGGCTGGCTCGCGGACACACCGTCGCGGAGGTCGCGGGTGCCTCGCAGAGCATGTTCGCGATCCGCGCTGACGGTACGGTGGATACCATCCCGAGCGCGGCGGTCACCGCCAACTTCCTGCGGCTGCTCGGCGTGCGTCCCATCCTCGGGCGCGGCTTCGCGCAGGGTGACGAGCTGCCCGACGGTGCGGCGTCCGTGGCGATGATCAGCCACTCGCTCTGGCAGCAACGCTACGGCGGCCGGTCGGACGTGCTCGGCAAGACGGTGTCCGTCGATGGCATACCGCGCACGATCGTCGGGGTGGCGCCTGCCGGGCTGTCGATTCCCCTTTGGCGCAGCACGCCCCCGGACATCTGGGTACCGGCGCCGCTCGCGGACGCCGCAAGTGGCAGTTCCGGAACAATGGAGCCCGGGCCGACCGTGTTCGCGTGGCTTCGTCCCGGCGCGACGCCTGAGGCGGCGTCCAGCGAGCTGCAGGCCATCGCGTCGAGCGCGCCGGAGCGGCCCGGCGTGCTTCCGACCGCGGAGAACCAGGCGCCGCAGCGCTTCCGCGTGATGCGCGCCCGGGACTTCCTCGGGCAGCGCGAGCGACGGGCGCTGCAGGTGCTGTTCAGCGCGGTCGGTGCACTGCTGCTCATCGCCTGCGCGAACGTCGCGAACCTCCTGCTCGCGCGGGCGTGGGCACGCCAGCACGAGTTCGCGATCCGCGGAGCGCTCGGGGCGAGTCGCGCGCGCATCGCCCGTCAGGTGCTGACGGAAAGCATGATGCTCGCGCTGGCGGGCGGGCTGCTCGGCGTCGGCGTCGCATGGCTTTCCCTGCGGCTCATCATCGCGCTACGGCCACCCGCGTTGGCAAGTCTCGCCGACGTGCGATTGCAGCCGGTGGTGCTGCTCTGGACGCTCGGCGTCGCCGTGGCGACGGGCATCCTCTTTGGGTGTGTGCCGGCGCTACTCTCGAGCGCGCAGGCGCCCGGCGACGCGCTGCGCCGCGAGACGCGTGGCGGCTCCTCCGGAACCGCCTCCCGTCGCGTGCGCTCGGCGCTGATCGTGTTCGAGATCGCGGCGTCGCTCGTGCTGCTTTCTGGCGCGGGGCTGCTCGTGCGGTCCTTTGCCGCGCTACAGGCGATGCGGCTGGGCTTTGAGCCGCGGGGGCTCGTTTATGCAAACGTCCTGCTGGGCATGGGGCCGTTCCGGGACCAGAAACCCCAGCTTCGTGCGGCGATAATCGACCGCCTCAGGGAATTGCCCGGTGTGACGGGCGTCGCCTTCGGCGTGATGCCCGGAAAGGCGTTTGGGGGCCCCGGTCTGGAGACCGAGAACGATCCAGCGAGTGGGCAGCGGCGGTTGCCGAGCGTCGGCACGGTGTTTATCAGCCCCGACTACTTCCGCGTGGCGCGCATCGCGCTGCTGAAGGGCCGGCTGCCTGACACGTCGATCGCGCGCGCGCCCGGAGCCACGCCGCGCGGCTTCGCGTTCTCGCCCGAGGTGCTGGTGAACCAGGAGGTCGCCCACCGGCTGTGGCGCGACGGCCGCGCCCTCGGCGCCCGCGTCCGCCAGTCGGATTTCGGACGGAGTACCGGTGCACCGGCCCCGTGGTCGACCGTCGTGGGGGTCGTCGACGATACCCGCATGCCCGACGTGCACGGCGATCGCGCGGAGCTGCAGGTCTACAGCTTGGTCCCTAAGGTGCTCGGCGACGTGCCGATCGTGGTGCGCACCAACCTGCCGGGCGACGAGGCCGCGCCCATCATCAAGCGGGCAATCGCGTCGGTGCATCCGGCCATCTTCGTGCGTCCGCCGCTGTCGGGAGACACGTACCTTCGCAACGGTCTGGCGCCCACGCGTTTCGCCATGGCGCTGATCACGGCCTTCGCGATCCTCGCCCTCGTGCTCGCGGCGGTGGGCCTGTACGGGGTCGTCGCGTATGGGGTCACTCAACGCACACGGGAGATCGGCGTGCGGGTGGCGCTCGGCGCGGAGCCGAAGGCGGTGATCGGATTGGTCGTCGGCGTCGGCCTGCGGCTCGCCGTCGTTGGCGTCGTGCTTGGCCTCGCGATCGCGATGGCAACGTCGCGGGTGCTCAGGTCAATGCTCTACGCCATCACTCCCGCCGACCCCGTCACGCTGGGTGTTACCGCCCTGCTAGTCGTTGCGGTCGCTGTGCTTGCGTCTTATGTGCCCGCGCGACGCGCGCTTCGCATTGATCCCGCCGAAGCACTGCGGGCCGACTGATGTCGCAGCAAAGAAGCCCAGGTCCACATCGTGGACCTAGGCTTCTCGGGAGACATTGGAGCAATATTGCCAAGGAGCGGGCGACCGGACTCGAACCGGCGACGTCCAGCTTGGGAAGGAGACCGGTCTACGGCCTCACACCTCGCTCTACGACGGTACTCGCCCGGAGGACGTGCAGACAACCTCTCCCGAGAACGGTCGATCCGGTTTGAAAAACGGACGTGGTGGACCCTCGGTGGACCCTGAGCGCGGCGAGCTATTCAGACGCCGGCGGGCAGTGCGAGTGCATCGTTCGAGCCTGACGCGGTCACATACACCAGGCACAGCGGCGGCACAGCTCGACGGTCAGGCGCGCGCTGCTCTGGCCAGACACTGGATGTTCCGAGCGCGATGGACAGCGGCTATCGTACGTCATGCTTGAGCCCGTACAGGAAGACCTTCTCCGCAGCTTGGTGGCGGCGGCTCGCACGCTGCCGCCGACGGAGCGAACAACATTCTCCGTCACGAGCCAGATCGGCAAGCCGACACTCGATGTATACCACCCGGGGCTCCCGGACCAGCAACACGACGCGTTCGAGGGTGACCTCGTAGTGCTCGAGGATATGGGGTTCATCCGAGTGCTCGGCCGGTACTCGCGCACGGTATTCGAATTCGACGTCACGCCCGTGGGGTACCGGCGAATTGAAGCGCCTGCCGAGCTGACCGCTGCGTCGACGCGAAGGCGCTGGGGGCGTTGGGTCGCCATGGACGTGCGTCCGTGGAAGACTAGCCGCATGAGCAACATCTGGCGCGTGCGCGACGCGGCTGCTCCCGAGGACCCGGTGCGCGCCTTGAAGGAGCTGAAGTACGCGAAGGGACGGAGTTCGACGGCGTACCTTCGATTCGTGCGGGAGATCGAGACGCTCGCGACCGCGTTGAAGGGCAAGCACCCAGGCATCATTGAGGTGCTGGACCACACCATTCCGGCCGAGGACGATGTTTCCGCGCCCTTCTACGTAATGCCGCTCGGCTCTTCGTCCCTCCACGATGCGGCCACCCATCTGCACGGGCAGCTCGAGGCGGTCCTCAGCCGTTGCCTCCCCGTCGCGGACGCGCTCGGTGCGGCGCACGAAGCGGGCGTCGTGCATCGAGACGTAAAGCCGGGCAACATACTGCTGTTCGGCGCGGCTGCCGACGCGAGACCAGTGCTGGGTGACTTCGGCATCTGCTACCTGGTCGAGGAAGAGCAGCGCGAGAGGCTGACGCGCGCGGAGGCGCATACCGTGGGGACCGACGAGTTTGTGGCGCCCGAGCTGCTGGGAGGCGGACAGTCAGAGCGCATCACCCCTGCTGCGGACGTGTATTCCCTGGGCAAGACGATCTTCGCCGTGGTCGGCGGCGGTGACGTTTTCCCGCGCGAGGACTTCGACGACCCCCGGTTCGACCTCGTCTCCCGGTATAGTGATTCGCGTCTCGGTCATCTGGTCGGACTGATGCAGCGCATGGTTACGAAGGACCCGGCAGACCGGCCGCAGACGATGACCGAGGTGCGGGCGCTTCTCGAACGCGCGGTGCAGAACCTCGAGGAGCGCGTCGACTATCGCGAGGGGATGTACGCCGCCGCAGCCGGCCCAGCTGAGCGGTTAGGCCGACTTTCACGGGCGGTCGCGCTGCCTCAATCGACCGCGCGCCGTGACGCAGTCCTCGCCGCGATCGAGGAAGGTGCGACTGCCGCCCAACGGATTGCAGCCGAAGCGACGCAGGTATCCGCACCCGGTTACGCCGTTGGGATGGGTCTTGACCATCCGCACGCTGCGGCCGCGGCAGCCGTGGCGGAAGAGCTCCAGGCCGTGGGTCTACCGCTAGTCGCAGTCGACGATCGCGAAGGCTTTGAGGAATGGATCGCCGCGGCGACACGCCACTCGCTCCTCCACGACGGACACCGTTCGGCGTCCAGTCGAATGGTGCTCACGCTCGGAGAGGTCGCCGCGGCCCATGGCGCTGGTGCTTTGGCTTGGCGCCAGCGCCGTCTCGAGCTACTGCGCATGGTACTCGACCGGCTGGTCGTCGGAGGCTCGAGCTGGATTCACCACAGTCCGATCGGTCGCAACTCCACGGAGTTGCTGCCGTGGCTCGTTCGCTCTCTCAGCACATCGCAGATCCTCAAGCGGGCAGACGCGCAGCTGGCGAACGACGTTGGACGGCCGCTCAGCCTGATTCACGGGTTGGCCGTGCTCAAGTGGCTCGAAGCTGCACCGGACGCAGAGCTAAACGAGTACATCGAAGGAAGAGCGACCGACTACGCCGACTTCCCAATACCATTCGCGCCCGGTCTCTGGGAGCTTCGTTGGGTTCCAGAGCTACTCGGGATCGGCCAGACAGGCGGTCCCTTGGAGCGGGAGATCGCACAGAAGCTCTTCGACATGAACGTGGCCGACTTCCGCGCCTTGGTGGGACGGCTCACCCAGCCGTTGCAGGTCATGAGCGGCCATGCTCTGAGACGGTTGAACCGGGTGCCCTACTTCAGCCTCAACACCGACCCTCGTGCGTGGAAGTCGTGGTGTGGCGGTGACATCACAATGCGCTGAGTGCGCCGCGTCCGAATCCGTGAGGCAGAACCACGATCATGGGCGCGCCGCTTCTTCGTTCACCGGTACGCAATAGCGACAACGCGCGGCTCGTAGTGCCGCGCTTCACCCCCGAGCGCGCCGCCGGCGCGGTCGCTACGAGCCGCGCAACAATGCCTGTCCTTTGGCTCGCGGAACTCCTCAGTCCGGGGACAGCATGGCACGTAGCCGGTCGATGGCGCCAGATGCATCAAGCTGATCGGCGGCGAACGACTTCTTGAGCACTGAATCAGGCAAGAACTCGTCGTACTTCGCGCGAACGCAGAAGACGCGATCCATCGCGCCGACCATCGCTTCTGCGCTCAACGGTTCTTCGGCGATGCGGCGCAGGAGCGCCATGGTGGCCTTGATTCCGCCAGAGTTGGCGGTCACCGTCAAGTAGAACTGAGCACGCTCGACCTTGGCTCCCGCCGACTGAGCCAGCCGTGCGACCAAGGTGTCCATGATTCGAGTTCCTGCCCACGGGAGAAGTGCCAGCTTGTCGCCTCCCAGCGAGAGTACCGTCGCGCGCAGGGCGATTCCTTCGGCACGAGCGAGCGTTCGCCCCTCGCTGAGTCGAGCCGCCGCCCTCTCCGTGAGGTACGGGTAGACCGTCTCTTCGAGAAGCACGCGACGCATCCGCTCCACGACGCGGTCGTGGATTGATGCTCCGGGTCCACCGACGAAGTAGGTCCGCAACGATCCCTTCACGCGTCGCACAACGAGCACGCGTTGCTCTGTGACCAGATCAACGACCTCCCACGTACGTCCAGCGAGCGCGAGCCGTTCACCAATTGGTACTGGGCTCCCGACCGTGCCAACGTCGCGCGTGCCATCCTTCACGGCCCACTCCGTCGTGTCTTGAAAGGTCGCGAGGAATCGGAAGTTGCGCACAATCTTCTCGCCACCAAGCCCGAGAATGAGGCCACCTTCCGGAGTTTGCTCCAACTGATCGGTAGCGAGCAGGTGCCGGAGCAGTTCTCGGAAGTCGTCCTGGGTGACTTGGGCGAACGGTGCCAGCGTCAGCACGCGCTGCGCGAGCTGCGGTGGTGCGAGTTCACCCGCGGCACCGACGACGCTCATGGTCTGCTGATAGAGAAGGCTCCCAGGGAGGTGCGCTCGCTGGAGTGGTTCGAGCCATTTCTCTTCAGCATACAGCTGAATGATCGCGATCGTCTGGAGCAGCTCCCATGGCACTCGATCGAGGATCGAGGCCTTGTCATCGCCCTCCTCTTCGCGCAGAAGAAAGAGCATCTCAGGGCGCTGGCCGCGACGCCCAGCACGTCCGAGGCGTTGGAGGAAGCTCGCGACCGTAGAGGTGGGACCGAGCTGCAACACGCGATCGAGTTGCCCGAGGTCAATCCCGAGTTCGAGCGTCACTGTCGCCGCGGTGCACGCTGGGCCATCACCCTCGCGCATTGCGGTCTCAGCGGACTCCCGGAGCGGTGCGGCAATGCTCCCATGGTGGACGAAGAAGATGTCGGGAGCATGATTTCGCTCCGCCATTCGACGTAGCCCCGCCACGATTTCCTCGGCGTCGCCTCGGCTATTCGTGAAGATCAGACTCTTCCGCTTCTCCGTTGCTTGATATGCGGCTCGGATCAGCTGGACCTGACGCTCAATGGTGTCATCAGCATCATCGCCATCCGTGGGATACTCGGGCCACGCTGGCGCGTTGCCGCGACCTCTCTGTGCTGTGCTCGGGATCGCCGCGTCGGGCCCCTTGCTCCCTGTCTCGCCCTTGCTCGCGGCCTTCGGCTTTACGGTGAAGTGGTCAACAAGAAGGAAGACGTTTCGAGCGGTCTTGTCCGAGACGATCTCCACGCCTCTCTTCGTCGTGCCGTCTAACCACGCAGCCGCCTCGGCGTAGTCGCCCAATGTCGCCGACAGGCCGATACGCCGCGGCAGACCCTCCGGGTTCCTCGCAAATCGTGCGAGACGGTCGAGGAGCGAGAGGACCTGTCCGCCTCGATCCGAAGCCATGAATGCGTGGACCTCGTCGATCACGACCCAGCGGAGATCGCCGAACATGCGCATCAGGTCCGCTGAGCGGTTCAGCAGCAGGCCCTCAAGTGCTTCGGGCGTAATCTGCAGAATGCCGCGAGGCTGCTTGAGCAATGCGTGCTTCCGGCTTGCCGCGACGTCGCCATGCCATGCTGTGACCGGAATGTCGGCCTCGACGCAGAGGTCACCAAGCCGAAGAAACTGGTCGTTGATCAGTGCCTTGAGTGGGCCGATGTACAGCGCCCCGATCGACGCCGACGGATCCTCGTAGAGCTGCGTGAGAATCGGCAGGAACGCCGCCTCCGTCTTCCCGCTCGCGGTACCGGACGCCAGCAACAGGTGATGATCCGTGTCGAAGGCAGCCCCGGCGGCGCGCACCTGGATCTCGCGGAGCTCGGTCCATCCGTGCTTCCAGATGAACTCCTGGATGAACGGGGCAAGTCGCTCAAAGGCGCTGTTGGGCGGCGACGTACTTGAGGGCGCTCCTGTGGTGGCCGCGGTAGGATCAGACATGAGTGAGCTGCGATCCTAGAGCGTGAACGACTTGAACTTGTCGTCGATGGTTCCGTCCGCAGCCTTCGGTTGTTCGGTCGTGGGCGCCGTTGGCACATCCGTCTGACGAGGAGCGGGCGATGCATCGCCGTCATCGTCACCGGGAGCCACGTCCGCATCTGGTGCCGGCGGCGTGGGATGGAAGTCGCTGCCATGCACGAGGGTGTCGAACTCGGCGCCCTGGTTCTGCTGGACGATGTTCAGCACCGCGATGAAATCGCGAATGATCTCGCGCGGTGTCGCGAACCGCTGAGCCCCCAATCGGTTCAGCGTCTCCTCCATGAAGCCATGGAGCTGCTCGTCTGTGACCCGCTCCGGATAGCCGTGATAGGTCGCGTGCAGATGCCGCAGATTCTGCAGCAGTACGAACACTTCCTCGAACGACAATGGATCCAACTTGATGACCGTTCCGCTCACGTCACGCAGGCCTGCGCGGCTTGCGTAGCGGCTCTCCTGAAGCCGGGTCCGAAGCGCGTCGTATGAGAATAGGCCACGACGGGCGTCCTCCACCATTTGCGGCGTGCCGCCAAAGAGGATGCCGATGTTGCGAGCCTTCCCCTGCAGGCAGTCATTCAGGATCGTCAGCAGCTTCTCGTAGTTGGAGAGGCGAGCCTGCGTGTGGGAGATCTTGTAGAGATTGACCGCTTCATCGACGATGACGATGAGGCCTCGATAACCGATCGCGGTGACGAAGCCCGCAAGCAGCTTCAAGTAGTCATACCACGTGTCATCGTCGATCATCACCCGTACAGCGCTCCCAAGCGCTTCGCGGGCTTCCGTCTTGGTCGCGTACTCGCCGCGGAGCCAGCGAAGCGCAGCCACCTTCTTCGCCTCATTCTGCTCGACGTGACCGGCCCAGTACGTCGCGATGACCTGAGCGAAGTCGAAGCCGTGGACAAGTCCTTCCATCCCGTTCACGGTCTCGACGATCTTCGCTTCGACTGCCTTGGCAAAGGTCGGGTCAGAGGCCGACAGCCCCTGTTCGCGCATCACGTCCGCCTGAACGCCGGAGATCCACTTCTCGAGAATCGTGGCCAGCGCACCGCCGTCGGGCCGTGTCTTGGTGGCCATGTTCTTCGCGAGCTCACGATAGGTCGCCAGCCCCTGGCCCTGCGTGCCTGTCAGGCGACGCTCCGGCGAGAGATCGGCGTCCATGACGACGTAGTTCCGTTCGAGGGCATAGTTGCGTGCGAGCTGCAGCAAGAAGCTCTTACCCGAACCGAACGGCCCTGAGACCACTCGGAATGCGGCACCACCATCGCCCACGTTGTCCAGGTCCGTCACGATCGCGCCGATCTCCTCTTTGCGTCCCACGGCGAGATGTTCGATGCCGCTCCGAGGTGTCACCCCCGCGGCGATCGAATTCATGATGGCCGTGAGAATGCGGCGAGGGACTTTCGTGGGCGGGGTGACCGGCGTCATCTGAGATTGGCGGAAATGGTTCGTAACGCGGTTCCCACAATGGGACGATCTGGCACAAGGATACGGGGCAATGGCACTGCGGCGTAAACGCGTCTGCCGCAACGCTGCGCGTTCCGCCTATGTCTCGGCAAGTTGCGCAGAGTTGGAGTGCGTCACCAGGAGGCGACGCTCGCACCAGTGCGAGCAAGAAGGCCCACCACGAAGGCCATGGCGTCATCGAGGATGACTGGTGGCTCTGCGTCTCCATCCACGAGGATATCGCCATGAGCGGACTCCAGGCCACAGCCGTTCACACGATCGACAAGCAGCAGCAGCGTCGATGCGTTCGCCGCCGCCAGTGTGAGCAGCGCCGCGGAGACTCCGGGTCCGCCGGCGACGATCAATGCAAGCGCCTCGACCTCCACCGGGCCGATGCTCTCAGATGGTGCCATCGCTCCCGCGGGTGCTTCACTGCCTGACGCAACCTGGACTTCTGCGGCGAGGACCGGGGATGTCGACGGCATACCGGCAACCGTGCGGAGGCCATCCAGGTTTCCCTGAAGCGCCCAGCACACCTCGTCCCGATAGTCCTCCTGCAAGATCAGCAACTTTCCCTCGTACACACAGAGCACATCTCCGAGCGAGGCTACGGCGCGCTCGTTGATCTCGTCGACGAGCGGCGCGATGAGCGCACCTCCAGCAGCGGCCGTAAGCAATGGCGATCTCTCGTGAACCTCGAAGCCATTTGCCACCACAGCCGCTAGAATGGCACGTGCTGCAATGGAGAGCGTCGCGATCGCACTCTGTACTGCCGGAAGGTCAGTCAGCAGGCCAGCGGCCAATAGGTCAGCGGGCGCATGGGATTGCACGCTGTACGTGGACGACGGCGTCTCGGGCGGCCGCCCTCCGTCGCCGATGGATACTGGTCTCGGCGTTGGATCGTAGGCTTCCTCGATGCCGTCGAGCAACCGGGCCCGAACGTCGGCCGACTCGCGGGCGAGGTCCTTGGTCTTCGTCAGATCAAGCGTGACGCGTGTCCTCGGTTTGGTCGTCCGGATGTACGCCGCAATCTGCGCGTCGATCGCCTTGGCCAACGCGGAATCGAGTTCGATGCCGCGAAGCTTGCCGGAGAACGAGCGCTCTTTCCTGAGCAAATTCTCTGCGTACCGAACGGCATTGCGGTAGAGCGCAACCGTCCGTGACGTCTCCGTAAACGCTGGGACTCTGCCGAGCGCCACCGTCTTCCGCTTCCAGTCGTAGACCGCGCCCTGGAACGCCTCTCGAGTCACCGCACGCATCCCATGTTCATCAACCGCCGCGTCGCGCAGCGTTTTTCCATGCTTGGCCTCGAACGCGCGGTCTGTCGCCAGCATCGCCTCGCGATACGCGCCCTCGACCCACGGGTGACCATTCACGATGGCGTTGTGTTCACGAAAGAACTTGTTGTCCCCGAGTCTGCGCTCACCCACCAGCATCGCGATGCCGGCCGCGGGCATGCCGGCGTAGTCCGTGACAGCCCATCGTTGGTCGGTGACGATCAGGCTCTCGTCAGCGACTGAGGCGCCCGCGGCAACTGCTCGGTGCACGAATGAGAGCGCGGCTGCCGTGCCAACTTCCGCCGCGTAGAGATCTGCGGCCCAGCGGACGAGGTACGCATCCATCGCTGGGAACACATCACGATACGACGACCAAAGACGCTCAATTTGCACCGCAGCGTGTGTCGCGTTCTCAGCGCCGATGAGGTGGAGCAGCTCGTAAGTGTGCACGAAGATGTAGCTCAGGTCCGTCGGGATGACTTCGCCACGGCGGATCGTCGCGCGCCAACGAAAGAAGAACCGCAACTGCCGCGCATCCATGTGCGCGTACTGCGAGTAGTACGCCTTGAACGGAACGAAAGGCGCCGACGGGTCGCCGGGATACGCCGCAAACTTGCGAGCGATCGTCGAGAATTCGCCGTTGACGTTCCTCGGCGACGGCGTGGCGCTCGAGAGACCGATGATCGAGCCAGAAAAACCGGCGGGCGGACGCGGGATTGCGCGACTGGGCGCCGCTATCTCGGGTGCCGATTCCCCCATCGGGATCTCGGCGAGAGACTGGCTGTAGTCGTCGGCCGCGACAGCGCGGCGATAGTCGTGTTGTGGCGCGACAACAGGGAACACAGGACCCGCTGGAGGCACAGTCGTCACGGGCGCAGTACTCTGCGGCGGTGCCGCTTGTGCAGCACGCGACTCCGCGGGACGCGTCGTTCGCGATGGCGCCGACGCGGCCAGTGGCGGCGACGGAGTGCGCGTTGGAGCAGCGGATATCGTGTTCGCTGGCGTGGAGTTGGCGCGCGCAGACGAGAACGCCGTGGCGAGGAGAGTGGGTACCTGCGGCTCCTTGGCTGGAGTCAGGCGCTGGTTCCGGCATCGGCCAACGTCGCCCCCGAGTCGTCGTAGTGCCCCGACAGGACTCTCGGCTGTCATGGCGTCTTGGAGGACGCGTTGATGTAGACTCGTCGAGAGCGTGACCCACGGGATGCGTTCGCCGCTCACCGGGTTCAGAATGTCAACGCGCACTGCAACTTCCTTGGGACTAGGGCCACTGAACAGCGCGGTGAGGAGTGAGAGGACGGCGGCTGCATTGATCTCCGCGAGGTCTTCGTCGATGTCGCTCGCTTTGCGCTTGTCGAATACCGTCCGCCCGCCGCGGCCCCTGCGTGGAGTTCCGCTTGGGATGTCGTCACGCCGCACCGCGTGTCCACCCAACATCCAGGCGTGAGACGCGGTTCCGCCAAGTTCAGCGACGAACTGGCGCAGCGATTGAGGGCGATGCTGATGCCAGCGCGTGAGCAGGAGCCTGAGTGAATCGGCACTGCCTCGGTCTGCTGACACAAGAATCGAACGAAGACGCTCCACTTCGAGTGCGTGCGCTGCGCGAAGCCGATGGCTTTCCTGTGCCAACTCCGCAGCGAGGGCGCTCGCGCGTTGAATTGCCCTATAGACGAGGAGCGCAAAGACGCCAAGTACAGCGATCCCCACGAACCACCCGTTCGGGAGCACGAACGCCATCGCGCCGATGACTGCTAGCCAGAATGGAAATTTCCGCGCGGCGGTGACGCGCTCAGCGACGGCTCGTGACCGTGCCTGCTCGTCGAATGGCGGAACGCTCCTCGCCGCGTGAGACGCTGCGAGTATTTCCGGGAAGACTGCTTGCCAACCGATTCCATGCGACACGCTTTTACTCCGCTGCTGTGATCTCGAGCCGGCGCGAACGACACGCGCGATCGGGGCTGGCTGGGCACGACTCTCGGCTGGGGCACAGGGAGGCCCGTATCATCAGAATACCGGGGCCGGGCGTCCAGGTAGAGAGAAATATCGCGACGCTGTACTGTGGTACGGAGAATCCTCGGAGAATCGGTTCGGCCACGGCGCCGGCTCGGCAATGGATAGAACCCTCCGGGGAGCTTGGTCCGGACCCATGTGGCCGAGTATGGTGATCTCCTCACTCGCGGCGAGCCGTATCCAGCAGAGAGCTTGCCTCGAGGGCACCGCAACTCCTATCAGTGTGGAGACGCTGCTGCGCCTTTCGGGATCCCATTACCTATTCGAAGTGCACTCCATGGTTGCTCTGCATTGCTCGCACCCGCCGTATACGCTCGACAGCTACGCCCTCGCGCCGACGCCTCAGGAGAATCTCCCCGATGACGCCGGAAAACGCGACTCTGGTGTATTCCACACCGCCGAGAACGCCTTAGCGGACATTGCCACTCTGCGTTCGGTGAGTGCGGATCTTGTGCAGCAGTGGGTAGTTCACCCAGACGAGCGTGTCCCCGAGGCCCTGCTTCGACGCCGTCATCTCGCCAGTGCTCTTACGCCGAGGCAACGGGTGTACTTGGTGCATCGTGCCGATGCGACTGCCACACACCGCGAGGTGCTCTGGACTCCGCTCCTCGATTCTCTTCATCGCGCCATCTACCATTTCAGGTTGCGCACGATCGAAGTGCGCCGGGCGATGCCGGTCTTCGAACGTCGGCTTCACGAGCTGGGTAGGTGGATCGCGTCCTCAGCCGGCATTGATGACGTGACTGCACTTCTCACCTTTCATTCGCACTCGGTTGAGCACTTGGTCGCGAGCCGCGGCGCCGTCTTCAACACCGAGGTAGTCCAGCGCCTGGCGCGGAGCGAAGCGAACAGCAGCGCGCTTTTGACGAATCCGTTCTTGGGTGAAGTCGAAAAACAGTTCCTCCTTCGTTTCGCAGTCGAACACATCGACAACTATTTCGACCGTGGGAACGGGGCGACTATCCTGTATGGCCTCACCCACTCGCATGAGGTCATGTTGGAAACTCATCACCTCGCCCATTTCATCACGAAACTTCCCTGGTATCGTAACTTCCTGGACCAGAAGTCCTACATCCTTCTTCGCGCAGCGATCATAAAAAGCGCTGATCGGCAGTTCAGCGTGAGTCCTGCGAGCGTCGCCATCCTCGCCGGCTCTTTTGGTTGCGGCGACTCAGAGATCGCGTTTGCGGCTCTCCAGTGGCTGGCCGACATGCCTGCCGAGACTCAGGCCCCATAGCGGGAAGCACCCGCACTCCGAAGTAGGGTGCCGGTCCGCGCAACAGGCGTGGCGGCTTTACACACCGTGAACACGAGCGGCGCGCCCGATCGGAGCATTCAGCCTGATCGGGCGTTGTTTCCCGATATCGAATCGGTTCGGTCGTGATGGTCTGCGCCACTTGAACCATCCTTCATGGTGTCGCGGCCGCGAAACGATAAGCGAGGCGTGACGCACGGCCAAAATGGTGTTCAATGCTGCGCAATCCGGGTCAGGTGCTGGCGGCACCTCCGTCAGTGGGCTCGGATATCGGCCGCACTCCGCGGCGCCACAGGGTCCGTGCCTCAACTCGATGCTCAGCGGCCGTGACGCGCGCCGCGGGCGGGTAGTGTCTCATTCCACCGTGTTGCTCAATTCTCGCCGCAACTTCCTCGAGAGCACGGATTCGTCCTATGAGCTCCGTCAATCGAGTTTCATCATTCAGTAGGGATGCGCCCGAACATAAACCGAAGAACGGCTGATACCAACCATGTGGACGGGGCCAATGCGGCACCCAACGCTAGTGCTCGCCGGTTCAAGGAACGATCCCAAGCAGATCCCTTCGGCCAGCCAGTGCTGGCTGCGAATGGCCATGAACCAGCGCGAAGTGCTCTCTTGGAGTTCGCACTCACGCAGCCTTCTGGAGTGCGCCCAGTCATGTGTCGATGTCAGAGGGGTCCACCATTTTCTCGTCATGTGAATCCGCAGCGGTCGTCCGTCGAGCGCCGACGATTATCCCCAGTTGAGCCCACTGAATCAACCAGTCGGTGTGCGGGTCTGGCTAGTAGCGCGATTTCCGTTGGAGCTTCAACTCACGCTCCGTACATTCGCGGAGTAGAGGGCTGGGGCTTGTTCGATGCCTTTGTCCCGCGGTCGCACGGCCGACTTTCACCCAGATGTGGTTCTCCGCATGGCAGGTCCTCTTCGTACTGATCCATCCCTGCCATCCCTCGTCCGAGGGGCGCCGAAGGAGCGCCACACGCACGGCAGCGGTCGAGCCGAGGCACCACTCCCAGACCCGGGCGCCTATGAGCTGGAGTTCCTGACCCAGCTGGACGCGGCGCCGGATCGGCTGCGCCTGCCGGAGGACCACGCGGGCGCGCCCTACGGCGGGACCGGCTGGCGCGAGGATCTGACGCGCCGGCTCCGCGTGCTGTTGCACACCGCCCCGCTCCTCGCGCTGCGCGCGGCTGACGGCCTGCAGGCGCCCGACCGGAAGCACTACGATTCCCTCGCCCTCGCGCTCCGGGTCTTCGACCTGGTGCTCGCGAGCATGGGCCTCGACCGCGGCGTGGACCGCACGGCGATGCAGCGCGCCTTGCAGCCGCTACTCGCGGCGATGGACGATGCGGCGGGGTACGCACACGAGGCGGCGCGCCACGAGGCGGTCGTCGATCGCGTACTCGGCGCCCTCCTCAACGATGACCAGCGGCGCGAGATGTTCCGCGCGACCTACACCGATCTCCGGCCCGATGGCACGGCCGAGGCTGTGAGCCTGCCGTACCGCCTGCTCGAGGAGTACCAGCAGCCGGACGGCGGACTGGCGCTCCGGCTCACGAGCGAGGCGATCAACCTGTTCCTCGGTGCGCTCGATCGCGACATCGAGGACGAGCAGGTCGCCATGGAAGCGCTCGTCCGGGAGCAGCTCGAGCGGGGGAGCTTCGCCAAGGCCGTGCAGTCGGCCGACAGCGCCCAGTTCCAGTCGCGACGCTACACGCTCTATATCGAGACCAAGCTCCGGCTCACGCGGCGGGACCTCAAGCTGGTAAACTGGCGCGCCGAGATGACGCCCCTCCTCGACCAAGCGCACATCCATGTGCAACGCCGCATCCAGGCGGAGCGCGCGATCCTCGAGGTGGCCTGCGAACAGGCGAACCTCCTGATCCCAGGCAGTCCTGAAGCCGCGCAGGTGGCCATTGTCATCCGCCTGATCACGCAATGCTGCGCGCGGCATTCCCTGCTCACGCAGACTCTGGCTGGTGCGCGTGTCGTGTTCCTCGACGAGCAGGGCCGGCAAGGATTCGCCGCCGCCATGGAAGGCCAGCGGCCGGATTTCGTGCGTGATATCCTCGAGCCCGTGCTGCAGCAGCCCAGCGGCCGTGCGATCCAGGTGACCGACGCCGCGCTCACCGCCATCGCCGCACCGCGCGCGCCCACCCTGCTCGACCTGAGTGCGCTCATCAACTGGTGTCTCAAACCGCGCCGCGACGTGCCGCCCGGCGCGATCCTCGTGCACGAGCCGGACATGGTCGACCTCCCCAGCGACGTTCTCCGATTCCCCGTCGAGGTGCGTCGCGTGGCCGAGGCCGCGCTCCGGGGCATCACCAAGGCGGTGCTCTTGTCCGACCTGCTCAGCGACGGCCTCGCGCGCGGATGGGCGTCCGACGTTCTCGATTGTGTCACGCTGCTGGTGTCGCTGGAACATGGCCGCGATGCCAAGCATGTCCCGCTCGTGGATCTCATCCGCACGACTCGCCGATTCACCGTGGCCGGCATCGCCGGCGACGATTTGCTCCTGCTGCCGGCCGGCATGCTTGTGCCGGCCCCGTCCTCTGCCGAGTCCGCCCGATGACTGACTTCGAGACTGCCACCATGGGATCGACCGACCGGCCCGACAGCGCGGTGACGGACGGGTGGAATGGTGGGCTGAGCGCCGGCAATGGACGCGTCGCGATCCCACAGGCCGACGTGCGCCGCGCCACACGGCTAGTCGCGTGGGGGCTCCGGCCCACGGCGCGCCCGCAGCAGCACGAGGAGTATCGCGAGCTCGTGGAGCGCTATGGACAGGATGATCTCTTCCGCCAGGCCGTCGAGGCCGCGGCGGGCGGCGGGGACCTCCGCGTGCTGCACTGTGGCCCACACGGGCTCATACTCATCGCCGGCGAGACCTCGCCCTATCTCCTCAAGCCCGCCGACTTCCGCGGCAATGCCGACGTCGAGACCCGCATGCTCGATGGCCTGATCCAGATCGGGATCGCCGCGACGGTGTATCCGCGGGCCGCCGACTTGTTCGAGGCGTACGACCTCGCGCGCTCACCCATTACCGCGGCCCAGGTGCAGGAGACCATCGACCTCATTGTCGACCGGCTGCGCGACGCCGCCAAGGGGGACCGCGATCCCGGTGCCAGTGCCGAGACACAGGGGCTGCTCGAGGCGTGGCGCGTGTATGACCAGAAGCCCCGGGTGCGGGAGACGCGGGATGGACGCGCGGCGCACAATACGATCCGCCAGCAGGTCACGCTCCACCTGCAGCGATTGCGCGAGCAGGGCTGCATGATCGACACGGAGCGCGCCGGGACGATCCAGTGGCAGTCGACCTTCCGCTATCACCTGCTGATTCAGGAGTACGCGTACAGTCCGATGTTCGACGCCATGCAGGCCCTGCGCGCGCTGCCGGATTCGGACCCGGCGTAACGACACGCCGCGATGACGACCGCTCGTTTCGCTGTCGCAGTTGCTGGTGCTGGTCCCTTGCGGGCGCATCCCTGAACGCGCCGACGCTGACATCGCACGCGCCCCGCGCACTGAGGTCTGGACATGGCTCGACTCCGCCGATTGTACTACGACACCATCGGGCACCCCGAAGCGCGGTTCATGGATCTCGAGATCCCGCTGACCGGCGAGGACGGGGCGCCGACCGAGACGGTCGTCTGGCTGATGAACGGCGGCGGCAAGTCGGCGCTCCTGTCCCTCGTGTTCAACGTCATCCGGCCGGCCCTCAAGGAGTTCCTGGGCCAGAAGGTCGACGACAAGATCCGCACGCTCGGCGACTATGTCCTCAAGGACGATCACGGCGTGGTCGTCCTAGAGTGGGAACTCGACGACGGCAACCGCACCACCGCGGCGTCCCGGCTCATTACGGGCGCGTTTTTCGAGCGAAAGCCGGGGACTGCCAAGGTCCGCGCGACGGGCGATGACGAGGGCGTCGTTGACCGGCTGTATTTCTCCTACTACGTGCGCGACGGAGTGCCCTCGACGACGCTCGAGAAGATCCCGCTGTTCACGGATGCGTCGAAGAAGGCCCGCTTCGCCTCGGCGGGTTTCAAGGCCCGGATGGATGAAATCGCGGGCGAGGCGCCCCATGCGCAGGTGTTCACCACCACCAACCAGGGCGACTGGGCCGACCTGCTGGAGTCGCGCGGCATCGACCCCGACCTGTTCCTGTACCAGATCCGGATGAACCAGCGCGAAGGCGGCGCCATGGAGCTCTTCCGGAATTGCACCACGGTCGCATCGTACGTCGACCTCTTCCTCGAGGTGCTGATCGACCGCACGTTCGGCGAGAATATCCGCCAGAACCTGGCGGCGCAGCGGACCGGCCTCGCGAACCGGAAGTTCAAGTTCGTCCCCGGCCGGGCGCTCACCGAGTCGCTGCTCGCCGGCTTGGCGCCGCTCCACGCGGTCGCCGTGACGCGGACCGCGCTCGCGCACCGCGGGGCCGCGCTCGCCGCGCGCTATCACGCGCTCCAGCAGTATGCGGAGCAGCGGCTCGCCCTCTTGGCGGCTACGATGGCCAGCCTCACCCACCTCGCCGCCGACGCGCAGGCGGACGCAGATGCGCACCACGCCACGGCCGCGACCGCACGGCGCCAGGCCGCCACGTGGCAGCGGGACGTAGCCTTGGTGAACCTGCGCGACGCCCGCGCCGAGCAGAAGCGGATCACCGAGCGCAACACCGAGCTGCAGCGCTTGAGCGCCGGCTGGACCGCGGCCCTGCCCCTCCGAGAGGCGCTCCGCCACGAGTCCGCCGCGCGCGAGGCCCGCAGCCAGCTCGCCGAACGCGAGCGGAAGCACGCGCCCCTGCTGGAGCGGCTCACGAGTGCGGCGAACCTGTATCTCGGCGCGCTCCGCGCGCATGCCGCCGGACTGGAGGAGAAGTTCGCGTCGGTCGTCGACCTGATCGCCTCCTACGAAGCGACGGCGGGCGAGGCGCAGCGCATGGCCAGCACAGCGCTCCAGGACGAGGCACGGGCCGGCGCGGCCGCACGGGCGTTCGATGAGAAGGACACGATCCTCCGCGCCGACCTGCGCCACTTGGTGGATACCGGCGTGTTGCTCCGCGCCGACGAGCCTGTCGTCGAGGCCGGGCTCCGGCTCGCGGACGCTGGACGGGTTGCCGATGGCCAGGTGCGTGAGGCCGATCGCGTGGTGGCCCTCGCGACGACCGCCCGGGAGCATGCTGCGCGCGACGTGGACCTCGCGGACCAGCAGCGACAGGAGGCCGACCAGCAGCTCCGCGCGGACCGGCAGACCCTGCACTTGGCTGAGGAGCGAGCCGCCAAGATCGCCCGACTGCCGCGTTTGGCCGAGGTGCTGGAACTGCCCATCGTCGATGCGACCTTGCTCCATGAAGACACCGTGGTCGTGCTGCGCACGCAGGCGCGCCATGCGTTCGAGCAGGCCCTCCTCGCCCGCGCGACCGTGGCCGCCGGCCGCCGTGCGGCAGATGCGCTCCGCGACACGGGACTCTTACCGGCATCCGTCGACGTCACGCGGGTGCTGACCGCCCTCGTGACCGCGGTGCCGCAGGCGCACGCCGGCTGGCGCTACCTGGCCGACGCCATGACCCCCTCAGAAGCGATCGCGGTGGTCGACCGGGCACCAGACATCGCCCTCGGTGTGGTCGTCCGGGACGCCGACTATGAGACCGCCATCAGGACGCTACGGCTTGCGCCGCCGACGCTCGACGAACCGGTCCGGCTGACCCGGCAATCGGATGTCGCTACCGGCGCGACAGGCGGTGGCTTCGTCGTGCGCGCGGCCACGGACGCCCACTTCAACCGGGCCGCCGGCCAGACCGCCCTCGTCACCCTCGAGCGCCAACTGGCGACCGCCGACGCGGATGGCCTCGCCGCGGATGCGACGTACCAGACGCTCACCACCACGGCGAGCGCGCTGCAAGGCTTCCTCGACGACTACGGCGCCGCGTGGTTCGTCGACCACCGGGCGGTCGTCGCCCGCGCGTCTGTCGCCCTCGAGGCCGCGGTCGTCGCGATGGAGCGGGCCACCGCTCTCCTCACGACCGCCACGACGGCGGAACGGACGGCCCAGGCCGACCGGAGTGCGGCGCTTGCGCGGCATCAGGGGCTCCTACATCTCGCCAGCGCGTTGGCGGACAGCCGGCGTCGGCATGGCGACGATGCTGACGTCCACCGGAAGGCGGCGCATGTGGCCCGTCTCGCGGCGACTGAGGCGAACGAGCGCGCGGTGGCGTTCACGGCGCAGGTGGCCGAGGCACGCGCCGAAGCGGATGCGGCGCGCGGGATGCAGCTGAGTGTCGCCCAGGAACGCGCGGTGCTCACCCGCGAGATGGGCGAGATCTCGTGGGCCGAGGAGCCGGTGGCCCCGCTCGCGGGCAATCGCCATGAACTGGCCCAGTCGTACCAGCGGGCGAAGGACATCTACGAGGCCAAGATCGACAGCCGGGGGCTCATCACCCTCGCCGAGCGCGATGAGCAGGAAGCGCGGAAGAAGCGCGAAGAGCTCGGAAAGCGGCTCGGCAGCCAGCGGCAGGGGTGGACCGTCGAATCGGTCGGCGAGCTCCTGGCCACGCTCGAGGATCCGAGTGAGGCCGAAGGCACGCTGAGTGCGCTCGAGACCGAGAAGGGCGCGCTCTTCAGCCAGAACGGTAATCACTCCAAGGTGGTGCAGGCCGCCGAGGGCGTGCTCAAGACAGTCCGGGAGACCTGCCTGTCGCTGCGCCTCACGGTGACCGTGGCCGACGACGCGACGCGGCTCACCGAGTTGCCGGACGATCCCGCGCACACGGAGCGCACGAGTTGGGCGGCGCAGGCAACTGCCGCCGATGCCGCCGCACGGACGGCTGACGCCGACGCCGTCACGGCCGAGGAGATGCGCGCCGACGCCGAGCGACAGATGCAGGACGCCCGACTCGCGGAGGCGAACCTGACGAACGGCGTCAACCTGCTGCGCGCGGCGCAGGACCAGCAGGCCGAGTTCCTGGCGCGCTTCCCCGTCACCGCCGCGGTGATCGCGACCCAATTGCCCGTGACGGACGAGGCCTTCCGGGCGGCGATTCAGCCTTGGTCGGCCGATCGGAGTCGTGTGTTGGCGGAGTGGAGCACCCTCGACGCCGACCGGGACGAGGCCGCGCGGGCGATCAATCGCCTGCTGACCCACCCGGAGTATGCGCACCTGATCGACGCCAACCTCGTGCGCATGCGCGATGCCCTGCCCCACCTACTCGAGGCGCACGTCGACGAACTGACCACCGATCTCACCGACCGGCTCGCCGTCCTCATCGAGGCGATCGCGGACGTCGACCGGCACCGCGACCAGTTGATCACCTTCACCCACCTCGCCGGCGAGCAGGGACGCCGGCTGCTGCGCCAGATGGCCGGGCGGTCCATGCTCCCCATGACCGTGCCCCACTTCGGCGGGAACCCGGTCGTGAAGATGTCCGGGCTCGAGGGCGGTGATGCGGCGGCCGAGCGGGCGGCGGCCGAAGCGTTGATCGAATCGCTGACCACGCGCGACGATAAGTTCGCCCCGACCGCGCTCGAGCTGGTGCAGCAGGCGGTTCACGCGATTGCGCCCAAGCTGGCGATCGAAGTGATCTTCCCCAAGATCGCGCGCGGCCTACAGTACAAGAAGATCGTCGAGCTTGGCCGCATGAGCGGCGGCGAAGGACTCACGGTCGCCATGCTGCTCTACTGCACCCTCGCCCGGGTCCGGGCCATCTCGCACGGAAAGACCGGCACGGCGTCTGGGGTCCTCCTGTTCGACAACCCGTTCGGGACGGCCTCCGCCGCGACGTTCGTGACGATGCAGCGCGAGATGGCGCGCGCGCTCAATGTCCAGCTGATCTACTTCACCGGCGTCCTCGACTTGGAAGCCGTGCGGCTGCTCCCCAACCGCGTGCGGCTCGGCGCCGACCGCCTCGACCGGGCCGTCGGGCACCTGTTGGTCGAGCGGAAGATGGCCGACGACGCGCTGGACGCGCTGCAATTGCATGAGGCCCCGGCGTCGAGTCTCGGCGCCCTGCAACTCACGGTCGGCGACGCGCCGTACTTGTACGACGGCGTGTCCGCGTTCGACCCCGAGGCCGGGACGTCCCGACATGGGGCCGATCACGGGAACGGCCATGGCCCCGACAACGGGACCGGCGCTGGCACGAATGGCACGGGCGAAGGCGATGCGACGCGAGTGGCCGGAACGCGTCCACGGCCGAACCATGGCCGCCGTCCGCGCGGGCCTCTCACATGAGCGGGCCTGACGGATCGGACACCACGTCGGCGGCGGCGACGCACCCTCCCGCGCGCACGACGAGCAGCCCGCCCGCGACCACCGCCCGTCCCGGCATCCCCAGCACCCCGTTTGCCCCGGCGAGCGCGGACGAGTTGCCGGAGCGCGGGCTGCGCGAATTCGCCGCCGCACTGGCCGCGCACGGAGCGGTGTGGATCGACACCCGCGCGCTCTGGGCAGCGTTCAGCGCCGCCTTCCCGCGGCACCCCTCGGGCGCCCAGCAACGGGCGTGGCTGCTCAGCGCCTTGGCGTATGCCGAACGGGCGGGCGTCATCGAACTGCCGGGACCGGGGAGTCGCCGGTGGGACCGACTCGCGTTGCCCGCCGTGCCGACGACCGTGCGCCGTGTCCGAGTCGCTCCGTCACTCGCCCCCGAGACGTGGCGCATGGCGGTCTGGCATCCTGCCCTCCAGTGGGTGCCGTCCATGGGGCGACTCACCGAGGAGGAAGCGGGCTTCCTGCGCCGCGTGCATGACGGGTTGGTCGCCGGCACCTTCGCCACACCGGCACCGCTCAAGCACCGCTCACTCGCCCTGACCGGCTACGAAAAGCGGCTCGGTGACCTCACGAGCGGCCGCCTGTTCGGGCCTGGGAAGCTCTCCCTCGCACTCCTCGGAGCTGAGCGCGAGATCCCGCCGCTCGCGTGGACCGTCATCCGGCCCGCGGCGGCGCCGCGCGTGCTGGTGTTCGAGAATGCCGGGCCGTCAGATCTTGCGGTCGCGCTGCTGCAAGCGATGGCAGTGCCGTCGTACGACGTGGTCGTCTTCGGGGGTGGGAAGCCGTTCCCGTCGTCTGTCATACGCCTCGTCGCGCTCCGGCCCAGCGTCGTCGCGTATGTGGGTGATCTGGATCCGGAAGGGCTCGCGATCGCAACGTCCGCCACGGTGACTACCGCGGTCGCGGATTTGCCGACGCTCATCCCCGCGCCACGAATGCATGCCGCGATGCTGGCTGGCGCGCACGCGCTCGGACATCCAGACGGCTGGCCAATCGACGAGAAGAAGGCGGCCGGACGACGGTCCGGTCCCAACGCGCGCGCCATGAGCGAGTGGCTGTCGGGCGACGTACGCGCGGCCGTAGTTTGCATCGTGGCGCAAGGGCGCCGGATTCCGGAGGAGGTGCTGAGTCCGCAGGCGATGAACGTGGTGCTTTGCGCCGCGCCGATGCCCGACTATACAGCACCGTGAAGAGTGGCCGCCGACATGCCCGTTGAGCTTTAGGCGGGACGTGAGTCATTCGCCCAATCGCCGCCGTGAATCTGCTTTTCTGCCACAGACGGCGTTGCACAACGGTCCGCTAATGCGCTACCGCCTGACCGGAAGGTCACCACCTTCCCCGTCGCGCGGGCGCTCCGGCGGCTCCTGAGGTCCCTCCGGCCGCGTGGCGGTCGGCGGTATCGGCAACGAATCGGGTGAGACAACGATCTCGCGGGTTTCGGATTGCTCGAGCGCGTCAATCAGACCCTGACGGAGTGCGGACACCAGCCACCCGCCGGCAGAGCGAAGCGTAGAACGATCATGACCAAGTTGTACCACGCGTGCGGCCCGCCGGACTGCCTCATCGTGGACGCGCACTTCGTAGCCCAATCGCTCGCACACGCTGATCAGGCTCTTGAGCGCCGGCCATTCCCGCAGGATGGCCAACATATCCCGCTCTGTCGGAGCTCGCAGCGTGATAGTTTGTTCCGCGATTCTCGTCACCAGTTCAAGAGGCAGCGAGCGGCTGAGCTCACGCACGGTGACAGGGCGCCGATAGTCGAGAAGGTCGGTGAACGCGCCCATGCCAATTACCAGCGCGTGTTGGCTCGACCAGGCGCGACCATCCTCGAACTGAATGGTTCCATGACCGGTCAATCCGAGGAACGATGTCATCACGTCTCGATGATGGGCCGCCGTATTGCCCGTAGTATCATTGCGCAGCGCGAGATGGTGTAGCTCGTCGAGCACTACGATACAGTGCTGCGCACGAAAAGAGGTCGTATCGTCATCGCCGCCAATCGACGCCTCGATGAGCCGACCGATACTCGCAGCGCCCGACCACCCCGGTGACGTGAGGTCGACGCAATCGACGGTCACTACCGGCAGCTGGAACGAGGACACGGCGTGTAGCATGGCCGCGATTGCGGACGACTTTCCGCTTCCTGACGGCCCTAGGATGAGTGTTCTCGAACCGCGCGCGAGACCGCCCCCTACATGAAGGCCGGCGAGGAGCGCGAGAGCCGAGACGGCGTCATCGTTGTGGTTGCCAATAATCTCGGATCGCATGGATAGCCGAATGTCCGTGATCAGGCGTCGGAGCTCAGGTCCGGGAAGCGGCTGCACGTTCGCCGTCGTGGCTGACAACGGCTGCTTCCGCTTCACCCACGTCGCATCACCAAGGACGCGCGCGACAACGCGCCGCGAGCCGTCGAGCGCCCAGAACTCGTCGGCGATCGTCAAGTACGCCTCTCCATTACGGAGGCGATCGCGGCATCGCGGACACACACGAAGGGTCGGGGTATCGAGACGCGCGCGATATGGCGTGGCTGGAGCGGACCCGCAAGCACCGCACATCTGCTCCGCTGAATCGCAGATATGCCTGACGATGTCCCCCATGGGAGAGCCATCGCGGTCCACCACGCGCAGAATCAGCGCGGCATCGTGCTCGCGGCACTCCTTGACGATGATATTCGCGTAGCCATCGTAGAGGTTGGCCACAAGGCGCCACCACCCTGGACTGATGGAGGCGCGTGCGATCGCACGACTGACGCCGCGTTCTACTACGGCATGCTCGGACGCCAGTCCGGAAAACAGGTTCAGCTGGAGTGCCAAGTCGTCGGCGTCGCGCTCAGGCGACAATGGATGAGTGGGAGTCATGTGTCGAGCGTACCCGACTCCAGCCGCTCGCCCGAATTCGTCTCGCTCCGTCCTGCCTCTCACGATGTACGCCACTACGATGCCGGTCCTTTTCGAGCGAGCGGATTTCCTCCGGTAGGTGATACCGCGGCCATCAACGGTCCGCGCACCCAGACCCGGAGATTCGCATATGTCCGCACACCGCTCCGCACGCACTTTGCGCAAGTCGACGACACGTGGGCTAACGCCCGCGAGTCTCTCGCTCGTTCCGCGGGACCACGCAGCCCTCGCGCATGATGATGATGTCGACGATGACGGGCTGCTCGACTTTCAAGAGTCCGACGTGCTTGCTGGCATCGTGCCCGTGCCCTCAAGCATACCGTCAGCCATCCGCGACGCACTCGAGCGCATGATGCTCCCCAAGGGGGACGCGCTGGATAGCTGGCTGCACGCGGAGCACTCGTCGTTGCGGGGCACGCCATTCGAGGCACTCATCGCCGGCGACGGCCACGGCGTTCTGCGAGCGCTCGGTGGCTCACCGGCCCAGACGCGTGATCATCACTCGGCGGGTGCAGCTCGGCACAGCATGGGCAACCAGCTCCGCCTCGTGCGATAGGCGCTTGCTGCGCGGGGGCGCGCCGACGACTACACGCAGGCCGGCGCGTTCCACGCTCCCCCGTGTACTGTCGCAGGCAGGTTGGGCGGTACTGCCCCGCAGGGGGCTAGCCACCGAACGATCACTCCGCCCCACGCACGGTGACGACTGCGACTACCATTTCCTCGGCGTTGAACTCGCGGGTGCTGATGCCGCCGCACCCAGCATCGTACTGGTCATCCAACGCGGCAATCTCACGGTTGAAGCCGTCGCGCGCTTCATGATCACGCCGAATCAGCACCCCGTCCCGACAAACTCGTCGAGTGTGCGCCAGCCGACCGCAGAGAAGCGCGGCCAGTCCGCGATGGGTGCGACGAGATAGTCGCTGTCCCGGTGGCCAATGAAGAGCGGCGGCGCCCCGTGGCTGATGCGCATCGTCGCGTCCAGCATTGCCTCGTCGATGTCGCAGCACACGCAGGCCGCGATGAGGTATTGGGGGGTGATCGGCCTACCGTAGGAGTCATCGAGAAGCCACCCGCCGGCTTGGTGTAGCGGGCGGAAGTCGGAGAAGGGAACGACGATGTACTCGACGTTGCAGTCGAAGTCCTCCCGCACGCCAATGACATACTCGATCTGCTGCACGGAGCTGCGATGCCGTGCGTCGTACTGCGCGGCCATGAGATCGTAGGTGACGAAGGGATGCTGCTTGCTGTGATTCGTGGGGCTCATCGGGCTCTCAAGGTGGAGGGGATCGAGCGCCCCTCAGATGGAGCGGCTCTACAGATCAGCATAGGAGACGTCGGGGCGAGACCACAAGCAGCTGCGGCTGGCCATATGACAAGCGCGCAATTCCGTCGAGCGACCGATGCCGAGTAGATCTGAGTCCACACGAACTCGGAGACCAACGGATGACATACTCCACCTGCTCCGCCCTGACGAGCGATTGCAGCACGCCTGCCTCGGACACTTGCAACTCCGTGGTGCGCGCTGAGGCCCAGGAGGCCCTCGCATGCTTGGTCGTGGAACTGCGGCGACTCTTGGCACACCGACACGACGACACCGCCATCGCGGCGCACGAACTGCTTGCGGACCTGTGCCATCCTGCCCGTCTCGAGGCACAGTCTTACCAAGCGTTGTACTGTCGAATTCTCAGGTGCCGGCGCGCGTACGGTGACTCTGCGCCGGCCCAGTGGGGCTCGGTCCATCGAGCCTCGTGCCGAGCATTCAACAGACTGCTCTGGGTGTGGCGCGTGGAGACTCTCAGTTGCTCCCGTGACCCGCGCACCGGCGTCCAGCCTCCTCACGTAGTTCTCGCGGACCGTGCTGCGTCATGACGGCCAACAGCTCGTCGGCCTCTATGACCGGCAATCGGGTCGAACGACTCAAGGCTCATGGTGACGCGTCGATTCTGCATGTGTCGAGCTTGGGCCTCGATGCCTCCCGACCGCTGTCCGTTTCACGGGTGGCCGATCGGCTGGCCGAGATTGTCGACGCCCGCCTGCGTGGCGTTCGCGCGATTTGGGTGCAGGGCGACATCGGCGATCTGCGTTCGGACAGGGAGGGAACGCTCCGCTTCACGCTCAGTGATGGCAGGAGCCGCATCGAGTGCGTCTGGTGGAGGCCTGCACCTACCAAGGCCGTCTTTGTCGATGGAATGCACGTCGTCGTCAAAGGCCGCCCCAAGGTGTTCACCCGCGCCGTCGGGCTGGTGTACATCGTCGCCGAAGTTCGACCGGTCGGCGCGGGCGTCGCCTCGTGCGCGCGCGATGAACTGCGCGTTCGACTACGTGCAGAGGGGCTGTTCGACCCAACGCGGAAGCGACCGTTGCCGCTCGTCCCGCGAGCGGTTGCCATCATCACAGGCCGCGCGAGCGCCGCTTGGCATGACGTCGTCGCAATCGCACGCCGCCGGCATCCTGGTATTCCTGTCGTACTCGTTCCTGCCCAGATGCAGGGTGACGCGGCCCCCGAGAGCATCTGCACTGCCCTGAGAGCAGTCGAGTCCAGCGGCCTGTTCGACATCGTCGTGATTACGCGCGGCGGGGGTGGAGCGGCAGAGCTCATGGCCTTCGACGACGAGTCGCTCACCAGGGCTATCGCGATGTGCAGCGTGCCGGTGGTGACCGCGATCGGCCACGAGGTGGATTTCTCGTTCGCTGATGCGGTAGCGGATTGCCGGGAACCCACGCCGTCGGCGGCGGCTGCGCGCGTGATTCCTGATCGCCTTGAACTGAGTCAGCACGTTCATGCATGCCACTTGGCGATGGCAGCTGTTCTTCGGCATCGCCTTGATCGCGACACGACTCGTCTCGGCACGGCGCAGGGCACAATAGGCCGCTCGGCGCTGGTGCAGATCGAAATGGGGCGACGACGCCTCGATCGAGTGTCGCTCGGCGTCGCTCGTGGACTAGAGCGACGGCTGGAACGCGCGCGTGAACACGCGGACGTGGTTGAGACCACGCTCCGGGGCGCGCTCCCGCAGCTGGTTGGGACCGCTCGACCCCGAATACTCGCTTCGAGTCGCGAGGTCCAACGTTGCATGCAGCGTCTCATGGGCCGCGAGCACGGGCGATCTCGACTCGCGGCGCGTGAGCTCCATCATGCGATGAGGGCACAGATGGCCCTTCAATTTGCTCGGCAGGAGCGTGCGGCGTCGCATTTCGCGCTCCTGGACCCCCTGTCCGTCCTACGACGGGGGTACGCTGTTGTAAAAGACGCTTCTGGGGAGATGCTCACCAGCGTGAGCCAAGTACCGCCCGGTGCGACGCTGATCGTGCAGTTCCACGATGGGACAGCCACTGTTTTCGTGTCCGCTGCAACTCGACTGTCAGCTCTTACACCAGGAGTTGAAAGATGACGGATCAAATCGTGACGTTCGAGAAGGCGATGAGCGGCGCCGAGAAGATCACAGCTACCCTTTCTTCCGGATCGTGCTCGCTCGACGAGGCGCTTCGTTTGTACGAAGAGGGCGTAGGCCTTCTCGCGTGTGCCGCCTCGGAGCTCGCGCGCATCGAGCAGCGTACGAAGGAGCTAATCGTGCAATCCGACGGGACGTTTGACGTGGTGGACATCGCGTCTCACACGCAGAGTACCACGCTGTAATCGGCGCCAGAGACTCAGTGGTCGCTCGCGCGCACGGGCCCGAGGTGCTGGACGTAGCCGTGCGCCTGATCCGCGGCCTTGTCTGCCTCTGGTCGTGACGCGAGACTGAAGCGCTGCGCTGTGATCACCTCTCGCGCTACTCGACGAAACACACGACTGATGATGTCGTGCGGCGGCCTGATGATCCTTCAACATCGACGCTCGTGCCAACCCTGAACTTCTTCCCATGGACGACCATCGCGCAGCGTCTTCGCGTCGGCGCGTACCAACTCATTCCTTGCGGGGAGGCGATCGCCTCCGGCAACATACCGCCGGATCTTCGCGACGCGGTCGCTGCGGTTCTTGCTTCTTACGGAAAGACTCGTGTTGTCGATCGCAGCAGCGTGCCCCTGCTCCAATACGACGCGGCAGGCGTAGTAGATGAGCTGTCCGACGAGCAGGTCGAGGGACACTTCGAGTTTCGCTACCGCCTCGCATTCTCGACGCTGGCCGAGCGCAGATTCTTCGGACACCGGTACTCGAACAGCGATAACGTTCGGCTGGTGGTGCAGCGCTTCACCCCCGAACACGCAGGTGGCGCAGTCATCACGAGCCGCCGGCGCGATGGCGCGGTGAACAACATCATTCCCAAGGGGTCGCTTCGTATAGGTCGGCCCGAGCATGTTTCGGGCTGGTGCTCGATACCTCAAGACCTGGACGTATCTCTGTTAGAGGCGCTCGAGCGCGCTGCGGAGAAGCAAGGGCCGGGATGGCCGCGGCTCGCAGACGCCATCCGACTCTTCGTTGGCGCCAATACGGACAGCCCGGACGTGAGCGTTCATAGCGAGCTCGTGGACCTGGTGAGCGCCTTCAGCCGGCTTGCTGATGCGTGGAATGAGGATGCCACCGTGGGGACCTTCCTCAAGTTCATGCCACCGCCTCTACCGCTGGATGTGATCGCGAACGATTCTGACCCGGTGCCGGCACCCGGTTTCGGACCGAAGCTGACGGACGCCCGCATGACGAAGGCCTTTGGCAAGGGGCGCGTGATCCGCGAGATCTGGCTTCGCGACGCCTACGTCTTGCGGAGTCAGCTCGGGCACGGTCACATCGCCACGTCGCCGTATCCATCTCTGTGGTCCGTGCACGAGCACCTCTTGTTGGGGGGCCTTATGCTCCCCCTATTCGTGAAACGCCTTCTGGCGTCTGAGAGACTGTACGAGTGGAGCGCCGAGGACCAGGTGCGGGATGAAGTGTTCGATGCACTGGCGACCATCGAGCCCTTTGCGTCCAACGAGGAGGGTGATGGTGGTGGCGTCGATGAAGACGACGAAGAGCCGCGAACGCACCCGTGGCGAGAAGTGTTCAACCGCGCCAACATCCGTCGGTTGGCCCGGTTGCTGTACGCGGACGCTGAGCGGATCACCGAGGCGCAGGATCTTCTTCCGTCCTCATCGGAATCCGGTGGCACCACGAGCTCGTCCGACGGTATTGATGCACCGGCCGTACGAACCGCCCCGGTCGACCATGAGGAGAACCGACGGTGAAGCGGGGCGCACCGGGAGTTCACCGGTAAAAATGGGACGACCTGCCACTCGTGTTGGCAGGTCGTCACAGATTGGCGAAGGAGCCCAAGCCTTCAGGGCGTGCGCACACCGCGCTTCCGGAACCGCGCCGCCCGGCGTCCTTCTTAGGATTCCGGCGTCCGCGTCTCCTTGGGGACCTACACGTCGGTCTGCGCGTCCCGGCGGCCCCCGGGAGGCATTGTGGTGACGCTGCTTGGTCTCGTACGCTGTCGGAGTTCGTGTGCGAACCCCTGCCGCCCCGGCAACACCTTCCAGATCCTTCAACGCTAGTGCAATGACACATGACCTTCTGCCGCCGCCCTCTGGGATCTATTTCGCCATCCTCACCATTGATCAGATCGGGCAGTACGACGGCCCGATCTGTGGCGTAGGCACGACGCCCGACGCTGCATGGAAAGATGCGCGAGAATGGGTCGACGTGGACGATCTCCACTGGTTCGACGAGGACGCGGATCGCGATGGCTGCCCCTACGCCTGTCTCCCATGTGATGAATCCGTCGCGACGATGGTCGAGGCGGAAGGTGGGCAAATGCTGTTCGAGGTGCGCCGGGGGCGGATTTGGCTGTGGGATGAAGAAGCCTGATGGCGATCGCGACCTGACGTTGGCACTCCGTCACGGGTAGTTGAGAGCACGCGCAGACACGGAACGGTTCGCCCCGATACTCATCGGCCATTGTATCGCAAACACGCGACGACCCGCCTCTGAGGAGACGGGTCGTTGGGCATATCGAAGGACTAGGGACGCTCTGAAGTATGGACGTTTAAGAGGATTGTTGGGTGAAGGGAGCAGTTTACGGCGTGCAGAGCCGCGAGCGTGCCCTCGAATGCTCCGCCGCGCCCTCTAAACCGGGGTCTCCGGGTGGGTATCGACCCACGCGGAGACACCGCGCCCTATGCGGCGCGCCAGCGGTGCCGCACCAGGTACAGGTTCGCGAGCGCGAAGAGCGTGAAGACCTGCGCCGTGTTCTTGGCGAGCCCGCGGTAGCGCACCTTCGTGTACTTCCATTGGCACTTCACCACTTGAAAGGCGAACTCGCCGCGCGCTCGCACCGACGAGCGCGCCCGATTGATCTGTCGCCAGCGCTCGGAGATCGGGTGGTGCGCGGTGCCGCGGCGATTCATCCGGTACTTGATGCCCGCGGCCTCACAGGCTTGGCGATCCGCCTCGCTCCAGTACGCCCGGTCCCCGTACAACGCCCGCTCCTCGCCATGCACCAGGTACGGGAGCTGGTTGATCTCGCTCGCCGCTGCATCGGTCGTCGTGAGCGCATGCACAATCCCACGGCGGTCCGTTCCCACGTGGACGCGCATGCCGAAGTACCACGCCTGCCCCTTCTTGACCTGCTTCATCTCGGGGTCGCGCGTGCCCGTCGCATTCTTCGTCGAGCTCGGCGCACTCACAATCGTCGCATCGACAATGGTGCCCGACTTCACCAGCACGCCCGCCTGCGCCAGCAGCCCGCGCACCAGCGCGAACAGTTGCTCCGGCAGCGCATGCTGTTCCAGCAAATGCCGGAAGCGCAGAATGGTCGTCTCGTCCGGCACGGCCTCCTCGCCCAGCTCGATGCCCACAAAGCGCCGGATCGATTCGCTGTCATACAGCGCATCCTCGGCGGCCGGATCGGAGAGCGCGAACCACTGCTGGACGAAATAGATGCGCAGCATCCGCTCGAGCGGGATCGGCGGACGGCCGCGCACCGGCGCCGGGTAGTGCGGCGCGATCAGGGCGAGCATCGCGCGCCAGGGCACCACCCCGTCCATCTCGGCGAGGAACACTTCCCGGCGGGTCTGCTTCTTCTTGCCAACCCAGGCCAATCCGGCAAACGTGTGCTGGTCGCTCATTGCTCCTCGCGCGGTGACTTTTCGCGCGGCAATACCGCATCGTTTAGACTCCGATGCAAGTCCCTTTTTTCAGAGTGTCCCTAGGCGACGAAACGCCCTAGCTAGGACATGCGCACCCCCCGCTTCCGAAACCTCGCCGCCCGGCGCACCCGCTTGGCCAGCGTGGACACCTCCTCGGTGAGCCGGAGGAGCTGATCGACGCTGAGTTGCTCGACCTCGCGCGGAACGACGAGGACGGTGTGGTCGTTCTCGAACACCGTCAGGTAGCCCGCGCCGCCCGCCCCGCCCTGTTCCACGAGCGCCACCAACGCGGGCGTCATCTCATCCGCCGCGACGCGCCAGGCGACGTCGGGCGCCAGCGTCCGCACAGGCCCCTTCACCCGAATCGCGATCCCGTCGCCGTCGCGTGCCTGCGTTATCCGCTCGGCTCGGGTCGGCTCCACCTGTACCTCCTGCGGGAGCTTCGGGACGAACGGCTTGACCCCGCGCACGCGGTCCGCGAGCGCACGGAGTGCCGTCACGCGCTGTTCCCGTGATTCGAGCATCGCGATCCTGTGCAGCGGGTCGATTTTCAGCCCCGTGACCAGGGCTTCCGGCGCCTGACCCTGCGCGTCGAGGATGCCAGCGTCCCGAAGGACGTCCGGCGTGATCGACTCGGCGACGGCGAGGTACCGGTTCACCGTGGTTCGCTTGTGCCAACCGATGCCGGCCACCTTCCGGGCTCCGACCACCGCCTGTCCGGACTCCTCCTCTAGCGCTTGGCGCAGGCGGACGTACGCCATGGCCATCTCGAGCGCCTTCGGCTGATCGCGCTGCTCATGTGCTAGGATTTTCGCAGCAAGCCAACGGCGAGAGCCGTCAATAATCTCGAAGCGCCCATCGGCCTTGCGGCGGACTAGGAGCGGCTCGACGACTCCCACGCCCTCTGTGTCCCCGTCACCGCGGATCGAGTCGGCGAGCCCCTCGATGTCGCTGAACACGAGGCGCGACTGCCACGGTGCCGCGTCGATGCTCCACACCGAGACAAGCACGTACTCGCCGGGCCGGCCCTGCTGCACCCGCACACCGTGCGAGGAGGCCAACGCCGACGGCAGGAGCTGCCCCGCGCCGATGGGAGTCGCGTTTGCCGCGTGTGCGCGCCCGGCCGCGGCGGCCGGGTCCCAGTTCTTCTTCGTCATTAGAGTGCTCCCTGCGGAATGAGGAGTCCACCGATCGCCGCGATTTCGTACGCGGCGGTGCGGTAGGCGGTGGCGGCGGCGGAGCGCTTCGCGTACAGCGGAACAGGGCAGCCGGCCGCCATGGCCTCGGCGGCGCGCTGGTCTCGGGGCACGATCGCGGAGAGCACCATTCCCGGATTGGAGGCGACGATCTGCTGATGGACATCCTGGGCCAGCCTCGTCCGTGCCTCCCACCGGGAAAGCAGTGCGCGAACCGGCACGTGCAGGTGCATCTGGTTCGCCGTGACGAGCAGTCGCTGCATGCCGGCCATGGCGGCGAAGTCGGGGAGGACCGGAACGAGGATGACCGTCGCGGCGCGGAGCGCGGCCATGACCGCCGGGCTACATCCGTTCGGCGGCGTGTCCACGATCACGATGTCGGCCACAGCAGCGGCGCGTGAGATGTGCTGCGCGAGCATCGCCTCGTCCGCCAAGGCGATCGTCGCGCTTCCCGCGAAGAGGAGCAGCTGGCCGCCTGCGCTGGACGACATCGGCACGACGAGAGGGGACGCGTTGAGAGGATCCTGGGACGCCGGCAGGCCGACGCCCATCGTAGTCGTGAACGCCTCGGGATCGAGGTCGACTAGCGCGACTCGGAAGCGTTGCGCGAAGAGCGATGCGAGCGCGAGGGCCGCCGTACTCTTCGTGACGCCGCCCTTCTGGGAGGCCGAAGTGATGATCATGGAATTGCTACCTGGTTGAAGAATTGGCGGCGCACCCGTGTGGTCGACTGCCTCTTGTTCACAGCGTATTGGATCAGCGAAGGCGGCGACCAGTGGGGGTGCTGATGGTCGCGCCCGCATCTCCGGATGGCCGTTTAGCGGACCATCGTCGAGTCGGCGGAAGAGCGTCGTTCGGCTCTCTTGCCGCGCGTAGGAAGGGTGTCCGGTCACCGGACACCACACCGGACACTCCCGGACACCGGACACCGCACCGGACGCGCGGGCGACTTCGAGGCTCGGCCACCACATCGTGTCGACCAATGGGTTTCGACCGGATGGGAGCTCCGTGCGCGCGTCTCCTTGCCTGGACGGGCGCGTGGCCACCGCGCCCGCTGCAGCTCGATTCGAGTCGCGGGCGGCGCTGGCGCCCTGCGTCAGCACGGGACGCGTCTCACGAAGGAGGTGACGCTGTGCGGTGGCGGGACCGGCTACGTCATGTAGGCCGGGACGTGCGGTGGTGCTCATTGGGGGCGACTCCGTGTGAGGGGATGCGCCACCCTACCCGTTGTCTCGGGAACTCCCAAATTCCGCGCCGACCGCATATGGCGACGAATTGCGATGAGATCGCCTTCGGCGGCACGCGCCTCCACGCCATCGGCAATCCCGTAGACAACGGCCCGGCACCCGAACCTTGATCGCGCTTGCCCGGCGGGCTCGAGACCCGCCGGGCCCCACGTCCAGCGCCTCGTGTCTATGCTCGATGGGCGCTGCGCCGACGGGCAACGGCCGCAGTGCGTCAGCCGAAGCTGGTAAGCGATCAGCAGCCATCGCGGAGGGGAGCGACTGCCGCAAAATCGACCCGGGCGCCTCGCATGGGGCGCCCTGGTCGCGTCTGGTGTACGAAGATGTGAATGCCGGCAGCCGGGGCTAAGCAGCGCCCCGCTAATTCGGGTCGGGCATCCTGCCCTCTGTCACTACCCGACTTCGCTCATCAGGCTCCGTAACCGGGTCATTGCCTCATCGACCTCTCTTCCCTTGCCGGCGATGAGATCTAACAGCTCGGACGGCGTGCGCATGTCCTGGTTGCTGCGCGTATTCGGGTTTGTCGCCTTGAGGTCGTAGTTCCTCCGCTCGATCTCCTCCCGCGAAAGACTCCAACTCCGCGGTCCGTCCACACGGGCGGGCAACAGCTCGAAGAACTCCGCGAAGCGCGCCATGGTGAGTGGCGTCTTCTTACCGACCTTCACGTCTGAGAGGTCATAGTACCACACACTCTCAGTCGGCCGTCCCTTCGTGAAGAACAACAGGTTCGTCTTCACTCCCGCGCCGGCTGCAGTGAACACGCCGGGCGGCAGGCTCAGAATGCAGTACAAATCGCACTCGTCAAGCAGCATTCGCTTCGTTCTCACGAAGGCGCTCTCGGTGCTCCGGTAAAGCACCCCTTCGTCGAGCACGATGCCGCAGCGTCCGCCCTGCTTCAGGGAATTGATGACATGCTGCAGGAAGAGCACCTGGGTCGCGCTCGTCTTGAAGGCGAAGTTCGTCTGCGCCTCCTTCCCTTCCTTGCCTCCGAACGGCGGGTTCGTCAGCACGACGTCATAGGTCGCCGGGGCGCTCTCGAAAAGACCGCCGTACGTCTCACCGCCGGACAGCGTGTTGCCGTGCCAGATGTGAGGCTCGTCGATGCCGTGCAGCACCAGGTTGGCCAGGGCGATGGGGTAGATCAGGTTCTCCTTCTCGCGCCCGTAGAACGTGCGCCGTCCCAGGGTCTCCAGCATCGCTGGCGTCGCCCTATCACCGAGGTGATCACGCATGTATTCGTACGCCTGCGCCAGGAATCCGCCGGTACCGCTGCACGGGTCGTAAATGGTCTCGCCGACCTTGGGCTGGAGCACCTTCACGACCGCGCGGATGACCTCGCGGGGAGTGAAGAACTGGCCGCCATCATTCCCCTTCTCGCCCATCTTGAGGAGGAGGCCCTCGTACACCTGGGATAGGGTGAACACGTGAGTGTCATCCACCGTGTCCCCGCTGAGCGCGTGCACCTTGTCCAGCACGTCGAGGAGGTTACGCTCGGTGTCGATGCGCACTCGCTCGACGCCGCTCATGACCTCGGAAATCACCCGCTGGCGAGCAGTCGCGCGTGGATGCTCACGAAGCCCACGGAGGTGCGGTAGCAGGTCACCATTGACGAAGCCGAACAGGCTGCCCATCGGCGCATCCGCTAGCTTCGCCCGCGTCTTTCCGCCCGGGGCGGCCCAGTCCCGCCACCGATAGGGCGCCTTGAGCGAGGGTGTGAAGGACATGCCAACAGCCTCGGCCTCCTCCGCCTCACGCGCTTCACGCTCGTCCAGGATGCGCAGGAAGAGGATCCAGGTAAGCTCCGGCACGTACTGCATGGCACCAGCGCAGTTCGAGCGACGCATGATGTCACAGATGCTCTTGACGGCCCCGTTGACCGATTGCTGCGTCGCGAGCTGGCGATTCGCACCGATCTGCTTCGTACGGACCTGCTTCGGCGGGACCTGTTTCGACCGTGTGGGCTTCGTCCGATCTTGCTTCGTCCTAGGCATTCACCATCTCCGTCCGGGGGCCACGGCCTGTCGGCACAATGTTGTTGTCGCGCATCCAGCGAAGGGCGCGGCGCAGTCGTTCAGCGCCAAACCGGAGCTTTCGCTCGTGCCAGTTTGAATGCACCTCGGTGATGATCTCATCGGGAGTAGCACATCGGCCGTCCATCACCATGTCGTTCCACGCAGCGAACAGCGTGGCGACAACCTCGGCGTACTCGGTTCTGCGCGGCCCGAAAATGTTGACTAGCCGGTCAAGCTCGCCTACGCGATCACCTAGGAGTTCCACCGCAGCCCGCAGGCGGTTCTCGATGTTCGGGCCAGGCGCGTAGGTATAGCGACCCTCCTCCTTCCGCACCGTGAACCAGCCCTTCTCGGTGGCGATTCGCTCGATCTCTCGCAATCCCCTCGGCGCGTGTGGCCCCGCCGCGTGGCGCTGGTACCGACCTCCCAGTTCCGCACCGACGTGCGCCTCGGCCAGATACAGGAGCTTCTGGAACATGACGCGCCCAAACGTCGGCTGGTCGTGCAGCCGATCCACGAGGAAAGAGGCCACCGCACCCTGCCGCAGAGCGACGCCCTCGCTGCCGGAGAATGCTGTGCGAAGTATGGCGGTCGGGAGGACGGCGATAGCGTCGCGGCGATCCGCAACTCCGACTACCAGGCGCGAAGCATCCGCAAGCTGGCTGTCCAACTGGGTCACGATGCGCCGCTGCTCCGCAATCGCTGGGGCACAGACCTGCAACCATTTGAGCGTGGGCATGTAGACGGTCTTGTGTACTGCACCGCTGGAAAGACTGCGGATGTACTCGCGCGACACCCGGAGCGCGTACGCCAAAAAATGTGGCTCCAACTCCGGCCCGCATACCCAGTTCACGAAGTCTTGCGACGTGGCCATCGGTCGCCCCATGACCGTCACGAACCCAACTGAGGCAGTGCGCGACATCACCACTGTTCTCGATGGAAGTACGCGGGCCGAAGAGTTGGCTATTCCGTGCTCGTTCACCTGTTCACTCGTATCGAACGCGATACGTCCGTCGAGTGCGCGGATGTCCGGGAGGGCGATCCAGGGAATGTCGCCGCCCCACCATTCTGGGTGGCGCCGGCTGGGGGTATGTCCGCTCTCCAATCTGGCCACGCTGGTGAGCTGATGCCAACGCCATCCCGGGGGGGCATCTTCAGTTGGCTCGCCGGCGGCGATCGGCGTGACGCGCCTGAACGACATCGACAGCATGGCCGGAGCCACCGCGAGCGCCATCCGATGCTGTTCGACCGCAGCGCCATGCGCAACGTCAAAGGCGGCTAGGCTAGTCTGCACTCGCGCGACGACTGCATCTTGATGCGCCAGCGTGGGCGTCGGCACCATCAGATCGCCGAGCATCCCGAGAGTGACCCGCGGCCGTGTTGCTCCACGCATCAGCCTGGCGATCGACTCGAGAGTGTCGGGAGCATTGAGGTGCGCAACGAGATACTCGACGCGCAGTCGTGTAGGATCCGGACGAACTCGGAAGCAATCCGCCTTCACCACGGCGGGACCAATCCCTTCAGGTACGACGCAGGCTCGTCCGGCAGGACGTGCCCCATCTCCAAGAGCGGCGACGACGACGTCTCCTGGGAGGACCGTATGTCGCTGCAGAGATGCGAAGTGCTCAAGCGAGACGAACGCCTGATTGTCATTCAGGAATCGGCCACGTCCGATATTCTGCAGGCGAATCACTCGTGCCCCTGAGGGCGCATAGTGCTCGGTCTTCAGTTTTGACCCGAACGGCCCGTCCGCGAGTCCATCGCGCGGCACCACCAAGTCGCGGAGCGGAGCAGAGGTCGGAGATTTGGGGGAGAGCGGTTTGACATCAGTCACGCAGCGAACATCCTCATCTTGGTATCCATCAATACGTCTGCCGGCTTGCCCACGAGCTTGAGCGCCTGAAGGCCGCCAGCCCGGACGACATCACGGGTCTGGAAGATCGACGGGTTCTCGAGCCCGTCCGTTCCGGAAATTGCGAACTGGCTTGCCAGTGCCCGCACCGTCCTTGCGGCACGTGGCGGCAGTGCCTCGAGCCAGGTCGCGTGCTTGTAGCTGAACGCCCCGGCGCGCTCGATCCGCGTCTTGGGGGCCAGGCCGTACCCGAGGTCCGCGAGCACATCGTAGAGGTCACAATCGTCCAACCCCTCGAGCTCGGAGACGAGGAATGCCGACCGGCCGGCCTCCGGGAGATGCTCCAGAAGCGAACGCCGCTCGGTCGGCTGCACCCAGCGGTCACGGAACTGATCCAGGGTCGCGGCCTCCCTGACGAGCTGTTCGGACAGCCGGGCCTTGTACTCCTCGATCGTGATGGGCATGGCGCGGCCATCCACCTGCGTCACCACGAAGCGGCCGGCGTCGGTGACGTGAACATCGAATCCTTGCACCAGGATGCGACGCTCCGGCGGCGGCTGCGGTCCCTCCCCACCTTCACTCACCTTGGCCACCCGCGTCTGGAATGCCCCACCGAAGAGGCGAGTCGCGTTGGTGTAGTCGTAGACGCGGAACATCAGCTTCCCCGTGGCGGGGTCGAGGCGCGTGCCCCGCCCAACCATCTGGTAGAAGCTGATTGGCGACTTCACGTACTTGAAGAACGCGATGTTGCGCACCCTGGGCACGTCGACACCGGTGGTGAGGAGGTCGACCGTCGTCGCGATGAACAGCCTCCGCGAGCTCGCCTTGAACTCCGGGAGAAAGTCGTTCCCTGAACTGGCAGCCGTGCACTTGAACGCGTAGTGCTCCATGGGGGTCTGGCCGTGCTCCCGACACCACTCGGCGTAGAGGTTATTCATCGTCGCCGCCACGTCGTCGGCGTGGCGGTCCCGGGCGCAGAATATGATCGTCTTCTGATCTGGTCCCCCGGTCGCGAGCAGGTGCAAGAACAGGTCTTCGCACATGGCGATGACGCGATCCGGAAGGAGGAGGCGGTCTTCGAACGTCGTCCGCTCGTAGAGCGCGCGAAGCTCCGCCGCCGTAACAGCGTGGCCGGTGACCGCGTCGACTGGGTTGCGTGCCATCACCTCGGCCATGGTGACACCAGTATCGTCCACGTTCACCCGGCCAACGCGAATCTCGCACGCGGCGAGGTACCCGTCGTCGATGCCCTGTCCGATGTCGTACTCATAGACGGGCTCGCCGAAGTACGCCACGTTGTCAGCGGTGATCTTCGCGTCTGCGCCGGCTGCCTCGGTTTCAGCGACACCGACGAGCTGCCGGGGCGTCGCGGTCAGTCCGATCTGGACAGCGTTCGGATTGCGGGTGAGGACCTGCGACCACTGGCCCCAAGCGGAACGGTGGCACTCGTCCAGGACGATGTGGCTGAAGTAGTCCTCCGGATAATGGTCGGCGAGGAAGGTCGTCGGATCCTCGCCGCCCTCGAGGCCGAGGGTCTGGTAGGTGGCGATGAGCACTCGGGCGTTCATCTGTGCCTTGCCAGACGTGACTGTGGCCGCTTCAGCGCCGAACACGTTCTGGAACGCCCCGGCCGCCTGGGAGCGCAACTCGTCGCGGTCGCACACGAACAGGGCCCGGCGAAGTCCGCCGGCGTCCGCGATGCGCTTGAGTAGGTTCACGGCGATGAAGGTCTTTCCCGCCCCGGTCGCCAGGGACAGCAGCGCCCTTGCCGGCCGCCGCTCCGTCTGAGCAAGCGCCATCTTCTCGAGCACGGCGCGAATGGCGGCATCCTGGTAGTACCGACGGGTCGCTTCTCCCCCCGTATACCGGGCCAGCAGCGGAGCTGCGGCTGGATCATCCAGACGGAAGCCCATGCCGGCCTCGTACCGAGCGCGGAGAGCCTCCGGTGTCGGAAAGTCGGAAAGTGGGCGGGGGGACGACGTCAGCTGTGTGAACCGATCGAACTCGACGAACAGGTGGCCATTCGTCGAGAAGACGAAGCTGACGTTGAGACGCTTGGAGTCCGCATAGAGCTTCGCCTGCTCGAGTCCATGCGTGGGCGGGAGGTCCTCGGCCTTGGCCTCGATCAGGGCGAGGGCCACCGGCTGCGCGTCTGAACGGACCCGTACCCGTAGGGTGTAATCGGTGCGGCCCTTCGGCCGCTTGCGGGCCACGCCACGCAGGATCTCGATGGCGCCAGACGTCTCCTCTCTCCGGATGTGCTCCTCGGTCCACCCCCGGGCGTGGATCGCCGGGTCGATCAGCTTCGCTCGGGTTTCGGCTTCGCTGAGTCCCATGAAGCGTGTCAGGGGGAGAACGGCGGCAGGAGTGCCATCACAGGTGGTACCGGTACGACGCGGACGAGCGGGGTTGTGGGCACGGTCAGGCAATCTGCCGTCCGGGGACAGTCTTGTGAAGACGGTGTGCCCCTGCCGTCCTCTTCGAGACGCAGGAGATCGCCCGTGCGGCGCCCGTGGGCGGGGCCGTGGGATCCCTCGCTGGTCACCACTCATCGTGCTCCTCAGGCCCGCACCGGGAGTAATGACGCCTGCTCTGGGGAGGGAGAAGGGTCTGCATCAGGGAGGGGTGAACCCCTTGCACCGCGGTAGGGAAACCCCTGTGTAGGGTCTCAGTAGCTGCCCAGTGCCCCTCTGTAGAAAGATGGAGGGAATAGGGACGGGGACGGGAGAGGGGGCCGGCATCGCGGCGGATCCGGTGACCTCGCCCCCCGATACGCTCCGCTCGCCGATCGGGTTCCGCATGGACTCTGATGGTGGATCCATTCCAAAGGCAATTGAGCTCCCCTCCGCTAACTCGTTATCTGGCATCGAGATCAGCTCCAAGCGCTTTGCTGAAGTGACACCGACGGACGCGTGAACGGGTGCCTTGATGACACGAACGGACGCATCAAGACCCTTTCTGCTTACACCAATGAACGCGCCGACCCCCCAACGGGCGCATCGTCTGACACCAATGGACGCATCGGCCCAGCTGCGCGTGACACCAATCGACGCGTCGGTGACACCAATGGGCGCATAGAACAGCAACGCCGTGGCCGCTACCTGCGCCAATCGAAGATCAACTATGGTGGGTGAGTGACTCTCTTTCCCTCCCCCTCCGCGCTGATGACCGCACCCGCCCTCCCCCTGCCCGCCGCTGCACGTAGGTCCGTTGGCGCAAGCATCTCTCCGATCGTGCGCAGCGCGAAAAATCAGCGCCCGTGCCCGTTCGCCTCTGATGCCGTATTTGCCGAGCCCCCCGCGCTCGCCTCGGCCCCGCTAGGGCCACTATGTGATCATCGGTCGCTCGTTCGCGCACCGTTGGCCGAGGAGTCCTCGACCGCTCCGCTCGTGCGCACCGTGGACAACGCGGGGCAGCACGGCTGGTCGCTCCGCCACTTGAGCGGGGAGACATTCTCGCCGCGGTACGCCGAGGACAAGCTGCCCCTTGTCCAGACGGGCCAGGTCCTCGACGTATACGCCGGGTTGCTCATCGAGCTGATGCGGGCGGGGCTTCCCCTCGACGGGCGCGTACGGATCGGTCGCCAGGACTTCCTTCGGCGCATCCAGTGGACCGATGAAAAGGGTCACCCGAGTGGCTCGGCCTACGAGGATTTCGACGCGTGCCTGGCCTACCTGTTCGAGATGCGCATCCGGTCCTCGGCGATCGAGCGATTCGAAGAAATCGAGGTCGGTGTTCCGGTGGACGGGGCGCTGACGTTTCGCATCCTTCAGGCGCATGGCCGCGTGTCTGCCTTTGTGAGAGACGGCATCGACGCGAGCGACCGTGTCGGTGCGGGCCATCGTGCGGACGATCTGCTCGTATGGTTCTCTGCGCCGTTCGTCCGACTCCTCCGCAACGCGGATCAGCGGGTGACGTACCGCCTGTCTCACTATCTCGCTTTCAAGCGCGGATCGGCCCGCGCGCTATACCGGTACGTGGCATATCTGGCCACGCGGCCCCTGAATGACGGCGCAGTCACGATGGACCTTGACGACCTGCTGGCCTCGGTGGGTAGCACGCTGCGCGGGGTACCACCGGCCAAGGTGCGCCAACTTTTCACCGATGCTCCCGACATGCTCGTGTCCATGGGACTGCTGCGGTCGCTCCCCGTCTACAGCACGCGGCGTACGCCTGACGGCTTGCAGCATCGGGTGACCTTGCGCCCGGGCACACCGCCAAGCGATGAGCTCCAAGACGCCCTCGTTCAGACGCTCATCGCGTGGAACGTGATACCGGCCGTGGCCTCCAAGATGGTGCAGGCGACGCCCGAGTGGGCCGCGACCGTCGTGGCGGCGACAACCCTCGGCATGCTCGTCTCGAAGAAGTCCCTGCCGGCGATGGTGGTCGACTATCTCAAGCACCCTGCTCGCGAACTCGATCCCGAGCAGCTCCCTCGTTTCAAACCAACTAAGCCGTCGCACCAGATCACCCCGACCTTCCGGCCTGAGATGCGGTACCTCCAGGAGCAGTTCGACCACAGTTTCCTGCACCTGAATGGTCTGATGGAGTCCGACAAGGACCACCTTCGCGGGATGTACCACGCGGTCAACCGCCCGGACTGGGTCGTGGACGGTCTGATGCTGGCCGCGGCACGCCTGCACCGGCGGGGTTCGACGTTGCTGCAGTACATCAACTCGCAGGGAGGTTTGCTGGGTCCCTGAGCGCACGCGGCATCCAGACCGTCGGGGACGTCGCGACCGCACTGTTTGACCGTCGCGGACGTCGCGGCCGCACTGTTTGGAGGCGGAGCGGCAAATCGGGTACTGGTAGTAGGTGCACGGCGCAGGTCACATTCCCTTCACACCATGAGTTCCTTCGATGTCCTCGACATTCGTCCCCACGATCAAAGCACCCTCGAGCCACGTGTATCCCTCCACGGTCACCACCCACGACAAAAAGGGCCAAGTGGTTCTGGACGTCACTTGGGGCAGCACATGCAACGGAATCCCATCTGCGCTTGAGCAGGAGTTACGGCGGCTGGCTGCTCTTGGCTTCACCTGCGCCACGCGGGGCGAGCATGCGGGGCGCCAGCGGCGCGTCTTCCGGGGGAAAACTCGGCACCTGGATGCGCTTGCGATCGCCGAGCAGCTCGCCGCGAACGGGTACCAGCGCTCTTGGCGGTTGGGCGGTAAGCTCGGTCGCGACCTCGACCGCTTGGGCGAGGAACTCTCTATGCATTTCCTGTAGAGGAGCGGGCGCGAAGGAAGTTGTCTTCGGCTTCGAGAGCCAGTCACGGGACTATACCAGGTCACGATCACTGCCCGACGGGCCGACTTCTCGTCACCTCAGGCTGTCTTGCCCCTTCCCGATACGCCGCGGGCGTGTAGCGTTCACTAAACACCCAACGAGACTAACATGCCCTCTGAACTCGGTAGGCTCATAAGGAGCGCTAGGACCGACAAGGGCTTCGGGCTGCGCGAACTGGCCAAGGAGATCAAGAAGTCGCCCGGGTTCCTCACACAATTGGAGTGCGACGACGAGTCGCCGTCCGTGGCCGAGGACACGCTTCGGTCCATCGCCGAGAAGCTCGACCTCGACGCGGACCTCCTGATCGTGCTCGCTCGCCGTACGCCGAGCGATGTCGTCCCGAAGAGCGCGCTGGAGGTCGCCCTGTACAGAAAGGTGAAGGGAATGAGTCAGAAGGAGCAGCAGGACATCCTCAAGCGCTGGACCAAGGGTGACGCGCGGTGAATTTCCCCTTCCTCACCAACGGCGCGATCGACTTCGCTGCGCGAAGACTGCTGCAGCGCGCCTTTGGCGCGCGGCTCGACCGTGGCGGCGCCATCGACCTCGAGGAGGTGGTGGCATTCCTTTCTGAAACTGAAGAGCTGTCGTACAACGACGACGCCGAGTTGGGGATGGAGGGAGACGAGATTGTTCTCGGTAAGACCCAGCCGCTGCGACGCCGGATCATGCTCTCGCGAACCTTGAAGCTCGATCCGCAACCCGGGCGAGCGCGCTTCACCTTGGCCCACGAGATCGGACACTGGGTTCTGCACCGTCCGATCTTCGTCGCGAAGGCGAAGGAGCTGAGCCTGTTCGGAGCGGGAGATGACGACGAGTTCGAGTTCGTGGGACTGAACAAGGCGATCTTCCCCGACGGCTCGCGGCGGGAGGTTCGCAGGGAGGAATGGCAGGCCAACCGCTTTGCGGTCGACCTCTTGATCGACACCGATGTGATCCGAGCGGAATTCTTGGCGCGCTTCGGTATGCCCGTCGTCGCTCGCTGTACCCCGGAATGGCAGCACCGCTCCCACGATCGACGCGGCCACGCGCGCATTTTGGCCAGCCACTCGGCTGGCGCGCATCTCCCGCTCCGAGACGTGTTTGGTCTCTCGACCGAGGCGATGGCCATCGCCCTCGAGTCCCGCGGGTACGCGGTGGAGCAACCGCCGGTCGTATAGCGCAATCCGGAAGGGTTGCGCCGCAGGCCCTCTCTGTTTACTGTTTGGTGAACAGTGTCAGCTGCGCTACTCCAGTTCACACGTTACCGACTCGATACGACAGCCATGTAGCCGCGCCATCACCTGCCTCTCTTACCCTCCGTCCGTCTCCGCCATGCGACCTGTTATCCACCAGCGTGATCGCGAGGTACCCGTAGCAGGCCGCCCCCGGCTCACGGCCTTACCGTCTGGTCTCGCCGACGTCCGCCCCCTCCCGGATCCGGAATTTCTCGAGCTCTGGGACGCGATCCTCGTCGCGCCTGAGCTCAAGGATCAGCTGCTTGGACAGGCGGTGCTCAACTTCACGTTGCGCGGTAGCGTACAGCGCGGCGTCCTTCCCATGCACGGAATCATCCTTCTGGTCGGCGAGCCTGGGACTGGCAAGACCTCCCTAGCCAAGGGGCTGGCCGCGCGCACCGCCCAGATGCTCGGAGCCAAGGGGGACGTAGGCTTCCGGTTCGTCGAGGTCGACCCGCACGCGCTCTCCAGCGGCTCGCTCGGCAAGACACAGCGCGCGGTGACGGAACTCTTCGGATCCACCATTACCGAGCAGGCGGCGATCGGGCCGACGATCGTGCTGCTCGACGAAGTAGAGACGATCCTCGCCGACCGCGCAAAGCTCAGTCTCGAGGCGAACCCGATCGACGTCCATCGCGCCACCGACGCTGCCCTCGTGCAACTCGACCACCTCGCCGAGTCGCATTCCCACGTTCTGTTCATCGCCACCAGCAACTTCCCGCAGGCCATCGACGCGGCATTCATGTCGCGCGCAGATCTGGTGCTTACGGTGCCGCCGCCCGACGAGGACGGCCGACTACAGATCCTTCGACACACGCTCGAGGGAATGTCGCAGGCGTTCCCGACGCTGAAGTCCCTCGCCCGGTCATCGGATCTTGTGGGAGTGGCTCGGGCAGCACGTGGACTCGACGGACGTGCCATGCGCAAACTGGTGGTGGCGGCGTGCGCGCGCGATCGAGAGGTCGCGATGGATCCGGGAAAGCTCACCGCACGGGCGCTACAGGACGCAGCCCGAGACACGGTGCAAGCGGTCGAAGCCCGAGACGGCATCCGGAGGTCGCGATGAGCGTCGTCGCCCGCACCTTCGTCTCTGTCCCGCAGCGGTCGGCGAGTCTCACGTGGGAGCTGATCGTCGACCTCATCGCCCAGGATGTCGATAGCCCTGCTCGTCGGGAACTCGCTGCGATTGCCGGCGTGGCATGCAGCTGCATCGCCGATTTGGCGCTCGCGGATGACGCCCTAGTGGTCCACGGTGCCGGACCTCGACTCCGTGTTTACGCCCTCTACGGCGACGACGCGATCGAGGGCGACGAATCGAGCGAGTCCGCGCTCAGCTTCGTGGCCACCGACGGCGACTGGCGGATGTCGATCCCGTGCCTGCTCGACGATCTCGAGTGGGTGCAGCGGAGCCTGAAGGCTGTCTCCAACCGCGTGACGGCACGCGCCGTCGGCCAACAGCTGGCCGAGGATGAGGAGCAAGACAAGACGTCAACGGGTCGCATCGGCGCCATTGCGCCGTTCGTTGTCGATCGCGACTCCTTCTTCCGCCGCTAAGGAGCCGCGACCGATGACCGTCTCCGTCTCTGTTCGCTCGTACACGCACGCCACAACCTACGTCGCGGACAACATCCTCAAGAGCCTCAAGGACATTCTCCTCTATAGCGGGCTGGCCCCGGACAAGCTGGCCGGCGACCGGGAAGTCCTTCTCCGCGGCATCAGTAGGTGGATCGAAACAGGCCATCTTCGGACGATCGTCCTCGAGGTTTACAACCCGTCGAGTGACGCGCTCGTTGGCCGGTGGGACATCCACATCACCTATGAGTGGACCGGAGGCGACGGTCAGTTCTGGACCGACACCGACGCGATCCGCTTCGCGATCAAGAAGGCCGGCGTCCTTCCTTCGACGGCGAGCTACGCGGTGATCGTGGACCTGGAGGAGAACGCTCCCGATGTACCCGGCTGGTCCACGACCACCTTTCGCTCCACGGCGGGCTTCGTCGCGCAGCAGATCGGCACCACGGTTGAGGCGAGCGGCCTAAGTGGTGGACTGAGCTACTACCGAACGAGGTAATGATGTGCTGACCACAGAGGATGCCTTCGCGAAGTTCCGCAGCCGGCTGGAACTCAACGAGAAGGAACAGAAGGACGCATCCAAGCGACAGCAGGAGATACGCGCGCTCATGGATGAGAAGTTCGACATCGAGCACGACTTCCTGACCGGCTCCTACGCGCGGCACACCAAGACGAAGCCGCTCAAGGATGTCGACATCTTCTTCGTTCTCGGTGAGGACGAGCGGCATTACCGGAAGAAGTCGCCCGACGTGCTGCTGGGCGCCGTTGAGGACGCCCTGGTGACGAAGTACGGGCGCAATTGCGTGAAGCGCCAGCGGCGATCCATCGGAATCGAGCTTGGGGTCAAGCCAGACGCTGAGGACCGGACCGACTATCGTGTGGTGAGCTTCGACGTCGTTCCGGCGTTCGCTCACGGCGATGACTACGAGATCCCGGACCTTGGGGCCAACGGCGGGTTGGGTGGCTGGACTAGGACGAACCCACGAGTGCACGCCGACAAGGCGGTGGCCGCGCAGCTGGCGTACCGCAGCGAGTGGAAGGGCCTCGTGCGCATGATGAAATACTGGAACAACCACCACGACAAACCGATCAAGCCATCATTCCTGATCGAGGTCATGGCCTTGGAAGTGTTGCACGGTGGCTACGGTGGGGAGCGCGCGCGCGAGATGCAGTTTTTCTTCGCGGCGCTGGCTGGTCGCATTCATGACACATGGAACGACCCCGCTGGGCTCGGCCCGCCGGTGAGCGACGCCATGGATGCGGCGAAGCAAGCCAGCGCCGAGCGGGCGCTACGCGCCGCGGAGCGCGAGGCAGCGCATGCCATCGACCTCGCACGCCGCGGCCTCCAAGGGGACGCGCTGAGGGCTTGGCGGAACCTCCTTGGCCCCCTCTTCCCACTCTCCTGACCTCGAGATGAGCGACACGCCTTCCTCCGCCCGTATCCGCAATCCGACGGCTCGTGAATGGTTCAAGAGCCAGCAGGAGCGGATGATCGCCGACCTCAGCGAGGTCAGGACCGTGCACGAGCACCCGACGGCTAAGGGGGACGGCACGGAGTTCCACTGGCTCGAGATGCTGCAGAAGCGGCTTCCGGCGCGCTATCGAGCTGATCGCGCGTTCGTCATTGACGCGGATGGGCAGCGCAGCGATCAGATCGACATCGTGATTCACGATCGACAGTTCTGTCCGGTGTTGCTCGACACTGCTGGAGGGCGACACATACCCGCAGAGAGCGTGTACGCCGTGCTGGAAGTCAAGCAAGACCTCTCGCGGAAGCAGGTCGAGTACGCCGGCGAGAAGATCGAATCTGTGCGCCGGCTGCACCGCACGAGCGCCGAGTTTCTCCACGCCTCCGGACGCGCGCGCACTACGCCCAAGCCCGTGCTTGGTGGCATTGTCACCTTCGAGAGCGGGTGGTCGCCGGCGTTCGGGGAGGCGTTCGAGACGGTGCTTGGACAGCAACCGGACGCCCGGCGCCTTGATCTGGGGTGCGCGCTGTCCGACGGCGGCTTCGAAGTGATCTACGACAGCGCCGGCACCCCGCAGGTTACGCGTAGTTCCCCGGAGTCCTCCCTCATCTTCTTCCTCCTCCGCCTGCTTCATCGCCTGCAGCAAGTGGCTACCGTTCCTGCGATCGACTATGTCGAGTACAGTGGATTGCTCGTCGTCGGAGAGGACGAGGCGGCGGCAGCATTGTCGCGATCGCGAGGATAGTGATCGCGTTCCGCTTGCTCTCTCTTACTCCGCCACGGGAAGCAGTTGCTGCTGTGGTGTGTGCCGACTGCTCGCCGAACCGGGCGTGTTTCGCCGCCTTCAAAACACGGCGTGGTGTAGATTCCGCGTGAAGCCGGTCCTGCGCGCGGCGCAGCTCGTCCGACTTTCCGCCCTCGATGGAGGTGCCACTAGCGCGCCGCCTCTTCGCGAAGCGGTAATAGCGGCATTGCACCATCAATCACCTCGCCAGAACGCGTCGCGTCGCCGGACAATAAGCCTGCGTTACGCGGCTTGCCGACGCGCCACCGACGCACCAAGCGCCTCCTCCACGGCGCGCAGGAACGCGGCGTCTTCGAGCCCGCCTCTCTCCAACGCATCGACAAGCTCATAGAGACGCGAAGCCCGCTCGGTCGGCCGTCGGGCTCCCATCTGCCGCTCCGTGTTCAACTGCGGCCCCATGTCGAGCCCCACGAGGCACGACGCGTCAACGTGGATGCCGTTGATGCTTGAGTACGCGTCTCGCACCGTGTCCTCCTCGTCGCCGAGGTAGTGCGCCGCCTTCTGCACGCCGTGGAGGAGGAAGAGGCCATAGCCGCAGGAGCCCCGAACGGAGTGCGGCCCGAACTCGAACCGGCGCTCTGGCAGCGGCATCCCCGCCTCCCGCGCCGCCGCGGACATCTGCACCTTGAAGCGCAGTCCAGCCTGCGCGCAGCGCCGCTTGAACGGTGTCTTTCGACGCCCCGCCCCGTCGGGCTTCTCCTCCCGGCAGCCGAACTCGCGCCCCGAGGTGCTAATCAACAGCCATTCATGAGCCTCCACCGCGCCGCGCTTCCGCGGAGCACTCTTCCGGAAGCCTGATGATCGCGGCGGACTGTCGCTCTCTTCCAGCGAACGACCTGCGATGAACCAAGGACGTGAGCGGTCGAGGTACTCCGACAACAGGTCGTCGGGCACCAGCGCCGCCTGCACGAGCACGTCGTGATCCTTGGCGTTCTTGCGGTCGATGGCCCGCAGCCGGATGATGCGCTTGGTCGTGAGCTGGCTGGCTTGGATGTCCAGACGCACGTGACAGAGTTCCTCGATGCGGCAGCCGGTGGAGATGAGTGCACCGAGGAGGAAGGCGTTCAGCACGTTCACGTGGTACGCGTGGCCGTGATCGGCACGATCACGCTTCGCCTTGCGCATCGCGGCGACCATCGTTCCGAGCAGCTCGATCCAATACGACGGCGGCGTGTTCTTGACGATTTCGCGAATGTCCTTGAAATCGTTGTTGCGCTTCGCCCGCTTTCCTTTGCTGCGCCCCTTCGCCTGCCCCACCAAGGCGTCCGCCATTTGGCCAGCATCGCGATACGCATCCCAAGCCGCCGCCTCCACAGGCGTCTTCTGCGCCTGCTCTTCCTCGCGCCAGTTCACACGCTCCTGGCCGCTCGCCGTGCTCTCAGTTGCGATCTGCGTCCGTCGCTGGTGCCGCAGTCGCTCATACAGCGCGAGCGCCATCATCCCCAGGCCGATCACCATCTGCCGGAGCGCTCCGCTGCTGCTCTTGCCCATTGCACCGCGCGGCAACACCTCGGATCGGGCCGTCCACCACGCGACCAAGGCACCCAAGATGGCTGAGAACTTCGACCCAAAGAGCACCTCTGGGGTGAGCGTGGCGGGATCGAGTGACAGCCCGAGCTCGGGCGCATCGGCGTGAGACTTCAGCTCATAGAGTGCTGCCCCCAGAAACGCGCGCAGCGCCACGAGTCGCTCGTTCAGCGTGCTCTCGTCGAGCACAGTACGCCCTCGACGAGGCGGGAACTTGTCCCGGCGCGTAATGATCTTCATCCCCGGCAACGTCACGTACTCCCGGTACCAGTTCAGGAACTCTGTCAGTTCCGCGGGCAGTCCGTGCTCAGCCAACAGCCCGAAGAACGCGTCCCAGTCGCCGTCGCCGGCAGCGCCCGTTGCGCTTCGGAGATACAGCGCTGGCCGGGGGCCCGATGGCGTCCGTACGAGGAAGACGTCTGCCGGTGAGGACTCTGCGAAGGGTCCGACGTAGTGCTGTTCCGCTAGGAATCGAAACGCCCCACGCGCCTGGTAGCCGAGCGCATAACGACCATCCTGCATCTGCATGCGCGTGATGACCGCATCGGCGATCTCGCGCGTGACCGACGTCAGCTCGTTCGGCAGGTCGGGGCGCATGTCAGCGAGCGTCTCACCGAAGGCGGTCCACGCCCAGCGCCAGGCCATGATCCTCTGTGGCGTGGGTCCGTCAGGATAGAGTGGGAACCAGCGGTCCTTGTCGCGCGCCCACGCGTTATCCGCCCAGAGCTGCGGGAAGACGACGGGCATGAGGCGCCGCTCGGCGGCGTAACGCATGGCGCCGCGGATGGCGGAGCGGTGGTTCTGCGCCGTCTGCTTCGACAGCGGCTCCGGCCGTGATAGCGCGGCGTCGTGGACGCGCCTCGGCAGCGTGTAGAGTTCGGCCGCCGGCACACCATCGCACGCCTTCAACAGCGCGTCATCCGGGCATTTGGTCGGCAGTTCGAGGCCGAACCGCAGCGCCGAGCGCAGCGCGTGCTTGCGGTGCTCCGCCACGCTCTCGTCTGCGAGAAAGGGTTCGACGGCGTGTCGCAGCGTCGCGTCTTCAGGGGCCACAGGCGACCAGTTAAAGCACTGAGGGCTTCCGAGATGTCCGGCGCCTTGCGTTTTCGCGCCGTAGCGGGCGCGTTGGCTCGTGTAGATGCCCTGACGAGCGAGCACGTCGAGGTAGTGCGGCAGCCGCTGTGCGACGTGGGCTGGATCCTCTGCCAGCTCCGGCGCGAGCGCGTCGGCGAGCGCACGTTGGCTGAAGGGTAGCTCGCCGCTCCAGGCGGCGATGGCCGCGCGCTCGAGTGCGGGATGAATCGGATTGGGATTGACGATCAGGATCGACATCGAAGGGGGAGGCGAGGGGACTGTAGTAAGGGGGTGGCCGGGCGGTTCTGGGCAGAAGTTGGTTGGATGTGCAGAAACGGCTTGATGTTGGCACTCTACCCGGCGTGTTCGTGGGAGCGGATTGTCGAGCCATATCCAGAGTAGGTATCGGCATTTGCCTACTTCATTGCGGGGACGAAGTCGATGTTCTGCAAGCACTTCCACGATATGGGGGCAGAACGCCGTGCTTCTGGGCGATACCACGTTGTCGGACGCAGTCACGGGGGATCCTCCCCGTGAGATGTCCTACTACGGAGCGGGGAAGAGGGCGTTGGGCGCATCTCCCACCAACGTCTGTAACGAGCACCAGGACGGGAGCATCGCGACGTGTGCATCGGGCTCGTGCTTCGGGAGGCGCGCAAGGAACTCGGCACGCGCGGCCGGGTCGATCGCTGGGGTGGAGAACCACCACTGATGGCCGTCCCAGAAAGGCCATCCATACAGGTAGCGGTACTTCGCCTGCTTGACTCGCTCGGTAAGCGTCTCGCGCTGAAGTCCGAGCACCATGGCGGCCTCGCTGATGTCCACGAGCGCGCCAGTGATTTGGCGTGTCGGCGTTGGCTTGATCACCGCACCGCTCTCGAGAGCCTCGTTGGCGCGTCGCCAGATCTCTTGGAGGATGGAGGCGGGAGCAGCGTCCTTCGCGTTGCGGAGGTGCATCGCGATGCTCTTCCTCCACTGCGTGCGCTCTGAACACGCCCTTGCGAGTTGATCGACGACAGGTTGGAGGTCGGCAGGCGATGGGCTCTTGGGCAGAGCGGTGAGTAATGCGTGGACCTTGGACTTCATGTGGGCGGAGGTTGAGGGTGGAAGACCGAAGCGGAATCGCTCCCTGACTGCCACGCTGATGGGGTCTTCCGGCACCCGGCAAGTGGAAGCGCACGCACTCCGCTGGGAATTCGGGTGCCGCGCGCGCCAAACGCGAACGCGCGCCAGCCCTTTTCCGGCAAGCGGATGGCACCCGGTAGTCGTGCGATGCGGCCACCACGGCCCGCTCGCCCATACCCGAAGACGACACAAGAAGGCACATCCCGCGTCTATGCCCCTCATAGGAGTGAGGCCGAAGGTCGAGCACCGTCCGCCCAAGCGCTCGTGGCGCGCGGCTGACACCACGGGCGGCAGCGCATCGAGCGGTGATACCGCAGTGGCGCTGCGCGACTTCCGATGATAGTGACGTCATCGCCGACATCGCGATTTCAACACGTTTTCCAGTCGCTCCACGTGGTTGATTTGCAGGTGTTGATGTGGGCCGGGTATGGTAGGGCGCGGGGGCACTTCAGTCGTCGCACACCTCAACCGAGACACTCCCACATGCGCAACAAATACCCGCGCCCGACTATCAGCTTCGAAGGCACCGTTCCCCCGTTCATCCCCGTCTGGATCGCGCTCCCGCCCATCGCAGATCGCGTCAGGCCCGTCTGGGCCGAGCTCGGGCCGGTCGAGACGCCTGAGCAGCACGACTCCGTCCTCGCCGTGGGCCTCGAGCGCCTCACGGAGCTCGCGGCCGCGGACAATGCTGTCGATGACTCTCCCGATGGTGGTGGCTACGTCGGTGTCGACGAGTGGGACGCCCTTCGTCACGCCGTCGTCGCCGAGGGCATTCGGCGTTGCGCGATCACCCCAGAATAGGGTCTCCGGTGTTCGACCGGTGAAACCACCGTGAAGATCGTTTCCGCGTAACGACCATCCTGCTGGTACGCGGCCACGCGCACACAAGAACGGCCGGGGGCGACGCGCTGAGCAGGGCGAGGATGACTTGGAGCGGGCTCGGAGTAGCGAGTACGAGTGGTTGAGGTCCCTCACTCCTCGCCTCCCGCTCAGTGCCTGCGTTCCGCGTGTTTCTCCAGTGCACCTCCCCGACGCTCCGCCCTGGCGGTGTCTTCCACACGCTCGTTCACGTGAGTGAAGACGAACTAGCCGAGGGAGCTCATCTGCGTGCTGCCTGCCGCCGGGCTGCGATTCTCGGCTTCGGCGGCCCGCATCACGTGGTAGAGGTACGCCACCTCGACTGCCCGACCCAGGCTCGGGTAGACTCGACGGTCATCCGCGAACGGCCTGAGGCGCAAGACAGGATGGAGACTCGCCTCCGCGCCCTCACCGACTCGGCGGTCGAAGAGCCAGCCAGCCACCAGTCGGACGGTCCTTCGAGCGGCCCCCCCGCCCTCCTTCCGCCCCGGGGCCGTCAGCGGGCTCGACCGCGATGACGAGACCCGCCGGGATTTATTGGCTTCCCGGTCCGATCGGGTATGGTGGCGCTCCGTCCCTCCTCGGAGAGTCCGCGAGCCCCACCGATGCAGCGCGCGGGTGAGCTACCGGGGAGGGCGGCACGTGCGCCACGCTGTGCCAAGGCCCTTCCGGCCTGATCCCAGACTCACCGAAGACCAGGGTACTCGACGGGGTCTCAGCCCCACTACCCTGTCGCCAGTCCTCCCCCACCGGCCCTCCTGAAGCGATGCCTCCTATGCTCACCACCTCTAGCTCCACCCGCCGGAAGACGGCTGGTGCCAGCCTCACCACGGCGAGCCTCGTGGCAGCCGCCCCCATCGAGGTGCTACTCTCGGCACTGAGCCGCGACATCTCCTACATCAAGGACCGTCTCCCGGGCTCTGGCGAGCTTCCGACGCTCATTCGTCATCGTGACGACCTCGCCCGCGCGCTGGACGAAGCCCGTCGCGCCGACGTATGGCTCCCTCCGAAGGCTGTAGCGGCGAAGACGACGAAGGGTCTGTCGACCGTCACAAAGGAGTGCCGCGAGTTCAAGGAGGTCGCGGGGGCGGTGCCGAAAGGCAAGCGCTCGTGGCTCATCCACTGGCCCACCTATAACGCGTGGATGCTCACCCGCGGTGCAGGGAAGGCCGCGTGACCACCACTTCGACTGACGACGAGACGACGGAGGTGGCCCTTCAGTCGAAGGGCCGCCACGGTGGAAAGGCGCGCACGTGGACATTCAGCTTCGGTCAGCCGCCGCACACCGTGTACGCCCGCGAGCTCGAACTCGGGGGCACCATCCAGGTGCGCTACACCGACCCGGCGAAGCCCGGCCGGGACAAGCGAGCGCGGACGCACTTGAAGATGCGCGTCCGACCAGAGTCCGGCGGTGAGGTCGACCCGAAGCTCGAGAAAAAGGTCCACGACAAGCTCAAGACCCTCAACGCGCGGCTGATCGCTGGCCTGCCAGCGGTTGTCGGACCGGTGGCCCCTTCGTCGGTCGAGCAGCCGGTCACCGGCCTCACTCAGGCGACGCTGACGCTTGCGCAGGGCTTCGAGCTCGCCCTGAACGAGGACAACGGCAAGTACGCCTCGACCGAGTCTCGGCGCTACGCCGACATGCACACGCTTCGTGACATCCTGTTCACTCCAGGGATGCTCGACCCCGAGAAGACCTGGGCAACTCTGGGCTTGCAGGACGTCGTCCGGCTCTGGCGTCGCATGGCCGACATCCACCGGAAGGACCCTGACAAGTTCGGCCCCCGCCGCGCCGAGGTGGTGATCGACGCGCTGTATTCGGTCGCCTCCTGGCTTCGGAAGTGGGAGCACATCGCGTCAAACGCCGCCGTTCCGGTCAAGGGCTGGCGAAAGACGTACGTGCAGGAATGGGAGGAAAAGACGAAGCAGCCCGTGCAGGTGAACAAACCCCGGCACACCCTTGCCGAGGCCAAGGCCATTTTCTCATCTCTCTGGAATCCCGAGCGTCTTCGCTATCGCGAGTTGCTGCGCCTGACCGAGGGTGGCGGCCATCGGGCTCTGGCCACGGCCACCCGCCAGAACATCGTACGTGACCACACGGGCCGCGCCATCGCCTTGCGCCTTCAAGTCTCGAGAGAGCGTCGCGACGGGACCACCGACACGGTTAGCGTGCGCGTGCTGCTCGATGACCGTGCGCGCACCGCCCTCGCAACAGTCGACACGCCGGAGTCCGCAGACGACGCGCCGTTGTTCGACGCGCGGGCGCATTTACTCAACCTCGACCCTCGCATCGAGCTGGCCGTGGAGCTGGGCGCAGAGATGCGTCTCGGCCAGGTCGGAGAATCACGTCGCTCGCAGCTCGATCTCTCGCGGACGGCGACGGCGCCGCACGGCGCGTTCACCGTTTATGGGAAAGGTAAGAAGACGGGTGAGAAGCTCGCTCTCACCCCTGAAGAGCGCGTCGCGGTCGACCGCGCACTTGAGACGGTGCTCGTCGATGCAGAGAGGGAGTACGTAGCCGGGAACAAGCGCACCGACTACCACCTGCTGCCGAGCGGGAAGCTCGTGCGAGGTGCGGCGAGCGTCGAGCGCGCGCGTCAGTCGCCCCTCACGCGCGACGCTCTACGCAAGGCGTTTCACGCGCTCGAGGTGGCAGCCGGCGTCACGCCGGTCAAGGGGCGCGCCTGGTACGGCTTGCGTCGCGTCGCGACGGACGCCGCGCCGAACTACACGAGCGACCGCCGCGTCCTCGACAAGCTTGGCGGCTGGACGGCGGGATCGACGACTCGCGAGGACACCTACCAGGACCGCGAGGACGAACTGCTCATGGAGGCGACGGCCGCCGTCCGTCGCGCGTGGCGTGCGGGCGAGAAGATGGGGCCCGAGGGAATCCCGGCGTCGTCCGACGCGCTTCTCGCGCTGCTCCCCGAGGCCCTTCGTGACGCGGTGCTCGCGCATTTCGGCGGCGCCGTCACGAGCGCCGTGGGCACCGCCGTGGGCACCAACGAGAACGCCGCCGGAATCGTTGATTCCGACGGCGCTGTAAGTCGTTGATACGTAAGGAGCGGGCGACCGGACTCGAACCGGCGACGTCCAGCTTGGGAAGCTGGCATTCTACCAACTGAATTACGCCCGCAGTGTTCGACCGTACTTCCCGGCGCCTCCCACCATCACGGCGCCGTCACACGACCAACCTGGGGATCTTCCCCTGAGAGCCACAGGTGAGAATTGAACTCACGACCGCTCGATTACGAATCGAGTGCTCTACCCCTGAGCTACTGTGGCAACTTCGAGCTCGTACACCAAGAAGTCAAAAAAATATCCGCATGCCCTGACGCGGACTCGAACCGCGACGCCTTTCGGCACAGCCTCCTCAAGACTGCGTGTCTACCAGTTTCACCACCAGGGCGTGCCATACAACGAGGCCTTCCACAAATCACCTGCTCTCACCTGCTCTATCCAACGGGGCCGACGGGGCTCGAACCCGCGACCTCTCGAGTGACAGTCGAGTGCTCTAACCAAACTGAGCTACGGCCCCTCACACAATCGGGGCTCGCGAAGCATTCCGAAGAACACCCCCGAATCCGATCTCCCACACCGCGTGTCACCGCGGTCGTTCACCTGCGTCACTGCCCGTGAATCTATCGACATCCACCCGACGTCATAGCCCGTACGGGAGTCGAACCCGTCTCTGCACCGTGAAAGGGTGCCGTCCTAAACCGATAGACGAACGGGCCATTCAAGTAGCGCTAACGGGATTCGAACCCGTGTTCCAGCCTTGAGAGGGCCGTGTCCTAGTCCCCTAGACGATAGCGCCATGGCCTTCCCTGCCGGCGGGGACGCCGGCACGGTCCTGCACTGCAACCTTCACTTGTCAACCAACCGCACAGGCCCGCAGGGACTCGAACCCTGAACCGCCGGTTTTGGAGACCGGTGCTCTACCAATTGAGCTACGGACCTAAAACCGCCGGGAGATTCGCTCCGCATTCGCCCGCAGCTCGCCGAGCGACGCTCCCTCGAACTAAGGGGTGACTAACGGGAATTGAACCCGCAACCCCCGGAGTCACAGTCCGGTGCTCTAACCAATTGAGCTATAGTCACCGTGGTCACCGCTGCCCGCGCGGCGCACTACGCCGTCACCGCCGTAGAGAGCGTTGATTGTAATCAGCCGAGCGCGCCTTTTCAACTGCCCAGCGCCCCCGGCCTTCCCGATCCCCCGCCCCCGACCGCCTTACCGCTCTTCCTTCGCCCGCTCGATGTACTCGCCCGTCGTGGGGTTGACCCGAATCTTGTCCCCCGTGCCCACGAACTCGGGGACGTTCACCATCACCCCGTTCTCGAGCTTGGCAGGCTTGCTGCTCGCCGTCTTCGTCGCCGTCTTCATCACCGGATTGGTCTCGACGATCGTCAGCGTCATCGAGTTCGGCAGGCGAACCCCGATGGGCTTCCCGTCATAGAACTCCGCCTGGATCTTCATCCCGGGCTGCATCCACGGCGCGTTGTCGCCGAGCGCCTCCTCTTCCATCTCGATCTGGTCGTAGTTCGAGGCGTTCATGAAGTGGTAGGTCCCGCCCGCGTCGTACATGTACTCCAGCTCGTGCGTCTCCATGAACGCCGGCTCGATGGAGTCGGCGGCGCGGAACCGGTGGTCGAAGCTGTTGCCGTTCTTGAGGCTCTTCAGCTTCGCCTGCACCATCGCGCGCAGGTTGCCCGGCGTGTGGTGACGGAACTCGACGACGCGCACGGGCTCGCCCTCGAAGACGATGACCATCCCGCGGCGAATTTGCGTGGCCGGCACTGCCATAGAGACCCCTGCAGAAATGTGCGTAAAGTGGAACAGCCTATGAATTTAGCACATTCTGAAGGACGGAGCAACTACTGAACTACGGTTTTTCGGTTCACGGTTTCTCGGTCTACGGCCGGCCCCGGGACGCCAGGAGCCCGCCCGAGGCCGGCCGTAAACCGAAAAATCGAAAAACCGAAAACCCCGTCACCGCCCCAGCAACGGCTCGATCCCCCGCCAGACGTTCGAAGCCACGATCCCCTCCCCCCCGAGATTGGGATGCACCCCGTCCCCCTGGTTCAACGCCGGCACCCCCGCCACCCGGTCCAGCAGGAAGGGGAGCAACGTCGCCCCGTACTGCTTCGCCAGCTCGGGATACATCGCGCGGAACGCCCGCGTGTACTGCACCCCCATGTTCGTCGGGGCCTCCATCTGCACCAGCGCCAGCTTCGCCTCGGGCCGCTCCTTCCGGATCCGCGCCAGCACCGCGCCGATCGTCGCCTTCGTGGTGGCGGGGTCCAGCCCCCGCAGCCCATCATTCGCTCCGGTCTCCACGACGATCAGCGCCGCGGGCTGCTGCAGCACCCAGTCGAGCCGCCGCAGCAGGCCGGCGCTGGTCTCTCCGCTCACCCCGCCATTCACGGTCTGGTACGGCAGCCCCTTCTCGTCGATCTTTCGCTGGAGCTGCTGCGGATAGGCGCTGTCGGGATCCAGCCCGAGGCCGGCCGTCAGCGAGGTGCCGAGAAAGAGAATCGTCCGCCGGTCCGCCGCCGTAGGGTTCGACGTCGCGGGACCTTCCTGCCCCGCCGCGGGCTTTGTCGACGCGGCACCGTCGCGCGCCGGCGCCCCCTCGCACGCGAGGAGCGCCGCCAGCGCCAGTGCCCCTGCCCCCAGCAGTTCCGCCCTCTTCACAGCTCCCATGCTCCAAGCCCGCCAGTTGACGAAGGAATACCAGAGCGGCGACCACCGCCTCGCTGTCTTACGCGACGTGAGCTTCATCGTTCCCGACGGCGCGTTCGTCGCCATCGTCGGCCCCTCGGGCAGCGGAAAGACCACCCTCCTCGGCCTCCTCGCCGGGCTCGACGTCCCCTCGAGCGGCACGGTGCTCCTGGACGACGCCGACCTCTCTACGCTCTCCGAAGATAAGAGGGCCCAACTGCGCGGCGCCAAGGTGGGGTTCGTCTTCCAGAGCTTCCAGCTCATCCCCACCCTCACCGCGCTGGAGAACGTGCAGGTCCCGCTCGAGCTGCGCGGTGACTCGGGCGCCCCGGAGCGCGCCCGCGAGCTCCTCGCCCGCGTCGGGCTCGGCGACCGCGTCCATCACTTCCCCAATCAACTCTCGGGAGGCGAGCAGCAGCGTGTCGCCATCGCCCGCGCCTTCAGCAACGCCCCCACCCTGCTCTTCGCCGACGAGCCCACCGGCAACCTCGACACCGCCACCGGCTCGCGCATCGTCGAGCTGCTCGAGACGCTCAACCGCGAGCAGGGGACGACGATCATCCTGGTCACCCACGACCTCGCCCTCGCGGGCCGAGCACAGCGCATCATCCGCCTCGCCGACGGCGTCGTCGTGAGCGACGGGCCTTCCGCGGGCGCTGGCCCCGAGACCGAGCGCGCCACATCCCCCGCGGCCGCCGTCTGATGCGGCCCGGTCCCCTCTTCGCCCTCGCCTGGAAGGAGAGCCGCACGGCACGCCGTCGCCTGCTGCTCTACATGTCGTCCATCTCCCTCGGCGTCGCCGCGCTGGTCGCGATCGACTCCTTCGCCAGCAACACGCAGCAGAGCGTGCGCGAGCAGGCGCGCGCCCTCCTC